>DASUHA010000166.1:0-53699 GCA_036273735.1 Steroidobacteraceae bacterium | reverse complement strand
CGCCGACTCCGCTGGTACCACAAGCCTACGATCGCAATGGTGAACGGCTGGTGCTTTGGCGGCGCGTATGGCCCGCTCTTCGCGTGCGATCTGGCCTTCGCGGCGGAAGACGCGCAGTTCGGTCTGTCGGAGATCAACTGGGGCATCCTTCCGGGCGGTGGCGCGACCAAGATCGCGCGCGAGCTCCTTTCCTACCGCCGGGCCATGTACCACGCGCTCACCGGGGAGACCATTGACGGCCGAACGGCCGCCGAGTGGGGACTGGTCAATGAGGCGCTGCCGCGCGAGAAGCTGGAGGAACGGGTGACCGCGGTAGCGAAGACGCTGCTCGAGAAGAATCCCGTTGCACTGAAAGCCGCCAAGGACGCGATCCGGCGCGTGGGCGAGATGACCTACGACAACGCCGAGGACTATCTGATCCGTGCCCAGGAGGCGGCCAACTTCTTTGACAACCAGGGGCGCAAGGAAGGTATTCACCAGTTCATCGACGAGAAGAGCTACAAGCCCGGACTCGCGGCCTACGACAAGTCGCGACAGCCTTCCGGAAAGCGCTGAATGGCTGCTTCACGGCTCGATCCAAAAGCGATCGAGCGACTGCTGCGACCACGCTCGGTTGCGATCGTCGGCGCGTCTGCCACACCGGGCGCCCTCGGCGCCTCGGTGCTTGCGAATCTGCAGCGCCTCGACTTCCAGGGTGACATCCACCTCATCAATCCCAACCGCACGGAGATAGGCGGCCGCGCGTGCATGAAGTCCATCGATGACCTGCCGCCCGGAGTCGATGCTGCCGTTCTCGCCATCCCCCGTGCCGGCGTGTTGGATGCCGTGGCGGCTCTGGCTCGCCGCAAAGTCGGTGCGGTCGTCATCTTCTCGTCAGGATTCGCGGAGAGCGGCGAGGCTGGCCGGGCAGAGCAGCGGCAAATCGCGAGCATCGCAGCCGAGCACGACATGGTGGTCGAAGGGCCGAATTGCCTCGGCCTGGTCAACCATGTAGACGGCGTCGCGCTCACGTTCGTCCAAACGCCGGCAACCCCGCTCGGCGACCGTGCAGCGGTCGGTATCGTCAGCCAGAGTGGCGCGATGGCTTGCGTGCTCGGCACCATTCTCGCGGGCCGCAAGGTAGGCGTTTCCTACTCCATTTCGACGGGCAACGAGGCGGCGAGCGGGGTCGAGGATTACCTCGAGCACCTCCTTGCCGACGCTCAGACCAAGGCCGTTGGACTCATCATCGAGCAATTCCGCCGCCCGCGGGATTTCCTCGACCTTGCCCGCCAGGCGGGCCGGAGCGGCAAGTCACTCGTGTTGCTGCACCCGGGCCACAGCAGCGCGGCGCGTCAATCGGCGGCAACGCATACGGGCGCTCTCGCGGGCGACTACGCGCTCATGCGTGCGAAAGTCGTGGGCGAAGGCGTCATCATGGTGGAGACGCTGGAGGAGCTCGGGGATGTCCTCGAGATCATCATCCGCTCGCCACGACCGGCGCGGGCGGGCGCCGCGGTCATGGGCGAGTCCGGCGCATTCAAAGCGCTGGCGCTCGATCTCTGCGAGCAGGTGGGACTCGCCCTACCCGAGCTGACCGATGCGAGCGCTCCGGCGCTGCGAGCGGCCATGCCGCCTTTCGTCGCGGTGAGCAATCCGCTCGACCTCACGGCCCAGGGGTTGGTCGATCCCGACATCTATCGGCGCACACTCCTCGCGCTCTCCTCGGACGAGGGTTTTGGCGCGATCGTGGTCTGCATCATCCAGACCGATGCGGCCACCGTGGAGCGCAAGTTCCCTCCCGTGCTGGAGGCGTTGCGGCAGCTGAAATCCGACACGCTCGTGGTGCTTGCAGGTCTCGATGAAGGCGCGCAAGTGCCGGCGGAGTACATCGATGAGCTGCGCAGCCTCGGTGTCGCCTACTTTCGCTCTCCGGAGCGGGCACTTCGCGCGGTAACGCGCCTCGCCGCCAATGTCGGGCACGCGCCGCTCACCGAGACGGCGGCGAGCACGCGCAGCGGCCCGCCCCTGCCCTCCGGCGTCATTCCGGAGTATCGCGCCAAGGCGTTCCTCGAGCCGCTGGGAATCCCGTTTCCGGCCGGCCGCCTGGTGCATACGCTCGAGGAGGCCGTGGAGGCGGCCAACTCTCTCGGCTATCCCGTAGCGTTGAAAGCGCAATCCGCCGAGCTCTCACACAAGAGCGATGCGGGCGGCGTCGAGCTGCGCCTGAGAGACGCGGAGGTCCTGGCCGCGGGATGGCAACGGCTGCATTCCAACATCGCCGGCGCCCGCCCTGGCCTCGCGCTCGATGGCGTACTGGTCGAGGCCATGGGCCGGCCCGGGGTCGAGCTCATCATCGGCGGCCGCAACGACCCCGACTGGGGTCCGGTGCTCCTCGCAGGCTTTGGCGGCGTGCAGGCGGAGCTGTTGCAGGACGTCAGGTTGATCCTTCCGGGCCGCAGCCGCCAATCCGTCATCGAGGAGCTCTGCCGACTGCAATGCGGTGCACTGCTGTGTGGGTACCGGGGCTCCCCCGCCGTCGATCTCGACGCGCTTGCCGACCTGATCGTCCGACTGGGGCAGGTTCTATCGGATGTGCCTTCGATCCGCGAGGTCGATCTCAATCCCGTGATCGCCTATCCGGCGGGCCAAGGGGTGATGGCGCTCGACGCCCTCATCGTGACGCAGTAGCTCGGCCGCGCGCTTCGCTGTCAGGAACAGGCGAGCCCGACGCATAGCGTGGTCAAGGAGTCGTCACTCGTTTACGAAACGCGGCCGCCGACTCGCCCGCCAGCTTGCTGAAGAAGCGCGAAAAATATGCCGGGTCAGTGAATCCGAGATAAAAGGCGGTCTCGGCGACCGTCATGTTGGTGTAAGTGAGCGTCCTTTTCGCCTCGAGCAGCATGCGATCTTCGAGCACGCGCACCGGGGGTTTCCCCGTGACCTCCAGGCAGGCGGCGCGCAGTCTCGCCTGCGTCACGTGGAGGGCTTTCGCATATTGTGCAATCGTCAGACCCATGCGCAGGTGCGCCTCGATCTTCTCGCGGAACCTCGCCACCAGGGCGGCTCGCGCGTTCGCGGAAGCGGATAACAGAGTCGCAGGCTGATGAAGCGCGCGCACGGCGCTCACCAGGACCGTGCTCAGGCGCGCGATGACCGCCGCGGTGCTGGCCGGCGCCCGCCAGGCGAGCTCGCGCCTGAGCCTCGGCAGCGCATCGGCGAGCTCCTGCTCCTCGGCCGGATCGGCGGCGAGCGATGCACAACTCGCGCTCGTGAAGAGCGGACGAAACGCGGGCTCCTGCCGCGCAAGGTCTCGAAAAAGCGTCTCCGCGAAGGTAACCACACAGCCTTCGGTCTCCGGAGAGAAAGTGAAGCCATGTATGACGCCGGCGGGTACGGTGAGGAGCGCCGGCGCCTGGAACGAGTGGCGTAGCGCTTCCGCCTGCATCTCGCCGCCGCCGCTCGAGATCACCAGTATCTGGTGAAGGCTCCTGTGCGCGTGCGGCCGAATGCGCCAATCATAAAGCCGGCTGCGATCCGCGATCGTCTCCACATGGACGAATCGCTCATCGGGATCGCGCGGTGGCTCGCCATAGAGAAAGAACCGAGGAACGGGAGCGCGGGCGCCGGTTTGCACAAAAGTCCAATCCCAGAGGAGTTGCGTCCATGGTGCGAGTGGAAGCTGCGGCCTATTTTAGCGAATCATGCGCACGCAAGTCGCCATCGTTGGAGCCGGACCCTCAGGCCTACTGCTCGGGCAGCTTCTTCTCAAGGAGGGTATCTCGAACGTCGTACTCGAACGGCAAACGGCGGAGCATGTCCTCAGCCGCATCCGCGCAGGAATCATCGAAACCGGTACGGCCGAGCTTTTGGATGCCGCTGGAGTCGGCGAGCGCATGCGCCGCGAGTCGCTCCTCCACGATGGCATCGAGATCGCCTTTGCCGGCGCGCGGCATCGGGTCAATTTCCGCGAGCTGATCGGGTGCGGCGTGGTGGTGTACGGCCAGACCGAGATTACCCGCGACCTCGCGGCCGGCCGCCAGGGTGCCGGCGGAACCACCGTCTACCAGGCGCAGGACGTGAGGCTCCATGGCATCGACGGCTCTCACCCGCGGGTCACTTACCGACATGACGGCAAGGAACGGAGCATCGACTGTGATTTCATTGCCGGCTGCGACGGCTTTCATGGGGTCAGCCGCTCCAGCTTTCCGCAGAGCGCGCTCATCTCTTACGAGCGCACTTATCCATTCGGGTGGCTGGGAATCATGGTCGATCAGCCGCCTGTGTCAGACGAGCTGATCTACGTCAACAGTGAGCGGGGTTTTGCCCTCTGTTCGATGCGCTCGCGCAGGCTCAGTCGGCTCTACCTCCAATGCAGCGTGGACGATCGGGTCGAGGACTGGCCGGATGGACGCTTCTATGAGGAGCTCGGGCGTCGTCTGGATCCGGCCGCAGCAGCTCGCCTGCAAACCGGCCAATCGATCGAGAAGAGTATCGCCCCGTTGCGAAGCTTCGTGGCGGAGCCCATGCGCCATGGCCGCGTTTTTCTGCTGGGCGATGCGGCGCATATCGTGCCCCCTACCGGCGCCAAAGGTCTCAATCTCGCCGCGAGCGACGTGTACTACCTGTGGCAGGCACTGATCGGACATTACCGGGAGGGTTCCGACACGGGCCTCGAAGAATACTCGCGGCGCGCACTGGCTCGCGTGTGGAAGGCGGAGCGATTCTCATGGTCCATGACCTCGCTCCTGCACCACTTCCCCGAGCACAGCGGCTTCGACCGCCGCATCCAGGAAGCGGAACTGGAGTACCTGCTGTCCTCCCGAGCCGCCCTCGCCTCCCTGGCGGAGAACTACGTCGGCCTGCCGCTTTGAATCACCGTTGTGAGGTGAGTTGCCGCTCGAGGTCTGCAAGCGTCCTGTAGCAAGGCAGAACCTGGGCTACGCTGGCGTTCGGCTCCCGTCGCTCGCGAATGGCCGCGAAGAACTCCCGATCCTGCAGCTCGATCCCATTCATCGACACGTCGACTTTCGAGACGTCGATCTTCTGATCCTTGCCGTCGATCAGATCGTCGTAGCGCGCTATGTAGGTGCCGTGGTCGCAGATGTAACGGAAGAAGGTCCCGAGGGGGCCATCGTTGTTGAAAGAGAGCGACAGGGTGCAGATGGCGCCGCCCTGCGTCTTCAGCTGAATGGACATGTCCATGGCGATCCCGAGCGTCGGGTGGATCGGACCCTGTATGGCGTGCGCGACGCTGATCGGCGAGCCTGCCTGATAGGCGAAGAGGTCCACCGTATGCGCCGCGTGGTGCCAGAGCAGGTGATCGGTCCATGAGCGCGGCTGCCCGAGCGCGTTCATGTTCGTGCGGCGGAAGAAGTAGGTCTGCACGTCCATCTGCTGGATGTTGAGCTCGCCCGCGCCGACCCGCCGATGGATCCACTGGTGGGAGGGATTGAACCGCCGGGTGTGGCCTACCATGCAGACGAGGCCGGTCTCGCGCTGCGTGCGGGCAACTGCTTCCGCATCGGCCCAGCTGTCGGCAAGGGGGATCTCCACCTGAACGTGCTTCCCTGCCCGCAGGCATTCGATCGCCTGCAAGGCGTGCAGCTGCGTGGGAGTCGCCAGGATGGCCGCGGCGACGCCGGGGCGGGCCAGCGCCTCCGCAAGCGACGTCGTGGCGTGGCTGATGCCGTATTTCTTTGCGACTTCGCGCGTCGGCTCGAGCTCGCGCCCCACCAGGGAGTCGACTTCGATGCCGCCGATGGCTCGGATCGCATCGAGGTGCTTTTGACCGAATGCGCCCGCGCCGGCAAGTATGATCCTCACTGTCCATTCTCCAGGATGATGTGGCCCACGGCCGTGTTGGAGGCCGGAACGTGGTAGAAGCGGTGCATCGTGCGCACCCGGGCATCCAGCGCGCCGCGCATGATGAGCCACATCACCAGCTCCACCCCCTCGGAGCCCGCCTCGCGCAGGTACTCGATATGGGGCATTTTCGCGAGCTCCTCCGGATCGTCGATCAGCCGGTCGAGCCAGCGGTTGTCCCATTCCCTGTTGATGAGTCCGGCACGCGGCCCCTGGAGCTGATGGCTCATGCCCCCGGTCCCCCACACCTGGACATTAAGATCCTCGTCAAAGGATTCCACGGCCCTGCGAATGGCCTTGCCGAGCTCGAAGCATCGACGTCCGGAGGGTGGCGGAAAGAGCACGACGTTCACGGCCAATGGGATGACCCGGACGGGCCAGCGCTCGGGCTGGCCGAACATCAGCGACATGGGTACCGTCAGACCGTGGTCGACATCCATCCTGTTGACGATAGTGAGGTCGAAATCCTGCTGGATCACGCTCTGCGCGATGTGGGAGGCCAGCTCGGGGTGGCCCGCCACCGCCGGCACGGGCCTCGGGCCCCATCCCTCGTCGGCGGGTTGAAACGAGGCGGCGCAGCCGATCGCGAACGTCGGCACGATATCGAGGCTGAAGGCCGAGGCATGATCGTTGTAGACCAACACGGCAACGTCGGGCTTCTGCCGCGCAATCCAGTCTTTGGAGAAGTCATAGCCGGCGAAGAGCGGCTTCCAGTAGGGCTCAGCCGCACGCCCGTTGTCGAGGGCCGCGCCTATCGCAGGGACGTGCGAGGTGGCGACACCCGCCGTGATTCGAGCCACTATTTCCCCTCCTTGGCAGGAGGCTCGCCTACGCGGCGATTGCCCTCGGGCGAGCGCCCGCCGTTCAACATCATGGTTGCATAGGCTTCCTGTGTCATACCGGTCATCGTTGCCGCCGTGTATTGGAAGCTCTTGCCATCCGTCGAAAAGAGCTTCGCGAGAAAGTAGATGTTGCCCCCGAGCTCGATCATGCGGTTGTAGTCGCGGGTGAGCACGGCGCGCTTCTGATCCTCCGACATCGGCCACTCGTCCAGATACGCGCGCTCGTCGTGCTTGAATCGGGTCCGATTGTCCGCTTTCATCAATGACATGCAGAACTGGTTCAGGTGATAGCCCTTGCGCGCCTGATCCGCATCGAAGATCACGGTGCCGGGGATGTCGGAATAAGGCTTCTCGAGTGACATGGGATGCGGTCTCAGCGATCGAAGTAGAGCCGGCTGGGATTGTCGACCAGGAGCTTCTGCCGCAGAGCCGCCGTCGGCGCGACCTGCGGGACGTAATCGAGGAGCTTGCCGTCATCCGGCATGTGACCCTTGAGGTTCGGGTGCGGCCAGTCGGTGCCCCAGAGCACTCGATCCGGAAAGGCCGCGACGAGCCTGCGGGCGAAGGGCACAACGTCCTCATAGCGTGGCGGCCCCACCGTCGAAAGCCGCTCCGGGCAGCTCACTTTGGACCAGATGTTCGGGTGCTCCCGCATCAGGCGAACGAACAGCTCGTATTCCGGGCCGTCCACGGGCTGGGTCACATCGGGCCGCCCCATGTGATCGACCACGACAGTCGTCGGCAGCGATGCGAAGAAGTCATAGAGCTGCGGCAGCTCCGCGGCCTCGAAGTAGATGACGATGTGCCAGCCGAGCGGAGCCACCCGCCGTGCGATCTGCTCGAGGACCTCGCGAGGTGTCGTATCGACCAGACGCTTGACGAAGTTGAAACGCACTCCACGGACGCCGGCGGCATCGAGCGCACGCAGCTGTGAATCGGACACGCCAGCCGCGACGGATGCGACCCCTCGCGCACGACCCTGCGACGCGCGCAAGGCATCGACGAGTGCGCGATTGTCGGTGCCGTGGCAAGTGGCCTGAACGATCACATTGCGCTCGAGGCCGAGGAAGTCCCGCAATGCCCACAGGTGCTCCTTCGAGGCATCGCAGGGGGTATATTTGCGCTCCGGCGCGTAGGGGAACTCGGCGCCGGGACCGAACACATGGCAGTGGGCGTCGACCGCCCCCGGCGGGGGAGCATAGTTGGGCTTCGATGGATCGGGATGGTACGGAAGCCAGTTGACGTCCATCTTGAACGCGCCCGAGGCACCGGTCGCGGCCCATCCCGGACCGCCGGGTACGAGAGCGGAGGTCATTTACCTCTCGCCTGCAGCAGCGCATCGAGCCGGGGAAAGAGGCGCCGCGCGTTCTTCTCGAAAATGCGGGTCTTGTCGGCTTGCGGGATCGGCAGCGCATCGATGTACCGCTTGGTATCGTCGAAATAAAATCCGGTCTCGGGATCGATGCCGCGGACCGCGCCGACCATCTCGGAGCCGAAGAGAATGTTGTCGAGGTCGATCACACGGAACAGCAGATCGATGCCCGGCTGATGGTAGACGCAGGTATCGAAGAACACGTTCCTCATCACGTGCTCGGTCAGCGGAGGGCGCTTCAGCATATCGGCGAGGCCCCGGTAGCGGCCCCAGTGGTAGGGCACCGCGCCGCCGCCGTGCGGAATGATGAATCTCAGGGTCGGGAAGTCGTGGAACAGATCCCCTTGGATGAATTGCATGAACGCCGTCGTGTCGGCGTTGATGTAATGCGCGCCCGTCGCGTGAAAACAGGGATTGCAGGACGCCGAGACATGCACCATTGCGGGCACTTGCAGCTCGGCCATCTTCTCGTAGAACGGGTACCAGTGTCGGTCGGTGAGCGGCGGGGACGTCCAGTGACCGCCCGACGGATCGGGGTTCAGGTTGCAGCCGACGAAGCCCAGCTCGAGGATGCAGCGTTCGAGCTCGTGGATGGAATTCGCGATGGGCACTCCCGGCGATTGCGGCAGCTGACAGACGCCGGCGAAGTTGTCGGGATAAAGATCGACGACACGCTTGATCAGGTCATTGTTGGCGCCTGTCCACGCGGCAGAAACCTCCTCATCGCCGAGGTGATGACCCATGGCCGAGGCGCGCGGGGAAAAGAGCGTGAGGTCGCTGCCGCGCTCTCTTTGCAGCTTCAGCTGATTGGCTTCGATGCTCTCGCGAATCTCATCATCCGAGACCTGAGCCGGCTTCGCCGGCGGCAAGCTACCGTCTTTGAGGCGCGCCGTCTGGGCCTCCCGAAAACGCTGGTGCGCCGCCGGCGCGGTCGTGTAGTGCCCGTGGCAATCGATGATCATGCGGTCGCCCTCGTTTCCGATCCGCTCGCGGCGAGCACGGTGTCCAGCAACTCCGCGAGCGAGCCCGGCGCGCGTGCGGGGCTGCGCGCCGCGGCCCATTCCTGCCTCGCGGCGCAGGCGAGGCTCATCAGCGGATCGATGCCGGCATCGGCCACGGTGTGAGCCGCCTCGCGCATCTCCTCCGCACGCCGGCTGCCGTGCTCCAGAGAGCGCGAGATCATGTATGCCGCGATCCGCTCCCAGTCTTCGTGAGGGAAGAGATCCCGCAGCGACTCGAGCACCGTCTGCTCCACCCCGTGCCGCCGGGCGGCGAGGAGCGACTCGGCGAAGAGCGCCTCGAGCCCTTTGATCATGACGCTCCGGCACATCTTCGCCGCGGATGCCCGCCCCACCGCGGAATCGAACACCCGGATACTCGTGAAGCCGAGCTCCCGGGCCAGCGGCTCGAAGGCGCTCGCATGCGGGCCGCCGATCAGCATGGGAGAGCCGATGCGCTTCGGCGCAATGGGCGACATCACCGCGGCCTCTACATAGCGGCCGCCACCCGTCTCGATGGCGGCAGCAGCCGTCCGCTTGGTCTGCGGCGCCACGGAGTTGAGATCGAAGTAGATCGTTCCAGGCGCGATCGAGGCGGCCGCCTCACGCGCCGTGGGCACACAATTCGCCGCAGTGACGGCCGAGATGACGAGGGAGCGGCGCTCGAGAGCCGCCGCCATCGAGTTCGCGACTTGCGCCTTGGAAGCCGCGGCCGCCCGGCTAGGGGCGCTCGCTGCTGTTGGAAAGAGACGGTCCCAGAGCATCACATCGCGCGCGCCGGCGGCTTGGAGGTCCGCCGCGAGGATCTGGCCGACTTCCCCATAGCCGATCAGCGCTATCCGCTGCGCCGGTCCGCCAGCCGGCCGGCTGCCGCTCACGGGTCACTCCACGCGGCGGACGGCACGAAGACCTCGCCTCGCATCAGCTTTCGCGCGGTCCGCAACAGGGCGGAGCGATTCACCTGCAGGTCACTCCCGCTGCCCGTGACATCCATCTCGACGGTGAAGAAACCGGTGGGATGCTCGATCGCGAGCCGTCGCAGACCGGGAGAGGCGGCACGACCGATGATCCGTGCCGCGATCGTGCCAGGGATCATGCATGCGGTCGCGACGCTCACCGCGCCGAGCACGCCGATCGCCTCGTGCACGCGATGGGGAATGAAGGTCCGCGTGTTGAGGTCGCCGCCGTGGCGGGCGGGTGAAATCAACGACATCTTCGGAACCGTCTTCCTGGCGACATCGCCGAGATTCATGCGCGGCCCGATGGCGAGCCGGATCCTCTCCACGCGCGCTTTGAGAGCCGCGTTGGCCTCGAGAGCCTCCGGCGATTCCGTGCCGCCGACGCCGAAATCCTCCGCCGCGAGGAGCACGACGGGCATCCCGTTGTCGATGCACGTGCCCTCGATACCATCGATGTTGTCGATGACATTCCTCGTAGGCAATAGCGCACCGCAGGAAGAGCCTGCAACATCCAGAAAGTCGATGCTGATACCGGCAGCCGTACCCGGAACGCCATCGATGCGCACGTCGCCTTCGTACTCCACCGCCCCATTCGGGGTCGGCACGCTCGCGACCGCGATGCTGCCGGTATTGACCATGTGTATCCGCACCGGCGTCGTCTGCCCGGCAATGGAGACCAGGCCGTTCTCGATCGCCCACGGCCCCACGCCGGCGAGAATGTTGCCGCAGTTCTGCGAGTCGCTGACCTCTTCCCTGTCGACCACGACCTGGAGGAAAAGATAGTCGACATCGGCATCCGCCCGCGTCGCGGGGCCGATGACGGCGACTTTGCTCGTCAGCGGGTGGGCGCCGCCCACCCCGTCGATCTGACGGACATCGGCCGAGCCCATCGCGGCGAGCAGGACCCGATCGCGGACGCGGCGCTCGGCTGGAAGGTCGCCGACGTTGAAGTAGAGTCCCTTCGAGGTTCCCCCGCGCATCAGCGTCGCCGGAATTGCCCGAAGCACGTGGCTACTCCTGCGGAGGCTCGTCGCGATAGACCAGTCCGAGGCGCGCAAGCCTCTCTCGCATCTGATAGATGTCGAGACCGAGCTCACCCGCCTTCAGCCGCGCACGCATTTTGGCCTCCTTGGCCTCGCGCGCGGCGCTGGCATCCGCGACTTCAGCAGCTTTGAGGCGGGGCACGATGCATACGCCATCATCGTCGGCGACGACTACATCTCCGGCGTTGACGAGGGCCCCAGCGCAGACGACCGGGACATTCACGCTGCCCAGAGTCTCCTTCACGGTGCCCTGCGCGGAGATGACTTTCGACCAGACAGGAAAACGCATTTCGGTGAGATCCCGCACGTCGCGCACTCCGGCATCGATCACGAGCGCGCGCACACCATGAGCCTTCAGAGAGCAAGCCAGGAGCTCGCCGAAATAGCCGGCATCGGAGGACGAGGTTGGCGCGACGACGAGGACGTCTCCGTCGCGGCACTGCTCGACGGCCACGTGGATCATCCAGTTGTCGCAGGGCGGCAGACTGACGGTGACCGCGGTTCCCGCGATCCGGGCGCCTGGGAAGATGGGACGCATGTGCGGCGCGAGCAGGCCGCTCCGGCCCTGCGCCTCGTGGACCATCGCGACGCCGCTGGCGGCGAGCCGCTCCACCGCGGCCCGATCCGCCCGCGGCATGTTGCTGTGAACGACGCTCACTGAGGATGCGCCTCTACGCCGGGGGTGAGGCAAAGGATTGTCCCCCTGGGCGCGGGAGAGCGCCAATTGCAAAATTGCTCCGGGTATAAGAAATTACAGACATCCGGCCCATCGGATTCCGTCGCAGCTCAGCCCCGAATGTCACCTCCCCTACCGAATCTTCGCCATCTCGCCATGCTCTCTTCGGTCGCGCAACTGCGTAGCGTGAGCGCGGCGGCACGAGCAGCGCACCTTAGCCAACCGGCAGTCACGCAGGCCATCGCGTCGTTGGAACGCGATTTTCAGCGTCCGCTTTTCGCGCGGACCGCACAGGGAATGGAGCCGACCATGGCCGGGCGGGTCTGCGCCGAGCGTGCCGCTCGCGTCCTGCAGCGCATCGCGGATGCGGTCGGGGCAGCCACGGCTCAGTCCGGCAGCTCGCGGAGCTCTCTCCATGGGATAACCTCCCGGCAACTGCTTGCGCTGGTCGCGGTCGTGGAATCGGGCAGTTTCGGGTCCGCAGCCCGCGCCCGCGGCACGACTCGAGCAACGCTCCATCGCGCCGGCAGAGAGCTCGAGCGGAGGATCGGCGCGCAGCTCTTTGAGACCACGAGCCATGGCGTGAGCCCGACGCGTGAAGCGCTGCGCCTCTGCCGCCACCTACAGCTTGCGATCGCGGAGCTCGCCCAAGCGCGCGCCGAAGTTGCCGCGCTCGCCGGCAGCGAGCAGGGAAAGACCGTGATCGGGGCGATGCCTCTCGGGCGCAGCTTCATCGTGCCGGAGAGTATCCTGCGGTTCGCGGCGCGGCGGCCGGCTCACCAGATCGCCATCCTGGACGGGCCGTACGAAAGCCTGCTCGATGCGCTGCGGCGGGGGCGTGCGGACGTTCTGGTGGGAGCGTTGCGGGAGTCGGTGCCGACGGATGTCGTCCAGGAGATGCTCTTCAAGGATCCTTTGGCGATCATCGTCCGCAAGGACCACCCCTTGGCGCGAATGAGCGGCTCCCGGCGCGGCGCGCCGCCGGCGGAGGCGCTGTCGGAATTTCCCTGGATCGCTCCGCGCCCAGGCTCGCCCCTGCGCCGCCACTTCGAGCGTCTGTTTCGGGGCAGCACGAAAGCTCCGCCCGCGGCGGCCATCGAATGCAACTCTCTGATAGCGGCCCGCGCGCTGCTGCTGCGCAGCAACCGCGCCATGCTCCTCTCGGCGCAGCAGGCTCGCCATGAGCTCGCGGCCGGCGAGCTCATTGCCCTGCCGCACCCGGCAGGTCGCGTCGTGCGCGAGATCGGTCTCACGAGGCGGCTGGACTGGCAGCCCACGGCAGCACAAGCGGAGCTGCTGGAGACCTTGCGAGAGGTTGCCCGATCCACGCCCTCGGGGTCCCCGAGCCCGATGAGCGCGAGTCCGCGCACCCCGTAGGTTTCACATAGAACGCATCGCCGAGGTCCAGTTCATCGAGCCAGCCGGTCGAAGCGATAGCTCAGGCGCAGACCGAAGACGCGCGGCTCGTTGGTGGTCTCGCGCAGGTCGAAGTTGCCGGTGTTGCTGTAGACGATCGCGTTCTTGTCGGTCAGGTTGGTGCAGTACAGCTCCGCCAGCCAGCGATCGCTGTCGGCCGGATGCATCCCGACGCGCAGGTTCATGATGGTGTACTGCGGCTGCAGGATACGCGGCAGTCCGGAGTTTATGTCGTTGGGGTTCAGGCCGTTGTACATGTCGCCTTTGTGGGCCATATCGAACTGCAGGTAGGCGCGTAGCGTGCGCGAGAGCGGATGGTCGTAGCGCGCGTTCCAGCTCCAGTTGAAGTACGGTGAGAAGGGCAATCGCTCGCCGATATACGCGTCGTAGTTCGGATTGACGGTCGCGACAACGCGCGCATCGGTGTAGTTGAGCGAGGCCTGCAGCAACCAGTTGTCGTTGATCCTGAAGTCGACGTTCGACTCGGCGCCGTAGATGTGCGCCTCGCCGACGTTGATGTTGTAGCTCGAGGGCGGGCAGACGGATGCGTTGTAGATGAGCGCCTGCAGGCTCTTCCAGTCCATGTAGTAGGCGGCGCCGTTCCACAACAGGCGATGCCCCAGGCTCGTCGTCTTCCAGCCGAGCTCGTAGCTATTGAGCGTGTCCGGATCGTACGTGTGCTGCACACCCGACGCATAGCAATCGGAAGGCAGGCCGTAATTCGATCCGCCTGGGCGGAAGCCCTGGCTCCAGTCCGCGTACACCATCGCCTGATGGCCGACCTTGTAGCTGACGCCGGCTTTGCCGTCCCACTTGTGCGAGCTGGAGGCGTAATAGCTCGGGGAATTGGGGTCATAGGCGAAGCCCAGAAGCGGGGTGTCGTAGGTCTCGTTGTCGTGAAAGTGCGATACGCCCGCTTCCACGTTGAGCTTGTCGGTCACATCGAAGTTGATATTGGCGAACTCTGTGGTTTCCAGGACATCCGAGGTCTCGGAATAGGCATACCAGATGCCGGCAGGCAGAGTCCGCTGCGTGAGGCCGTAGTACTGCAGCTCGTACTGAAAGGCGTCGCCGCCGTACTGCAATCCCGGCATGTAGAAGGTGCTGCCGAAGTTGCGGTCGACGCTCTTTTCCCAATATACGCCCGCGAGCCAATGGAGCCGGCCGCCCTCTTTGGAGACGAGCCGCAGCTCGTTCGACCAACGCCTCGGGTTGTCGTTGTAGGAGAAATACTGCAGAGCGGGGTTGCAGCCGGAGAAGCTCGCCGTAGGCGAAGCCGGATTCAGCAGCGGGCTGTAGTACGGATCGGTGAGGCAGGTGAACCCCTCCTGCGATCCGCCGTTGAAGTTCTCCTCGTATTGCGAGTACTCGTCGAACTGGCGCCGCTCCTGGCTCCAGTAGGTGCTGGCGAGGACCAGGTCGGCGATGCCGACGTCACCGTCCACATGGAAGTCCACCATGTTCGTCTCGAACAGCTCCGACTCCGGACCGAAACGCGAGACGGTCCGAGGCGGCAATGTCGGATCCTCGTCCCAGGCCCCGCGGGTGTGCTGGCGCTGGAAGCCATAGGTGAGCCGCATGCTCCACCGCTGGGCGAGCTGCAGCTCGAGCGCCGCGCGACCGCCCTCGCGGTGCTCACGGTTGTAGTCTTTGCCCGCCCACTGCGCGTTGCTCGAGACCGCGCCATTCACCCAGGTGCGTGTCGTCAGTGCGTTGTCGATGAACCCGCCCTGGGAATCGCTGAACGCCGACACGCGCAGGCCCAGGGTACCTTCGATGAGGGGGAGGTTGAGGAACCCCTCGTACGTCCAGTTCTGTTGCGCGCTCTGGATCTGTCCGCCGTCGAAGTCGATGCCGGCGCTGAACGCGTGCAGATCCGGCTTGTTGGTGATGTAGCGGATCGCCCCGGACATCGCTTCCGCACCGAAGGTGGTACCCTGCGGGCCGTTCAGGATCTCGACGCGCTCGATGTCGTACAGGAAGAGATCGGGCTGCGATCCCCCGTAGCTCATCGACATGTCGTCGACGAAGAAGCCGGTCGAGGAGGTGTTGGAGTAGTTGGGGTTGCTGCCGTCGGAGACGCCGCGCATCACGAACAGCTGGGTCCCCGGGCCCGTGCTGATATAGGAAATGGACGGCACCTTCTGCAGGTAATCGTCCATAGTGGTGATGGCGAGGTTCTGGAGGTCCGCCTTGCTGAAGACATCGATGCTGATCGGCACGTTCTGCAGGTTCTCCTCGCGCTTGCGCGCAGTGACCACGACTTCCTGCAGCATATCGGCAGTGGCGGCGTCGGCGCTCGGTGCCGCGGCATCCGCGTAGGAATCGGGAATCCCCGGCGCGGCGGCGAGCACCGCGGCGACCGCGAGACCGATCTTCGTGGGCGATGCGCGCGGCGCCGGCGCGGTGGCGGCAACGCAGGTGCGGACCGGGGTCTTGCGGCTTGCTGAACGCATCACAGATTCCCCCCGAAATTCGATTCTGGCGCTCCCGGCGCAGCTGGCCGGAGGCGCTGTTATCGCACCGCAATCTTCCATCGAGCCTTCGCTCGGAGTCAATCGGCGGATCGCATCGGGAACGGCCGCCGGTCACCCGAAGCGCGCCAGGCAGTCCCCGAGCGCGCGGCGCAGCGGCTCCAGCTCCTGCTCGAAGTGCCGCCAATGACCTACCGCGGACGTATAGATGGGCTGGCGCACCTGCTCGGCGCTCGCCGTGCGCACCGGACGCTGGGTTTGGTGAAAGGCGAGGCAGGCGGGCTCGAAGTCCAGCCCACAATGCTCGAGCAGGCGGCGGATACCGGCCTCGGGCGAGCGCACCAGCTCCTCGTAACGAACGTGCAGCACCTTGCCGGGAAGGACGATGTCCCAGTGGTCCATCAGGGCAAGATAGCAGCGGTAGTATCGCCCCAGGTCCTCGAGGTCATAACTAAAATTCTGGCCCTCGGCGAAATACTGCTTGAAGGTGCTGAAGCAGGCGTCCATGGGGTGCCGGCGCACATCGATCACGGTCGCATGGGGCAGTATCGTGTGGATGAGGCCGATGTGGCCGAAGTTGTTCGGCAGTTTGTCGGTGAAGCGCAGGCGGTTGAGGCGCAGGAGTGGCGCCGTCTGCTCGACGTAGCGGCGGCCGAGCTCGGTCAAGCGCTCCGGGGATGCGCGCTCCACGGCCTCCGGATAGCCATTCCGTCCGGGAGCCATGTCGTCGAACTCACGGACGATGTTGAGTACGTTGAGCAGCTCCATCGTGCCCTCGACCGCCGAGTGACTCGCGAGGATCTGCTCCACCAGCGTCGAGCCCGACCGCGGCAGCCCTACGATGAAGATCGGCGCGCGGCTCGAGTCGCCGCTGCCGCGACGCGAAGCGAAGAACGCCGCATCGAAAAATGTGCGGATGCGCTCGCAGCGGCGCTCGAACTGCGCGATGTCGAACGGCGCCTCGCGGCGGCGCAGCTCCGCGCCACGGGCGTAGTGGGCGAACGCCTCACGGAAACGCCGACGCTGCTCGAAAGCCTTGCCGAGCGCGAATTCGAGCTGCGCCTCGTTCGAAAGGCCGCGCGGGTCGGAGTCGATCAGCCGCTGCATCGCCGAGATCTCCTCGTCGCTGAAGGCGTAGTTCTTGAGATCCGCCAGGCTCCAGTACGCCTCTGCCCTCCCCGGATCCATCGCGAGTGCCTCCTTATACGAGGCCTCGCTAGCCACGCGCCGGCCGAGTGTCTTCTGCAGATGACCGATCGACATCCGCAGGCCCACCTCGTGCGGCCGCAGCTGAAGCGCACGCTCGTAGGCGTCGATCGCCTCCGTCTGGCGCATCAGCCGGATCGCAACGCCTGCGGCGGTCACCCATGTCTGCGGGCTCTTCGGCTCGATCCTCGCGAGGTAACGCGTGGCCGCCTCGGCCTCGGTGAGGCGCCCCAAACCCAAGAGCGTCGGGGCGAGTCCCCGGTAGGCGAGCGGCAGGTGCTCAGACTGCCTGAGCGCATGACGCAGTAGCCGCTCGGCATCTCGCGGCACATCGGCCGCCAGTGACAGGGCCGCGAGCCCGCATAGCGCGGCCGCATGGCCCGGGTCGCCACTGAGGACGCCGCGGAACAGCTCCTCGGACCTGCGGCGATCGCCCTCGAGGAGGGCCGCGGTGGCTTCCTCGATGCGCACCCGCTCAGGGTCAGTGAGCCGCGCGCGCTCGAAGGCAATGCGCGCATCGTCATACTGGCCGAGATCGACCAGCATGTCACCGTAGGCAAGCCAGGCGCGATGATGCTGTGGAAGTTCCTCGAGCACGCGCCGCACCTCTTCGCGCCCCTGCGCAGCGCGTCCTGCGCGCCGCAAGGCGCGGGCGAGGTCGACGCGCGCCTCGACGAACCCAGGCGCACTCCGCAGCGCGCGCTCGAGCATCGCGATGCTCTCCTCGGTCCGGGTCTGATCGAGCAGGGCTACCCCGAGCAGCCAGAGACAATGGACTTCGCCCGGGGACTCGGCTTCGAGCACCCGCAGCCACTTTTCCGCGGTAGCCGCCTGTCCGACGCGCAGCATCGCCTGCGCCCGGCGGCGGCGCTCCTCGAACGGGGCTCGTGCATGGGTGGCGGTCATGATGCGTTCGGCTCTCCAGGCGGTAGTCTGCTACGCCCACTCGCGCTCACGCTACACTCCCGACAACTTGGTTTGACTCCCGCCCAGGAGCGAAGCCCGATGCACCGCCGACGCCCGCTGCCTATTCTCGCTCTCCTTACCGTCGTTAGCGCCTGGCTGACTCCTCCGGCGGCTTACGCCGGCCGTGCCCTCGAGCCCGGGGACTGGTACCGCTTCAAGGCGGTCTCGGATCTCACCATGGCGCCCGATGGCAGTGCGGTCGCCTATCTCGTGACGAGCTACGACAAGGCCTCGGACGAGAGCCGCAGCGCCTTGTGGCTCGCCGCCTGGAACGGGAATGAGAGCCTGCAGCTCACGCGCGGTGAGAGCGTGAGCGCGCCGCGCTTCAGTCCCGACGGGCGTTATCTCAGCTTCCTCTCAGCCCGTCCCAGTGACAGCTCGACGGGGCTCTGGCTCCTCGACCGCCGCGGGGGGGAGCCGCGTCAGCTGACTCACTTGCCAGGTGAGATTACCGACTATGCGTGGTCGCGCGACGGCGCCCACATCGCGCTCGTCGTGCGTGCCACGGAGGACACGGGCGACAAGAGCCACGCCCATCGGCCGAAACCTCTGGTCATCCATTCGTTGCTCTTCAAGCAGGATCGGGAGGGCTATCTCACGGACGGCTCACGCACTCACCTGTACCTCCTCGAGGTGGGGAGCGGACTCTGCCGGGCCCTCACATCGGATCCAGCGAGCTCGGATTCACTGCCGGCCTTCTCTCCGGACGGGCGGCAGATCGCATATGTCAGCCATCGGCGCGACACCCAGCCGCAACTCGGCGTGGACGAGATCAATCTCGTGGCGGCGAGCGCGGGTGCGAAGCCGCGGCGATTGCTCGCCACCTGGTCCCCCAATAATCAGCATCTCGAGTGGAGTGAAGACGGCACGCAGCTCGTCTTTCTGCAGGGCGCTGAGCGGAAGTACAACGCCTACATCATGGACAGCCTCGCGGTCGCGGAGGTGTCCTCGGGACGCGTGCGCACGCTCAGCGGTGCTCTCGACCGCGCCGTCCTCTCGCCTGCCGTCACCGGGGACGGCCGGGCGATCGAGTTCGCGGTAGAGGATGACGGTTACCAATACCCGGCCGAGGTACCGCTCGCGGGCGGTGCGATCACGCGGCTCGCCGGCCGCGTAGTCGTTACCGAGCTCGCCGCCGCCGCCGGACATACCGCGGTGCTCGCCGCGAGCGATCGCTCACCCGTCGAAGTCTATGCGCTCGAGTCCGGGCTGCTGCGCCCACTCTCCGCGCACAACCGGGCGCTGTTCGCCGAGCTGACTCTCGGCACGGTCGAGGATATCGCCTTCCGCAGCAGGGACGGCACGGAGATCCATGGGCAGGTGGTCAAGCCGGCGGACTACGTGCCCGGCCGGCGCTACCCGACGATCGTCTGGATCCACGGCGGACCCAATGGCCAGGACGACCACTCCCTCGCGCTCGAGGGCTACGGGCCGCAGCTCGAGCGGCAGCTGTTCGCAACACACGGGTTTCTCGTGCTGGCCGTCAACTATCGCGGCAGCACCGGCCGCGGGGCGAAGTTCGCGCGCAGCATCTTTGCCGACTGGGGTGACAAGGAGGTGCAGGACCTCGAGGCGGGTGTTGACTACGTGATTGCACAGGGTTGGGCCGATGCCGAGCGCCTGGGCGTCGGCGGCTGGAGCTACGGAGGATTGCTCACTGACTATCTCATAGCCTCGACGACGCGTTTCAAGGCGGCCATCAGCGGCGCCGGCAGCGGCAACCAGACCGCGATGTACGGGGCCGACCAGTACGTTCTGCAATATAACGCCGAGATGGGTCCGCCGTGGCAGACGACATCGCGATGGCTCAAGGTCTCCTATCCGTTCTTCCATGCCGACCGCATCCGCACGCCGACACTCTTTCTCGGCGGCGACAAGGACTTCAATGTCCCCTTGGCCGGTGGGGAGCAGATGTACCAGGCGCTGCGGACGCTCGGCGTGCCGGCCGAGCTCATTGTGTATCCGGGCGAATACCACGTGCTCACCCGGCCGAGCTTCCTCGTCGATCGCTTCGCGCGCTACCTCGATTGGATGGCGAAGCACCTGCAGGGCGGCTCCTGAGGCGATACGCGCTTGCTCGCCGGGAAGGGAGATAGGCGAATGCTCAGATGGCTCTCGAAGCTGGCACTGCTCGCCGCCTGCGCAGGTGCGCTCGCGCGCGCACAGACCACGCCCGACCCACACGCGCCGGATGTCGCCGACCCAGTCTCAACTGCAGCGATCGTTGCCGCGACGACCGACGCGCACTTTACCTCGCCGCTCGTCGACTATGCGCCCCAGTCCGCGACCGTGCCGTCGCCGCGGAAGTTCTTTCACCGCATCATGGGCGCGCCCGGCGAGCTGCTCGATTCCGGGCAGGCCTACGCCTATGCGCGGGCACTCGCTGCCGCCTCGCCGCGCGTGCGCGTGTTCACGCTCGGTCGCTCGGAGGAAGGGCGCGAGATCATGCTGATTGCCATCGCGGACCGAGCCGGCATCAGCGGGCTCGATCGCCTGAAATCCGAGAACGCGGCGCTCGCCGATCCACGCAAGATCGATACGGCCGCGGCCACCCGAATGATCTCGACCTCACGACCGTTTTACTACCTCAACGCAGCGCTCCATTCCGACGAGACCGCCTCCACCGAAGCGGTGCTCGAGCTCGCCTATCGACTCGCGGTCTCGGACCTGCCGATGATCCGCCGCATCCGTGCAAACACCGTCGTTCTCATCAATCCGGTATCGAATCCGGACGGGCGCGACAAGCAAGTCGAATGGTTCTATGAGTATTTGAAGGGCAAGACGAATCTCGCGGCGCTCCCCCGCCAGGCACCACCGTACTGGGCGAAGTACGTTTACGTCGACATCAACCGCGACGCGCATCAGCTGACGCAATCGCCGTTCAAAGCGGTCGCAAAGGTTTTTTTCGACTATCACCCCGTGGTGATCCACGACCTCCATGAAAGCGAACCGCTGCTGATGGCGTGGAACGGCACCGGACCCTACAACCCGCACATCGACCCGCTGACCTACGGTGAGTTTCTCGCGCTCGGCTTCGACGAAGTCGAGCGGATGAGCAGCCTCGGCATGCCGGGAGTCGCGACCTGGAATTTCGGCGAGGCATTCGCCCACCTGTACCTCGATTCGATCGCGATGAACCATAACGCGACTGGCAGGGGATATGAGGCTTTCGGCAACGGCACGGCCGAGACGCTCGTCCAGGCGTTGTCGCCCGATGACACGACGCAGGAATGGTGGCGGCCGCTGCCCGGGCCGAAAGGCCCGTTCCGCTGGTCGATGCGCGACACGCTGAACTACGAGGAGACCGGGCTCCTGATCGCTCTGGACGAGGTCGCCGGACGGCCGCGCGAGTTCCTGCGCGACTTTTACGAGAAGGGCCTGCACAGCTGGCGGGCGGGGCTCGACGAGCCGCCGTATGGATTCCTGATCCCGCACGATCAGGGCGATCCGCTGCGGGTCGCGCAGATGATCGAGCGGCTGCAGTCACAGCATATCGAAGTCTCGGTCGCGACGGCCCCGATCGTGGTCAGCGACGGCCGCTTTCCGGCCGGCACCTATGTCGTGCGCGCGGATCAGCCGTATCGCAACTATGCGCTCGATCTGCTGACGCCACAGCACTATCCGCTCGATGCCACCGAACCTTATGACGACGTCTCATGGGAGCTGCCGGCGAACTATCACCTGCGCGCAGTTGCAACCGCGGATCAGGCAATACAGCGCGCCCCGATGCGATTGCTCACTCGCTCACCCGAGCTTGCGGGCCGCGTCCGCGGCGACGGGCCGATCTACCTGCTCGCCGACACCGGACAAGAGAGTCTCCTCGAGGCGCGGTATGCGCTCGCAAGATTCGACGTGCGGATCGCCGAGCGAGCGTTCACGCTCGAGGGCGTACGTTACCCCGAGGGCTCCTGGATCCTGCGCGCGCAGCGCGGCCTCACACCTGCGCTCGCGGCTGTTGCGCACCGCCTCGACCTCGATTTCGCGAGCACCGGCCGAATGCCGGACATCCCACTGCACGATGCGCCGGTGCCCCGGCTCGGGCTCTGGGTGCCGTGGGCGGATACGGACTCGATCGGCTGGATGCGCTACTCGCTCGATCAGCGCCACATTCCGTACACCTACGTCCGCGACGAGGACATCCGCGCGGGAAAGCTCCGTGGCCGCATCGACGTGCTCCTCTATGGTCACGTGGACCTGGAGCTCGACGCGCAAATCCACGGTATTCCGAAGGAATGGGGCCCGATGCCGTTCAAAAAGACTCCGGCAACACCCGCGCTCGGCACGCCCGCCGAATCGGACGACATAACGGGCGGCATCGGTTGGGAAGGACTCGCGCAGCTGCAGCGGTTCGTCGACGCGGGCGGCGAGCTCGTGACGCTCGGCAACGCCTCCATGCTCCCGCTCGAAGCCGGAATCGTCCGCGGCGTACGGCGGGACTCAGGCGGCGTACCACGGAGCTCGCAGGGCGGCGGCGCAGCCGCGGCGGCGGCGGCGCAGTCCGCCGAAGCGCGGACACCCGGCGCGCACGTACGTGTCACTTTCCTGCAGCCGGATAATCCGATCGCCTACGGCTACCCGCGCTCGACCTACGTCTTTCGCCAGAACTACGCGCTCTACGCGATGCCCCGCCGCTGGCTGCGGATGGCATATTGCACGACGTGCCTCGACGGGCCGATCGATACGAGTCACGTTGTGCTCGTCTGGGGAGGGCCGCCGAATGAGCCGTTCGTAGTGAGCGGGCAGGCCTGGGGGGCCGACAACATCGTCGGCCGCCCCGCGATCTTCGATTTCCCGGTCGGTCACGGCCGCCTCGTGGCATTCAACTTCAACCCGATGCATCGCGACATGAATCGCGGCGATCAGCGGATGCTGTGGAACGCGATCATCAACTGGCGGGCGATCGTCGCGGGCGAGCCGGCAGCAAGGTAGCTCGAGAGCCATCTACGAGCCCTGGCGGGTTTCTGGCACGACCGTTCCGACTGGCACGGCGTCGGTGCTTGCTTCAACGCACTTCGGCGGTCATGACCTTCTGAACGACCGGGCAGCAGGAACCGCTTGAAGAGCGAGCCCGCCGGCGGCATCACTCACCGTTTCCAGGTCCACGCGTGCGCGCTTGCCCGGCAGCCTCCCCCCGGAGCGCCTGTCCAGGCTCGGCCGCGCACGATGCGGCCGCTTGCAGCCCCAGTAGCCTTGCCGTTGCGCAAGGCACGAATTCCATTTACCCAAACATCATCGACGCCCGTGGCCAGCTGTTGCGGCTTCTCGTACGTCGCGTGATCCTGAATGGTGTTCGGATCGAAAATGACGATGTCGGCAAAGTCGCCGGCCTTGAGCATTCCCCGCTCTTTGAGGGATAGAGTTGCCGCGGGAAGGGCTGTGAGTTTGCGGACGGCTTCCTGCAAGGAAAGCACTTTCTCAGCGCGGACGTACTCAGCCAGGACCCGGGCAAAGTTCCCATAGGTTCGCGGATGGCGGCTGCTTTGCAGAAAGACCCCCTCCGGAGCGGGCGCGTCCGCGTCGGAGCCGAAGCTGACCCACGGTAGTGCCACCTCGCGCCTGATGTTCGCCTCGGACATCAGGAAGTAGGCCACCTCGACACGCGACCCATCCTGGGTCACCAGGTCAATCGCCGCCTCTTCCGGGCTGACGCCCCGTTCGTGTGCAACTTCGGCCAGGGTTTTGCCGGCGAGAGGCTTGAGTGCCGGATTCTTGAATCCCAGTAAAAGCACTCCAGAAGCTCCCGCCGCCTGATATAGGTTTTCCCATTTGGACGCCGGGTCACGCATCTCGGTGATCACACGCGCACGAGTGGCTGGGTCTTTGAGGCGCTTGATCCAGGCTTCGAGTCCACCGTTCTGCACCCAAGGTGGCATGGCGGCATCCAGCCCGGTGGCCCCTGCGGTATACACATACATGTCAGCGCTGATGCGGACTCCGGCAGCGCGCGCCGCATCCACGGTATGGATCAGCGAATCGAGCTTGCCCCAATTGCGCTTGCCAGCCGCCTTCAAATGGTAAATCTCGGCGGGAGCTCCGGAGGATCGGGCGATCGCGATCGTCTCGTTAAGGGCTTGCATCAGCCGGTCGCCCTCGCTGCGCATATGCGCGCTGTAGATGCCGCCGCAACGCGCGGACTGCCCCGCGAGGGCCGCCAGCTCTCCGGTTTTGGCGTACTCATTCGGGCTATAGATCAGCGCCGTTGTCACCCCGAGTGCGCCCTGCTCCATCGCCTGAGCGACAAGGTGCTGCATCTTGCGAAGCTGTGCTGCCGTCGGCTGCTTGTCGCTCTCTCCGAGCACGAAGGTGCGCACGGTCCCAGCGCCTACGAAGGAAGCCACATTCGGCGAGATGCCGCGCTTCTCGAGCTTTTCCAAATACTCCCCAAGGGTCGTCCAGTCGACCTCGTACCGGATATCGGTCTGGCGCTGCTTCATGAGGCGCTTCATTTGCGGATTGAGCGGACCCATGGAGTCCTCGCCCAGCACCTCGAGAGTCACCCCCTGGCGCAAGTCACTGAGCGCCCGTCCGTCCACGAGTAGCGATTCCTCCACATGTGAAAGCATGTTGATGAAACCCGGAGTCACCGCCTTGCCCTGAGCGTCTACCTCCTCTTTGGCGGTTCCCATCGCGTGTGGCCCGACATACGCGATTCGGTCGCCTCGAACCGCAACGTCACCGACGAAAGGCGGTCCTCCACTACCGTCGTATACGGTAGCGCCGCGGATGATGAGATCGTCGCGTGCGGCGCCGGGACTTGATGGCACAATGGATGCCGCATACACAACATGCGTCAGAATACATAACAGCGCGACCGCGAACGCGCCGGAGCTGCCGCGTGTGGGGCCCCTGAAAGGCGTCAACGCCACCTGCATCACCCCATATATCGTATGACTTGATGCGGGTCTCTATTACTACTAATCCCCACGGAGGTCAATTTGGGCTCAGACATCCATCGGCCGATTGCGCAAATGCAGGTCAAGGACCGCTCCAGTGAACGCAGCGTCCGCCGTCGGCGCGGGCGAGTAATGCGGCATGGCAACGTTCCAGATCAATGCACCATGAGAGCGGATATTCATTCTCATACGCCAAAGGAGCGGCGACACAGGTATGGCCTGATCCAATAGCAGGATCATCAGCGCGCACGATGCCCTGTCGACCTTCGTTGCCTGGAGCGCCCCTAATCGCTTGTCTAAGTCCTCACGCTGCCGGTGCATGTGTTGAAGAAAGCTTCAGAAATCTCAAGTACCATGAGAATCCCTTCATCAATTCACTTCATAAGCGGTGCAACCATTACAAATCTAGGGCGCCCCTCTCGGGCTGCCCACGCGGCAACGGATGATATAGACTTTGGATTGCCTGTTAAGACCGTAGTTCTTTCGGAGCAATTTCCTTTGACCTGAAGTTGGATCAGACATGATGCGTCAGCCGTCTCATCCTGTCGGTCACGGGCTCGCGGCGCCCATTCCGACGTTGCTCTCGACACTACTCATCGGATGCTCTCCGCTTGCCGTGTCGCTGGGGTTGCGAGTCCGGCTCGACCAGGTACCAGTGACCTCCGTGTCGGTTGCTCTCGTCGACAAGCATGGCGCCCCGGTGGCGGCACTCGGACCCGGACAGTCGGCACGACTGGTAGTCGTCGCAACTGCAAGCGACGGCAAGCAGTACGCCAGTGCCGGCGCCGGTCACGGGAAAGTAGCCATGTACAATTACACGATCGCCGCGGCTGTCGTCACTGTGGATAAGCGCGACTCCGTGTCGCTGTCGCCGGACCCGCGTGCCAGTGATGGCAAAGTCGGACATCTTCACATCGTCCCGGTGGCGCATCCAAACGTCGCCGCGGATATCGACATCCCCGTGCGCTACGACATCGCGTACTCCGCGGATTTCTCGGGTGCTGACGGCCTGAACGGATCTGATGGACTCCCCGGCATCGACGGTTGGGCAGGCGCAGATGGCACTCCGCCCACGACGGATCCTACTACCGGCGCCGTCACCTCACAGGGTGTGGGGGGCAACGGCACGGGCGGGAGCAACGGTGGCGATGGCGGCAACGGTGCGGACGGCAGCCCCGGGCAAGCAGTCCACGTCTGGGTTCGGATGGAATCGGGTACCAAACCATTGCTGCAGGTCAAGCTGGATGGCGGCGGCCACCAATCCTACTATTTGATCGATCCCAACGGCGGGTCACTCAAAATCAGCGACAACGGCGGCCGCGGAGGACGCGCAGGCCAAGGTGGCCGGGGAGGTCGTGGGGGCCGAGGAGGCAGTGGCTTCCCTCCCGGCTTCGCCGGAAGCGACGGGCAGCCGGGCCTCGATGGCCGACCCGGCTTCGGCGGTGCTGCGGGGACCATTGCGATATCGGTCGATCCGGCGGCCCAGCCGTTCTTGAGGTGCATCACCTGGTCCAATAAGGGTGGCGACGGACATCTGGGACCTTTGCCGACTGTCACCGTCCAGCCGGTACCTCCTCTCTGGTGACGGGCGCTCAGATCAGCGACAGTCTTCAAAGCGGCCCCGCGCCTCGAATCCAGCGCCTGACACGAACCTTCGCACCGGGCGCTCCGTCACATTGACGCAACTGCCGGCGTGACGGCGATCACGGCAGTTATGTCGTGCCGAGCGTCTCATATTCGGCGCTCATCCCTACGGTGAGGCTGCCCCCTAGGCATCTGCAGGAAGATCCGCACATGAGAAAGAAATCGGTAATGCCAAACGAGCACGAGGCATTGCCCGGGCGCGCTACGCCACTCAGCGTTCCGCAGACCCACTTTGTCAACGGTCACCGCATCGTCCCGCCGTTCCCAGCCAATCTGCGCGAAGTGGTATTCGGCATGGGCTGCTTCTGGGGTGTGGAGCGGCTCTTCTGGCAGCTCCCCGGCGTGTACTCGACCGCAGTCGGCTATGCAGGCGGGTTCACTCCCAATCCCACCTACGAGGAAGTCTGTACCGGCGAGACCGGGCACGCCGAGGTGGTGCGGGTGATTTACGATCCCTCTAAGGTCCGGTATGAGGACCTGCTCAAGGCATTTTGGGAGTCGCATGACCCCACGCAGGGGATGCGCCAGGGAGGCGATGTCGGTACGCAGTACCGCTCGACGATATACGTGACCGACAAGGCACAACGGGACGCCGCCGAGATCTCGAGGCGTGCGTATCAGGCCCGACTCGGCGCCGCCGGGCACGGCGCCATTACCACGGAAATCCGCGACGCGCCTCAGTTCTATTACGCCGAGGAGTATCACCAGCAGTATCTGGCGAAGAATCCCGATGGTTACTGCGGATTGGGCGGTTGCGGAGTGCCCTTCGAATCCGGCCGGGTTGCGGGTGATGAGCAGCTCCGATAGAAGCATAGCGGAGCAGGAGGTGGACGCTCTGCTGCGGGAGCCCGACCGCCGGCACGTAGAGACGTTATTCCGCAATACCGTCGCGGATGCGCCGGTCGGCATCGCCTTCGCGGACCGTGAGGGCCGCTACCGATACTGCAATCAGGCCTTCTACGCCATGCTCGGCTTCGATACCGAGGGGCTGAAAGGCGAGTCGATGGAGAGCCTGACGCACGCAGCCGATCTCGAGGCCACCACGGCGGGCCTCCGGCGGCTGTGGAGCGGAGAGATTGCCCATCTGGAGGTCGAGAAGCGCTACCTGCGCAAGAGCGGCGGCGCGCTGTGGGTTCGTGCAACCACGTCGCTCGTCAGCGACGGTGGTCCGGAACCGGAATGCTCAGTCGAGTTTCTGGTCGACATATCCGCGCACAAGCAGATGGCAACCGCCCTGCTGCAGAACCAGACACTACTGGCGACCGTTATCGCCGAACTCCCGATTGCGCTGGTTGCGTGCGACGTCAGAGGTCAGCTGACACATCACAACCGCGCGGCAGCCGACCTGCTTGGAATCCCCGCGGAAGAATCCCTGCAAGCGATCCCCCGCAACCCCTACCCCCTCACCTCCCAAGTCTATCTGGCGGATGGCACAACCCCGGCGCCGCGCGAAGATCGTCCCCTAGCGCGAGTCCTGCTCGGTGACAACGTGCGCGACGCCGAGTTCGTCATCGTCCGGCCGGACGGCTCACGCCGCACGGTATTGTCGAGCGCACAGCGGTTGGTCGGCCACGCCGGTCAGCCGCTCGGTGCTCTGGCGGTGATCGAAGACATCACCGAACGGCGGCACGCTGAACAGGAGCTCGAGCGCGTACACAAGCTGCTTGTGGTCGCATCCCGGGACGCCGGCATGGCCGAGGTGGCGACGAATGTCCTCCACAACGTCGGCAACGTACTCAACAGCGTCAATGTTTCGGCGAGCATCGTATCCGAGCGTATCAGGAAATCAAAGTGCGTCGGACTGGAACGGGTCGCTGCACTCCTGAGCGAACATGCATCCGACTTGATGACTTTCATGACGGGCTCTCAAGGCAGGCAGTTGCCGGTGTACCTGCAGGAGCTCGCAGCCGATCTCATTGAGGAGCGTGATGCGGCCAGCGCGGAGCTCACGGCGTTGCGCGGCAACGTCGAGCACATCAAGGAAATCGTGGCGATGCAGCAGAGCTACGCACGCCGCGGCGGCGTGACCGAGATGGTCGACGTTCGCACGCTGGTCGAGGACAGCCTGCGGATGAACGAAGGGGCGTTCAGTCGCCATGGAGTAACCCTGGTGCGCGACCTCCAGGAGGTGCCGCTGATCACCGTCGACAAGCACAAAGTGCTGCAGATCCTGGTGAACGTGATCCGCAACGCCAAGTATGCTTGCGATGAGTCCGGGAGCCCCGAGAAGCGGGTGACTGTCCGCGTGCGGGCGGTCAATGGCACTTTGGTGATCGCCGTGATCGACACTGGAGTCGGCATTCCGCCGGAGAACCTTCAGCGCATTTTCAATCACGGCTTCACTACGCGCAAAGGCGGACACGGCTTCGGTTTGCACAGCTGCGCGTTGGCGGCCAAAGACCTCGGCGGTTCGCTGCAGGGGGAAAGTGCTGGACCCGGTCAGGGCGCTACCTTCACTCTGACGCTACCCCTCACGTAGCCGGAGCAGCCCCGTGGCCGATGAATCCGAGCTGCTGACCCACCGCCTGCTGATGATCGACGACAATCGGGCGATCCACGAGGACTATCGCAAGATCCTTACGGGCTGCGATGACACGCATGTCTCCGCGGCGGAAGCCGCGCTGTTCGGCGAGCCGCAGTCGACCGTGTCGCGTCCGACATTCGACGTGGACTCGGCGATGCAGGGCCGGGACGGCGTGGAAATGGCGCGCCGCGCCATCGCAGAGGCACGCCCCTACTCGGTCGCCTTCGTGGACATGCGCATGCCGCCCGGCTGGGATGGTCTGGAAACGATCGAAAACCTCTGGAAGGTCGACCCCGACATCCAAGTCGTGGTCTGCTCCGCCTATAGTGACTACGATTGGATGGAGCTCCTGGCGCGACTCGGGCATTCCGACAAGCTCATCGTCATCAAAAAACCCTTCGAGCCGATCGAGATCCTGCAGTCTGCGAGCGCCCTGAGCCATAAGTGGCAGAACGCACGCGCGCTCAAGCGCCATGTCGAGGGTCTCGAGCGAGTCGTCACCGACCGCACGCGCGGACTCGAGGCTGCGAACCGACAGCTACGGCACCTCGCCTCGCATGACTCGCTCACCGGACTCCCCAATCGCCTGCTGCTCGAGGACCGCATCATTCAGGCCATTGCCCAGGCTGACCGGCAAGCGCACGGGTTTGCCGTGGCAGTGGTGGATCTCGACCGCTTCAAGCTCATCAACGACTCGCTCGGCCATCGCGCAGGCGATGAGCTCCTGTGCGAGGTGGCGGTGCGCCTCAAGGGAGCCATCCGTGCGGTCGATAGCATCGCGCGCCTCGGCGGCGACGAATTCGTGATCATCTTCGACGGGCCGCTAACACAAGCGGAAACGCTGGAGATGGGCAAGCGCCTGCTGAAGGTGATGGAGCAGCCCATGCGGCTCCTCGGCATCGACGTGCATGTCTCACCCAGCATCGGTATTGCGTTCTACCCGCGCGATGGGGCGACTATCGATACGCTGCTAGCGCACGCAGACGCGGCCATGTACTACGCCAAGGAGCGCGGCCGCAACGACGTTGAGTGCTACACCGAGAGCATGGGGAGCGTGACACAGGAGCGTGTGAAGCTCGAGAGCGAGCTGCACGAGGCACTGCACCGTGGGCAATTCGAGCTACATTACCAACCAAAGGTCGACACCGCGACGGACCGGATCAACAGCGCCGAAGCGCTGATCCGCTGGCGGCATCCACAGCGCGGCCTGCTGCTCCCGGGCGAGTTCATTCCGGTTGCCGCGGAGTGCGGCCTACTCGATGCCATCGGCGAGTGGGTGTTGTTTGAGGCGTGCCGTCAAGGAAAGGTCTGGCAGGAGCACGGGCCCCGCGCCGTACGCATCGCCGTCAATCTTGCGCCCTCGCAGTTCCGCCTCGTGGACTTGGTGGGTCAGATTCGCCGCGCACTCGATGCCTCGGGGCTCGACCCTACACTCCTCGAGATCGAGCTGACGGAGACCGCGGTCATGAGCGATGCCGAGGAGTCCGTGCATATCCTGGAAGCCATCAGCCGCATGGGCGTTCTGGTCTCGGTCGATGACTTCGGCACCGGCTACTCCAGTATGAGCTACCTGCGCCGCTTTCCGATCGACAAGCTCAAGATCGACCGCTGCTTCGTCGAACAGATGACCGCGCGTCGGGAAGACGCTTCCATCGTTGGCGCCATCATCTCGCTCGCCCACAGTCTGTGCCTAAAGGTGATCGCAGAGGGCGTGGAGACGCGTGAGCAGTTACACCTGCTTGCCAAGCTTGGCTGCGACCAGTACCAGGGTTTCTATTTCAGCCCCGCCCTGCTGCCCGCGAAGTTCGAGGAACTGCTGCAGGAGAATCCGGTCCTGACCGACGAGGAGGCTGCGCGAACCCACAGCAAGCTCGCCGGCTTGAAGACGCCGGCTTGAAGAGCTGAAGACCACTACCCGTCAGCCCGACCTCACCCGTCCTCCGCTTGCGCCGAGCGTGGCGAGAAGCTCGTCCAGTTGTCCGAACAACTCGCCCATCCCATCCGCCGCTCCGGTGCCGGCAGCGTCGAGAGCTTCCTTGGAGGAATAGAGCTCGTGCATGACGAGCAGCGTCTTGCCGCCTTTTTCCTCGAAGGTCACCGTGGTGACGGGCCCATCCTCACCGCCCTCGTCATTGGTCCACACGAGGCGCGAGTGCGGTGTCACCTCGATGTATCTGCCGAAGAATTCCATACCTTTGCCGAATACCAATCGGTACCCGCCTCCGACACGAACATCCATCTGGCAGGAAACCAGGGAGATGCCCCTCGATCTCGGCGCCCACCACCGTTTGAACAGATCGGGCTTGGTCCACGCTTCGAATACGATCCGCGCTGGAGCGTCGAAGGTTCGCATGACGATGAGCTCACGCTCGGACTTCCGCTCGACCGTCGTGCGGTTTTTCATGGGCTTGGGCTCACTCTCTTTTCTTGCGGCCATCGATTTTCTCCCGCTCTTTCAAATCCTCGATAATCCCGTCCAGCTCGTCGAAGCGTGCGGCCCAGAGCTGGCGGTACTTCTCGAGCCATGCCGTCGCCTCCGCCAGTCGATGCGGGCCGACCCTGCAGGTCCGCACGCGGCCGACCTTCTGCGTGATGACGAGTCCGGCCTGCTCCAGGACGCCGACATGTTTCTTCATGCCCGTGAGGGTCATGTTGAATTTCTCGGCGAGCTCGGTGATTGATGCCTCGGCGCGTATGAGCTGCTCCAGCACGCCGCGTCGCGTGACATCCGAGAGGGCGGCGAACGAGGTATCGAGGTTGACGTTCGTATACTGAACCATTGAGTTCAGTATACGAGCATGGGGGGACGGCATGCAAGGGGTGGCCGAGCGCAGGGATCGATCGGGCCGGTTGTGGAACCAGAGTCTTGCGACTCGATAATCGAGTCACACGTATCGTACAATGGAGGCCATGCCATCGCGCCACGCGAGATCCAAGCCCATGTCGCACCAGGCCATGCAGACAAAGATCGAGCGTAAGCACCGGGTTTTGCACGCGGTTCCACTCCTTGCCTGCCTGATACCGATACTCGCTATTCCTGCGCATGCCGCACCGCCACCGGCGGACCTCGCAGTGATCGATGCCAGAATCTACACGGCGGATGCCCATCACAGCGAACGACAGGCACTCGCCGTGCGCGCAGGTAACATCGTCTTCGTCGGCTCCTCCGCGGCGGTACGGCGCTGGATCGGCCCGCATACGAAGGTCGAGAGGCTGGGTGGCAAGCTCGTGCTCCCCGGTCTTTTCGATTCGCACACCCATCCAATGCTGGCGATCAAGCTCGATGTCTGCGATCTCGACAGCGCGCCCATGCCGTTGCGACAGATCTCGGCGTTCGTGGGTCGCTGCCTGCAGCGCTACCGGGTACCCGCGGGCGGTTGGCTGAGCGTGCAGCAATGGAATTTCTCGGATGGCAATCAACCGGATGCTGACTTTCCGACCTTACGCGCCGCGCTGGACCGCGCTTCGACGAGCGTTGCCATCCATCTATACGGCAACGACGGCCATCATGACGCCTTCAACAGCGTAGCGCTCCTGAAGGCGCGCAATGTCTCCGGCCAGGTCGTTGGACTATCGAAAGCGACGCTCACCCGCGACTTCGCCGCTTATGCCAAAGTCGTCGGCGTGGATGCGAATGGAGAGCCCAATGGCGCGGTCAACGAAGCGGCACGCCTGCTCATGCCTGCGCCGGGCGTGGACGTTGCGGGCAGTTTCGTGGACGGCGGGGCGATCATGAAAGCGCGGGATCAGATACCGCGCTTATACAACGACGACGGCATTACCGGTTTTCTCGATGCGGCAGTACCGCCGCAGCTGGTGCCGGTCTATCAGACGCTCGAGCGCGAGGGCAAGCTCTCGGCCCGCGTCACCCTCGCCCAATTCTATGACCCGGACTTCATCAGGACAGCGGATGGCAAGCCTGACTTTGCACGCATGCTGACCTCTGCGCGGCGAGTACGCGCACAGTTCGCGCGCGACCCGCTCATTCGCGCGGACGTCGTGAAGCTATTCGCAGACGGAGTCTTGGAAGGCAATCCGTACGCTTTGCCTCCGACATTGCCGGATGTCCTGTCGCTGCATCCGTACCTGCAACCCATTTTCGGGAAGGACTCTGCCGGCAAGCTGACCGTCAAGGGCTATGTCGATACGGCCTCCGCGGTCTGCGCACAAGTTCGGGCGCAACCCGCCCATTACGCGTCGCCTCGGGCCCTGGCTGACTTTATGACAGCGCATGGATTCCATCCGGCGCAGTGCAGCGTATCGCAGGGGCAACTGCAGCACGATCCCGCGGTCATCCGGGAATTCATCCGGCGCTTTCATGAGGCAGGCTTCGCGCTGCATATTCACGTTATTGGTGACGGTACGCTGCACACGGTACTCGACGATCTGGAGGCTGCACGGGCGGCCGATGGGGTATCGAGCTACCCCGATGGCATTGCCCACATGCAACTAGCCGCTCCCGCCGATGTGGCGCGCGTTGGACACGATCATCTGTACGTAGCATTCACTTACGCCTGGGCGTATACGGATGAGCAATACGACATGACCGTCGTACCGTTCATCGACCGGGTGGCGGGCAGCGACTATTCGGCGCTTCATCCCCACGACGGATACTACGAGCGCAATGCCTACCGGGTCAGAGCAGTCCTACAGGCAGGCGCGACGCTTGTCGCCGGATCCGATGCGCCGGTCGACACTAGGGATCCGCGACCATTTGTGAACATGGCGCTGGCAGTGACTCGCCGACACCCCGGTGAGCGGGCGTTAAACCCCAAGCAGGCGATCTCGATTCGCGATGTCATCGACGCCTACACCATCAACGGCGCCCGTTTTCTGCGCCGGGGCACCGTAACCGGGTCCCTCGAGGTCGGAAAATCCGCCGACTTCATCGTATTGGATCGGGATATCCTCGAGCTCGCCGACCATGGTCGCGCCGATGACGTGGCGGGCACTCAGGTGCTCGAGACCTGGTTCGAAGGCCGACGCGTCTTCACGCGCAGCCGCGCAGGCATGGGCGACGGTGCGTCCCAGCACTAGCGCGCCACCCGATCTCAATGGATTCCGTGCGGCTCAGCTGCCGGCTCTGGAACTCCCAAAGCGGCCCCAAGTTATCTCCTTAGCGGTTCTCACTTTGGAGAGCAGGTGCAGCGCTTGGCCGGAGCAATACCCCTGCTCGCAGCGGGATTGGCGATCGCATTCTCGCCGCTCGGCGCAGCGGAACCTCCCCATCGAGACGCGCCACAGCGAGTTTCAGGGCCGGCGAAGCCGGATCTCTCGGCAAGAAAGCGGCGCGGCGCCGCCTCGTACTACGCGCGGCAATTCTTCGGTAAAACCATGGCGAATGGCGCCCCGATGAACCCGCGGGGCAACAATGCCGCGAGCCGCACGCTCCCGCTCGGAACCGTGGCGAAAGTCACCAATGTCGCCACCGGGAAGAGCGCCATCATCAAGATCGAGGATCGCGGTCCGTACATCAAGGGTCGTATCGTCGACTTATCGCCAGCGACCGCACATGAGATCGGAATCACGAAACGCATCGGGGTGGCGAAAGTCGTCGTCGCGCCCATAGCGGTTCCACTGCCCGACGGCCGAGTCAAACGGAGCGGGGAACCGCCAGGTCACGACGAGACCGCTCGACTCGCATCGAACTCTCATCCCAAATCCAACGCACGCAACCTCATCCAGAGGAAGTGACGTAAGAAGCGCAATGGCGGCCGGGCGTCTCAGCTTCTGATCGAGCACTTCGGCAGGGCGGCGCAACTGGATGACTCACGATAGCTGAGAAGTTACTTGGTGGGGACGGCTGCTGCCGGTGCGCTGCGGGCGCGCAGGCCGTTGATCGCGAACCCGGACACCAGTACCAGCAGGACGATGAGCTGCGCCAATGAGGATTGCCAGGTCGGGTACACGCCAAGGACTTCAATATGCGGAAACGGCGCAACGGTCACGGGTGCCCAGCCGGCCTCCTGGAGGGCCGAGACACCCTTGCCGGTGAGCACGATCGCCAGCACTGCGATGAGTACCGAGCTTGCCGAGAAAAACTTGCCGATAGGCAGGCGGCGGCTCGTGCGCAGGAGAATCCATGCGATCAGGCCCAGAGTCACTGCGCCGGCGCCTATGCCCGTGAGGAGCCAGAATTTCTCGCCGGGGTTCCACAGCGCCACGTAGAAGAGAATCGTCTCGAAGACCTCGCGGTAAACCGAAATGAACGCGAGTCCGAAGAGAAACCAGGCGGATCTCTGATTGACCGCAAAGGTCATCTTACCCTTCAAATAGGCCTGCCAGCGCCCGCCGATGCTCTTCCCGTGCATCCAGAGTCCGACGCTGACCAGCACGGCGGCAGCGAATACAGATGAGAATCCTTCGGTGAGCTCGCGGTTGGCGCCGCTGATGGATATCGCGTAGCGTGCCAGCGCCCACGTGATGGCGCCCGCGAGGAGCGCGGAGGTCCAGCCGGCATGCACGTAGCGCAGCGCCGCGAACCGTTCCGCCTTGCGCAGGAAAGCCAGCAAAGCCACCACGACCAACAGCGCCTCGAGCCCTTCGCGAACCAGGATCGTAAACGCCCCGAGGAAGGTGGTCACCGGATCATTGCCGGCATAGGAGGTCACAGCCTGCGCCTGATCCAAGAGCGAATTCACCCGAGTGGCTTGCGCGGCGACGCTGGCGACTGGCGCGTGGCGAGAGAGGGCCGTCCGATACGCGCCCATAGCCGTTTCCAACTGCATGCGCAGTGCACTGTCCCGGGCATTGAGCTGAGGCTCGATGGGCTCGATACCGTCGAGATACGCTGACAGCGCCATTCCCGTGGACTCCGCCACTGAGCCGGCTCGGTACGCGGCCAGACTCGCTTGCACACGTGCTCGCGCGAGGGGAACGCCGTGCAGGGCCTCTTGCACAGCGTCGGGGTGAGCGCGCAGGTAGCCGACGATCAGCCTGGACTGCTGCAAGCCAAGCTCAGGCGCCAACTGAGTCACCCGCGCCTGCGAGAGGTCATTCAGATCGGTGATCCGGGCGCGGGCCGTGGCATCCCGCTGCCAGAATCGCGCCGCACTTTCCGCCTTTCCTTGCGGATAGGCGAGCGTGCCGACGTAATAGGCGAGATCCCATCGGTTTCCAGGCGAGAGCGTCTTGCCGTAGCTCGCCATCGGTGTGCCCTGCACTCCTTGGGTGATGACCTCGTAGAGAGACAGGGCACTGCGCTCATCGGCCCGGGCCTGCGCGGTGAAATTCACCGGAGGCGGCGACAGCCGCACACCCACTGGGCCATCTCCCCTTCCGGTAGCTCCGTGGCAGGCCGCGCACTCTTGCTGGTACAGCGCGGCACCCTGGGCGAGGTTGGGTGTACGCTGCGGCCCGGTCACGATCGGATAAGCCACCAGCAATGCGTCAGCCAGCGTGTGGGCGCTATGAGCGACATCCGCAGGCGACGCTTTGGCATCGATCTGGGCAATCAGAGTATTGGCCTCAGCGAGCAGCGCTGCAGTGGCGGCGCTTGGCGGAAGGGCCTGAATCCGGCTTCTGGCGGTACGCGAAAACTCGCGCATTTCCGAGTATTCCGAGGCGCTGATTACCGCGCCGTCCTTGACCGCCCCGGCGTAATCGGTCGAGAGATAATCGATCATCTGCCACGTCTGAGGGACCGTGGCGGCCGCGTCCCGACCGGATGCCGCGACGCTCAAGAGAAGCCCGACCGCACCGACTGCGAGAAAAAGCCCAACCTTGGCACTGCAAATGCGACTCGTTCTCATCCTTTCAGTATAGCGGCATCCAAGAAGCATGTCGCCGCCCATCGCCGATGGATCGGTCGCAGCGCCGCCACCCCGCCCCATCGCCGCGAGAGCGGCTGACCGGACCGAGAGAGAAAGTTGTCCGATATCGAGTGTAGGCTGAGGGCCCGTGCGCAAAAGAAAGGATAACATTGAGCCGTTCGATATCGGCTTGGCCAAGGCCGCGGTTGCCTCGATGCAGCCCTCGCAGTGATCAGGACCGCAGCCTGCGTAAGTGCCCTCGCGTTACTCGTGTCGGGTTGTGCCTATATTTTCATCCGACCGCCTCCCGGCTTCTGCAGAGGTAAATCCGGCTCGCCAATCCCTGACCTATGCGTCGTGACGCCGGGCACGTTGTGGGAAGGAGAGCGGCCATCGAGGAAGGGAGCTCGCTGGCTGGTGGTGCGGGGCGTCGGGTCGGTCGTCAGCATTCAGGTCGATGATCGGGCGTCGTTCGATGCGACCAAAGTCCCCCCTGAGCTCGTCCGCTCGATCCCTTATTTTCGCATTCGGCGATTCAATGCGGTGCGCCTGCTCAGTCGCACCAGTCTGGATGAACGCGTAGCGCTATTTCTGGCAATCATGCGCCAGGCACCTAAACCGGTATATCTTCATTGTCATCTCGGAGTCGACCGCGCCCTGGTGCTGGCAGCGGCTTATCGGATTCTGATCGAAGGCTTCGACCCGGAGCGCGCCATCAAGGACATGGGGGGACTTCACAGCCCGTGGCTTCGTCCAGAGACGAGATATCTGCGTAGCCTCACGCCTGCTCGCAAGAGCTACATCCTGCATAAGGCCGACTACTGGTTGCCGCGAGTCAGGGCCAGCGCTGAGATTCGCTGCGCAAAGGGCCGATGTCGCTATGCGGGCGTAACGGGAGCGGCGACGGCAGGAGCAGGATCGAGGTAGTTGCCTATTCCGGCTGTCGCTGGAGGAGCTGCGCGTCGGGAGAGGGCGGCGTCAGCGTGTCGGTGCCGACAGTTCGGCCGTCAGGGGTGCGCCACTGATAGCGGGGTCTGGCGTCGAGGTCGTAAAGTCTCCCATCCGGAGCGGCGAAATGCCCGGTGTTGGTGATCGCATCGTCCATCTGCCCGAACTGTCGCTGCTCACCCCGCCACCGGGCCATCGCAGCCTGGCGGACGCCCTCTGCCGTATGCTGCTGCCGTGCCGACCACGCCGGGTTCTGGCGCAAGCTTTGGATCATATGATTCAACAGTCGGTCGGCGGCTTCCTCCTGCCCGCTCGTCGTCACGAACGCCGCGAGTACCTGCGCATGTCCGCTGCGCAGCGTCGCCATATACTGCATCACGGCAATCGCTTCTCCGGCCATGCCAGCCTGTCGCTCGCCACTGCAGACGAAGGACGCCTGAGCGGCGCTCCACTGGTTGTATGTCCCGAGCGCGTGCGACATCGCATACTGTTCGACGTCCTGCAGCTCGTGGACCTCGACGATCTTCAGACCCGTACACGCCGGGCCGATCGCCCTCTCGGTGAAGCGGCGGACGAAATCCTGCGCAGCGACCGGTGCGACATACGGAACACTGTCCGGGTCACCGACTGCGATCAGCGTTCGTCGGTCGGGCGAGAGGACGCGCAGGACCAGGCTGCCCCACAGCGGGATCTTGCGGTAGACGCCCCCGGCAACCTTCCAGCCGCGCGGCACGTCGATGGTGAATGCGTTTTCGTACGGGTCGGTGAAAGTGGTCCAGGACACCTGGCTCAACTCTAGTGCCGGGACCGCTGAAGGGCGCGGGCGCAGGGTCGCGCTCGCTTGGGCCGCACCGGCGGGACGCGGATTGCTTTGGTCGGGCGACGGACCGAGCGTTGCGGTGACCTCGATGCGCGCGAGCGATGACCCGTCCCATCGCATCACGGTGAGCGCAATGCGATCGCCAGGGCGATGGGTCCCCACATACGCAGTCAGGTCCGCGGCCGAACGGATCGGCTGCGAGTCGGCCTGGACGATCAGATCCCGCGCCTGCAGGCCGGCGCGCGCTGCGGCGGTCGCCGGCGCCACGCGCCCGATGAGCGCGCCTTGCCACCGCGAGGACGAGTCGACGACGAGCGCCACCCCGAGCAGCCCTTGCCCCGCCGTCCTCGCGCCATCAGCCACGGCAAGAGCCAGCCCCGCAGCCAGCGCGAAGCTGATCAGAGTGCACCGCACACGGAGCCACAAATGCATTGCCCGGCCAGCCTGCCGACGGTTGCATCGAGTATAGGAGGCGATGGGCCCGCAGGCGAGTTAAGATTGCCATCGGCCCGCACATGTCCGCGGGCCCGGCGCTGAGGAGACGATCATGAGCGAGCTCTACAGTGAAGCGCATCGTCGTTTTCAGGATGGGAAGGGGACTCGCAATCTGGCCGACCGGCTCGAGTCCTTGGCGCACAGTGAATTCGATGCCGGCGACCGGACATTCATCGAAGCAGCCTCGATGCTCTTTCTGGCCACCGTCGATCACAAGGGCAGGCCCACCGTGTCATACAAAGGCGGCGCACCCGGCTTTGTTCGCATCACGGGCCCAGGCGAGTTGGTATTCCCTGTCTATGACGGCAATGGCATGTTCCTCTCCATGGGGAACATCGCAAGCTCGACAAATGTCGGAATGCTGTTCATCGACTTCGAGTCGCCGCGCCGGTTGCGGGTCCAGGGCAGAGCCGGAATCGTGGAATCCGGCGCCTTGCTTCGAGAGTACCCCGGCGCTCGATACCTGATCTCGGTCGCTGCGGAGCAGGTATTCGTCAATTGTGGAAGATACATTCACAAAGCGACCGGCCGGACTCTGTCGCCCCACGTTCCGACCGAATCCGGAAAGCAGCCGTTTCCTCAATGGAAGCGCATAGACATTCTCGCCGAGACGCTCTCGGACGATGACAAGCGCAGGGTGGCGCGTGCCGGCGGTACGATCCCGGTCGATGCGTATCGAGGCGAGGACTCACCGGATCCCGGCTCAACGATCGATTGAATAGCATCGCCATACGGGGCGATGTCATCGCGCTGCAAACCTGAAATTCGTGAGCCGAGATGAACACCCGCTGACATGATCGAGCGGTCAACCCGGCCCTTCGCGCGGTATCCGTATGTCGCGCGCCGCTTCGCGGCCCGCCTGCCGGCGCTGCGCTCGGGCATCGAGGATCGACGCCACGCGGTGGTGGTTGTCGGAGGCGGCATCGTCGGCCTCGCGACGGCTCTGGCACTGGCAGGCCACGGCGTGCCGTCAGTGGTCGTTGAAGCCGACGACACGGTGTGCGTGGGCAGCCGGGCGATCTGCTTATCGCGCCGGTCGCTGGAGATCCTGACACGATATGGGGCCGCCAGGAAGTTTCTCGCGACCGGTCTACCGTGGGTTGGCGGCCGCAGCTTCTATCGGGGTGAGGAGGTACTGCACTTCTCGATGCCGCACGACGAGAATCAGCGGCTGCCGCCAATGATCAACATCCAGCAATACTACATCGAGGACTTCCTCCTCGAGGCCGCCGAGAGCTCGGGTCTCGTGGAGGTACGCTGGCAGAGCCGCGTCAGCGGCATTCACGCATCTCAGAGTGGCGTGCGCCTGTCGATCGAGACTCCGGTCGGAGGCTATGAGCTCGATGCGGAGTGGGCGGTCGGTTGCGACGGGGCACGCAGCTCGGTACGCGAAGCGGCGGGGTTGCGGCTGCGCGGCACGAGCTACGAAGGCCGCTATGTCATCGTGGACCTTGCGCTCAGGAGCACTCGTCAGACCGAACGCCTGGCCTGGTTCGATCCTCCCTCCAACCCCGGCTCGACCATCCTGATGCATCGCCAGCCCGACGATGTCTGGCGAATCGACTACCAGCTGCGGGATGACGAGAACTCGGAGACAGCCGCCCTACCCGAGAACGTGATTCCGCGCGTCGCAAGCCACCTCCGCATGATCGGCGAGAGCGAGGACTGGTCTCCGATATGGATCAGCTTGTATCGCGCCAATGCGCTCACACTCGAGACCTACCGCGCCGGGAGGCTGCTCCTCGCGGGCGATGCCGCGCATCTGTTACCGATCTTCGGGGTGCGCGGCGCAAATTCCGCATTCGAGGATGCCGACAACCTGGCCTGGAAGCTGGCGCTCACCGTTCGCGGTGCCGCCCGCGAAGGATTGCTCGATAGCTATTCCACCGAGCGCGTGCAGGCCGCACGCGAGAACCTGCGCCAGGGCATGAAGAGCACGGAGTTCATGTCGCCGCCGTCGTTCGGGTTCGAGCTCATGCGCACCGCCGTGCTGGGCCTGGCTGCCCAGCAATCCTTCCTGCGGCCGCTCATCAATCCGCGTCAGACAGAGCCGGCGCGTTATGCCGATTCGCCTCTCAGCCTGGGCGATTCGGCGACCTGGAGCGCAGGTCCGGCGCCAGGCGCCGTCGCAATCGAGTGTCCCGTCACGCTTTGCGATAAGGAGGCGCCGCGCCCCGGTCATTTCACCGAGCTCCTGGGACCAGCCTTTACCGCGGTGTGCTTCACCGAGAGCGGCTACGCTCCGGCGGAGCTGTCGGTGCTGGCGGACTCGATCAAGGCCGCCGTGCCACTACGGGCCGTGGGTGTCGCGACGCGCCAGCCGTCGGCGCGTGTGTCCGCCCGTGGCTGGGACCACACTGCGCGGCTGACTTCACTCTATGGCGCTGCGCCCGGAACCGTCTATCTCTTCAGGCCCGACGGTCACGTTCTGGCTCGTTGGCACCACCCGGCCGCGCAGGCCGTGCACCTTGCATTGCAACGAGTACTCGGCGCGCCTCCGAAAGAGGATCCGTGAGCTCATGACTGACGACGAACTCGACACCCTCTACGGCGAGCTGTGCCGCTCCCTGACCCGAGTCGGAGAAGCGCGTGCGCACCTGCTCCTGGCACGGTTTGCTCTCCTTGCCATGGGCGCGATCGACGATCCGCCCCGCATTCGAGCACTGCTCGCCGCCGCGCACGGATGCGACACGTCGGGGACTTCGGACCAACCCCCCGTTACCTCCGATCCGGTGCGAGGGCGACCCTGACAGTCTCCTGGCCTCAGGCGTGCTAATAGCTCTCCAGGACGACCGAGCCGGACTCCAGCAAGGATTTGAGATTCGCCAGAACCTTCGGCCACACACCGGAGGCCGCCGCGATGTATTTCGAGCGCTCGCAATCGACCGAATGGGTCAGGGTCAGCTTCACCGCCGGACCGCTCGTTTCGAGCTCCATCGTGCACTGCCCCGCCCCTTCGGCCTCGAATTCGGGATTGACCACGTTCTGCCAGCGAATCGCCAGCCGCCGAAGGGGTTCGGCCTCGACGATTTCGCCGGTATCGCAGGCGCGACCGTCGGGGAATGAGAGCTGCCACGAGGATCCGACAGCCCACCGACTCTCGGAGCGCATGCCGAACCAGTACTGCTGCGTGATGCTCGCGTCCGTCAGAGCTTGCCAGAGCCTCTCCGGCGTGACGCGAATGTAGGTAACGTAATCAAAAGTCGATCTGGCCATTGGTTTTCTCGGGTTGCTGTATTGCGCGCTCACTAGGATTCTGCCGGCAATCAGTGCTTTCTCTCGTAGTCCTGCAGGACGACGGAGCCGGTCTCCAACAGGGACTTGAGGTTGGAAATGACCTTGGGCCAGCCCCCGGATACCGACACGATGAACTTCGAGCCGTCGCGCTCGATGGAGTGGGTGACGGTGAGCTTGACGGCTGTCCCGTGGGGCTCCAGCTCCATCGTGCAGAGAGAGACGCCTTCCGCCTTGAGCTCGGGGTTCCATTGGTTTTGCCAGCGGATTACCAGGCGCCGGGGCGGATCGGATTCCACGATCTCGCCGGAGTCGAGCACTTCGCCAGCCGCGGTGACGAGCTTCCACGGCGAGCCGGCTTTCCACGGGCTTTCGCTGCGCATTCCAAACCAGTACTGCTCGGTGAATTTCGGGTCGGTCAACGCCGACCAGAGTTTCTCCGGAGTGGTGCGGATATAAGTGACATAAACACAGGTCGATCTGGCCATGAAGTCCTCCAAGGCGGCAAGGTTGCTTTGTTGATGGCTTTAGCTATCGGTCTTTTCCAGCCGTTCTTTCAGTTCCGACAGCGCTTTGAGGCGCGGCTTCTCGAACTTGGCGATCCACCGCTCGTAGATCTCCTGTAGCGGCACCGGATTGAGGAAGTGCAGCTTCTCGCGCCCTCGACGTAGCGTAGCCACGAGATTCGCCGCCTCCAGCAGCTCCAGGTGCTGGGTCACGGCCTGACGCGTCATGTCGAGGTGGTTGCAGAGCTCGGTCAAGGTGCGGCCATCGTGGGCGTGCAACAAATCCAGGAGCTTGCGCCGGCTGGGATCCGCCAGAGCCTTGAACAACAGGTCGGTATCTGGGTGCTTTGCCATATCCGTACATGCAAGTGTTTACTTGCCTTTAGTATAGGCAAGTATTTGCCTGCATGTCAAATCGCTGCCTGCTCGGGAAGTCGACGATCCAGAGATTCCCGGTCGAGCCGGGGAATCAGCTCCTGGAAGGCGCAGCGACCATCATCCGGCCAGATGCGGCCTTGGCGCCCTTTCTCCTATGGCAGCCGAACGAAAAGTTCGCGAAGCTACAGGGGTGTGCCCTGCACCAGCGTTTTCGTAATTGACGATGCCTCGTCGAGGTGCCATGTGACTTCCATTGATCGCCGAATCTTCATGACTGGCCTGGGTGGCGCAGTCGTGGCGTCTTCCTCGTCCCTTGCGCTGGCTTCTCTTCGCCCCCCGGCGCCTTCGCGCCCGCTATCGCGCCCGGAATTGGACGAAGACCTCCTCGAAATCACCGTTCCGCGGCTGCAACTGCTCTACGCAGCCCGAAAGTACACGGTTACGCACGTTGTGCGGTGGCATCTCGACCGGATTCACCGATATAACGGCATTTATCGGGCCATCGAGACACTCATGGAGGCGGATGCCCTACGGGCCGCAGCCCGAGCGGATGCGGATACGCGCCCCATGGGGAGCCGAGGCGCGCTCTGGGGCGTGCCTATTGTGATCAAAGCCAATACCAGCATCGAGGGCCAGGTGACCACCGACGGGTGGAAGGGGTTCACCCTGCCCGGTCATGAGCTCATCGCGCCGCGCGACGCCCCGATCGTTGCCAAGCTCCGCTCTGCGGGCGCGATCATTCTCGGGCACACCAATATGCCCGATTTTGCGGAAAGCGATACGACCCGCAGCAGTTCCTTTGGTCGCACCGGTAACGCCTATGACGTGCGCTTCTCCCCTGGTGGCTCATCGGGCGGAACCGTTACCGCGGTCACCGGCAATATGGCGCTGCTCGGCACCGGTACGGATACCGCCAACTCCATCCGCATGCCAGCAGCGACGAGTGCTCTCGTCGGCGTGTTTCCCACTCGGGGCCTGGTCAGCATTGCGGGCATCGCCCCACTTGATTGGCTGCTCGATAACACAGGTCCCATAGCTCGAAACGTCACCGATGCCGCGATCGCACTTTCGGTCATGGCGGGTGCCGACCCGCTCGATCCGGGGACGGCGCACTACAACGCCAACGCGCACCCGGAGCGGTATGTGCGGGACCTGAAATCCGCTTCGCTGAAGGGCAAACGGTTCGCGGTGCCGTCCTTCATTCTCGAAGGGAAAGGCATACCGTTTCATGGGCTTCCTGCGACGACTCCGACCGATCTCGTCGCAAAGCTTAGCCTCGAAGCAGACATTGCGCTGCGCCCCGAGACACGCGCCGCTTTCATGAAGGATGTCGAGGCGCTGCGCGCCCTGGGCGCAACGGTCCTATTCGACGAATCCGTACTCCCCGCAAGCTTCATACGTCTTGCCGCGCAGGTATCCACCTACCCCTACGTGCGAGAAGGAACCAATCGATTTCTCCACGATTTTGGCCCGGCGCAATACCGTTCCATAAGCGAGTATGAGCGCCGGGTCGGGCAACCGCTCGCCGCCACCTTGACGGGCTCGGAACGCGAATATACCCATTTCGGCAATGACAGAATTTCCCAGGTCTCGATCGAAGACGATCCGCAGGCGAACTCAAACTACTTCGCGCCGCGGCAACGAACGCTGCGGGCGTACCTCGAGCCCCTGGAAAGGCTTCGCCTCGATGGTTATGTCTACCCGGCCATTCAGATGCCACCTCCTGATGAGACGATGCCGCAGGACGGCCGCCTCAGCGAAGGACCGCATTCACTCACCGGCTTTGCCAATGTGATCGGCGTACCGGCAGTGGTGGTCGCCGGAGGGTTTTATCCCGATGGGCTTCCCTTCGGCCTTGAATTCTCAGGGAGACCGTGGCGGGACGGCGATCTTCTCGCCTGGGCCTACGCCTGGGAACAGGCTACCCACTATCGCCGCGCACCTACCCTCGTGACAGCCGGCCTCCTGCCCAACGCTCCTTGATCAAGCAACTGTTCTTGAAGGCTTTGTTCCGCCGGGTGCGATGACGGCCTGATGCCCGCTGGAATTATTTGTACGGCTACGTCGATAACCACGGGTCGCATTCGGCTAGGAGCCAGAGAGACCCGTTCCGTTGCCACAGGACCGTCATGAAATACCTTACGTTCATTCGCCATTCCGAATCGTATCGAGAGGTTGGACCCCCGCGGGCGCTCATGGACGCCATGGGCCAATTCGTGCAGAAGTGCATGCAGGACGGTTCGCTCGTCGATACCGGAGGCTTACTGCCAAGCAAAGAGGGCTTCCGTATCCGTCTCGCGAAAGGCGTCATTTCGATGACCGACGGCCCCTTCATCGAAACCAAGGAAGTGATCGGTGGCTGGGCCATCATCGAGGCGGACTCGAAGTCCGAAGCGGTTCGTATCGCGCAGGAGTTCATGGAGCTGCATCGGAGGCACTGGCCGGATTTCGAAGGTGAAGCCGAAGTACGGCCCATGTTCGATCCCGGCATGGGGCCCTAGGATCATGCAGCGCACGGCTGCGCTCAAAGGGCCCATCCGAGCCCGAGCATGACGACGTCCGTGTCGCGGCCGTTGGTGGTGAGAGTGCGATACCAATAGGCTCGCAGACGCAAGCCTGCCTCCATGCGGTAGGTGGCGGTCATGGTGAGGAGCCCGAGCACCTGAGTCCGTGTGGTGATGAGCCCCAGCACCTGCGTCTCGGGACTGCTGAAGTCGCGATCGTGCGCGAAGTAGAAGCCACCGGCCACGCCGACGTCGGCGTGATGGTTGAGGAACTCGCGCTTGAGCCCGAGCTGACCCGCTGCGCCTTTGCGCCTGACCACACGCGCGTCGCCCTCATCGAGGTACGTTCCGATCGCATCGACATAGGGCGTGAGGCGATAGCGCAACTCCGCTCCCCAGGCTACTCCGCGGGGCGAGTTGAAATTGTTGACCACGGTGCCGCCAGCCATCGCGGTCAGCTCGAAGCGTTGACCCGGCGGAAAGAAGCCGTAGCGCGGCGTGCCCCACACCGGACCGGCAGTCTCCGAGTGCTCGAACTGGTAGCCGAAGCCGATGAGCGCCGTGTGCGTCGTGATGCTGTTGGCCGTGTGGGCATAGTTGTAGCGCAGCTCCATCACCCAGGGGTTACGGACATACCACTGCGCTGCAACGCTGCCGAGCACTCCCCAGCCATGCGCATCGGTCACGCCGACGGCCGCGAGAGCGGTTGTATCGTAGTAGCGATAGGGACCTACGCCTGCCGACAGGGTGAAGCGGCGCGACGCGCTGGGCAACCGCAGCCAGAGCTGGGGGCTGTAGCCGTCGCGATGATGGTTGGTGACGTGCCCCTCGTTGAGCCAGGTGAACGTTCCGTACGCGTAGTCATTGAAGTTCTCGAGATACTCGATCGAATACGAGTACGTCTTTTCGCGCAGGCTCGGCGTATATTGTCCGCCGACGAGCACATGGATCTCCTGAGCGAGGGCGGGCGAGCATGCGCCGGATAAGAATGCCAGCAGCGCCAGGTGGCGCGCACGCGGGATTACACTGCTCATGGCTCTGTATCGCATCGCGCTGTCGTTCTACCCTGGATCAGGGCGCCTCCCGGGACTGGTATTCCTGGCCCCCTCGCTACTCCCACCGACGACCCAAGCTGTTGCTTTCTGTATTTGCGTGTTGCGAGCCTCGCAGGAGCAATTTGTGTGCCCTGCCGCGCGTTCCCCAGACACCCGTCCCGGCTGCCGGGACGCATACCCGCTGCGTGGCCGAAGGACTCGGCGCGATGCATAATATCCCCATGCCGTCGCCCACGCAGGTCGCCCCGGTCCATGTGCCGCACGCGCCGCTGCGCAGCTATTACGGCCGGGACGAGCAGCGCTGCCCGTGGGTGGTGGATCTGTTCGACCGCACCGCCCTGGACTACGAGCGCACGGCGGGTCTCATGGCGATGGGCTCAGGCTCCTGGTATCGACGGCGCGCGCTGAGCTCGGCCGGCCTGCAACCGGGCATGCAGGTCATCGACGTCGGGACAGGCACCGGCCTCGTGGCCCGCGAAGCCGCGCGCCTGGTGGGTCGACTGGGCTCCGTGCTCGGGGTAGATCCCAGCGCGGCGATGTTGGCGAACGCACGCGCCATGCCAGGCGTGCGGCTGGCAGTGGGGCGCGCGGAATCGATACCCGCCCCTGACGCCTGGGCGGACTTTCTGTCGATGGGCTATGCCCTGCGCCACATCAGTGATCTATCGGTTGCCTTCCGGGAGTTCCAGCGCGTGCTGCGTCCGGGAGGCAGACTCTGTCTGCTCGAGATCACGTGCCCCAAGGACCGTTGGCGGCGTGCGCTGCTCAGGACCTACATGCGCACCCTGGTGCCATGGGCCGCGCGCGTGCTGGCTCGGGAACGCGACACACCGCTGCTCATGCGCTATTACTGGGACACCATCGAGACCTGCGTCGCCCCGCCGCTGATTGTCGGGGCACTCGACGCAGCAGGGTTCGTGAACGTCACGAGACGCGTGGAGTTGGGAATCTTCTCTCAGTACTGCGCGCGCCGCCCGCAGTGAGCGGCGGTTCGCGGCAGCCGCTGCGGACTCAATAGCGATAGATAGCCGTCAGCCCGAAAGTGCGCGGCCGGAACGTCCACTGGCTCTGCTGCCGCGTTGCCGCCTCACAGGCCGGCGTAGGCGTCGCGCACTCTCCGGGATCGATCGACCAGGCGTAGTTCGTAACGGTATGGGTGTTGGTGAGATTATTGATGAACGCCTCGATGCGCCACTCGTTGAACCTCGTGCCGGCGCGCATCGACATGAGATTCGTGGAGCTCAGCACGTAATTCGCTCCGTCGAACTGCAAGGTGTTCACGTCCTGCTGCGGTGATGGCCATTTCGCGCGCCCCTGATACTCGTCGTCGAACCGGACGAAGGAATCGTGGCCAAACGCCGCGAAATCGTACTGCAAACCGATCGAGGCAGTGAAGGGCGGGTTCGGCTGGCCACTCTCGCCCGTGATGGCATCGCCGCTGTTCACGACCGAGCCGCCGGCGCCGCTCGCAGACAGGACAGAGTTGTGCGTATAGCGCGCGTCGGTATAACCGGCGGTGATCTCGGCGGTAAAGTGCTCGGTGAGAGCGATATCGGCCTGTAGATCCGCGCCTTTGGCAACCGCGGTGCCCAGATTGGCGATGAAGGAGATCTGGCAAACCGGTGGCACGACCGTCTGCTGGATGTTGTTCCAGCGGATGTAATACACGCTGGTCGCGAGCGACACTCGGCCTTGGATATTGTTCTTGGCACCGAGCTCATAGCTATCGACCGAATCGGAGCTGAACGTCTGCGGTGAAGCCGTGATGCCGAATGCCTGGAAATCGGGCGCACAGGCCGCGTAGGGCACGGGGTTGTTCGCACCGCCGGGCCGGAACCCCTTGGCGTAAGTAGCATAGTAGAGATTGTCGTTATCGTATTGATACGCGAGGCTGACTTTCGGCGTGAATGCGTTCTCCGACTTCGCGCCGCTGCCGGTCTGCGGCGGCGTCAGGAAGAGCTGCGGCCCTCCGGTCAGGGTGTCGAACGAGTAGCGCATGCGGGACTCGCGCGCACCGAGCGTCAGATGCCACTGCGTCGTGAAAGCGTAGGTCGCCTGGCCGTACCAAGCATACTGCGTGTCCTTGGCAGCGGTCTGCAGAAAGTAGGAATCATTCGGGAATCGCGGATCGTACAGCACCGGGGTATAGGGGTCGGTGCAGACGCCCGCTGCGGCATCGAAGTTGCAGAACACATCGCCGTAGTCGACGCCGAGATATGCCTGGGTCAGCTCATTGAGCAACGGGTCGTGGATCTGCTCCAGGTATGTCTGGCGGTCATTGCTGAAGAAGAGGCCCGTGGTCCACGCAAGCGGTGAGTTCGGGTCGGTGGATTGCAGCCGCACTTCCTCGACGAAGTTCTGCTGGCCGTTGTCGACGGTGGCCGGGGAGCGGTAGTTGGTCGCACCGTCCGGCAGATGCACGCCGCTCCCATCGAGCAGCAGCGGCAGCGGCGGGTCCTGTCCGAGCGAGTTGAATACCGCAGCCGATTGGTAGAAACCGAGGTTGTAGATCGTACCCTCATATGCCGAGGTATCCGTGCGGTGGTAGTACGAGGTATTGGAGATGAGCTCGAAGGCGCCGAACTCGCCCGTGATCCTGAGCGACGGCAGGTAGAACTTGTCCGGCCGCTCACGCCGGTCCGGATCAGCGCTCACCAGGCGGTTCCGGTCCGGATCGGAGTAAAGCGGCCAGAAATCGTCGGTGTTGTGCGAGACCCGGCTCTGGTAGTAAAACGCAGGGCGTACCTGCCAGCGATCGTTGATCGCCCAGATCGCATCGAGCCGGGCAAGATAGGAATTCGCGTGATTCGCGTTGTTCTCGACGGTGCCCAGGCTCGCCGGATCGATCAGGTCGATGTAGCCACCATCGTGGCGATACCACAAGGCGGCGCGCACGCCGAGCTTGCCATCGATGAGTGGCGTTCCAGCGGCGACTCCGGCCTCGTAGCTCAGCGCCCCTCCCTCGGTGTCGGCGACTTCGTCGCGGCTATAGACGCTGCTTTTCGACAGGCTGGGTGGCGTCGTGATGTAACGCACCGTCCCGCCCTCGGAGCCCGCGCCGAACAACGTGCCTTGGGGGCCGCGAAGAACCTCGACGCGCTGCAGGTCGAAGCTCTGGGGCAGCGCCTCATCGGGATTGAACGCGAGGGCGCGCATCTGAATCGGCGTGTCGTCGATGTAGATTCCGGTGGTACCCGCGCCGCCACTCGAGGCGATTCCGCGGATGGCGATATTCGCCGTGCCGGAGTTGTCGATGTAGATTCCAGGGGTGAACCGGGCGACGTCCTGGATGTCCTTGATGCCGCGCATGTCCATGCCCTCCTGGCTTATCGCGGTGACGCTGAGCGGCACCTTGCTGATCTCTTCCGCGCGCCGGGTGGCGGTCACGACGATCTGTGTGAGCTGCGGTGCGGCCTCGGGCTGATTGCTGCCCGCGTCTGCCAATTGGGCATCCGCAATGGCCGGCATGATCAGCCAGGCGGCCACTAAAGCGGCGTAAATCAAACAGCGGGAGGGGGCGCGGCGCGCCGGAAGGTGGAATGGCTCGTATTCGTGACGATGCTCGTACATGCGCCTTGACCCCCGCTATCTTCAGGAAACTCGCCGCTCGTCAGCAGTCCCGTGCCCACCCTCCGGTCGTCGTCAGCGATTCGCTTGTTGTATCGATTAACAATATTGCTACATCGGCCACTCTAGCGGATGCCCGACAGCCGGTCAAATGGCACTATCGGTTACCGATATCATGGTATGCTAGTTCGCATGGTTGCCGCGAAAAGTACGGCCGGGAAACGTTCGAGTCCCAGGTCGCGCAAGGCCTCCGGGGCCGCGGGCCGGCAAGCGGCCGCCCACAATCCGTTGTTCAATGATTCGGCGCAGAAGGCGCTCGCCGTGCTCGAGGCGTTCGGGCGGGGCCGAAGGGTATTGAAGCTCGCGGAGGCCGCGGAAATCGCGGGTATCACCAAGGCTTCGGCGCAGCGCTGCATCCATACCCTCGAGGTGTTGGGCTACTTGCGGCGCGACCGGCGCAGCACGGGATGGGTGCTCACGCCGCGCTCGCTCGGGATCGCCCACGCTTACCTCTCGGGATATCACCTCATCGAGCAGGCGACCCAGCACCTGGTCGATCTCAATCGCGCCACCGGCGAGTCCGTCAGTCTGTCAGAGCCGGATGGAACGGAGATGGTATTCGTGGCGCGATTTCCGAGTCACAAACGATTCCTGATACACATGCCGATCGGCACACGGCTACCGATGTACTGCACGGCCTCCGGGCGGGCCTATCTGTCCGCCCTGCCCGCGGCGGAGGCGCAGCAGCTGCTGCGGCAGTCCGCACTGCAGCCGCTCACGCCGATGACGATCACGGATCCCAAGCGGATCATGGAGCTCATCGAGGCGGCACACGCCGACGGCTATGCATCCTCCGAGCAGGAGTGCTACCGGGGCGATGTGACCGTCGCTGCGCCTGTGATCCGGGAAGGCGGGCATCCGGTGGGCGCCATCAACATCTCGGCTCCGACCAGCCGTTGGACGCTCGAGGAGATGCGCGGGAAGCTCGCCCCGCTCGTGATGGAGACTGCACGGGCCCTCTCCAGTGGCGCACCGCCCCAGGCACGCGGGTAACCCTCCCATCTCAGGCGCAACTCCATGTCCAACAGCCGGATCCCAAAAGCTTCCCGACAGTTGCCGCGCAGCCTGCTGCTCCTCAGCCTGGCGCTCCTCTGCGCCTCGGCGCTGAATGTCCCGGGTGCCGCGCGAGCCGCCGACCACAGTACCGCCTTCGACACCAACTGCGCCATGTGCCACCAGCTCAAGGCGGCAGGGGTGCCTGGAGAGTTCCCACGCCTGGCGGGACGCGCGGAGAAGATCGCCGCGACAGCGGCCGGAAAAAACTACCTGGAGCGCGTCGTCCTCTTCGGCATGATAGGAAGCATCACAGTGGACGGCACGCCCATTGCCGGTGGCGTCATGCCCTCCTTCGCGTCCTTATCCGATCAGGACCTGACGGATGCGCTCAACTACATCGTCGGCCTGGATGACTCGGGCAGGCCCCACTCGCAAGCCGCCGTGTTCAAGCCGGCCGATATCGCCGGGGCGCGCGCCGGCAAGCAGCTCTCACCAGCAGAGGTGCACGGGCTGCGTGCAGCTGCGGTCGGCAGCAAGAGCCCCTAGGGCCCGGCACTCGGCGCGACGAACGGATACGCGCGTCTCGACAGTACCTGCTCCACGGCCCAGTGCGCGGTGAGGAATGCCGCATCCGTGTGCGGACTCGCCGCTGCATCCGCATTGGCAATGGAAATCAGCCCGTACGGCTGTCTTGCGAGTACGCAGGGTCGGCGATCCGTCTCCGTGAACACCCAGTCGAGCGGATCGTAGAGGCTGTTGTAGGTATATGAATAGCCGTGGCCCCAACGGTTGACCATGATGCCCAGGATGTCCCGCCGCGGGTCGAAGCCGCCGGGCGAGAGAATGCGCGCCAGCTGGTCGCGAATGTTGCGCTCGAAGGTCTCGAATGTCGTGCTCAGCAGTTCCGCCCGCCCTGCGCGGTGCTGCTCCTTGCGGGGAAGTCCCGGCACATTGGGGTAGCGCGTCAGTGAGAGCACGATGGGCTCCTCCGGCGAGGCCGAATGACGCAATGCGCCGAGGTCGACGGCCTCCGGCAATGCCACTGTGTCGTGATACATCGTGGGACAACTGACGGAGCTGATACCCAGCCTCTCGAACGCCTTCCAGTTCCTGACGAACACACTGGTATAGACGATGGGCGCCTTGACGTTGTGCGCCAATGCCGTCTTTTGCGCCGCCGGCAGATCAGGAATGATGTACGGAATCATCATGTTCCAGGACGCCATCACACATGCCCGCGCACGCACGTCATTCAGCTTACCCGAGCCGGAATTGGAGGGACTGTATGAAACGACGACTTCCTTGGCGCTCGCGACATCGCCGTCGTGCCGCACATTGAGAACCGTACTGTTGAGGCGGATCCGCGTCGAGTTCGACGAGCGATCGAACCTCGCGTAATCAACACATGCCGTTGCGACGTCTTCCATCGTCGTGCCCGGCACCGCATCAGGAATCAGCCGGCGCACCAGAAGGCGGGCGAGAGTCGCATTGCCGTCCGGAAAATGTACATCGCTACGGCCCGGACGCTGCCGTCCATGCTGGCCGCCCGGCAGGTCGGCCAAAAGGCCATCGGGCAGCGGATCCAGCCGCAGACCCGAAAAGCCGGCGCCGCCCATCGCCCAGGCAAAGAGAGCCGGGGTCGCATCCGCGCCGACACCGAATACGCTGCGGCCGAGCGCCATGTAGAACCAGTATGCCTGCGGGTCGACCCTGGCGACCTGGAGCAGGTAGTCCTTGTAGGACATGCGGGCGAGCCGCGCTTTCTTCTCGGCCTGAGTGAGCCCTTCGAGGTAGTCGGATTGCTGCGGATCCTGCAGGCGCAGGAGGTCCCGTCTCGCCCGATCGGACAGCGGCATCCGATTCACGTAATCCGGCGTGAGCAGACGCCGGGATTGCCCGGCGTGGGCCATCGGCGCAACGACCAGCCGATCGGCGCCAAACGTCTCCCGGTCGAAGAAATACCCCGTCCGCAGTCCGAGAGACGGATAAAGCCTGGTATTCGGCTCGTTCGCCGCCACGTATCGCGGCAGGTCGGCTCCGATGTCATCCAACACCTGCCGCGCCCATTGGTTGTAGCGCTCCGGCGATTCGATGTCCATCGTGCCGCCATTCAGCACCAGCGTCCGGCCCCGGTAATGAAACTCGTTCCGCCGTGCGTGACCGCCGACGTCATCGTGGTTGTCTAGGATCAGCACACGCGCGCCCGGACCCACGCTCTTGTGGTAGAAATGCGCAGCTGCGAGCCCGCACAGGCCCCCTCCGACCACCACGAGGTCGTAGGTTTCTCCGGTGTGCTCTGCGCCCGAGAGATCGACCGATCGTCGATCGCGCAGGGCATGGGCCGCCGTGAACGAACCGGGCTGCGAGCCCCGGATTCCGGTGCGCATGGGTGGATACGGATACTCTTCGCCCGGAGAACTTGCAGAGTCGTCGCGCCCCCCGCCGATGGCACTCTCGGGAAGCGCCAGGGACCCTGCGACGAGGGCGACGCCATTGAGGAAATCGCGCCGGGAGATGTCGCGATCCAT
>DASUHA010000165.1:0-3080 GCA_036273735.1 Steroidobacteraceae bacterium | reverse complement strand
ATCCGATCGCCCCTGGAACACGATGAGCAGCGGAATCACCGCCAGGGTCGCGATCATCAGGAACTTGTAGTCATCGACGTAGGCGATGACCTGTGCCTGTTGCGTGATCAGCGCATCGAGCGCGGCACGGCCGGAGGCGGTCAGCGGGCTCAATGTCTGCGCGACGGCCGGATCGTGAAACTGCGGATTCGCGGCAGTGACGTACTGCGTGATGGCCGCGTGGTTGGCTTGGGTCGTGCGCGCAAGCAACGCGCCGACGATCGAGATGCCGACACTCGAGCCAACGTTGCGCGCGAGGTTGTAAAAGCCGGCGCCCTCGGGTCGCACGCTGGGTGGCAGTGTCGACAGCGATACCACGCTGAGCGGAGTGAACAGGAATCCGAGCCCGACTCCCTGGATCACCCCCACCCAGATCACGGCCCAGCTCGACACATCCGGCGTCCATGCCGTCATCAGATAGAACGACCACGCCGAGAGCCCGAGCCCTGTGCCGAGGAGCAGCCGTGTGTCGGCCCGGCCCATCAGCTTGCCAACCACCATCATGGCGGCCATCGTGCCGATGCCCCGCGGACCCATGACCAAGCCCGCCGTGATCACGGGGTAGTTCATGAGGTCCTGCAGGTAGGGCGGCTGCAGAGCGAGCGAGGCATAGAACGTGAGGCCCACGATCGCTACGAAGATGACGCCGGCGGTAAAGTTGCGATCGCGAAACAGCGCCGGCCGCATGAACGGCTCGCGGGCGGTGAAGGTATGCACCAGAAAGACGTAGAAGGCGGACGCTGCGAGGATGGTCTCGACGACGATCTCGCGCGACCCGAACCAATCGAGCTCCTGCCCGCGATCGAGCAGCACCTGCAACGCCGCAATCGCGATGCTCAGGCTGACGAAGCCGGTCCAGTCGAGCCGTGCCTGGCTGCGGCGCCGGGCCTGAGGCAGGAAGACGATCATGCCGATGAAGGTCAGCACGCCGATCGGCAGGTTGATGTAGAACACCCATCGCCAGCTGTAATCCTCCGTCAGCCAGCCGCCGAGCACGGGCCCGAGGATGGGCGCCGCCATTACGGCCATGCCCCACGCTGCCATGGCGGAGCCCTGCCGCTCCGGCGGATTGATGTTGAGGAGGACCGTCTGCGAAAGAGGCACCAACGCCGCGCCGAACAGGCCCTGGAGCCAGCGGAAAGCCACGATCTCGGTCACCGACTCCGCCATGCCGCACAGCATGGAGGCGACGGTGAAGCCGACCACCGAGACGATGAAGAGGCGCTTCAGTCCGAGCCGGGCTGTCAGGAATCCGGTGAGCGGCGTCGCGATGGCTGCGGCGACGATGTATGAGGTCAGCACCCAGTTGATCTGGTCCTGGCTGGCCGCAAGGTTGCCCTGCATGTGCGGCAGCGCGACGTTGGCGATTGTCGTGTCGAGCGACTGCATCAGCGTTGCCAGCATGACGCAAAGCGTGATGCCGCCGCGATTGGGCGTGCTCGGGCTCAGCTCTTCGGCCATCGCTGCCGCCCCGTCAGAGAATGGACCAGCCGCGAACGTGCCCGGTGTGGATGCTGATCTCCACGCTCATTCCGGCGCGCAGCGGCGGCAGATTCCGGTCGTCCGTATCGACGGCAATGCGCAAGGGGATCCGCTGCACGACCTTCACCCAGTTGCCGCTCGTATTCTGTGCAGGCAGCAATGAGAACTGCTGGGCAGCCGCCGGACTGATGCTTGCGACGGTACCCGTCCACTTTTTGCCCGGATACGTGTCGACTGTCACGGTGACCGACTGCCCCGGCCGCACGTAGGTCAGCTCCGTCTCTTTCGGGTTCGCATGCACCCAGACGTGCTCGGTGTCCACCAGGTAGAACGCGGTGTTGGCAGCCGCGAGGTATCGGCCGGGCTGGATGGAAGGAACACTCGTGACGACGCCATCGAAAGGCGCGCGCACGACGGTATGCGCCAGCTCACGTGCCGCCTCGTCGCGGGCGGCGAGCGCGCTCAGGTATTGCGGATACTGATCCACGGGACCGGTCGGATGGCCGTTGAGATTGGCCGCGATGCCGGCGAGCTGCTCATCGAGAGAGGCGAGCGCCTGTTGTGAGCTCGCGAGGTCGCGGTGCGCGGTGTCGTAGCCGGTCTTGGAGACGATGTGCACCTTGGCGAGATTCTGCGCGCGCTTGAATTGCACCTGGCTGTAGCCGAGATCGTACTTCGCCTGTCCGATCTTGGCCTGCATCTCGCGATAGCTCGCCTGCATGGCCAACAGGCTGTCGCGTGCCGCAGTCAGTTCGGCGTTGGCTCGATCGAGCGCGTAGCGATATTGACGGTCGCGCAGGCTGTAGAGAATCTGACCGCGCGTGACCTGCTGGTTTTCCTTCACGTACACCTGCGCCACGATGCCCGACACGTCGGCCGATACTCCCACCGTGTTGGCTTCGACGTAGGCATTGTCGGTCGAGATCGTGCTGCCGCCCGTGGCGTAGATGATCAGCGCGACGATGAGTGCCAGCGGCAGAAGCAGGAACAGTGCCGCCCGCATCCGGCGGCGCATCGCCGACGGCGGCGGGTGCGCAGGTCCTGGCGTTGCCGAAGGCGCATGCACTACGGCATCCGGACGGGTGTCCGCGAACTGCTCCGCGCGCTGACCCTCGGCCGGCCGCGCCCCGGCAGTCCGCTCCGAGGCGGCAGCAGCGGCTGGCCCGAGGCCGTTATGCGCGAGCAGCGCCGCGAACTGCGCATCGTCGATGATGTTCCGGCAGACCAGCAGGCTGCAGCGGATGTGATCGCTCAGGTAGGCCCCGCTCGCGCCCGACCACCAGCGTCCGATCGCGCTCTGGCGCCGATGACCGACCACGACCAGGTCCGCGCTCACCTGCTCGGCGTAGGCGGCAATCTCCCGCGCCGGCTCGCCGATGACGAGCTTGCCCGAGGCCTGGAAGCCGAGGGCGGCCAGCCGGCCCATCCCTTCCTCGAGGACGCGCTCGTACTCGACCCTCTGCTGAGCAACGCCGGCGCCGCCCACGCCCTCGCCGAGTTTCGTGCCCGCTGCCTCCCGGATGACCGACAGCACGAACACCTGCGCGCCATACCGGCGG
>DASUHA010000164.1:0-46491 GCA_036273735.1 Steroidobacteraceae bacterium | reverse complement strand
GAAGCAGCGGGCTCTGGCAACAGAGCGCGCAGCGCCGATCCGCGCGCGCTTCCGGGTAGGCCGCTAGAGGTCCACGGCGACGTGGATCGCAGAGGAATGATTGCCCTCGACAAAACCCGGCTTACAGGCCGGCTTCCTCCTCTATTGGCGCAAAGTCGGCATCCTGCCGCTTTGCGCGAGCGCGCCGTCTGACAGGGATTCATGTCGCGGCCCCGGGAACGGCCCGGGGCCGCTCGTCAATCGCTTTTGGGGTTTGGAGATGAGAGGAGCCCGAACCCAGCGCTGCCGCCGTGCCGCTACTTGACCACCCGCAGTTGCGGGCGTTTGGGGCTGCTGCCTTCCTCGGCGGGGGCGGGGCCTGAGGGCGGGGGGGTGTCGGGGCCGGCGTCCTGCTCGGCAAACATCATTCCCTCGCCGGTTTCGCGCGAATACACCCCTAATACTGCGCTGACGGGAAACCGCACGTGGTGGACGACCCCGGCGAAGCGGGCGTCAAATTCGACGACGTCGTTGTCGATCTTCAGCCGCTGAGTCGCGGTGTAGCTCAGGTTGAGGACGATCTTTCCTTCCTGCACGTAGGCACGCGGGATCTCACTCCCGGCGCGCTCCGCGTCGACGATGACGTGCGGCGTGTGGCCGCTGTCGGTGATCCACTGGTGCATTGCGCGCAGTAGGTAGGGCCGCTTGGGAGGTGTCTTGAGCATGGCTCAACGCCTCACAGTCGCATCTCGCGCTCCCGGTCCGACAGCGAATCGCGAAATGCGGGGCGGGAAAAGACCTGCGTGGCATATCTGAGGACGGGCTGAGCCTTCGGCGGCAGCTCGATCTCATAGTGGGGCAGCCGCCAGAGAACCGGGGCGATGGTCGCATCCACCAGCGAGAACTCATCCGACATGAAGTATGGCTTCACCTTGAAGAGATCTGCACCCTGGACGATGGTATCTGCGAGTACCTTGCGCAGTTTCGGCAGATGCTTCTTGTCGTCCTCCCCCTCGATCTGCTGCAGCAGCGTGTACCAGTCGCGCTCGATGCGATAGAGGGCGAGGCGGAACTGCGCCCGGGTCACCGGGTCGACCGGCATCAGCGGGGGGTGCGGAAAGCGCTCGTCCAGGTACTCGATGATCACCCGCGAGTCGTAGAGCACCAGATCGCGGTCCACCAGCGTGGGGACGGAGTGATACGGGTTGAGGTCCAGCAGATCCTCAGGGTACTTGCCGGGCTCCACACTGACGATGTCGATGCCGATGTTCTTCTCGGCAAGAACGATGCGGGTGCGGTGGCTCCAGGGATCGCCCGGCGCGGAAAACAGCGTCATGATGGAACGTCTGCTCGACACGATTCCGCTCCCGCGGTCCAGCCAGCACCCGAGCTTCCCCTTACTTTACCGGGTCTGCGGCTCTCCTACTTGACGTCCTTCCAGAATTCGCGCTTGAGGAGCCACGCCAGCCAGGTGAAAACGAGCAGAAAGAGGATCACCCAGACGCCCATGGCCCGCCGCATCGCCTGTTGCGGGTCGCCGACATAGTCCAGGAAGTTCACCAGGTCGCGCACGAACTGATCGAACTGCTGTGGCGTCATGCTGCCCGGAGCGACCTGCTTGAAATGGTCGAAGACCTGCTCGTGGGTCATCTGGCCATCCGGGCCCTTGGTTTCGACGCTCTTGTAGACCGGGATCTTCAGGCCCTCGAGCGATGCGACGATGTCAGGCATGGCGCTCTGCGGGAGCGCCAGGTTGTTGGCCCCAGTCGCCCGGTCCGAGTCGACGTAGAACGTCTTCAGATACTGGTACAGATAGTCCGTACTGCGAGCCCGCGCCATCAGCGACAGATCGGGCGGCGCCTTGCCGAACCACTTTTCGGCGGCCGCCTCAGGCATCGGGGAAGTGATGTAGTCGGCCGGGCCTTCTCCGGGCGGGATCAGGTCCTTGGCGAGCAGCTCCTTGGGAATATTGAGGTCTTCCCCCAGACGCGACCAGCGCTCGTACTTGAGCGAATGACAGCCCAGGCAGTGCGCCACGAAATCGCGCGCTCCCCGCTGCAGGGAGGCGGTGTCCGAGACGTTGGTATTCGCGCTCCAGCTCTGCCAGTCCGCATCGGCGGCTTCGTCCGCGGCCTGAGCTCGAGTGGCACCGGCCGCCCCCGCCGCCATCACCGTCGCGAGCAACAGCGCAGTCAATTTCTTGCAGCGGGCGCTAATGGGCATGGTAAACCACCCTCTCCGGCACCGCCTTCACCCGGTCGATGCGCGAGTAGAACGGCATCAGCCAGAAGAAGGCGAAGTAGCAGACCCCGAATATCCGCGCGAGGATGACGTACAAGCCCTCCGCAGGCTGCAGGCCCAGATATCCCAGCCCCACGAACGAGATCACGAAGACCGCGAGCATGACTCGCGAAATCCAGCCTTTGTAGCGGATGGACTTGACCGGCGAGCGGTCGAGCCAGGGCAGCGCGAGGAGCGAGACCAGCGACAGGAGCATCAGAAGCGCCCCCATGCCCTTGTTCGGCACGGCGCGCAAAATTGCATAGTACGGTGTGAAGTACCAGACGGGGTGTATCTCGGCCGGGGTCGAGAGCGGATTGGCCATCTCGAAATTCGGCTGCTCGAGGAAGAGTCCATGGAACGTCGGAACGTAGAACACGATCAGCGCGAAGATGACGAAGAACACGCCGACGCCGACGACGTCCTTGACCGTGTAGTACGGATGAAACGGTATGCCATCGAGGGGCTTGCCGTCGGCGCGCGTACGCTCCTTGATCTCAATGCCGTCCGGGTTGTTCGAGCCCGTTCGCCGCAGTGCGACCAGGTGCAGCATCACGAGCAGCAGGAGGATGAGCGGGACGGCGGCGACGTGCAGTGCGAAAAAGCGATTCAGGGTGGCATCGGCGATGCCGTAATCGCCGCGGATCCACTGCACCAGTCCCGGTCCGATGACGGGCACGGTGCTGAAGATGTTGACGATCACCTGCGCGCCCCAGAAGGACATGTTGCCCCAGGGCAGCACGTACCCCATGAAGGCCTCGGCCATGAGCGCCAGGTAGACGAGCATGCCGATCACCCACAGCAGCTCCCGCGGCTGGCGGTACGAGCCATACATCAGGCCGCGGAACATATGCAGATACACGACGACGAAGAACGCCGAGGCGCCGGTCGAGTGCATGTAACGGACCAGCCAGCCCCAGTCGACCTCGCGCATGATGAACTGCACGGAGTCGAACGCGCCGACCGCGCTCGGCTTGTAGAACATCGCGAGAAAGATGCCGGTGACGAGCTGAAGCACCAGTACCACCAGCGCAAGCGAGCCGAAGAAATACCAGATATTGAAATTCTTCGGCGCGTAGTAGCCGGTGAGCTGATTGGCGATGAACTCATCGACGGGCATGCGCTTGTTGAGCCATGCCCAAAAGCCCTTTTTCGTGGAGACGGGCGTCGCTCCAGGCGGCAGCGGCTCGCCCGGCGCGCGCAGCTCGCTGCCGCGCTCGGTCGTGGCCATCAGGCGTCCTCCCTCGAGAGGGCACGCCCGTTGACGGTCATTCGGCATTCAATCATTCGGCAGGCTCCCCAAACCCCGCGGTAGCACGGCATTATACACAGCGAGAGGTCGAGACATGCTGGAGCGACTGAGCCGCGGATTGACGTTCATTGCCGGATCGGTGGTCGGCGGGCTGGCGCTCGCCTTCGTGATCGTCGCCATGCGACCGGATCTGATCCGAGGAAACGCCGGCTCGCAGCCCGCGCCGGCTTCGGCACCCGCCCCTGCCGCGAGCGCACCGAGCGCGCGGGGTCCGGAGCGGCTCACGTACTCGGGTGCAGTGCAGCGCGCAGCCCCCGCCGTAGTCAACATCTACACCGCCCGCCTCGTGACCGAGCGCATCGATCCCTCGCCGCTCGGTGAGCTCTTCGGCAACGTCCTGCCACAATACAAGCAGCGCGTCGAGCGCAGCCTCGGGTCCGGCGTGATCGTCGATGACGGCGGCCACATCGTAACGAACTATCACGTGATCGCGAACGCAGGCGCCATCCGCGTGCAGGTGGCAGACGGTCGGATTGCGGAGCCGCAGGTGGTCGGCGCCGATCCCGATACCGATCTCGCAGTCCTCAAGATCAACCTGCCGAACCTCCCGGTGATCACCTTCGGGCAATCCAATGAGCTGAAGGTCGGCGACGTCGTGCTTGCCATAGGCGATCCGCTCGGCCTCTCGCAGACCGTGACTCACGGCATCGTCAGCGCTACCGCCCGCGGGCAGCTCGGGATCACCACGTTCGAAGACTTCATTCAGACGGACGCGCCCATCAATTTCGGCAACTCCGGGGGCGCGCTGGTTGATTCCAGCGGGATGCTGGTTGGGATCAACACCGCCATCGTTGCCAAGAGCCTGGGCGTGGAAGGCATCGGTTTTGCGATCCCCGTCGACATGGTCCGCGGTGTGCTGCACGACATCATCCAATACGGACGGGTCATCCGTGGCTGGATCGGGATCGTGCCGGAAGACATCTCCGACAGCCAGGCGCGGCAGCTCGGGCTCGCTCACGGCGGCGTCGTGATCGCCAATCTCTATGTCGGCAGCCCCGGAGTGCAGGCCGGGGTGAAGCCAGGAGATCTGCTGCTCGCCATCGATGGCACACCCGTTGCGTCGGCCGAGGACGCACGCGCCCGCATCGCCAGCTGCAAGCCCGGCGTGATGATGACCCTCCACGATCAGCGAGGCAGCAGTCAGTTCGACGTGAAAGTGAAGGTCGTCGAGCGTCCACGCACCGCGGCCGGCTAAAGGATTCACCATGCCGAAAATCGAACTTCGCCGTTTCTCCACCCGCGCCGAGCTCGACGCTGCACTTGCCGACCGTCTCGAGCGCGCGATTCTTGCCACTGCAACGCAAACGGGCAGCGCGTCTCCGGTCATCATGCTCTCGGGGGGCCACACGCCCCTCCCCGCCTATCGCCAGGTCGCCCGGCGCCGGCCGCAGCACAGCGATGCGCTCACGATCATCTATTCCGACGACCGTTACGTGCCGGCCGACTCCGATGCCAGCAACTACCATGCAACCCGCCCGCTGCTCGACGCCCTGGACCTTCCCGATGACCAGGTATTGCGGATAAGAACCGAGCTCCCGCTCGAAGACGCCGCGCGCGACTACGAGAGCCGCCTGCGCACTCTGTTGGATTCAGGAGCCCGGATCGGCCTCGCCCTGTTGGGTATCGGGCCGGACGGCCACACCGCCTCGCTCTTTCGCGCCGAGCATCTGCAGCAATCCCGCGGCCGCATGGCCATCGCCGTGCAACGCCCCGACGGCATGCAAGGCATCAGCGTCACCCCGGAGTTCCTCGCCCACGTCAGCGACCCGCTCTTCGTTGTCGCCGGCAGCGGCAAACACGATGCGATTGCCGCATTCATCCGCCAGGATCCGACTCTCGTCGCTCTGGGCGCCGTGGCCGCCTGCCCGCGCGTGGAGCTGTGGCTCGAGCGAGCCGCAGAGCTCGCGCCTTCCGAGAGCCCATGACGTCATGACCTACTCGGTCGAGCGCTCGGCGATTGCGGATCAGCCGATCGTAGTGCTCGAGGACGATGCCGGCCGCCGCGTGCGCGTCGCCTGCCACGGCGCGGCGCTCATCGGTTTCGAGGTGCCGCGCGACGGCCGATCGTTCGAGATCGCGGCAGGTTACCGCGACGCTGCCGAAATCGTGGCGCGCCCCGGCTCGCGCTTCGGCATCATGGCGCCCTTCGCCGGCCGCATAGCCGATGCGCGCTACTGCTTCGAGGGCGCCGAGTACGATCTGCAGCCCGGCGCAGCCCCCGGAAAGCGGGAGTCTCGCCATGGCTTCGTGCGCGATGCAGACTTTGCCGTCGCTGAGCTCGTTGCGCTCACCGGCACCGCACGGGCGACGTTGAGCACATCAATTCGCGGGCAGCTGGGCTATCCCTTCGACATCGGCCTCTCCGTGACCTTCACCCTCGATGCGGCCGGCCTCGCTCTGGAGGCGCACATGCGCAACCTGGGCGAGAAGGCTGCGCCCTGCTTCTTCGGCTGGCATCCGTACCTGCGTGTCGACGATGGCCTTGCCGACGAGTGGCTGTTGGAGCTACCCGCGCGAACGCTGATCCGCACCGGGGCCGACCTGATCGCGCTCGAGGGCAATGCCGCCTATGCGCCATTGGAGGATACGCCGGCACTCGATTTTCGCCGCCCACATCTCATCGGTGGCAGCATTCTCGATCAGGGTTATGGCGATCTGCTCGCGAGCACGGACGGCCGCATCCGGACGCGGCTCACGGATCCGAACACCGGATTCGGTATAACAATGTGGCAGGAGCGCGGCATGGCGCACGTCTTCACCGGCGATACGCTGCAGCGCGATGCACGACGCTCGGTCGCGCTGGAGCCGATGGAATGCATGGCCAACGCCTTCAACCGCCCGGAGTGGAGCGATGCGATCCGTCTGGAGCCGGGTGCGCAGCGGATCTACCGCTGCGGCATCGAGCCGTCCGGCTAAGGCGCGAATTTTCCCATCGGGAGATGCGACGGCGCGCACGAGCGCGTCCAACCCTGCGGCGCTTTTCCGGGGTTGTGCCAGCTGCACGCCCCCGTGAGCAGCCGCTCCGACTCCCGCGGCCCCCAGGTGCCGCAGGTGTAGACAGGAGGCGCCGCTGCGGCATGCAACACCGGGTCGACGATCGCCCAAGCCGCCTCGACCTCATCCTCCCGCGCGAAATGCGACGTGTCACCGATAAGCGCCATGCTGATCAGCATCTCGTAAGCATCCATTGCGTCCGCCTCGTGCTGCGCGACGAATAACTCCACCTCCTGCCCCTGCATCGCTGCTCCCGCCTTCTTCGCATGCGCGCCCAGGGCGACCGCCACATCCGGTCCGACCCGGAACCGCACGAAGTTGGGATAATCCGGCCCCAGCTCGCCGAACACTCGCGCCGGCGGCGGCTTCAGGTCCACCACCACCTCCGTCGCCGTCACGGGCAGGCATTTCCCGGCGCGCAGATAGAAGGGCACTCCGCTCCAGCGCCAGGAGTCGATCTCGAGCCGCATCGCCGCGTACGTCTCCACCTTGGAATCGGGCGCCACGCCCTTCTCCTGCCGGTAAGTGTCGAATTGCCCGCGCACTACCGAGTCCGGCCGCACTGGCCGCACTGCCTTCAACACCTTCACTTTCTCATCGCGCAGCGACTCGCCCGCGGAGTTCACCGGTGGCTCGAGTGCCAGCAGCGCGAGGATCTGCAGCAGATGGTTCTGCATCACATCGCGGATCGCGCCGGTCTCCTCGTAGAACTTCCCGCGGCCCGCAACCCCGAGCGTCTCCGCCATGGTGATCTGCACGCTCGATACGAAGTTACGATTCCAGATCGGCTCGAGGAAGGAGTTGGCGAAGCGGAAGTAGAGGAGGTTCTGCACCGCCTCCTTGCCGAGGTAGTGATCGATGCGAAAGATGCTGCTCTCCGCAAACTGCTTGTGCAGCACCTGATTCAGCTCCTTCGCGGAGGCGAGGTCGCGCCCGAAGGGCTTCTCGACCACCACGCGCGCGCCTTGAGCGGCGCCGGTCGTGCCCAGATGATCGATGACCACCGGGAACATGCTGGGAGGAATGGCGAGATAGTAGAGCGGGCGCTGCGAGTCCCCGAGCGCCTTGCGGAGTGCGGCGAACGTCTCCCGGTCCTGGTAATCGCCGTCGTGATAGCGCAGCAGCGCAACCAGACGTCCGACTGCATCCTCATCGGGTGATGATACGAATGTCTTTATGCTGTCACGCACCCGATTCGCGAGCTGATCGAGGTTCCAGCCTGCTCGTGCGACGCCGATGACCGGCACGTGCAGGAGCCCGCGGCGAACGAGGTTGTAAAGGGACGGAAATATCTTCCGATAGCAGAGGTCCCCGGTCGCCCCGAAGAGCACCAGAGTGTCGCTGTCACGTCGCTCCATCTAGCCTCCGCTCAGGACTTTTTTTGCTCGCGCCCCGTCCCTGCGCCGAGCCCTGCGGGCCGGCGTTCGCCGTCAAAAACCGCTCCTGCGGTTTTTTCTAGGTGACCGCCGAACCCGAGCCGCATGGCAGAGAGCAGCTTGTCGGCGAACTCCGCGCGTCCACGCGATTCGAAGCGGGAGTAGAGGGCCGCCGAGAGCACGTGCGCCGGCACTCCGATCTCGACAGCGGCCTGCACCGTCCAACGGCCTTCACCCGAATCCGACACGCGGCCGCCGAACCGCCCGAGCACCGGGTCGGCTGCCAGCGCCTCGGCAGTCAGGTCGAGCAGGCGCGAGGAGATGATGCTGCCGTGGCGCCAGACCTCCGCGACCGCAGCGATGTCGAGCCGGTACTGGAAGAGTCGCGGGTTGGAAAGCGGCGCGGTCTCGGCGTCGGCCTCCTCGCGCTTCAAGCCGGCATCGGCATGTTGGAGAAGGTTGAGGCCCTCCGCATACGCAGCCATCACGCCGTACTCGATGCCGTTGTGCACCATCTTGACGAAGTGCCCGGCGCCATTCGCACCGCAGTGCAGATAGCCCATCTCGGCCGCGGCTTGGGCCGCGCTCTTGGTTGCCGTGGCCTGCTGTCGGCGGCCGCCGGGAGAGAGGGTCGCAAAGATCGGCTCGAGCGTGCTGAACACTCCCGGCTCGGCACCGATCATCAGACAATAGCCCTGCTCGAGCCCGAGCACACCGCCGCTCGTCCCGACATCGACGTAATGGATGCCTGCCGGGCGCAGCTCCTCGGCCCGGCGGATGTCGTCCTGATAGTGGGAATTGCCGCCGTCGATGAGGATGTCGCCGGCGGCGAGCCGCGGCCGCAGCTCCGCAATGACGCTGTCGACGATCGCAGCGGGCACCATGATCCAGAGCGCGCGCGGAGGAGTCAGGGCGGTGGCGAGCTCCGCGAGCGAATTGGCGGCGATCGCCCCATCCGCAGCAACCGCCTGCACCGCTTCCTTCGATCTATCGTAAGCGACGCATTCATGGCCGCCTCGGATCAGCCGGCGCACCATGTTGGCGCCCATGCGCCCGAGCCCCACCATTCCGATTCGCATACCCACCTCCAGCCAGAGGCGGTCGAGTTTACGCGCCCTCTCGCAAATCTCGCAGTCAGATTTGTCCTACGGATCGTGCGAAAGCAAATGACGGAGCGGCCCAGGGCCGTTCCCTGGGCCGCGGGATCGACGGCGTGCAACGCTTGGCCGCGCAAAGCGCCGTCAGGCGACTTTACTCCGCGCATCCATGCGCTTCGGCCCTACGGGCCCGCCCTGCCGGGCGTTCAAAACTGCTCCGGGCAGTTTTGTGCGCCAATCAGCCAATATCAGTTCGGAGTGCGTCTGATCTGAGCGCCGAGCTGCGCCAGCTTTTCCTCGATCGCCTCGTATCCCCGGTCGATGTGATAGATGCGCTCGACTTCGGTGGTGCCTTCGGCAACCAGCCCCGCGAGCACCAGGCTCGCCGAGGCCCTGAGGTCCGTCGCCATCACGGGCGCGGCGGTGAGCCGGTCGACTCCCCGGATGATCGCCGTATTGCCCTCGAGTCGGATCTCCGCACCGAGGCGGCGCATCTCGAGCATGTGCATGAAGCGATTCTCGAAAATCGTCTCGATGATCGTGCCGACACCGTCCGCCACTGTGTTGAGTGCCGCAAACTGCGCCTGCATGTCGGTCGGGAAAGCCGGATACGGCGCAGTCCGCACGTCCACGGCGCGCGGACGGCGGCCGCGCATGTCGACCTCCACCCACGTGTCACCCACGCCGACGCTGGCGCCCGCCTCCTCCAACTTGGCGATCACCGCATCGAGATGGTCCGGGCGCGTGTTCTTGATCCGTACATTGCCGCGCGTGATGGCGCCGGCGACCAGGTACGTGCCGCTCTCGATGCGATCCGGGAGGACTTCGTATGAAGTACCGCGCAGCCGCTCGACGCCCTCGATGACGATCTTGTCCGTGCCGGCACCCTGGATCTTCGCGCCCATCGACATCAGGAACTGCGCCAGGTCGACCACCTCAGGCTCGCGCGCGGCATTCTCGATCACCGTCTCACCCTCGGCGAGCGTTGCGGCCATCATCAGGTTCTCGGTGCCCGTGACCGTCACCGTGTCGAGCACGAGCCGTGCACCGCGCAGCCGTCCGGCGCGGGCCCGGATGTAGCCACCATCGATGGTGATGTCGGCCCCCAACGCCTGCAAACCCGCCACGTGTATGTTGACGGGTCGGGCGCCGATGGCGCAGCCACCCGGCAGCGAAACGTCCGCCCGTCCGTGGCGCGCGACCAGCGGGCCCAGCACGAGGATCGAGGCGCGCATGGTCTTGACCAGCTCATAGGGCGCGAAGCAGTCGCGCACCGTGGTCGAATCGACCTCGATACGCATGCGCTCATCGACCGTGACCGTCGCCCCCATGCCACCCAGGAGCTCGACGGTCGTGGTGACGTCTTTCAGATGAGGCACGTTGCCGACCCTGACCGGTCCATCGGCGAGCAGGGCGCCCGCCAGGATGGGTAGGGTCGCGTTCTTGGCGCCGGAGATGCGTACCTCTCCCTGGAGAGGCGCACCTCCCTGGATCTGCAGCTTGTCCAAAAATTACTCCCGCCCGGCTTCGGCCGGCGTCAGCGCCTCGATCGAGAGCGCATGGATCTCGCGCCCCATGCGCTCGCCGAGGGTCTGGTACACGAGCTGGTGACGGGCGACGCCACGCTTGCCGGCAAACTGCTCGGCCACGATGCGTGCCTGGAAATGGGTGTCATCGTCCGACTGCACCCGAACATCGGCTCCGGGCAGGCCGGCGCGGATCAGCCGCGCAATCTCCTGGGGGCTCATAGTCGGATATTATCACCCGTCATGAGCTCCGCCGCCGCCTCCACCGACTACAGCCGCCTGCTGGCGGCGGCGCGCCGTGCCCTGGCCATTGAGGCCCGTGCCGTCGAGGGGCTCCTCGATCGGCTGGATGCCCAGTTTGCCGCGGCCTGTCGGGTGTGCCTGGAATGCCAGGGCCGGGTGGTCGTCACGGGCATGGGGAAGTCCGGCCACATCGCGCGCAAGATCGCCGCGACCCTGGCCAGCACGGGGACGCCCTCGTTCTTCCTGCACCCCGCCGAGGCCAGCCACGGTGACCTCGGCATGATCACCCGCACGGATGCGGTGCTGGCGCTGTCGAACTCGGGCGAGACGCCGGAGCTGCTGCTGCTCCTGCCGCACCTCAAGCGTCTCGCTGTGCCGCTCATCGTGATGGCCGGGAAGACTGACTCGACTCTGGGCCGCGCCGCCACCGTAGCGCTCGATGTCAGCGTGCCGGAGGAGGCGTGCCCCCTCAATCTCGCGCCGACTGCGAGCACGACCGCAACTCTGGCCATGGGCGATGCCCTGGCGGTCGCAGTGCTCGAGGCGCGCGGATTCACCAAGCAGGATTTTGCGCGCTCCCATCCGGGCGGTGCACTGGGAAGACAGCTGTTGCTGCACGTGGAAGCGCTCATGCGCACCGGCGAGGCGTTGCCGAAGGTGGGGCCGAAGACACGGCTCGCCGAAGGCTTGCTCGAGATGTCGCGCAAAGGTCTCGGCATGACCGTGATCGTCGATGAAGGCAACCGGATTCTCGGTGTGTTCACCGACGGTGACCTGCGCCGTGCGGTCGACCGCAGGATCGACATCCACGCGGCCAGCATGAGCGAGGTGATGACTTCGCCCTGCAAGAGCATCTCCCCTGAGGACCTGGCTGCGGAGGCGGTGCACCTCATGGAAGTACATCGCATCACCGCACTGCCCGTTGCCGATGAGCAAGGGCGCCTCGTCGGCGCGCTCAACGTGCACGATCTTTTCCGTGCCGGCGTCGTGTGAGCGCCGCGGCCCCGACTCCCATGACCGCAATCGCCGCCCGAGTGCGCCTCCTGGTACTCGACGTCGATGGGGTGTTGACGGACGGACGGCTCTACTATGGCGCGCGGGGGGAGGCGCTCAAGGTCTTCCACGTGCGTGACGGATTGGGACTGAAGCTGCTGGCAAATGAGGGCATCACGGTGGCCGTCATCTCCGGCCGGCGCTCGACGATGACGGCCAGGCGGTGTCGGGAGCTGGGTGTGCGCCACGTGTTCCAGGGCGTGGAAGACAAGCTCGCGGTGTTTCGTCGCCTCCGCGACCGTCTCGGCATGACCTCCAGCGTGTGTGCGTGTGTTGGCGACGACTTGCCCGACGTACCGCTCATGCACGAGGTAGCCCTGCCCTTTGCGGTGGCGGACGCCCACCCGCAGGCACGCGGTGCAGCCCGGGTCGTCACTCAGCTATCCGGCGGCAAGGGAGCGGTCCGCGAGATCTGCGACCTGCTCCTGGAGGCGCGCCGGCACACCGCCGCGAGCACGTGATCTACCGGCTCTTCGCAATCCTCACCATCGTCGCGATAGTCGTCGCGTCGCTCCTCCTCGCCCGGCAGCAGGGTGCAGGTCCGGTATCGACGACGGTGCAGGAGAATGACTGGGACGAGGGATATTCGGCCCGTGATGCCAAGCTCATCGAGACCGGCTCTGACGGCCTGCCGCTCTACACATTGAATGCCGCGACCATCCGTCAACTCCCGAATCAGGACCAGGTGCAGCTCACCCAGGTACAGATGAGCTTTCGGGACTCGGACGGCAATGTGTGGACGGCGACTTCGGATAGCGGCCAGCTCGCGCAGGGGACCGAGCAGCTGCAGCTTGCAGGCAACGTGCATGTCTCCGGCGATCTCAAGGGAGATTCGGGACCGGCGCAGATCGCCACCAGCGCACTCTCACTGGATATCCGCGGCAATATCGTGAGCACCCAAGACCCTGTGCAGCTGCTCTGGTCGGGACGGCAGGTGAGTGCCATAGGCCTTAAGGCGGATTTGAAGGAACATCACGTGGCTTTAGAATCGGCCGTACATGGCACTTTCCCGCAATAACCTCAGTCTTCTCTTCCTGACGCTGGCGCCGCTCGTTTCGTACGCGGCCGTCGTAGGCACCGCACCTGCGCGCGGCGACGACTCCGTCCGCCAGCCGTTGTCGCTCAACCCGCAGCAAAAGATCAACGTCGATGCCGCATCACAGGAGCTCGACTACAAGACCAACACGGTGGTCTTCAGGCAGATCGTGGTCTCGCAGGGCGCGACCCGCGTGCGGGCGGACCGGGCGAATGCCACGGGGCTGAATTTCGAGAACAGCCGTTGGACCTTCCGCGGCAACGTGCAGATCGATGCACCGCCGCGCGGCAGCCTCCGCTCGGAGCAGGCGACGGTGGAGTTTCGCAACAATCGCATTGCGGGCGTCACGATCACCGGCAAGCCGGCGCAATTCGAGCAGCAGCGGGCGGATGACCTCGGCATGGAGAAGGGTCATGCGGATCAGATCGTGTATGACGTGAATCAGGGAACGGTGCTGCTCACGAACGATGCCTGGATCTCGGACGGGCGCAACGAGATGAGCGCGCCGTCGATCTCCTACAGCATCCGCGAGCAGAAGGTCCTGGCAACTTCGTCGGGCGCGCACCAGGGTGTGCATATCACCATCACGCCACAGGCCTCCCCGAAACCGCCGCCACCCCGGGACGACAGGGGCACGACGGCACCGCCGCGGGCATCGGGCGCCGCAGGACCGCCGCCGGCTTCCAGCACCCCGCCGCCAGTCCGCACATGACGGCCCTGCGCGCGAGCGGGCTCGAGAAGAGCTACAAATCCCGTCAGGTCGTTCGCAATCTCAGTGTCGAGGTCTCCAGCGGCGAGGTGGTCGGTCTCCTCGGACCCAACGGCGCCGGTAAGACGACGGCCTTCTACATGATCGTCGGGCTCGTGCCCTGCGATGCGGGCCGCATTCACCTCGATGACACCGATCTGACTCTGCTGCCGATGCACCGGCGGGCGCAGCTCGGGCTCGGCTACCTGCCGCAGGAAGCTTCCATTTTCCGCAAGCTCTCGGTCGAGAACAACATCCTCGCCATCCTCGAGACGCGAGCCGATCTCGAGCGCGCGGCGCGCCAGCAGCGGCTCGAGGAGCTGCTGGAGGAGCTGCGCATCGGCCACGTGCGCCGCACCCTCGGGCTTTCGCTCTCCGGTGGCGAGCGGCGGCGCGTGGAGATCGCGCGGGCGCTCGCAGCCGAGCCGCGCTTCATGCTGCTCGATGAGCCTTTTGCCGGAGTCGATCCGCTCTCGGTGCTCGACATTCAGCGCATCATCCGTGAGCTGACGAGCCGCGGCATCGGGGTGCTCATCACCGACCATAATGTGCGCGAGACCCTCGGGGTCTGCGCGCGGGCTTACATCGTCAATCAGGGAACGGTGATCGCGCAGGGAAGTGCGGAAGAAATCCTTGCCAATCCCCAAGTTCGTGAGGTGTACTTGGGCGAGTCGTTCCGGCTCTGAGAGCGGTTCCGGGGCAGCCGCACCGGCGAAACGCGCTTTCAGGGAGGCTCGAGGGCTTCCGCTTACCCGGTAATCGGAAGAGCTGATAAAATGCCGCAGGATCAGAGGCTTACTCTAGGAAGGCTTCAGGCCACCCCTACGCTCAGGAAAACCGTGCCAGTGCCAGCATGCTGAAACCCTCTCTGCAGCTCAAGCTGGGTCAGCAGCTGACGATGACCCCGCAGCTGCAGCAGGCGATCCGGCTCCTGCAGCTGCCCGCTCTCGAGCTGCAGGCGCACATCCGTGAGCTCCTCGAGACCAATGTGATGCTCGAGCCGATGGATGATGGGCACGAGGAAAGTCTCGAGACCAGCACCCTCGAGAATGCCACGGCCCCCGAGCCGATCGAGCCTCCTACGACCCCGCGGGAGAGCGCCGTCGAGGTGCTCGATGAGGGCTGGGGCGATCAGAGTGTCGGACCCGCGGAAACCTCCTGGAGCGGCGATGACGATGACCGCCAGCAGGAGTTCGCCGATGCGGCGGGTCAATCCCTGCAGGAGTATCTGCTCTGGCAGCTCGAGCTGGTAAGGCTCGAGCCGAGGGAGCTCGCGATCGCTCGTGCCATCGTCGATGCCATCAGCGATGACGGCTATCTCACCGAGCCGCTGGAGGAGATCGCCAATACACTGCGGCCCGAGATTCACTGCGACGCTGCCGAGGTCGAGTCTGCGCTTGCCGGTGTCCAGGCCCTCGACCCGCCGGGAATCGGCGCGCGGTCCGTCGGTGAATGTATCGAGCTGCAGCTGCGGCAGCTCGACCCGTCGACCCCCGGATTCAACGCTGCAGTCGAGATTGCGCGGCATCATCTTGAGCGCATAGCGGGCCGGGAGCTCGCGGTCGTGAAACGGGAGCTGCGTGCGAGCGACGAGGACCTCGCCTGCGCACTCGCGCTCGTACGCTCCTGCCATCCGCGGCCGGGCGCAACGGTCAGTGCGGGTGCAGCCGAGTACGTGGTACCCGATGTATTCGTGCGGCGCACCGAGCACGGCTGGGCGGTGGAAATCAACTCGGCTACTTTGCCCCGCGTGCGCCTCAATCAGAGCTATGCGAGCCTCATCGGCCGCAACGCCAGCCACGCGACCATGCGGGCGCAGCTGCAGGAAGCACGCTGGCTGCTCAAGAGTCTCGAGATCCGCCACGAGACGCTGATCAAGGTCGCCCGCTCCATCGTCGAGCGCCAGACGGCCTTCCTCGAGCATGGCGAGGAGCACATGCGGCCGATGATCCTCAAGGACATCGCCGAGGCCATCGGCATGCACGAGTCGACCATTTCCCGCGTCACGTCCGGCAAGTACATGCACACCCCGCGCGGCGTGTTCGAGCTGCGGTATTTCTTCTCGAGCCACGTCGAAGGCGCGGACGGATCGGGCACTTCCTCGACTGCGATCCGCGCCAAGATCAGAAAGCTCGTCAAGGATGAGGAAGCGGAATCGCCATTGAGCGACGGCCGCATCGCCGAGCTTCTCTCGGCTGAGGGCATTCCGGTCGCGCGCCGCACCGTTGCGAAGTACCGCGAGGCGATGGGCATTCCGCCCTCGAACGAGCGCCGGCGGGCAGGCCTGGGCCAGATGTAGTGAATTGAGATGTTGTCAGCTCTAACACGCAAGAAGGAGACCGCTATGCAGCTCAGCGTCACCGGCCATCACGTCGAGGTCACTCCCGCCCTGCGCGGCTACGTGGAGAAAAAGCTGGAGCGCATCGGACGGCATTTCGAGCAGGTCATCGACGTGCATTGCGTCCTGACGGTGGAGAAGCTGCGACAGAAGGCAGAGGCGACCCTGCACGTGAGCGGCAACGCGATTCACGCGGATGCGACCGAGGAGGACATGTACGCCGCAATCGACCTGCTGGCGGACAAGCTCGACCGCTGCCTCAAGAAGCACAAGGAGAAGCTGACCGACCATCACGCCGTCGAAGGCAGGGCCTTACGCGCCTGACCGTCCGCCCACGGGGGGGATGACAGGCCACTCGAGGCCATCGCCGTCATGCGCATCACGGTCCTGAGTGGTCTTTCCGGCTCCGGTAAGAGCGTGGCGCTGCACATGCTCGAGGACCTGGGCTTCTACTGCATCGACAACATCCCGGCGGCGCTGCTCAAGCCCTTCATCTCCCACGCAGTCCGCAGCCCCGAGCATACCTACGAGCGCGCGGCGGTCGGCCTCGATGCGCGCAACACCGCGGCGGAGATCGCCACCGTCCCGCAGCTCATCGATGAGCTGCGCCGCAGCGGAATCGAGTGCGAAGTCATCTTCCTGACGGCCACGGACGAGGAGCTGCTGCGGCGCTTCGCCGAGACACGGCGCAAGCACCCGATGAGCCGGCATAATGTGGACCTGCGCGCGGCAATGGCCCTGGAGCGCCAGATCCTCGAGCCCATCGTCTACGCGGCCGACCTCGTCATCGATACCTCCCGGCTCGGTGTGCACGCGCTACGGGAACTCATCAAGCTGCGCGTCGGGGAGCCGCACTTCGGCCGGCTGTCGCTCACCTTCGAGTCTTTCGGCTTCAAGCATGGCATCCCGGGGGACGCCGACTTCGTCTTCGACGCCCGCTCACTTCCCAACCCCTACTGGGAGCCTGCCCTGCGCGGCCTCACCGGACGCGACGCCGAGGTGATCCGGTTCCTCGAGGGACAGACCAACGTTGGAGCGCTGATCGCGGACATTGCGCAGTTCATCCGGGCGCGGATTCCGGAATACGGAGCAAGCAACCGCGGCTACCTCACCGTGGCGGTCGGGTGCACCGGCGGACAGCATCGCTCCGTGTACATCGTCGACAAGCTGGTGGCGCAGTTCAGCGGCGAATTCCCCACCACGACCGCGCGCCACACCGGCCTCAGCCGGTAGATATCTCGGCCGTCCGAAAGCAAATGACAAAGCGGCCCAGGGCCGCTCCCTGGGCCGCGGGATGAATCCTGTCACAGGGCTGGCCGCGCAAATCGCCGGGAGCGATTTGCGCCAATGAACTAGGTCGCTTGTGCGACTCCTGCCGCGGTCATGAGCGGCGGCAGGCGCTCGCCGCTCATGAAGGCGACCAGCGCTGCTCTCGCCTCCATGGCATCGCGGTAGCCGAGCTCGATGAGAGCCCGCGTGTAGCCCGCCTCGAACATGAGATAGCTGGCCAGTTGATATCCCGACACGTCGCGTCCGCCGATGACGCGCAGCAGTGCCCGCAGGCTGCGGGGCATGTCATCCGTGTACCGCGCCGCGATCTCCCGCGGATCGATGCTGGGAGCCAGCATCAGCGTCTCAACATGTCTGAGGCCGCGCGCAGCGAAGGGGGCCTGCTGAACCAGCTGGTTGATGCGCTCGACCTGCTCGAGATCGCCATAGACCTGGTCCGTGAACAGCGTATCGATCATGTAGCCGAGCACTTCACCTGGCGTCGGCATCGTGCGGCTCGTGCCGCTGCCTGCGCCGACGCCCGCTGCTTGCCGCGCCCGCACACCAATGATCAATAATCGGTCGGCGCCCAGATGGATCGCCGGACTCAGGGGATTGAGCTGGCGCATGGCACCGTCACCGAAATATTCCCGCCCGATGCATATCGGCGGAAAGAGCAGCGGGATCGCCGCGCTCGCCATCAGGTGATCGAGGGTGAGCTCCGTACGGCGCCCGATGCGCTGCACCCGCGTCCACTCCGGAATCGACTCCCGTCCATCGAAGAAGGCGACCGACTGCCCGGTGGCAAAGCTCGTGGCGCAAAGCGCAAAGCCCTGCAGATGTCCGCGCGTGATGCTGCGATGGATGTTCTTGTAGTCCACCTCCGTCGCCAGCAGCTGCCGCAGCGGGCTGTTGTCGAGCAGCGCCTTGGGCGGCGAGAGCACGAGCCCTCCGGAGACCAGCGCGAGCAGCCAGTGCATGCCGGCGCGCAGCATGTGCAGAGGATCCACGTGGAAGACCTGCCCCGTACGGAAGTTGGCCCACACGCGCTCGAGCCCGGTAACGGCGCGGCGCCAGTGGTGCGCCTCCGCGGCGAGCACGCAGGCGGCCACCGCTCCGGCGGAAGTGCCCACGATGACGGGAAAGGGATTGCGGGCGCGCGGCATCAGCTCGGCCAGCGCGAGAAGCACGCCGACCTGATAAGCCGAGCGCGCGCCGCCGCCAGTCAGCACCAGTCCGACAGCGGGGCGTCCCGGCGGTTTTCTCGCAACTTCGACGGGCGCGTCCATCAGTAAAACGCCATGAGGCCTCCTGCCTAGATTACAACCCCAGCCGCTCGCCCGCCCGCTTCCGCCGCACAAAAGCGATTGATTGAGCGGCCCAGGGCCGTCCCTGGGCCGCGGGATGAATCCCTGTCATAAGGCTGGCTGCGCAAATCGCCGGGAGCGATTTGCGCCAATGAACTAGGCGACTTGAAGAATCTGCATGGAGTTCGTGCCCCCCTGCACGCCCGACAGTTCTCCCTTGGTGAGGATCACGAGATCCTTGCGCTTGACCAGATCGAGCTCGAGCAGGCGCGAGAAGAGCGCTCCGTAAAGCGCCTCGGTGGAGGTGGGGTGAGTCACATCGAAGATGACCGGGTAGACCCCGCGGTAGATCGTGACACGCCGGCGGGTCGCCTCATGCCGCGTGAAGGCGTAGATGGGAATGTCGGATCGGATGCGCGACATCCAGAGCGGCGTCGCCCCCGACTCGGTAAGAGCGACGATGGCGCGGACCTTCAAATGACTGGCCGTATACATGACGGCCATCGCAATCGCCTCCTCCGACCCCCTGAACTGACCCTCCGTGCGGTGGCGGGTGCGGCTGTGGGTGAGCTGGTATTTCTCCGCGCCCTGGATGACCTCGGCCATCGCCTCTACGGCCTTCACCGGGTAGCGCCCGGCTGCGGTCTCCGCCGACAGCATCACGGCGTCGGTGCCGTCCATGACCGCGTTGGCGACGTCGCTGACCTCCGCGCGCGTCGGCACCGGGTTCTGGATCATGGACTCCATCATCTGGGTGGCGGTGATCACCACGCGATTCCTGCCGCGCGTCTGATGAATGATGGTCTTCTGCAGGCCCGTCAGCTCGGCGTAGCCCATTTCCACGCCGAGATCCCCGCGCGCCACCATGACGACGTCCGCCGCATCGATGATGCCCGGAAGATTCGCGACGGCCTCGTGCCGCTCCACCTTCGCGACGATGCGCGCCTCACCACCCGCCTGTCGGACCAGCGCGCGCGCCTGCTCGATATCCGCCGCGTCGCGCGCGAACGAAACCGCAATGTAGTCGACCTTGTGCTCGGCGCCGAATCGGATGTCTTCCCGGTCGCGGTCCGACAGAGCCGGCGCGGAGATACCGCCACCCTGGCGGTTCAGCCCCTTGCGGTCCGAGAGCTCACCGCCCACGCGCACGCGCGTCTCGATCCTGGTACGGGCCACCTTCTCTACATCGAGGACGATCTGGCCGTCCGCGAGAAGGAGCGCATCTCCTGCACTGACATCTTTTGGCAGATCCTGGTACGCGCAGCCCACTTCCTCGGCCGTGCCCGCTTTCGGGTCGAGCGCCGTGTCGAGGGCGAAGGCCTGGCCTTCCTTGAGCATGACCTTCTTGTCGCGGAAGCTCTCGATGCGGATCTTCGGTCCGCCGAGATCGAGCAGCACGCCGATGCACTTGTTGGCGCGATCGGCAGCCTCGCGCACCTGGGCAATTCGCCTGCGCCGGTCATCCGCCGTCCCGTGCGAGGCGTTCAGCCGCACGACATCCAGGCCGGCGCGCATCATGTCCGTCAGAACAGCGATGTCGTCCGTAGCGGGGCCGACGGTCGCCACGATCTTCGTTCGTCTCAACATGGGTCAGCCGCCTGCGCGCTCCTCGAGAGCGGCAACAGCCGGCAGCGTCTTGCCTTCCACGAACTCGAGGAAGGCGCCGCCGCCCGTAGAGATGTAGGAAATTCCATCTTCGACTCCGTATTTCTCGATTGCCGCCAGGGTATCGCCGCCACCGGCCAGGGAGAATGCCTTGCTGCGGGCGATAGCCTGGGCGATGGCACGTGTGCCCTCGCCGAACTGCTCGAACTCGAAAACCCCGACCGGGCCATTCCAGATGATCGTGCCCGCCGACTGCAGCATGCCGCTCAGCCGATCCGCGGTGTCCGGTCCGATATCGAGAATCCTCTCGTCCGAGCGGACCTCGTGCACGGTACGCACGTCGGCGTGCGCAGTCGCGGCCAGCTCCTTGGCGACCACGACGTCGGTGGGCAAAGGAATCTCCGCACCGCGAGAGCGCGCCTGCTCCATGAGACGGCGTGCGACGTCGAGCAGGTCGGCCTCATAGAGAGACTTGCCGACCGCCACACCGGTGGCAGCCAAAAATGTGTTGGCGATGCCGCCGCCGACGATCATCTTGTCGACCTTGGCGAGGAGCGATTCGAGCACCGTGAGTTTGGTCGAGACCTTCGAGCCGGCGACGATGGCGACCAGGGGCCGTGCCGGCTTCTCGAGCGCGCGCTCGAGCGCCTCGAGCTCCCCGACGAGCAACGGTCCTGCGCCGGCGCTCTTGGCGAACCGCACGACGCCGTGCGTGCTGGCCTCTGCACGGTGCGCCGTGCCGAACGCATCCATCACGAACACGTCGCAGAGATCGGCCATCCTGCGGGCGAGCGCCGGGTCGTCCTTCTTCTCGCCCTTGTTGAAGCGCACGTTCTCACAGAGAACCGCCGCGCCGGGCTCACAGTCGACACCGTCCAGCCAGTCGCGGCGCAGCGGCACTGACTTGCCGAGCAGCTCCGAGAGGCGCGCCGCCACGGGCTTCAGCGACAGCGCCTCATCGAACTTGCCCTCTTCCGGACGGCCGAGGTGCGAGAGGATGAAGACCCTTGCCTTCTGATCGAGCGCGTAGCGGATCGTCGGCAGCGCTGCACGGATGCGCGCATCGCTGGTGACGGCGCCATCCTGCACCGGGACGTTGAGATCCTCGCGGATGAGGACCCGCTTGCCGCGCAGGTCCATGTCTGCCATGCGCAGAACTTTCATGACGCCTGGGCCCACGCGAGCGTGGTGTCGATCATGCGGTTGGAGAAGCCCCACTCGTTGTCATACCAGGCGAACACCTTGACCAGCGTGCCGTCGATGATCTTCGTCAGCGTCGCATCGAAGATCGACGAATGCGGGTCGTGGTTGAAGTCGCTCGAGACCAGCGGCGCGTCGTTGTAGGCGAGCACGCCCTTGAGGGGCCCGGAAGCCGCCGCCTCCCGCATCAGCTTGTTCACTTCCTCGACAGTGGTGGCGCGCTTGGCCGTGAACGTGAGATCGACCAGCGACACGTTGATGGTCGGCACGCGGATGGAATAGCCATCGAGCTTGCCCTTCAACTCCGGAAGCACCAGGCCGACGGCCGCAGCGGCACCCGTCTTGGTCGGAATCTGCGACATGGTCGCGGAGCGCGCCCGTCGTAGGTCGGAGTGATAGACATCGGTCAGTACCTGGTCGTTCGTGTAGGAATGGATCGTGGTCATGATGCCGTTGACCACGCCGATCTTGTCGTGCAGCACCTTGACCACCGGAACCAGGCAGTTCGTGGTACAGGAGGCATTGGAAATAACGGTGAAATCGCTCTTCAACACCTTGTGGTTGACGCCGTAGACGATCGTGGCATCCACGTCCTCACCGCCCGGCGCCGAAATGATGACGCGCTTCGCGCCGCCCTTCAGGTGGGCGCTGGCCTTCGCCTTGCTGGTGAACAGGCCCGTGCTTTCGAACACGTACTCCACGCCGAGGTCGCCCCACGGAAGTTTCGCCGGATCGCGCTCGGCGAGCACCCTGATCCGGTCGCCATTGACGACCATCGCGTCACCGTCGACCTTGACCTCGCCGGGAAAACGGCCGTGTACCGTGTCGTACCGCGTCAGATGCGCGTTGGTTTTTGCGTCGCCGAGATCGTTGAGGGCGACGATCTGCACCTCACCGGTGCGTTGGCCCTCATAGAGCGCGCGCAGGACGTTGCGGCCGATGCGGCCGTAGCCATTGATCCCGACCTTGATTGGCATGACCTCTGAATCCTCGTTGCGTTTTGCGATTGCATCACCGGCAATCGACTGAAAAGTGGTTGCGGCAGTGCTCAGCCGGCGGACTTTAGCAGCTCGCCGGCTTCCCGGCCGACATGCTCGGCGGTGAACCCGAAGTGCGCGAGCACCTCGCCACCCTTGCCGGAGGCGCCGAAGCGATCGATCCCGATCACCCGGCCCTCGCTGCCGACGTAGCGCCACCAAGATAGCGTGGCGCCGGCCTCCACCGCCAGCCGGCGGCGCACTGCGCGCGGCAGCACGCTCTCCCGGTACGCCTCTTCCTGGGCCTCGAACACGTCGGTCGAGGGTATGGATACCAGCCGGACCCGTCTGCCACCGGCATTGAGCGCATTCACCGCCTGGGCGGCGATGGCGACCTCGGACCCGGTCGCGAGAACCAGGCACTCTGGGGTCCCCTGGCAGTCGATCAGGACGTATCCGCCGCGCCGGACGTTGGTCTGCTGCTGGGGTGTACGCGGCTGCTGCGGCAGGGCCTGGCGGGTCAGCACCAGAGCCGTGGGCCCGGACCGCTCCACCGCTGACGTCCACGCCACCGCGGTCTCGAATGCATCGCACGGCCGCCAGAGGCTCATGTTCGGCATGGCACGCAGGCTCGTCAGGTGCTCGACCGGCTGGTGCGTCGGTCCATCCTCACCGAGACCCACCGAGTCATGGGTATAGACGAGCACCACATGCGTGTTCATGAGCGCGGCCAGGCGCACCGCATTGCGTGCGTAATCGGAGAACACCAGGAAAGTGCCGCCGTAAGGCAGGAAGCCGCCGTGCAGGGCGATGCCGTTCATTGCGGCGGTCATGCCGAACTCGCGCACGCCGTAATGGATGTAGTTGCCGCTGGCCTCCTTCGGGTCGAGCTCGCGCGCGGCCTTGAACCTGGTGTTGTTCGAGCCGGTGAGGTCCGCGGAGCCGCCGAAGATTTCCGGCAAAGCCGGGCCGATCACATTGAGCGTGGCCTGTGAGGACTGACGCGTCGCCTGCGGCGCCTGCTGCGCGAGCCCGGCGGCCAGGGCCTGGGAAGCGGTCTCCCGCCAGTTGCCGGGCAATTCGCCGTGCATGCGGCGCTCGAGCTCGCGCGCGAGCTGCGGATGGGCGTTGCGGTAGCGGCCCAGGAGCTCCCGCCAGGCCGATTCCGCGGCCGCGCCGTGGCCGCGATGATCCCAGGCCGCACGCAGCTCATCGGGAATCACGAAAGGCTCATGGGGCCAGCCGATTGCCTGACGAGTGGCCGCCACCTCCTCCGCACCCAGCGCCTCACCGTGGGATTCCGCCGTGCCCTGCTTGTGCGGCGCGCCCCAGCCGATGAGGGTGCGGCAGCAGATCATCGAGGGTCGCGCGGTTTCTGCACGCGCGGCCCGGATCGCAGCAATCACGGCTTCCGCGTCATGTCCGTCGACATGGGGCACGACATGCCAGCCATACGCCTCGAAACGTTTGGCGGTGTCGTCGGTGAACCAACCCGCCACCTTGCCGTCGATGGAAATGCCGTTGTCATCATAGAAGGCGATGAGCTTGCCGAGGCCCAGCGTGCCGGCGAGAGAGCAGGCCTCGTGCGAAACGCCCTCCATCAGACAGCCGTCGCCGCAGAACACATACGTGTAATGATCGACGATCGGGAATCCATCACGGTTGAACTGCGCCGCCAGCATGCGCTCCGCGAGCGCGATGCCAACTGCGTTGGCGAGCCCCTGACCGAGCGGGCCGGTGGTCGTCTCGATGCCGAGCGCCGGCTCGTGCTCCGGATGGCCCGCGGTATGACTGCCGAGCTGGCGGAAATTCCTGATCTCCTCCAGCGACAGCGGATAGCCGGTCAGGTGCAGCAGCGAATAGAGCAGCATCGAGCCGTGGCCGTTGGAAAGGAGGAAGCGGTCACGGTCGAGCCACTGCGGATTGCCGGGGTTGTGCTTGAGGAAATCGCACCAGAGCACCTGGGCGATGTCTGCCATCCCCATGGGCATGCCGGGGTGCCCGGAATTGGCGCGCTGTACGGCGTCCATCGAGAGAGCGCGGATACAGTTGGCGAGCTCGCGACGTGTAGTCATACGGACCTGCGAAAAACCCCGAAAAGCCGGGGAAACGGCCGCGCATTGTCCATCAGGCGCCCTCGATGCTCAATCGTGTTGCGCGCGACAGCGCGGGTGCCGGCGCGCCCCTGCGCCGCCCATGCAGCACAGCTGCCTGGCCGCGGCGCACAGTCGTCCCAGCATGTGAACAGCCTGTCCAGCGTATGAACAATCCCGCTCACCCCCGGGAGCAGCGTCGCAAGCACACGACAGTGACTTATGTTCGGTTGGCGTCGGTCACAATTTATGGGCTTGCCCGCGACCCGTAGCCGATCGGGCGACTCAGTTCACTGCAGCCTCGCGGGGGCTCTCTGTTACCCTTAGTCCATGATGGGGACCCAGAGTGTAGTGCGCCTGACTCACCTCACCGACCCGCACCTTTACGGGGGCGAGGGTGAGCTGCTGCGTGGCATTGCAACGCTGCCCTCGCTCGAGGCAACGCTCGCCCACGCGCAGCAGCGCGAGTGGCCGCCGGATGCGGTGCTCGTGACGGGCGATCTCGTTCAGGACGATCCGGCCGGGTACACGCATTTCCGCCGGTTGCTCGGGGCTCTCGGGCTGCCGGTGCTCTGCCTGCCAGGCAATCACGATGAGCCCGAGGCGATGCGCCGCGAGCTCGACTGCGCTCCGTTCGTCGTAGGAGGAGCGGTTGATCTTGGGCTCTGGCGCATCGTGCTGCTCGATAGCACGATACGCGGCTCGGCGGCCGGACGGCTCAGCGCGGAGAGCCTGGCTGCTCTGCAGTCGGCCCTCGCCGGAGGGCCGCAGCGGCACGTCCTCGTGTGTCTGCACCACCACCCGGTTCCGATGGCGAGCCGTTGGCTCGATCGTGTCGGCCTGCAGAATGCCGACCAATTCTTCGACGTCATCGATCGGCATCCCAACGTTCGCGGCATCGTCTGGGGCCACGTGCATCAAGGCTACGACGCACTACGCAAGGACGTACGGCTGCTCGCGACACCCTCGACCTGCGCGCAGTTCCTGCCTCACGCCGAGCAGTTCGCCCTCGATCGGCGCCCGCCGGCTTACCGGACCCTCGAGCTTCAGGCCGACGGCTCGATCCTCACCGACCTCGTCTGGATCGAAAGCGGCGCGGCAGGCGGTTCGAAGGCCGCCTGGGCCGCGGCCTGAGCCGCGGCATCATTGAGACTGCACCAGGCCTCATACACCGCGTCGACGGAAATCTGCTCGACTCGCTCGACCTGCGGCGGGCCGCCGACCGCGATGACGGGCGAGCCGCCCGAACTGCGTGGCAACCATACCTTGGGCGATTGCGTGCCATAGAGCACGAGCAGCGGTACCCCGAGCGCCGCGGCAGAATGCGCGGGCCCGGAGTCTGCGGAGATCATGCTATGCGCGATCTCGCACAGCGCGAAAAGTGGTCGCAGCGCCGTGCTGGCCGAGCTCACGCAGGTCAGCCCCGCGGCCGCGCGGATCGATTCGATCAGGGGCATTTCGGCTGCGGCTCCCCTCAGCACGAGCATGGCCTCCGGCATTCGGCGATGCACCCGGTGCAACAGCTGCGCCCAGCGCTCGAGCGGCCAGAACTTGTCGTCACGACCGCGCCAGCTGCGCAGCCGCCGCCGGCCCATGGTGCGGTGGTTACCCGGCTGCAGGAGGATGAGCGGCTCGCCGCGGTAGCCGCGCGAGCGCAGCCAGTCATCGCGCTCGGCGCGCTCGCTCTCCAACACGCGCAGACAGGGTGACCACACGGGCCGCAGCCCGGCAACTCGGGCATGGGGATAGTCGGCCTCGTTGAGTGCGGCCGGGGTCCGGCGCGCAAAGCGCAGCAGCGCATCGAGCCAGGACGAGTCCGTTCCGGGCGCCTCGTCGATGAACAGACACCGCCGCAGATCGATCCCGCTCAGGCGCAGCAGCCGCCGGATCCTGCGCACCTGTCCGTGATGATGCTCGAACACGTACACCGGCCCCGGCGCGCTCTCGCGCAGCGCACGCAGGATCGCCGGCCAGGCGGAGCCGAAGAAGGACGGCGCCCTGCGCGGCAAAGCCCAACACTCCTTCACGGCCGCGAGGCCGAGATAGACGTCGGGCACCCAAGCATCCGCGCCCACGACATAACATGGTCTGCCGTATCGCGCGTAGAGCATCCTCAGCGCCGCCGTCAACATGACCATATCGCCGATACGGCCAAGCTTGATTGCAAAGGGATACAATGGTCTGACCATCGTCCCTCATAGTGGCCAGGAAACTCGTCCTGTCAACACCTCGTGCCAGCGTCGCATGACCGCGGAGAGACGAAACCGCGGATCAGGCCCGGTGCTCGGGCGCGCGCCCGCGCGCCACGCGCGGATGCGCTCGATGTATACGTCGAAGAGACCGCAGGCGGCCGCCGCATGCGCCGGCGCGGCGCGCCAGGCGGCCGGCCAACTGCCGAGCAGTCGCTCGTAGGCGCGCGCTGCGGCCGTCACTGGCAGAACCTGGGCAGGATCCGCCAGAACTTCCAGCGCAGCGCCGCAATCGTGGGTGAGGACCGGCGTGCCGAGCGCCCGCGACTCGGCGAAGACCAGGCCGAAGGTTTCGGGGATGACGAAGTTGGGAAAGAACGTACAGAGCGCGGTGCGCACTTCCGCGTGAATCCGATGTTGGGGTTGCGGCCCGAGAAATTCGACGCCCGCGAGGCGCGCGAGCCCGTCCGTCTTGTAGCCCGGATTGCCGACCATGAGTCGCATGTCGGGCATGGCTCGCCTGACTGCGCGGAACGCATCCAGAGTGAACTTGAGACCCTTGTTGGGAGAAGAAAGAAACACGAGCTTGCGGTCGTCGATCGGCGAGCCGTCGGGATGCAACTCCTCATCGACCGGGTTGTATATGGTGCAGGCAGAGACGCGGTCGCCCGCCCCCATCCAACTCAGAGTCGCTTCGACGGCATGGCGCTGAGTGTCGGAAACACAGATGACACTCACCGCGAGATCCCGCAGAGTGGCGACATCCGCGGCAAGTCTGCGCGCCCGCTTCGAGCCGGGCCGCACCCGATCGTGCAGCCAGAGATAAAAGCGCGCGTTCGGATAAAGCGCGCGCACCGCCGCCAGCGCCCGCGAGTCCCGGTTGACGATCACGTGAGTGATGGCGGCATCGTGCCGCGGCGGCACGTAGCGGCCGCTCGCGCTGGTGCGGTTGTGCTGAGCCACGAGCGCCCCCAGGGCATCGGCAACACGCACCACGGTCGCCTCCGTGCCGCCCATCGCCTGGCTGCGCAGAGTCCCGGTGTCGTACGGCCGGCCGCACACCGGATCGAAGAAGAGGATGGCGCTCATGGCGGCCATCATTGCCTATCGGGTATAACACCCGCAATGAGACTGCTGTTTGCCGAATCCAGCACGCGCGGCTACGGAACCGAGCAGCACCTCGCCGCCCTCGCGACCGCGATGGCGCGGCGGGGCCACGACGTGCGCTGTCTCGTGATGGCGGAGAGCCCGGTGGAGCGGCTGCTGCACGACGAGCAGGTGCAGACGGCCTCGATACGTCGCGGGCGCACCCGCGGCATGCGCATCGCAACCGGGCTCCTGCGCCTGGCCGCGCGGCAGCGGCCGGACTGGATGGTCACGGGCGATCCGCGGTTCTACCGGATGTTTCTGGGTCTTCGCGCCATGACCGGCGCGCGGGTGGCGCTCTTCCGGCATTGGCACGACGCCCCCACGAGGCAGCGCACGCGCGAGCTGCTCTCCCGGCGAGCCGACCGCTTCATCCTGGTCTCGCGATTCCACCGCGAGGACTATCAACGGCAGGGAATGGATGTGGCGCGTGCCTCGGTGCTCTACAACCCGATCGATACCGGGCATTTCCGGCCATCGGCGGCCGCGCGGACGGGCACGCGCGGCCGGCTCGGCTTCAGCGACACGGATGTGGTCGTTGGTTATGTCGGAAGGATGATCGAGGCAAAGGGGATCTACACCCTGCTCGAGGCCGCGGAGCGCTTTCTGGCGGCCGATGCCGTTGCACGCATGTTGTGGCTGGGCGATGGCGAGGACACTCCGGCGCTGCGCTCCAGGATCGAGCGCTCGGCGCACGCAAGCCGGCACCGCATGCTCGGATGGGAGGCAAACACCGCCGCGCTCTATCCGGCCCTCGACATTCTCGCCGTGCCCTCCCTTTACCCGGAGCCTTTCGGGCGCGTCTCGGTCGAGGCGCAGGCGTCAGAGGTCCCCGTGGTATCGAGTCTTGCGGGCGGATTGCCGGAGACTTTCACGCCCGGAACAACAGGCATCGGAGTCGCACCGGGCGATGCCGACGGGCTCGCAGCCGCGATACTCACGCTCATCCGCGATCCCGAACGGCGACAGCGCCTGGGCGTAGCCGGCCGCGAATGGGCCTGCGCGCGGTTCTCGCTCGAGCGCATTGCCGGGGATTTCGAGCGTCTGCTCGACGGTCACTAGCGCACAGAGCTCAACTCATCTCGAGCGGCGCTGCGTCCTCTTGCGTCCCCCCACACCGCCGCGTGCGATACGTGGTCGCGGCGCGTCAGAGACGCCCGTAAAGCCACCGCGCGTCGTGCGCTGCTCTGCAGTGATGAGTCCAAGTTTCTCCAGACGCGCCTCGATCGCGCGCAACGTACGTCCATGCTTGCGCGCCATCGCCACAGCCGAATCCCCACTCTTGAAGCCTGCAACCAGTCTGCTTTCCTCCTCCGTCGTCCACGCCTGGCCGACGTTGCCGGGCAGCTGCGAGCGCCGCTGCGCGCGGGCCGCCGACTGCTCGAGCGCCGAGAGGCCGGCGAGCAGCGCCCGCAGCACATCGGCGTGCTGCAGCACCGTCTCACGCGCAAGCTCCTCGCCGGTGATGGGGTCGATTCCCTGGATGAGCGACTGCAATATCTGCCTTGCCCTGCTCTGTGTCACGATGGCTCTCCGCTGGCGTGATGACTCGAAGTCATTCTCAGCGGGCATCGGCGCGCGCAACCAGAGCGAGAGGCTGCGCGTTTGCGGCCGTTTGCCGCATTTGTGGAGGATTTGCGGAGATAGGCGCCTTGCCCGTACATTGCGCGCCCCGTCCACCGATTCGTCTCCATGCGCGCTTTCGCCTGGTTTCTGTTGTTGATCGCGGTGAGCCTTGCGGCAATGGCCGCGCTCACCTATCCGGCGTGGCTGCTGCTGCACCCGCACTTCGACTTTCCGTTCCACCGCATCGGGGAGCGGATCGGGATGCTGGCGTTCCTCGTCGGCTTCCTGCTGGTGGCGCGGCGGCTGAGGCTCGCGGATCGCGCCAGCCTCGGATTCGGAGCGCCCCGCGCACTCTTCCTGCGTGAGCTGTTCCTCGGCCTCGTCCTCGGCGTGATCACGATGGCAGGCGTGACGGCCTCCATGGCGGCTCTGGGACTGCTCGATTTTCGCCAGACCGCAGGCTATGGCGCCGGTGCGCTTGCGGCACTCGTCGCCAAGCGACTTGCGAGCGGCCTCGCCGTCGCGCTCATCGAGGAGACGGCGCTGCGGGGTGCCATGTTCACCGGCATCCGGCGGGAATCGGGCGTTATGGCCGCAGTCGTGCTCACCTCCCTCGTATACTCGGCGACGCATTTCCTCGGCAGCTTCCACATTCCGCCCGACCAGGTCTCCGCCTGGAGCGGGGTGGCGCTCCTCCACGGGACGCTCGAGTCCTTCGACCAGCCTCTCGGCATAGCGGATGCCTTCCTCTGCCTCACTGCGGTCGGAGTCGTGCTGGCACTCGTACGGACCATCACCGGCAACATCGCCGCGGGAATGGGGCTGCACGCGGGCTGGGTATGGGTGATGTTGGTGACGCACGCGCTGGCGCAGCCGGATCGTGGTGCCAGGCTCGCCTTTCTTCTCAGCCGGCACGATGGCTTCACCGGCTGGCTGGTGCTCGGCTGGACGGTGCCGTTGGGTGTCGCCCTCTGGCGATTCTACGTCCGGCGCCATAGGCCGCGCTCGCCTACAGCGGCGTAGCGGACGTTACTCGGCGCAATCCCTGCGCCTCGGCCCTACGGGCCCGCCTGGCTGCGCCAGTCGTTCAAAATCGCTCCATGCGATTTTGTGGGCCAATGGAAGACAGCTCTGTCAGGAGCTTACCGTGCAGGCCGCCAAAGCCGCCGTTGCTCATGATGACCGCGTGGTCGCCGGGCCGTAGTGTCTGTGCAAGGTCCCTGGCGAGCTCGCCCACGTCGCTGCGTCCGTGCCCGCGGCTGCCGAGAGCGGCGAGTATGCCTGATGCGTCCCAGCCGAGGTCGGCGGGTGTGTACAACCAGACATCGTCCGCGCCGGCGAAAGATCCCGCGAGCGAGTCACGGTGCACGCCCATGCGCATGGTGTTGGAACGAGGCTCCAGCACTGCGACGATTCGTGCCGAGCCGACGCGCCGCCGCAACCCATCGATGGTCGTCGCGATCGCCGTGGGGTGGTGCGCGAAGTCATCGTAAACACGCACGCCGTTCACCTCACCGCGAAGCTGCATGCGGCGCGCAACGCCTGCGAAGGAATGCAGCGCCTCGATTGCCTGCTCGACGGTGACGCCGGCGTGCCGCGCGGCCGCGATGGCCGCGAGCGCGTTCTCCATGTTGTGCGCGCCGATGAGTCCCCAGCGCACGGTGCCTCGCGGCCGGCCCTGCTCGAGGACCTCGAAGGAAGAGAAATCCTCGACTCCGCCCGCCGCGCGTCCGGTCCAGTACGCCTGCGCTGCGGGTTGTCCGGAGAAGCCCTCCAGCGGCGTCCAGCATCCCATCGCCAAAGTCTCCTGCAGCCGCGCGTCCGCGGCATTCCACACAATGCGGCCGGCACCCGGCACGGTCCTCACGAGGTGATGGAACTGCCGCTCGATGGCCGCCACGTCCGGGTAGATGTCGGCGTGGTCATACTCGAGATTGTTGAGGATGAGCGTGCGTGGCCCGTAGTGGACGAACTTCGCGCGCTTGTCGAAGAAGGCCGTGTCGTATTCGTCCGCCTCGATCACGAAGAATGGCGCCGCCCCGAGGCGCGCGCTCGTCCGGAAGTTCGCCGGCACGCCGCCGATCAGGAAGCCGGGCTCGAGCCCCGCGTGCTCGAGGATCCAGGCGAGAAGCGACGAAGTGGTGGTCTTGCCGTGCGTGCCGGCGACGGCCAGTACCCAGCGATCGCGCAGCACCTCGCGTGACAGCCACTCCGGGCCCGATGCATAAGGGATTCCACGGTCGAGCAGCGCCTCGATGACCGGCATGCCTCGGGTCATGACGTTGCCGATGACGACGACATCGGGCCGCGGTTCGAGCTGCGCGGCATCGTAGCCTTCGATGAGCTCGATTCCGAGCGCCTCGAGCTGCGTGCTCATCGGCGGATAGACGTTGCGGTCGGAGCCGGTGACACGGTGGCCGGCGGCCCGCCCGATCGCGGCGATGCCGCCCATGAAGGTTCCGCAAACCCCGAGAATGTGTACATGCATAATGAGCGGGGATTCTACAGATCATCCTCTACCCTTTTGCAGCACATCACCGACACTGCCACTGCCGTCACCGATCTTGCCGCGCGCCTTGCGACACAGGCCACGATCGGCCTGGATACGGAATTTCTTCGCGAGCGCACCTACCGCGCAGAGCTCTGCCTGATTCAGGTATCGTCGACGGCCGACGCGACATGCGTCGACCCGCTTGCAGTGGGCGACCTCGCCGCGCTTGCCGGTCCGTTCACGGCCGCCGGTGTTGTGAAAGTGATGCACGCCTCACGACAGGATCTGGAGGTCCTGCTGCCGGTCGCCGGCCTGGTGCACCCGGTGTTTGATACGCAGATCGCGGCCGCGCTCGCAGGATTCGCCGCGCAGGTCGGTTACGCCGAGCTCGCACGGCGGCTCCTGGGTCTCGAGCTGCCAAAGGCACATACCCGCACCGACTGGTCGCGCCGGCCGCTCTCACCGGAGCAGATCGAGTACGCCCTGGACGACGTACGGCACCTGATCCCGTTGAAGGACTCGCTCGAGGAGCGGTTGGATAAGGTCGGCCGACTGCCGTGGCTCGCCGAGGAGCTCGCGGGACTCGCCGATGCCCGCAATCTCGCGACCGACCCGCAGGAGGCATGGCGCCGCCTGAAAGGACTGCGCAGCCTCGATCCGGCGCGCGAGCGGCTCGCCCGCGGCCTCGCGGCCTGGCGGGAAAGGCGTGCGATGGAGCGCAACCGGCCGCGCGGTTGGATTCTCGAAGACGCGGTTTTGCGCGAGGTGATCATGCGGGTGCCGCGCTCACTGGAGGAGCTCGAGTCCGTGGCGGAGATGCCGGCGGCCGTCGTGCGGCACTGCGGCCACGAGCTCCTGGCATGCATCACGGCCGCGCAGGTCCCGACCCCGGCGCCGGCAATCGATCCGCGGCAGCGCCCGGACCCGGCGAAGAGCGCACTGGTGAAGAAGCTCGGCGGCATCAATCAGGCGACGGCGACCGAGCTTGGCGTCAGTCCGGAGGTTCTCGCCACGCGGCGTGACCTCGAGCGGCTGGCGGAAGGCGACCGGGACATTCCCGCACTGCGGGGCTGGCGGCAGGCGGTGATCGGCGGGAAGTTGCTGGGCGCCATCTAGGCTCCCGCATTAGCGCGCTCACTTCGCCAGAGCGCTCTCCAGACGCTGCTCCACCTCTGCGACCGAGCCTTCGGCGTCTATGGAGCGGAGCAGGCCCTGCTGGCGGTAGTAGTCCACGAGCGGACGGGTCTGCTGCTCGTAGACTTTCAGGCGCTCGGCCACCGTAGCCTCGTTGTCGTCGGGGCGCTGAAAGAGGCGGTGAGGCTTACCGGTCTTGGGACAGAGCTCGCGCTCGGCATCACCTGCAGGCGAGGTGAGCAGATTGACGACACGGCCGCAGTCGGCGCACGTGCGCCGGCCGGAGATGCGGCGGGAGAGCTCGCCGTAATCAACCTCCATCTGCACGACGGCCTCGAGCGGCTGACCAATCTCGCGCAGCAGGGCATCGAGTGCGCGAGCCTGCGCAAGGTTGCGCGGAAACCCGTCCAGGATGAAGCCGCCGCGGGTGTCAGGCTCGGCGAGGCGCTCGCGGATCATCCCGAGGACGATCTCGTCAGCGACCAGGCGTCCCGCATCCATGGCCTCCTTGGCCTTCAACCCGAGCGCCGTGCCTCTGGCCACGGCGGCACGCAGCAGATCTCCGGTGGAGACCTGCGGTATGCCGTGCCGCCCGACGAGGCGCTGAGACTGCGTGCCCTTCCCCGATCCCGGGGCCCCCAACAGGACGATGCGCATGAGTAGATTTTATTGAGACCTGATTTATCGCGAGAGGCCGGTCACGTTACCGACGCCCGGCGGCGAGGTCAAACGCACGGCCGTGCGCTATCCTTTCGCGCTCCTGTTTGCTCATCCTCGGCCCACCCTCAGGACCTGCGACGCCATGAAAAAAGCGACGTCCAAGAAGAACGCGTTCTACGCCCAATCCGGCGGAGTGTCTGCCGTCATCAATGCCTCGGCCTGCGGCGTCATCGAGACGGCAATGCGGCAGTCGCGACACATCGGCAAAATCTACGCGGGACGCGATGGCATCGTCGGCGCGCTGACCGAGGATCTGATCGATGTCAGCCGTGAGAATCCCGCGGTCATCCGCGGGCTCAGGCATACGCCAGCCGGGGCCTTCGGCTCGGCACGGTTCAAGCTGAAGGGCCTCGAGCAGAACCGCGCGGAATACGAGCGGCTGATCGAGGTTTTCCGCGCCCACGACATCGGTTATTTCTTCTACAACGGCGGCAACGACTCCATGGACACGGCCCTCAAGGTCTCGCAGATCGGCGAGTCGCTGGGGTATCCGATCACCTGCGTCGGCGTGCCGAAGACCGTCGACAACGACCTGCCGCACACGGACTGCTGCCCAGGGTTCGGGTCGGTCGCCAAGTACGTCGCCGTATCCACTCGCGAGGCGGCGCTCGACGTCGCCTCCATGGCGCGAACGTCGACCAAGGTATTCGTGTTCGAGGTCATGGGTAGGCATGCCGGCTGGATCGCTGCCGCGGCGGGCCTGGCCGGCCGTAAGGCAGCCGAGCCGCCGCACATCATCCTGTTTCCCGAGATCCCTTTCGACAAGGACCGCTTTCTGGAGCGCGTGAAGCAGTCGGTCACGTCGTTCGGTTACTGCGTCGTAGTGGTTTCGGAGGGTGCTGCGTATCCGGACGGCAAGTTCCTGGCGGAGGCCGGCACCCGAGATGCCTTTGGCCATTCACAGCTCGGTGGCGTCGGCCCGGTCGTGGCGGACATGATCCGCCAGGCGCACGGGTACAAGTATCACTGGGCTGTAGCGGATTATCTGCAGCGCTCGGCACGCCACATCGCCTCCAAGGTGGACGTCGAGCAGGCTTATGCTGTGGGCAAAGCGGCGGTCGAGCTCGCGGTCAAGGGCATCAACGCGGTGATGCCGGTCATCGTCCGCAAGTCATCCAGGCCCTACCGCTGGACGATCGGCCATGTTCCGCTCGCCGAGGTGGCCAATCAGGAGAAGAAGCTGCCGCGCAACTACATCACCGAGGACGGTTTCGGCATCACCGAGGCCTGTCGTCGATACCTCGAGCCGCTGGTTGCAGGCGAGGCCTACCCCCCTTATCGCGACGGCCTACCCGAATATGTCCGCATCAAGGGCACACCCGTGCGTAAACGGCTGCGAACCGAGTTCAAGCTATAAGGCTCGTGGTATAGTTCGCGGCCTTTTTTGTAGCCCTAACAATTCCCGGGGGAGATAACCTGATGGATGCCACCACGTGGCTGTGGGCCGCAATTGCGGCCGGTGTGCTTGCCGTCCTCTACGGCGTCGTATCGATGACGACGATCCTGCGGCTACCCGCCGGCAATGCCCGCATGCAGGAGATCGCCGCCGCGGTACAGGCCGGGGCAAAGGCGTACCTCAATCGCCAGTACACGACGATCTTCATCGTCGGCGTCGTGCTCTTCCTGATCCTCGGCTTCTTCCTCCATTGGCCAACGGCGGGCGGCTTCGCCATTGGAGCCATCCTCTCCGGCGCCACCGGGTATATCGGAATGAACATATCCGTGCGCGCGAACGTGCGCACGGCCGAGGCCGCCACGAAGGGCCTGAATGCCGCTCTGTCGGTCGCATTCCGCGGCGGTGCGATCACCGGCATGCTGGTGGTCGGCCTCGCCCTGCTTGGCGTCGCGGGATACTTCGCATTCCTGCGTCACCTGATCGGTGACGCGGCGGCGCTGCACGCTCTGGTCGGCCTCGCCTTCGGCGGCTCGCTGATCTCGATCTTCGCGCGTCTCGGCGGCGGCATCTTTACGAAGGGCGCCGACGTCGGTGCCGACCTCGTCGGCAAGGTGGAGGCCGGCATTCCGGAGGACGACCCGCGCAATCCGGCGGTGATTGCCGATAACGTCGGCGACAACGTGGGCGACTGCGCCGGCATGGCGGCGGACCTGTTCGAGACCTACGCGGTCACCGTGGTGGCTACGATGCTGCTGGGGGGCCTGCTCTTCGCCAAGCAGAGCGCGGCGGCCGGCTTCAACGCGGCGGTGTATCCCCTTGCGCTCGGCGCCGTGTCGATCGTCTCGTCGATCATCGGCACTTTCTTCGTCTCGGCGCGCGCAGGCGGCAAGATCATGAACGCCCTCTACAAGGGCGTGATCGTCTCCGGCATCGTCTCGGCGATCGGGTTCTACTTCATCACGCACATGCTGATGCCCGCGCAGGGCAACTCGCTCTTCGGCTGCTCACTCATCGGCCTCGGCCTCACCGCGGCGCTCATCGTCATCACGGAGTACTACACGGCCACCGAGTACAGCCCGGTGCGCAGGGTCGCCGCCGCCTCACAGACCGGGCACGCGACCAACATCATCGCGGGCCTGGGCGTGTCCATGAAGTCGACCGCCCTGCCCGTCATCGCGGTATGCCTGGCGATCTGGGCCTCGTTCAAGCTCGGTGAGGCGAGCGGCGCCGGCCTCTACGGCATCGCCATCGCCGCCACCGCCATGCTCTCGATGACCGGCATGATCGTCGCGCTCGACGCCTATGGTCCGATCACCGACAACGCGGGCGGCATTGCCGAGATGGCAGGCCTGCCGAAGCAGGTGCGCGACATCACCGATCCTCTCGATGCCGTCGGCAATACGACGAAGGCGGTCACCAAGGGGTACGCCATCGGCTCGGCTGCCTTGGCGGCGCTCGTGCTCTTCGCCGACTACACCCACAACCTCGAGTCGGCAGGCAAGCTCGTCGCGTTCTCTCTGTCCGATCCCGCGGTCATCATCGGCCTCTTCATCGGCGGCCTGGTCCCCTATCTCTTCGGCGCGCTCGCCATGGAAGCGGTCGGCCGCGCCGCCGGCTCCGTGGTGACCGAGGTCCGTCGCCAGTTCCGCGAGATCAAGGGCATCATGGAGGGCACCGCCAAGCCCGACTACTCACGCGCGGTCGACCTGCTGACCCGTGCCGCGATCGGCGAGATGATCATTCCCTCCCTGCTGCCGATCGTCGTACCCATCGTGCTCGTGGTGGTGATGAATTACCTGCTCGGTCCCGGCGCCGGCATCAAGGCGCTCGGCGGACTTCTCATCGGCACCATCGTGACGGGCCTCTTCGTCGCCGTTTCCATGACGACCGGCGGCGGCGCCTGGGACAACGCCAAGAAGTACATCGAGGAAGGCAACTACGGCGGCAAGGGGTCCGACGCGCACAAGGCTGCGGTGACCGGCGATACGGTCGGCGACCCGTACAAGGACACGGCGGGTCCCGCCATCAACCCCCTGATCAAGATCATCAACATCGTCGCGCTATTAATGATCCCGCTGCTGTAAGCAGCAGCGGGGCGCAAAGTCGGCATCCTGCCGCTTTGCGCGGCCAGCCGACGTACAGGATCCACCTCGCGGCCCAGGGAGCGGCCCTGGGCCGCTCAATCAGTTGCTTTCGAACGACGCCGAACAGGAGGTCAGGCGTGGGGGATGGCGCTCAGGAGGCGGTGCAGGATTGCCGGTGAGGCGGGCTTGACGACGTGATGGTCGATGCTCGCCTCGCGCGAGCGGCGGCGATCGGCTTCGTGACCGAGGCCGGTGAGGGCGATGATGGTGGTCGAGGTGCCCTCAGGCATGGAGCGGATGCGGGCGGCCGTCTCCAGCCCGCTCAGCTCGGGCATGCTGATGTCCATGAAAACGACTTCGGGGTGGACCTGCCGGTACTTCTCGAGCGCCTCGTGAGGCCCATAAGCGGTATGGACCTGATGGCCCATCATCGCGAGCAGACAAGCCACGGCATCGGCGGAATCGACCTGATCATCCACCACCAGCACTTTGAGGGGCACTTCCGCGTGCGGCACGTCCTCCACGAAGGTCTCTCCTGCAAGACTCGAGCATCCCACAGCAGTGTGCTCCACGACACCCATCCAGCCCAAGCTGAGCCAAGCTGAGCAAGAATCGTGCGAGCGCTCGCCGACGGATAGCCGGTGGCACGGCCCGTGCCCGGCCAGTAGACAATGGGATTTAGCGGGAAATGCGACGAGCGCCTGGCTCAGGCCCTGCCGCCCGTACGGGATTCCGTCAGCATTGCCCCGACGAGATTGTTGAGCCGCGCGTAATACGCAGCTACCGGCTGTTCAGCCTGTGCCTGCTTGGTCACGAGCGCCTCCCTGATCTCGGCCAGGCGGCGCTCGATGCGCTCGTCGACCGTCATCGACCTGCAGATGAGTGCGCTCACGCACGCCGTGATCTCGGCATCAAGGGTCCGCGCGTCGCTCCCGGCGATCTCCACGCCGGTCAGCTCGCGGGGACAACCTGCGGCAAGATGCTCACGCCATAAACGGGCAAGCTGCATACGCTGGGCGCCTCCTGCTGCTCGCTCTCGTGCATGAATCGGGCGCCCTTCTTACCACGCCCGCGGGCAACTTGCACCGTTGGTTTGCGTGGCCGCCGGGCTGTTGGTTGTTGGCTCCACCCGACAGTGGCGCCTGCTCTGACCCCCCGGGGAGCCGCAACTTATTGATTCCGCTGGCGCTGCCCCTGCGTCCTCGCTTGTTGCTTTCGCGCCGAGGCTGCTCGCCGGGCGGCTTCGCGGCGGCTGGCGCGGGTACGCGCCGCCAAGTGCTTGACGAGGCTGCTGCCGACCTGTTGGACTCGCGCTGCTGACTCGCAGCATTCCGGAGGTGCCGGGCGTGGAATCCAAAGAGCAGTTCCCGGTCGAGAAGACCGATGAAGAGTGGCGTGCCGGGCTCACGGCAGAACAGTACCGAGTGCTTCGCCGCCACGGCACCGAGCGGTCCGGCACCAGCACTCTCAACGACGAGCACCGCGAAGGCGTATTCCGCTGCGCCGGGTGCGGGCAGCCGCTTTACGAGTCAGCGTCGAAGTTTGAAAGCGGCACCGGCTGGCCCAGCTTTTTCCAGCCGATCGCGGCGGCAGTCGCCACGCGCGAGGACCACACCCATCTCATGAAGCGGACCGAGGTGCATTGCGCGCACTGCGGCGGCCATCTGGGTCACGTCTTTCCCGACGGCCCGAAGCCAACGGGCATGCGCTACTGCATGAACGGTGCCGCCCTGCAGTTCGAGCCGAAGAAGACCAAAAGCAAGTGAGTGAGATCAATCCTTGTGACAGGGCTGGCCAATGAACTACGCCGCCAGTGGCAGGGGCAGCGGCCTCGCTATCGCATAGCCCTGTAGGAAGTCGACGCCCATGCGCCGTGCCGCATCGAGCGCCGCGCTGTCCTCGACCTGCTCGGCGATCACCCTGAAGTTGAGTGTGCGCGCCAGCTTGATCATCGCGGTCACCATCGCCTGATTGACCGTGTCGCGCGCGAGGTTGCGGATGAAGGAGCCGTCGATCTTGAGGTAATCCATCGGCAGGTTCTTCAGGTTGGAGAACGACCCGACTCCCGATCCGAAGTCATCCAGTGCAAACTGACAACCCATGCCATGCAGGACACCGACGAAGCGGCGGGCGTGCTCGAGATTTGCCACCACTGCGGTCTCGCTGATCTCGAAGCATACCTGTGATGGCGCCACACCAGTGCTGTCGAGACATTCGACCACGAACTCGAGGAATTGCGTGTCTGCGAGCGTCTGGCCGGAAATGTTGATGGCGACACAGCGATCGCTCGGCACGGGGATGGCGCCGCGGCCGAGCGCCGCGAGCGTCGTCTGCACGACCCATCGATCCACCAGCCCCATCAGCCGGTAACGCTCCGCCGCCCGCACGAACTCCGACGGCGGCACCTGATGGCCATTCTCGTCCTGCAGCCGCACCAACACTTCCATCGCCGGCCCGCCGCCATTGGTGCCATAGGCCGGAACGATCGGCTGGTGAAAGAGCTGGAAGCGGCTCTCCTTGAGCGCACTCTGCAGCTTCTGCAGCCATTGGATCTCACCGGTGTGGCGGGCGAGCGCCTCGTCCCGCGCCGAGTACACGGCCACTCGGCCGGAGCCCTGCTTCTTGGCGACATAGCAGGCGGAATCGGCCGCGGCGAGCAACTCCTCGATCGTGCCGCTCTCACGCGAGATCTCCACCAGGCCCACCGAGACGCCAATGTTGAATATCTTGTCCCGCCACACGAAGCGATGCTCGCCCACCGAGCGGCAGACATCGTCGGCGATCTGACGCGCTTTCTCGAGCGGACAGCCGATGAGGAGCATGCCGAACTCATCGCCCCCGAGGCGTCCGACCGTGTCGCTGTCACGGACTGCATCACGCAGCAGCTTCGCCACCTCGCGCAGCATGCTGTCGCCCGCCAGGTGGCCGCTCGTGTCGTTGACCACCTTGAAACGGTCGAGGTCGAGATAACACAAGACGTGCTGTCCGTCGCCGCGGTGGCCGCTCTCGATGGATTCCTCCAGCCGCCGCTCGAACTCCCGGCGGTTGACGAGCCCGGTGAGCGCATCGTGAGTGGCCTGATAGGACATCTGGCGGGCGAGGCCGCGCTGCTCGGAGACGTCGTGGAGCAGGACCACGGCGCCGACCTGCTCGCCGGCTGCATTGCGCATCGGCGTCGCCGACAGCTCTATCGAGTGCTCGCTGGCGTTGACGCGCGAGATCAGCAGGGCACGGCGGCCGAGGGTCACCGGCGCGCCGCTCGTCAGCGCCTGGCGGACCGGATCGGCGAGCAGGCGCCGGTCGGTCTCATCGACCAGCCCGACGATCTCCTCCAGCGTTCTGCCGAGGGCCTGATCGGCGGTTGTTGCAGCAAGCCGCTCCGCCGCGGGGTTGACGTAGGTGATGCGGCCCTCGACATCCATGGCAATGACGGCCTCGACCAGTGAGTTGAGCGCGAGCAGATAGGCCGTGGGGTCGCCTTCGGACTTCAGGCGGAGTGCCTCGACGGTCTGGGTGGGAAGTATCTCCACGCCCGTCATGAGCAGCGCACTGCCGCCGTCGTAGTCCACGCGCGCGGAAGAGATCTCGAGACGGCTCACCTGAGCCTCGCGGCCGAGGACCTCCACCTCATAGCGCTCGGCTGCCGGCTCGCCGGCGAGCCGCCGGCGGATGTTCTCGTGTACCAGCTCGGCGTACTCGGGTGCCACCAGGTCACCGAGCCGGCGCCCGGCAAGGTCTGCGCGATCCGCGCCGACCAGTGCGGCGAACTGTCGATTGGCGTAGAGAATGATCTCGCGATGCACCAGCACCGCCTCGTGGATGCGCTCGCCGAGCTCGGCGAAGAGCTTGGGCGTCACGCGGCCGGTGTCGCGCTCAGCCGCCGCGCGTGTCAACAAGTGGTTGATTGCCGTGACCAGAGCCGACAGCTCCGGCTTCGAGCTGCCCGAGTCGACGCGGCCGGCAAGCGAGCCGCCGATGGCGATCCGCTGCAACTGCTGTGACAGTTGACTCAGGTCCCGCAGCTCCCGCCGCTGGGCGATGTAGAGCCACAGGAGGACGGCCGCGGTGAGCGCGAGCACGATGCACGACAGCACGATGGCGGACACTTAGGCGTCCCCGCCCGGGCCCTGTCGCCGCCGCTGCGACGCCGGATTTCCACCCGCGCGAGCGCTACATCGCGAGTTCATGGGGTGAGGGCTGGCAAGCAGTCCGGGATTGCTTTTCATTATTCTCGTGCCCGGGGAGCGGACGCCCGAAAGCATAACGTAGGTGTCCGGCGTCCCGTCGGCATTTCACCATATCTCATCGCAAAGCGGCTTGGCAGGAGCCGCGAAAACCCGTAACTTCACGAGCCCCGCCTCCGGGGCGCAATAAGTCCAATCGGTCCAGTCATGATGTCCACGGTCCAAGCACGCGAACAGATGATCGAGCAGCAGGTCCGTGCCTGGGACGTGCTCGATGCGCGCGTGCTCGAGACTCTGCGCAAAGTGCCGCGTGAGGCTTTCGTCTCGCCACAGCACCGCTTCCTGGCGTTTGCGGACGTGGAGATTCCCTTGGCCTGCAGCCAGCACATGTTGCGCCCGAGCGTAGTCGGCAGACTCCTCCAGGCGCTCGCCCTCACCGGCAGTGAGCGCGTGCTCGAGATCGGGACGGGCTCTGGGTTCGTAACGGCGTGTCTGCGGGCAGGCGGCTCTTCCGTCCGCTCGCTCGAGATCTTCCCGGACCTCGCCGAGCTCGCCCGCCGCAACATCGCATCGCTCGGCTTCGGGGAAGTGGACGTCGTGACGCAGGATGCGACCCGGATGGATTCCGACAGGCGCTACGACGCCATTGCGATCACAGCTTCGCTGCCCGTACCCGATGAGCGCTTCCAGCAGCAGCTCGCGGTCGGCGGGCGGCTCTTCGTCGTGGTGGGCGAGCCCCCGGTCATGGAGGCACGCCTCATCCGCCGGATCTCTGAGGATGCCTGGGGCACTGAGAGCCTGTTCGAGACGGTGATCGATCCGCTCGTACATGCAACTCGGCCGCAGGGTTTTGTGTTCTAAGAGCCTCTTCAAGACTCAAGAGCATCTCTGCACGACTATGCACCCCGCCGTACGGACATCGAGCCTGGCCCTCTTCTGCGCCGGCTTTGCCATCGGACTCCCGGTCGCCTCACGGGCCGCGGATTTCACCCAGGTCTACCAGGACGCCCTGGCCAACGACCCCACATACCAGCAGGCCCATGCGACCTACATGGCCGCGCGCGAAGCCCGGCCGGAAGCCTGGGCGGCGTTGCTGCCCCAGATCTCAGGATCGGCGGGCAAGACCTGGGACCACACCGCGGGCCTCACGACGCAGGTCGGGTCGGGGCCGGGCGGGGTATCCGCGCCCGCCTCTTTCTATGCGACGACGCACGCGAGCGCCCGGCAGTGGAGCCTCAATCTCTCGCAGCAGCTGTTCTCCTGGACCGACTGGATGACGCTCAAGGCCGCGGACAGTCAAGTGGCCCAGGCGCAGGCGACCTATGAGTCCGCGGCGCAGAACCTGATCCTGCGGGTCGCTACGGCGTACTTCAATGTGCTCTCGGCGCTCGATACGCTGCAGGCGCAGGAATCGTCCCTGCAAGCATTCGACCTGCAGCTCGAGCAGGCCAACAAGCGCTTCCAGGTGGGCCTCATCGCCATCACGGATGTCGAGCAGGCGCGTGCCGCGCGCGATACCGCTGCGGCAGCCGTGATCGGCGACAAGCAGGCGCTGGCGAATACCGAGGATCAGCTCGAGGTCATCACCGGGCGCCAGTACGACACCCTGTCGGAGCCCGGCAACGACATGCCGCTCGTGACGCCGAGCCCCGCCAATCAGAACCAATGGGTGCAGACTTCGCTGCAGCAGAATCTCACGCTGATCGCCAGCCGGCTGGCCGCGGATGTGGCCCGGGACAACGTCCGCATTGCCTTCGGCGGCCATCTGCCCACCATCAGCCTGATCGCCAGCCGCTCCTACAACAGCTCGAGCGTGGATGAGTCGATCGTCGGCATCGGCTCCTTCAACGGGCTGCCCTCCTGGACGAACGATCGCCAGATCGGCCTCGAGGTCACCGTGCCGATCTACAGCGGCGGCGGGACGGAAGCGCGCGTACACCAGGCTCAGTACCAGTGGATCGCCGCAAAGGACGCCGTGGAGCAGGCCTCACGCTCGACTGTCCAGCAGGCGCGTGATTCCTACCTTGGCGTGATCAGTGGTATCGCCCATGTGCAGGCGCTGCAACAGGCCCTCACCTCCAGTCAGACCGCCTACCGGGCGACAGAGGCAGGCTACCGCGTCGGTACACAGACCGAGGTCGACGTCCTCAATGCGTTGAGCACTCTCGTGCAGGCGAAGACCAACTACGCCTCCAGTCGCTACGCCTACATCAATAGTGTGGTGCAGCTGCGGTTCGCGGCAGGGACGCTCGATGCCAACGAGGTGCAGGCCATCAACCACTGGCTGAGCTCGAGCGCCTCGGTCTCCCCCGGTGCGATCACACCGGAGGCGATGACGCCGCCCTCACCTCCGCCGACTCCGAAGCCCCCGCCGGCACCGCCGCCGCCGTAAGCGGTATTCTCCCGCCGCCCGAAAGCACCTGATTGAGCGGCCCAGGGCCGCTCCCGTTTCCCGGGGCACTTCCTCTAGCGCTGACGGATCTCAGGGCGCCGCGGGGTCCATCTCGTACGTCGGCTGGCCGCGCGACAAAATCGCAGGAGCGATTTTGGACGGCGAACGCCGGCCCGGTAGGGCGCGGCGTTAGGGACGGGGTCGCGAAATCGCCGGGCGCGATTTGCGCCTATTTGTAACCCTGGTAAGACTTTTCTTCCGTGAGCCGCGATCCCAGCGCGGTGTTGATGCGCTTCTTGATCTCCGCCCGCTCGTCGTTCGAGTGGTAGACGGCGCGGGCGAGCTCGATGAAGTCCCGGTCGAAGGTCTGGCGGGCCTCCTTCTCACGGATGCGGTCCTCGATGTCCCACAACCGCTCGTTCACTTCCTGCAGCGCCCGCTCGTCGCGGGCGACATCGACCGCAGCGAAGCGCGAGTCCCGCCAGGTCTTCTCCAGCAGGTCGAGCTCGAGCCGTACGTTGGTGAGCTTGGCGGGATCGAGAATGCGCGCCGTCTTGATCCTGAGGATGGTGATCTTGTCGAGCAGCTCCCCGGGGGAGACGGGCACCAGGATGTCGGTCATGCTTTATATGCTAACAACTCATCGAGCTTTGCGGTGACCCGGGGCACCTCGATGAGGTCCATCACGCCGGGCTCCTCGATCTTCTCGGTCCAGGGCAGCTGCTCGGACGGGCGCCCCCGGAACCGGCGCGCCGCCTCGGGGAACGCGTCCACGCACCACTTGCGCGAGAGGTACGGCCCGCTGCGCGCGGGATTGGTCGCCGCGTAGAGGCCGATCACCGGCGTCGCCACCATGGTCGCCATGTGCGCAGGCCCAGAGTCGGGCGTGAGGAGCACGGTCGCGCAGGAAAGCAGCGCCAGCATTTGCGGCAGGGTGTCGCGCCCGATCTGATTCGCGATGGGCACGTGCACCGCCCGCTCGATGGCTGCACCGACAGCCCGCTCCTCTGCAGTCGGTCCTCCGGCCAGAATGACGCGCATTCCGCGCCCCGCGGCGTGGTCGGCGACGGCAGCGTAAGCCTCGGGACGCCAGTTCCGATGCGAGTGGCTGGAGCACGGGCTGATGACGAGGGTCGGCTGCGCATCCGGTATGAGCTTCTTCGCGTAGTCCAGTGCCGCAGGTGGCAGCGGGACGTCCCAGCGCAAAGTGCGCTCGCCGATACCGAGTGCCTCGAGGAAGCCGAAGAAGCTGTCCAGAACGTGCTCGCGGGATCGCGGCGCGATCCGCGCATTGGTGAAGAGCCACTGCAGCTCACGGGCACGGGCGATATCGAATCCGAGCCGGAGAGTGGCCGGTATGAGGCGCGACAGGAGACTCGCGCGCAGCGAGAGCTGCATGTGCAGCAGCACGTCGAAGTGTCGTCCCCGCATGCTCGCGCGCAGATCGCGACGCGCCGCAAGGCTGGCGCGCTTGTCCACGGTGATAAACTCCACGCCATCAATGAGCTCCATCAGGCGCGATTCCGCTTTGCCGATCACCCATGTCAGCTTCGTCTGCGGCCATGTGCGTTGCAGCGTGCGGATCACCGGCACGACGTGGCAGGTATCACCGAGCGCCGAGAGTCTCAGGATGCAGACGGTGAGAGGCGGTCGGTCGAGCGGCAACTTCACGGAGAGCACCCCTTGAGCAGGCGCTGGCCGCTGGGGTCGGAAGTGAAGCACGGCGCCATCGAGAAGGGCGCCATGCTATACGACGCCTCCAGGGCTCGCAATTTGACCGCCGCCTGGTTCGACCCGAGCTACTGGAGCGCCCGCGGTCAGCTCGACGGCGTGGCCCAGGGGCGGGGCACGACGCATTTCGTGCAGAGCAACGATCGCCGGCTGGTGTTGCGCCACTATCATCGTGGCGGACTCATTGCACTGCTCTCTTCCGACCGATACATCTGGCGCAGCGAGGAGCAGACCCGTCCATTCACGGAATGGGCGATCACCTATCGGCTGCATCGCGCCGGCCTGCCGGTGCCGGCGCCGATCGCGGCCCGCTACACCCGCCACGGGAACACCTATCGCGGCGACATCATCACGGAAAGGCTGACGACGGTTGGGTCGCTCGCCGAGTGCCTGGGTCTCGGCGCATTGTCCATCGTCACTTGGATCTCGATCGGCCGCTGCATCCGGCGTTTCCACGACTTCGGCGTCTGTCACGCCGATCTCAATGCCCACAACGTGATGCTCAGCGAGGAGACGGCGTACCTCGTCGACTTCGACCGCTGTGAGCTCCGGCGGGGAGGTCTGTGGCGCGATGCCAATCTCGTGCGGCTTCGGCGCTCACTGGAGAAGATAACCTACGGTCTGCCGGCGGACCGTTTCGGCGAGGCCGACTGGCATGCACTCCTCGATGGCTATCGGCAGCCGGCCAGGCCCCGCGAGCCGGCCGGCTGACCGCAACCCGTCATGCGCAGGCTCGAATCGCGCTTCCCGGGAGCGATAGGCACCAAAACACTCTATCTCGGTGCGGTGTACCTCGCTGCTCCCCTGGTCTCGACGATGCTCGCGTGGCGCGGGCTGCGGGACCGCAGCTACTGGCGCAACTTCGGCGAGAGGTTCGGACTCGGTTCCGCCCTCGCCAGCTCTCCCATCTGGGTGCACGCCGTCTCAGTCGGAGAGGTACAAGCTGCTGCACCGCTCGTCACGGCGCTGCGAAGTCGCTACCCGCAAACGCCGGTGCTGGTAACCACGTTCACTCCGACCGGGGC
>DASUHA010000163.1:0-3030 GCA_036273735.1 Steroidobacteraceae bacterium | reverse complement strand
GACGTCCGCGACACCGCGGACCGCCCAGACCGTTCGCAGCAAACGGACATACTCGCGCTCGAGGACCGCGCCGCTCAGGACGACCCTGCCGGACAACGCCGAGACCTCGATTGCGCCTGGGTGTGAGACCGCCCAGCCGAGACGCGAGCGCACGCGCTCACAGAGAATCTCATCCGGCACTTCTTCCCGCGCGAAGCGGGAGCGCACCTCGTGAGCGACGCCGCGCGCCCGGTTGCGCAGGTCGCGCGAGGCGACGCTCGTCGCCTCATCGAGCCGGCTCATGCCGCTCGCGAGCCGATCGCGCATCACGGCGCGGCGGCGCCGGCCGTGGTCGGGATCGAGAAGGTACATGGAGATCGCGCCGACAGCTGCGGCGCTGAGAAAAAGACGAGCAGCCATGGCTCCTCCCGTCAGACGTTGGCCCGTGGGCCCGGCGATAAGCAAGGTGCGCGCCTAGTTTATGGCGCTGGATCCGGGCATCCTGCCCGGCCCAGCGCGGCCTCGGGGCAAAAAAGCGTGGTTTTTTGCCCGAGGCTCCGCCACCTGCGGCGGCGGGGCACATCCTGTGCCTATCGCCCGAGCGCATCTATTGCCTCGTGTGCCTACCGCCCTGATATGCCTATAGCCCGAGCGTGCCTATCGTCCTCGTGTGCTTATCGCCCTAGTCCTAGCCGCTTGGCGAAGAAGGTGTAGGCGAGCGCCCAGTATTGCGCCTCTTCGGCGTGCGTGGCGCCCGGGCCGTGGCCGCCTTCGGTCGCCTCGTTGAAGAGCACGTCGTGGCCCTGCGCCTCCATCTTGGCAGCCATCATGCGTGCAAAGACGGGCGTGACCCGATCGTCCGTGGTCTCGGCGATGAAGAGGATCGGCGGGTAGGCCACGCCCTGCTTGACGTTCTGAAACGGCGAGTAGGTGCGGATGTAGGCTGCCATCTTCGGATCGGCCGGATCACCGTACTCCCCGACCCATGAGGCGCCCGCACCATAGTGCGTGTAGCGCAACATGTCGATGAGCGGTCGCTGACAGACGACCGCGCCGAAGAGGTCCGGCCTTTCAACCATTACGGTCGAGACGAGGAGCCCGCCGTTGGAGGCGCCCACGATGCCGAGCTGCTTCGGTGTCGAGAGATTGCGCCGCTCGATGTCGGCCGCCACCGCCTCGAAGTCATCGTATGCACGCTGACGGTGATACTTGAGCGCCGCCTGGTGCCACGCGGGGCCGAACTCCCCGCCCCCGCGGATGTTGGCCACGGCGATGGCGCCGCCGTGGCTGAGCCAGGTCTCACCGGCATCGAGCGGCTTGTGGCCGTCGTTCCAGTACCAGGGCGTGAGCGAGAGTTGGAAGCCGCCGTAGCCGTAGAGGATCGTCGGAATCGCACCCTGCGCCTTCCTGGGTCGGATGAGAAAATACGGCACCTTCGTGCCGTCATGGGAGCTCGCCCAGTACTGGCTCACTGACATGTCACGCCCATCGAATACCGTCGGCTGCGCCTTGATGAGCGTCGGTGAGCCGCTGCCACCGTAGGCGTAGAGCGATGGCGGCTCGAGGAAACTCTCGAAGCTGAAGTAGGCCTGCGGACCCCAATCGTTGGTGGAGACGATGGAGGTCGAGCCCCCGCGGGGCAGCGCCAGGCGCATATCGCTCCAGTCCGGGCGCCCCGGCCGAAACTCGCGAATCGAGCCCGTGACGTCCTCGTAGACCGAGGCATAGACCGCATCGCGCCCGGTCGAGACCTCATCGATCATGGCGTGAGGCCCCGGCGTGTAGAGGACCGACACCGGCTGCGTGCCGCCGGTGCGCTCGAACGCCATCACCGGAAAGGCGACGAGCGCTCCCTTGCCGATCGTGCGGCCATCCACGGTCCAGGCATTCTGCAGCGTCAGGATGAGTTGTCCTTGGGTGACTCCCTCGATCTGCGCGTCCTGCGGCACCGGGATCCTGCGGGTCGTGCCATCGGCGCCCACCACGTAATAATCGGCCTCGAAGAAGCTCGGTCGCCGCTCGATCACCGCCACGCTCCCGTACGGGCCGCGAAACACATACGGTGTGACTGACATGTCATCGGGCCTGCCCTCGAAGAGGGTCTTCGCGCTGGCGAGCGGCTCGCCCCGGCGCCACAACTTGACGATCCGCGGGTACGAGGATGGCGTCATCGTACCCGGTCCGAAGTCGGTCGCGACGAGCACGGTGTCCGGGTTGAGATACATGGCCCCTCCCTTGGCCACGGGAACCTCGAATCCACCGGCGACGAAGCTGCGGGTCCTGGGGTCGTATTCACGGATTTCGGCGGCATCGCCGCCTCCGGGTGAGAGCCTCACCAGGCAACGATCGAAGGCGGCCGTGCAGTCGGCGCCATGCCACACCCAGTTCTGATGCATCCTGCTGTCGAGCTGATCGACATCGAGGAGCGTTTGCCAGCGCGGCGCCTTGCGCGCGTAATCGGCGATCCTCGCACGTCGCCAGATGCCGCGCACGTGAGCGGCGCTCTGCCAGAAGTTGAGCACCCAACCGTGATCGAGCTCGCCCCGCGGGATGCGAGTGTTGGCATTCAACACATCCATGATCTGCGAGCGGTCGCGGGCGTAGGTCGCATCCCCCTCGAGGGCGAGATCGCTGCGGCCGTTCTGCGCCTCGACCCAGGTGAGCGCCTTCTTACCGTGGATCTGTGTGAGCCAGAGATAGGGATTCGGGTCGGCCGCCGCGGCAGCGCCCCGCGCCTGACCCATCGGCGCAGCCAGCAGAATCGCGGCCAGAACCGCGGTCATCACTGCGGACATGACTGCGACGATAGTCGACCGTTTGTCTGGCATCAGGCCCCTCCTCGAGGTGCCGGGAAGCCTACCATGCGACCGTGAGCGCCTGACGGATGGACACGGCAGGCAGCAGCAAATATGCGGTCGAGTCGTGGGCGTCCCAGCGCCAGTGAGCCACTGGCCTGCCGTTTACGGAGATCGATGCAGGCCGCCGGGTGCCGTGGATACGAAGATCATAGGCTCGCTGCTCGCGCTGCCCGGTGAAAGCGCCGGCGGTCGG
>DASUHA010000162.1:0-16023 GCA_036273735.1 Steroidobacteraceae bacterium | reverse complement strand
TTCCCGCCGCTGCGCCGGGGTGAGGCTCGCCCAGTCGACCTTGTCGGTATGAGTCCGCCGCAGCTCGCGATCACTGATGCGCGCCTGCGCACGGCTGTTGCCGCTCCATCGGCAGGGCAGCCGCCTGGTGGTTCCAGTGCGAAGCAGGTCTGCAATTGCGGCGGCAACGCTCGCATCACGAGTGAGATCACTATGGGCCGCATCTACGAAATAGGTGTGTGCGCCGTCCAATGCGGCGCTCTCGGCAGGAACGGTCCCGTCTCCGTGCCGGGTGATCGTGTACACGAAGCCATCCCGCTGCCGGGATGCACCCGTGACGGTCTCCTGCCCGACGCCCGCAACGGCAATGAAACGCTCGTCGGGAGGTGGCAGGCCGGCGCGGAAACGCTGCGCCCGCTCGAGGAGCGACAACCGCAGCGCCGGACCGGAGTCGGGCCATGCCCCGGAATCGAGCAGGCCGACGCCGCCTTCCTTCCTGGGCACCGGCACCATCTGGTAGAGACTCGGAAAGCTGTTGAAGACCTCTTCGGTGAGACGCTCGGCCGTTGTGGCGGGGTCCAGCCGGGCAATCTTGCGAACCACCGAGTAGGTTCCGCGCAAAGCCTGGACCGGCGCGTAGGAGCCAAAGTTGGGCGTGCCGAGCAGCACCACGCGCTCGACATGTCGTGTTCCGGGCAAGGTGAGCGCGAGGCGACTCACGAGCCCTCCCATGCTGTGCGATACGATCGCCATGCGTCCCGAGCCGTGCGCTCGCAGCCGGTTGGCGAGCAATGCACTCGACTCCTCGATGCCGAGGCGCCAGTCATAGTCATGGAATGTCACGCCGAATCCCGCGATCCGCAGGCGCAACCGTAGCTTCAGATGAGAGTAGAGCACCACACCGAGCGGGATGATGGGCGCACCGGCATCCAGACCCAGCAGACCCAGGCGTCCCACCTGGATATCGATGGGATCGAGCCAGAGGATGTCGTTGGGTAACGGCCGGCTGCGTGCGAGCCCGAGCTGCGATCCCAGGATGCCCGGCACCACCACCACATGCGGGTGAGCGTCATTGATTCCAACACGCTGCGCCTTGCGGGCGAGCCGCACGAGATCCTGATACTCGGTCTCGCCGAAGTACGCGGCCAGCTCAGGCCGGTGCTCGCCCGAGGCGAGCATTCGCTCGATCTCGACGTCGCTCCACGCGAAGCGATCGTAGGGGGTAATGTGTTGTGTGGGGGTACCCGGGCGGCTCACTCGGATCGATTATGCCAGAGCGGCGCCCTCAGCCTGCCCGCTCGGTGATCAGCTTGCAGACGGCATCGATCGCTTCCTTACGCGCTGTGGTCTTGCGCCAGACCGCACCTACGTGCCGTACCGGTGCCGGCTTCGCGAACGGCAGGACGACCACCCCGCGCGCGCCGCCATAGGCACCCTTCGTCGCAAGCTCGGGCAGCAGAGTGACACCGGCGCCGGTCGCGACCATCTGGCGCAATGTCTCGAGACTCGTCGCCCGGAAATCCTGGCTCTCGCCCGCCCCGACGCGGCTGCAGACCTCCAACGCCTGGTCCCGCAGGCAGTGTCCTTCCTCCAGGAGAAGCAGCGTCTCGCCCTCGAGGTCGGCCGTCTGGAGACGCTCACGCCTGGCGAGCGGGTGGCGCTCCGGCAGGGCGACGGTGAAGGGCTCGGCAAAGAGCTCCCGTGCCTCGAGTCCGTCCAGATCCACCGGCAGCGCCAGAATGCCAAGGTCGAGCTCACCGGCCTTCAGTTTCTCGAGCATGGGCGCGGTCTGGTACTCATAGAGGCGCAGATCGAGGCGCGGCAGGGCGCGCCGAAGTCCTTGCGAGATACGGGGCAGAAGATACGGGCCGATGGTCGGTAAGAGCGCCAGTCGCAACCGCCCCGCCAGGGGATCGCGCTGGGCGCGCGCCAGAGTGACGACCTCATCACTCGCCTCCAGGATCCGGCGGGCACGTGCCACGATCTGCTCCCCGGCCTCGGTCAGGGACACGTTGTTCGGCTGGCGCTCGATGAGCTGCACGCCGAGGTACTGCTCGAGCTTCTTCAGCTGTGCGGACAGTGTCGGCTGGCTGACGAAGCAACGCTCTGCCGCCCGGCCGAAGTGCCGGCTATCGGCTAGGGCGACCAGGTAGCGCAGATCCTTCAGCTTGATGTCGGTCATGCACCCAATATACGGCATCTATCGAGATTATAAAGTCAATCCATTGGATAAATCGGCTGGGTGCCCCCATGATGTCTGCATTCCCGCTTGGGACCCGACCCTCAGACAGCCATCAGGAGCACTCGACATGTTAGGCATCGGTCACCGTTTTCCGGACTATTCGCTCACCGGCGTAACCTCGAACGATCTCAACGCCGCCTTCGAGCCGATCAGCCAGGACAGCTTTCCCGGCAAGTGGCGCGTCATCTTTTTCTGGCCGAAGGACTTCACCTTCGTCTGCCCGACCGAGATCGCCGCGTTCGGCAAGCTGGAGAAAGAGTTCAAGGCGCGCGACGCCCAGGTGCTCGGGGTGAGCATCGACAGTGAGTTCGTGCATCTCGCCTGGCGGCGTGAGAAGGAGGAGCTCCGGGGCCTGCCCTTTCCCATGCTCTCGGACATCAAGCGCGAGCTGTCGGGGCGCCTCGGCATCCTCGATCCGGAGGCCGGCGTCGCCCAGCGGGCCACCTACATCGTAGACCCACAGGGCGTCATCCGCTTCGTCTACGTGACCGACCTCAACGTCGGCCGCAGCCCCGAGGAAGTGCTACGTGTCCTCGATGCGCTGCAGACCGATGAGCTGTGCCCGTGCAACTGGAAGCAGGGCCAGGACACGCTACAGGCGGCGTGAGCCGACCGGCGCAGGCACACACACCAATAGAAGAGGAATTGGCATGATCACCCTGGACACACTACGCGACGCACTGCCGGACTACGCGCGGGACCTCAAGCTCAACCTGGGCTCGGTGCTCTCCCCGACGGGAGCGCCGGGCCTCACCGAGCGGCAGATCTGGGCGGTGGCGCTGGGCGCGGCTGAAGCTTCTCATAACGCGGCCTTTGCCGCAGCCATTGGGCAACTCGCGGCCGCGCACCTCGATCCGATCTACCAGACCGGCGCCCGCTCGGCGGCAGCCATCATGGGGATGAACAACATCTACTATCGGTTCCTCCACCTGGTGGAAGACCCGGAGTACCGCAGCATGCCGGCCCGCCTGCGGATGAGCGTCATCGGCAACCCCGGCATGGAGAAGACCGACTTCGAGCTGGTCTGCCTGGCTGTCTCGGCCATCAATGGCTGCGGCACTTGCGTGGCCTCCCATGAGCGCCAGGTTCGCGAGCGCGGTCTCTCCCGGGAGGCTGTCCAGAGCGCCGTCCGCATCGCAGCTACAGTACATGGCGTCGCCCGGGTACTGGATAACCTCAACTGGACGGCGGAGGGATGGGAGGCTCGGGCGGCATAGGCCTGAAAGGAAGGCCGCACGAGTCGCGACCGCCTGCCCCGCGGGTGAGCGTATCGCCTGCGGGGCTGTTTTGTTGTAGGATTGAACCTCGGCCAGCGCTACAGTAACAGACCCTTCACGAGAACCGCTTGTCAGTTCAGTCGCACGTCATCGTGCTGACGAGGAGTAGGTCATGAATGCCGCTTCGGACACTCTGTTGACTAACACAGAAGAGAAAAGAGACACCGTACGTCAGGAGCAGAAGGCAGAATTGGACGCTTCCCTTGTCGAGTTGGGAAAGGTGTCGGATACACGGGGAGGGTTCCTTGGGTCAAAGTTTGACGTCGGCTCGGGTTTCATAACCTACTGACGCTGACGCGGTTTCGCCTCTCGCGCCGCCTCCGACCTGCCCCAAAGGGGCCGGCGCGGTATTACCATCGTTTGGTGATATTGGCGTTGAGCACCCGTCCCAGAGGCTGTACGTTGAATTCGTCGTACCCGAATACGACATCAACGAACGGGGGATCGTGGTTGAATACATTCACGGCGTTCATCGAGAACTCCATTCCGCTCAGCCAACCCGCCTCCGGCCGGGTCCTGTAAACCACCCGCGTGTCAACGGTCGTCCATGGTGAGACTCTCGGCAGGAGAGCGCTGCCGGGATTCTTGTAGCCGCCAGTGTAGTTCACGGTCAATGCAAATCCGGGGCCCGGCGACCGTGGGCCTTCCCGGCTCCACTCGAGCGTGCCACGCAAGCGCAGAGCCAGCGGATTGGCGAACGTATCGGCGATGTCAGTGGCCGGGGAGCTGTTGGTAACCGCCTGGTCGAATTTGAAGACGTAGTTTGCCGTTATTCCCAGATTGAAGAGACCCGTGGCGCCGCGGAATGAATCATGCGCCTCGAGGTCCAGGCCAGTGGTCCTGGTGGTGGCGAGATTCGCCAGCCTCACGTCGATGATCGCGGCCGGCGAGCTGGCCACGCACGCGGATACGGAACCCTGGTAGTCGGCCCCATTGCAGAACGCGCTGACCTGCGCCCGCGACGGGTTGCGGGTGATCACCGGGGCCCACTCGGCCTCATTGATCAAAATGGCGAACGGATTGTCGGCGGCCGGCTGGGCGATGCGATTCTCGTAATCAATGGAGTAGTAAGTCAGTGAGAACGTGGAGCCCGGCAGGAACAGCGGGGCGAAGTCCATACCCGCCGTCCACGTATTCGCCGTTTCCTGCCGCAGATTCGGATTCGACCCCTGCTCCACCAGAGCCAGCGAGCGTCCGGTCGGGGACCGCGGATCCGAAAGCACGACCGAGCCGGCGGCATTTGCCGAGGTGTCGTACAGATTGTCGAGCGTCGGCGCGCGAAAGGATCGTCCCCAGCTCGCACGAACCTTCAGCGGCTGGATGGGGATCCATCTCATTCGCAACGTGGGATTGAAGGTGCCACCGAAATCGCTGTAGTGCTCATACCGGCCCGACGCATCCAATTCGAGGCGTGGAGCCGCACGTGAATTGTTCGGGTCACCGATCAGAGGCAGCGCGAGTTGCGAGAAGACGGAGGAAATGCCCCGTGCATAGCTCTGCGGAACCGTGTCCTCAGCGGGATTCATCGGATTGGCGATGTCGTGAGACAGCTTTTCCTCTCGTCGCTCCACGCCCACGGCAAGTTTGGCTTCTCCGGCCGGCGTGCTGAAAAGAGAGCCATCCGCAACCAGGCGGGTGGATTCAATGCTCGAAAGAACGTGCAGAGGATAGTCTCGCTCGATCGTCGCGAGTGTCGCCGGACTGGTGTTCGATCCGGCACCGAAAGGGTCGAAGGCGGTAGCGGCGTTCGGATCAGCCAGACTCGCCGCCAGTGCGGCCGGATCCGAAGTGTCGTACTCATCGCTTCGCAGAGTCTGCCGGCCATAGGATTCACTGAGCGTCGTCTGCCAAGTCTCGCCTATCTGCATTTTGAGTCCCGCCGTGCCCGTGTACACCTGGCTCTTAGCCGAAAAAATCGTCGGCCCGAAATCTCGGGAGAAACTGTAGGCCACCAGGGTGTACGGCAGGCCCGCGTAAGGATTCACATAGAAAGGGTTGGACGCCGGAACCGCGAGAATCTGCTGATTGGGAATATAACTTCTCAATGCATCCCGCTCGGCAAACCGCCCTTCGAAGAAGATCCCCAGTCGGTCGGTCAGGTTTTGACCGGCGGTCGCGTATAGCTCGTGTGCTCTGACCTCCGGGAAGAGCTGTGCGCGCGCATACTGATTCTCCAGATTGATGCTCGGTGACAGCGACAGTGGCGTCAGCCCCTTGCCGCTTTGACCGGCCGGGATGCCGTACGCCGGTTGCAGTGTCGCCGGGTTCAGAATGTTCCCCGGATTGCTGTAGTAGCTGTCGTAATTGCCTCCGCCGTAGGGTGTCTTGTCCGCATTCGCCGCATAGGGGCGATCGGCTGCATCGAGCGGCGTCGTGTCGTGATATTGATATGCGACCATGGCATGACCGCTGTCCCATTGCGTCCCGAGAAGCTGTGATGCCATGACTTCTCGCCGCCCGCCGACCGCAGTCCCGTATCTCGCCTGCGTCTCGGCACCCTGGAAGTCATCCCTCATGATGATGTTGATGACACCGGCGACGGCATCCGAGCCGTAGAGCGCAGAGGCTCCATCGGGAAGGATCTCGATCCGCTCCACCGCGCTCCAGGGAATCGTGGACACGTCCACGAAATCGCCGTTGAGCCCGGAGAGCGGCTGGCGCCTTCCGTTCACCAGCACGAGCGTTGCGCCGACACCCAGGCCGCGCAGATCGAGTCCCGCGCCAAACTGGTTATTGGCGTCTATGCCCAGATCCTCGCGCGGTCCTTTCAGGGAAATGATGGGCAGCGAGTAGAGAGAGCTCTGGACGGTTGCGTAGGCGGACTGTGCGAGCTGCTGTCTCTGCAGGCTGACGAGCGGCGCAATGACATCCTGCACGCCCCTGATGAGACTTCCCGTGACGTTGACCTGCTCGAGACGACCCACGTCCTCATACGTTTGCGGTCCCCTGCGCGCCAACCTCACAGGACGCGGCACGGCGTCGGCTGCTTTCGGGACGCTGGCGACTGCGACGGGAAAGATGTCGACCGAGTGGTCGCTGTCGAACTGGAACGTATAGCCGGTGTCCTTCAACAGCAGCACCAGGGCCTGGACGCCGTCCATCACCCCCACGACGGCGTTGCTCTTCCGTGCCGCCAGCTGCGGAGTCGCCTGGAAGGCAGGCTGAATGCCGCATTGGTGATAGAAGTCGAGGAGGGCCGCGGGAAGCGGCTCAACCGGCAGGTTGAATTGGGTAGCGGGTCCCTGGGCGCGGGCGTAGTCCGCGAGCCACATGACTGCGGTTGCCGCCCCCAACATGAACAGCAGCTGACGTACGACGAGGAAGCTGATCCTGGCCATCTTCCAACCCGCGTCCCCTGTCTCCCGCCCTCACGCCATTTTAGTTCGTCGTTCTCCGGCTGAGACAGCGTACCAGAGTACGGGCGGCTCCGATACCGGACCCGGCGGCCATGACCAACAGGCCATCGGCGCGCGCGAAATGCTGCTTTTCAGACAGCGCCGGGCAGTCTCCTCCTTCCGCTTTCGGCACATCGGCTGGCGTTGGCGCGCCGTGTGCAGCCGCCCGCCGCTGCGCGGGCCCCGGGAGCGCATCTCGCCGCGAAGTATCAATAACCCTCACAACCTCGGTGCGCCGGCAGCGACGTTACTATCGTGCCCGGGGTGCACACTTACTGTAAGTCGTGGGCAGGCGCCCGCGAGCCGGGCCGTTCCAAGGGTGAGCCGGTGGTCGCGGCCGGCCGGTCGTGTTGAATATAGGCGACATAATGGCCAAGACAGGGGTTTGGCTACGCCGTAGGGGACCCTCACAGGGCTGCGAGCCGTTTACAGAGCTCCGCGGTTGCCTCGATCGCCCCCGGACCCAACCCGCTGAGCCTTTGGTCATCGAAGGCAATCAGCCGTTTATTGCGCACGGCGCGAAGCATTGGGAATCGCCGCCACGACGCCAGCCACGCGGCACCCTTGCCCGGAGGCGCCGCAGCAATGATTATGTCCGGATTGCGTGCAATCACAGCCTCGACGCTCACGGCGGGCGCAGCCTGCTGCAAATCGCCGAAGACGTTGCGCGCACCGCAGACACGGAGTGCATCGCTCATCGGCTCCCGTCCGCCCACCGTATAAAGCGGCTTGTCCCAGACTTCGAGGAGCGCGGTAGGCGGACTGCGGGCCTGTCCGTACCGGCTCGTCAGTGCTGCAAGCCTCGCCTGCAGGGCATCGGCAACGCGGTCGGCCACGGCACTCGTGCCTGCGAGCCGCCCCAACCGACGCATCGAGGCGGCGATTCCGTCGAGCGTCAGCGATTCTTCCCGGTAAACCGGCAGCCCCAGCCGGCCCAGCAGCGCAATCTGCGCCGCGCTCGTGCCGTAGGACCAGACCACGACCACGGCAGGCTTCGTGGCGATCAGCCGCTCGACGTCGATGTTGGCGAGCTCTCCCAACTTCGGCAGCTTCCGGGCCGCCGGCGGCTCATCGGAGAGATCGTCGGTAGCCACGACCCGATCACCGGCACCGACCGCAAAGAGCATCTCGGTGGCGCCCGGCGCCAGACTCACGATGCGTTGAGGGGGATAGGGGACCGTTACCCGATCGCCCGTGTCGTCAACGATAGTCATCATGCGTGCGCTTACGACGGCACGATCCACGCCGCCTTCAACGTCAACTCCCGACGCTAATGCGTCAAGGGATATCGAGCCGATCGTTGCAAGCGCGATGAGCAGCATGATACGACGGGTTGCGCTCATGGCCGCTCCATCATCTCTATCGCCCAACTCACGACCGGCTGCAGTCGTGGCGAAGCGACTGAGAAGGCGGCCTCGCGGCCCATCCAACGCCATTCGTTGTGCTCGGGCCGCCCGAGCTCCGGATTGACAGGCAAGGCAACGCTCTCCGTGCGTGTCGCAGCGAGGTAATAGCGTGCGACCTTCCGATTGCCGTAAGGACCGGTCTCGCGATACACCTCTCCCCACTTGAACTCCAGGTCCTCGATGAGGGTCTCCTCGCGTACCTCGCGACGAGCAGCCGCCAACGGATCCTCGCCCTGCTCAACCATGCCTTTGGGAAAATCCCAATTCCGGTATGCCCGCAACATGAGAAACAGCCAATCCACCGGCCCGCGGCGTACGACCACCACGCCCGCCGACAGCCGGCGCTGTCCGCGGGGTTCGGTCGAGTCTCGTCCTGCTTCCATGGGGCGGAAGCGCACTTACACCCTTTCCGGCTCCGCCTCCACCACGCTCGAGGCCCCTTCCTCGACGACCTTCGCGAGGCCAATCGCCTGCGGCAACACCTGCTTGGCATAGAAGTGGGCCGTGCGGACCTTCGACTGGTAGAACTCCTTGCCGCTCGAGCCACGCCCTTGCGCAGCGATCGCGGCCGACTTGGCGAGCAGCCAGCCGCTGATCACGAGCCCGCAGAGCATGAGATAGGGCACCGACACCGCCAGCGCGCGCTCCGGCGAGGCGGCGCGGTTGCTCACCAGCGAGCGTGTCGCGGACTCGAGGGAGCTCACGCCATGCGCGGCGGCATCGCGCGTCTCGCGCGGCGCCGGTCCGCTCGGGTCGAGCGCCTGAAGCTCGCGACGCATGTCCGCAATGAGTGCGGCCATCGCTGCGCCGCCATCGCGGCCTATCTTTCTGCCGATCAGGTCATTCGCCTGAATCCCGGTCGTCCCCTCGTAGATGGTCGTGATGCGCACGTCCCGCACATACTGCGCCGCTCCCGTCTCCTCGACGAAGCCCATGCCGCCGTGCACCTGCACGCCGATCGCGGCAACTTCGTTGGCCGTCTCGGTACTCCAGGCCTTCACGATTGGAATCAGCAGGTCGCCGCGCGCCTGTGCGGCCGTGCGCACTGAGGCCTCGGGATGGTATGCGGCGAGGTCGAGCTGTTGCCCCGCATAGAAGGCGAGCGCTCTCGAGGCCTCCGTGCACGACTTCATGGTCAGCAACATGCGTCGTACGTCCGGGTGATGAATGATCGTTCTGCTTTCCATGGCTTCGGTGCCCGGCGGGCGCCCCTGAATGCGCGTGCGCGCGTACTCCACCGCCTGTTGGAATGCGCGCTCGCCCACCGCGTAGCTCTGAACACCAACGGCCAGACGTGCCGTGTTCATCATGATGAACATGTACTCGAGTCCGCGGTTCGGCTCTCCCACGAGATATGCGACAGCGCCGGCGCCCTGGTCGTAGCCGTACTGCATGACGCAGGTCGGGCTCGCGTGAATACCGAGCTTGTGCTCGATCGACACGCATCGGACCTCGTTGCGCCCGCCGAGCGAGCCGTCCGAATTCACCAACACCTTCGGCACGATGAAGAGCGAAATACCCTTGACGCCCGCGGGCGCGCCCTCGATGCGGCCGAGCACCATATGGATGATGTTGTCGGTGTAGTCGTGGTCCCCCCAGGTGATGAAGATCTTCTGCCCGAAGAGCCGGTAGCGATTCCCATCGGGCGTCGCGCGGGTACGCACCTGTCCGAGATCCGAGCCGGCCTGCGGCTCCGTCAGCACCATGGTCCCGGTCCAATCCCCGCTCGTCATCTTCGGCAGGAAGAGCCGCTGCTGCTCTTCGGAGCCGCAGACCTCGAGCGCATGCACCGCGCCGTGAGTCAGCATGGGACAGAGTTGGAAGGCAAGGTTCGCGGAGCCCCAGAGCTCCCCGACGGCGCTGCTCAAGGGCTGCGGCACGCGTTGGCCACCGAACCGCGGATCGGTGCCGAGCTGCTGCCAGCCTCCCTCCACGAACTGGCGGTACGCTTCCTTGAAGCCCTGCGGCGTCGACACGCCATCGGGCGTCCAGCGCGCGCCCTCGCGATCACCCGGGCGGTTGAGCGGGTCGAGCACGGTCTCGGCGAGACGGGCGGCCTCCTCGAGGATCGAGGCACCGACCTCGTCGCTGTAGTCGGAAAGAGCCGGACAGGCGGCGAGCTGGCCGATGTCGAGCAGCTCCTCCAGCACGAAACGCAGTTCCTCGAGCGGCGCGCGGTACATGGGTCGTCTCCGGCGAAGGGAAGGCCTGGGTAGAGGCCCGATGGCTGACTAGTGTAGCCGCGGCGGCGGCGCAATCCTACCGGCCGGTAACCTTACCTGCCCGCGGGTAGGATTCTCACGGCCCGGCCAGCGCCGGCACGATGCTGGCGGCCAGAAACTCGACGAAGCGCTGCACCCGGGCATCGGCCGCCATGGCCGTCGGATAGAGCGCGTAGAGGGTGGCAGCAGGGGGCGCCGCCCAGTCGGGAAGCACGGCTCTCAGCCGGCCAGTGGCGAGCCCCTGGCGGCATAGAAATCCGGGCAACAGGCCGATCCCGAGCCCGGCCGCGGCAGCGGCGTGCAGCACTGCCGGATCGCTCACCGCGAGCTTGGGCGACACCGGCACTTCGGCGCGCTGTGTCCCACGCTGGAGGAGCAGCCGGAACTCCGGCAGCTCGGCTGCCTCGGGAGTGAGAAGGTCGTGACTGCGCAGTTCCTCGGGCTTGGCCGGCGTGCCGCGTCTCTCGAGATATGCGGGCGTCGCGCAAAGCACCGCGGGCGGGGAGCCTAGCGCGCGATGCGCGACCGCCGGGTCATTCGAAGGCTCGGCGCGGACTGCCACATCCCATCCGCCCTCCATTCCGATGCCATCCAGAGCAACCTCGAGCGGGATGTCCGGAAAGCTCTCGAGAAAGCGCGGCACGAGCGGAGTGAGCAGCAGCCGTCCGTAAGTCGGGTCCGAGACGATGCGCAGCGGCCCGGTGGCAGGTGTGCGCAGTCTCGCGATGGCCGTGCGGGCAGCGTCGGACTCCTCGATCACACGCTTGGCATGCGGGTAAAGAAGCCGCCCCGCGGCGGTCAGTGACAGTCGGCGGGTCGTGCGCTCCAGGAGTCGCGTGCCGAGCGCCTGCTCCAGGTCCGCGATGGCCCGGCTCACCGCCGCTTTCGGCACGCCGAGGGCGCGGGCCGCAGAGGAGAATCCATTCAGATCTACGACCTTCGCCAGAACGGCCAATTGTGCGGGTGCCCAGAGCTGACTCAAACCAGGTGCAATCCCTCTAAAGCGGGAGCCCATTGTTTCACCCGGGGGGCAGGTATGCCAGCATCCCGCGACGATAAGATACAGGTGCAGCCCACTGCACCCCATCTTTGGAGAAAGCCGATGAAGATCTCCGTCCATGCCCTATCCGCCGGCCTGCTGGCCGATACGCTAGCCCATCTCTCACACGTTCTCGACAAGGGACTCGCGAGCGCCACCGCCCGAAAGATCGAGCCCACTGTGCTGCTGAATGCGCGCCTCGCGCCCGACATGCTGCCGCTGACGCGTCAGGTGCAGATCGCCTGTGACATGAGCAAGTTCGGAGTGGCGCGGCTCGCCGGCATCGACGCTCCGAAGTTCGAGGACAACGAGCAGTCGTTCGAGGAGCTGCGGTCACGAATCGCCCGCACGATCGATTTCATCAGGAGCGTGCCCGCGAGCGCCCTCGAGAGCACAGAGGATCGCGACATCAAGGTGACGCTGCGTGATCGTACGCTGCAGTTCAAGGGGCTCGAGTATCTGACTCGCTGGGTTATCCCCAACGCGTTCTTTCACGCCACGACTGCCTACGCGATCCTGCGCCACAACGGCGTCGACCTCGGCAAGACCGATTTCCTCACCGGCAGCGGTCCCGCATTTAGTCAAAGCGCTTAGAGCATCGGTATTCAATTCTTCCGGCGCCGAAGGCGCCGCGATATGTACGGGGTTCGCCGCCTCGGCGAACCCCGTAGAAGTCCGTGCGCAGCGCGTAACCAGACACACTTCACGGCGGCAGTCGGGGTATGCTGTCACTCTAAAAGTATTCCGATACTGAAGCACCGAAGACGCGGTCCGCGATGGGGAAGGTCTTGCAGCCACAGAATGCGCTCTCAGCACGTCCGGCCGCAGGCGCATCTGCTCCGGCTGCCGAGCCGGCGACTGCGGAAGCCCTGGGGTGGCAGCTTCGCTCCGCGCTGCCTCCGATGCGGCTGCACTCCGTCTCCATCTACGATAGTCAGGGCAATGTCCTGTGGCTGAGTGAAGGCGCACTTGGACCGGACGAGCACGGCCTCGTCGTCGATGCCCTCGAGACAATGGCAGCCGCGAGCAGCAAAAGCTGCTGCGAGAACAGGCTGGAGGATGGGCGCGTTGCCGTGTTTCTTGCCGTACGCGCACCACAAGGCCATCTCGTTGGTTTGGCGATGGTGCTCGCAGACCTGAAGTCGAGCGGCGAGGGCCTCACAGAGCGTTTGATGACGGCGACGACGCGTACTGTCATGCAGAAGCTCGCGGTGCTTCTGAGGCCCGTGGGCGCGCGACGACCTGACGCCGATCCCACAGCATTGGTTCTCTCACTCGCCGAGGATGCGCGAGCCGCTTCGGAGCCGGGGACGATCGCGCCAGCGCCACCCGCTCAGGCTACGGCAGCGCCGAAGCCCTCGCCTTCACGGCCGGCCGATTCGGTGCTGTCCGCGCGAGCGGTGAATGACATTCTGGAATTCGAGCTGACCGGCGCACCCGTCCTCGCCCCGGCCCGCCAAGCGGTGGGAGCGACGACGGGCAGCTCACCTGCCCTGACTCCGACCGCCGCTGCCGCGACCGGCAGCTCGCGCGCGCTCGGCCAGACTTTGCCTGCGGAGTCCGGCAGACACCGCTCGCCGGTACCTCCGATTCCGGTCCACTCCTCGACGTCCGAGACCACCAGCTCACGCGCTGCCATCCCAGTCACTGCGGCGGTCGCTGCGGCAGATACCGGTAGGTCGCGGAATCTCGCCAATCCGGCCGTGACCGGCGCCTCCCGTGCGGTCTCGCTCGATCCTGCGCTCGTGACACTCGACATGCTGCCCTTCGTGAAGCTGCGCTCGGGCGGCCGTATGCGCCGCTTCGAGGTAGTTCCAACGGGTACGGCACGGGAGCTACGGGATCCGGCAGTGCTCGACTCCCTTGCCGTGCAGCGCCTGCTGGCATGGCTTGCCTCCCATCGGGCGACCTGGACGGTGGAGCCGAGCAGCTTCACGCTGAATGTGTCGATTGCGACGCTGGAGGATGAGCGCTTCCTGAAGCAGGTGGCCGCAGGGCTGCAGAGCAACGGCATCGCGCCGGAGACGGTGGGATTTGAGATCTCGGAGCCTCTCTGCACGCAGCGGCGCGCGCAGGTGGAGCGCTTCATGGCGGCCTGCGATCAGCTCGGCTGCCTGGTCGTCATCGACGACTTCTCCTTCGATTCCGCGGTGCTGCCGCTGCTGCGCTCCAAGGCTCTGCGCCTGGTCAAGATCGACGGCCGCCTGACGGGCGGTGCGCTGCGCGACAAGCTCTCTCAGGCCATGGTGGTGGCGATCGTGCAGGCCGTGAAGGTGCTCGGCATACACTGCGCCGCCCAGCAGGTGGACTCCCAAGCCGCATTGCAGTGGCTCACCGCTGTCGGGTGTGACTTCGCCCAGGGACCGATGCTCGCGCGGCAGCAGCCGCTGGAGAAGCTTCTCGGGAACAACCCCTGAGAGGCACCGTCAAGCCACTGATTCCGGTGCCGATTTTCCCTTCCGGGCTTTCATGCGTATGATGTAAAGGGGGGGAAAACCGGTAAATCATGCTCACCCTGTCGCAAGTGCGGTCCAGCCGCAACGTTCTTTTCTGGTCGCTGCATCTTGGCGGCTGGCTGGCCTATGGCCTGACCCTCTACTTCGGCTTCCTCTTCTACAACCAGCGCCCCGGTATCACGCAGGTGATCGCTATCGCCGCGGCGGCCGGGTTCGTGCTTTCGGTTCCGATGCGCTACATCTACCGCGGGATCTGGGGCCGCGGCGAGCGCTGGGCCATCCCCGTGGTGCTGCTGACGTCCTATGTCACCGCGCTCGCGCTGCGCATCGTCATCAATATCGCGTACCAGCATTTCGTCGAGCCGAAGGACCACTTCAATTCGCTGTTCGACTTCTTTTGCGGAGCGCTGATATCCAACTATCTGTTGCTCTGCTGGAGCGCACTCTACTTCGGCATCAAGTACTACGAGTCGAAGCAGCAGCAGCAGGAGGCGGTGCTGAAGGCGGTGACTCTGGCCCAGGAGGCGCAGCTCAAGATGCTGCGCTACCAGCTCAATCCGCACTTCCTCTTCAACACCCTCAACGCAATCTCCACGCTCATCCTCGACAACCAGAACCGCACTGCCAATCACGCCGTCATGCGGCTTTCGGAGTTCCTGCGCTACACACTCGATCAGGACCCGATGAAGCGGGTGACGCTGCGCCAGGAGATCGAGGCTCTCGACCTGTACCTCGGCACGGAGCGGTTGCGCTTCGGCGAGCGTCTGCGGCTCGAATATGCGATCGAGGGCACCGCGCTGGAGGGCTTGGTGCCGAGCCTCCTGCTGCAGCCGCTTCTCGAGAACGCGTTGAAGTACGCAGTATCACCACGTGAACAAGGCGGCAGGGTGCGCATCGAGGGTCGGGCTCGGGGCGCAATGCTGGAAATCAGCGTCATCGACGACGGTCCTGGTATCAGTGACGACTCACGCGCCGGAGAGCGGCGCGGCGGAGTGGGACTGCGCAATGCGCGTGAGCGCCTGGCAGTGCTGTATGGTGACAGCTACCACTTCGCCGTGCTCAACAGTCACCCGGGCGTGCGCGTCGACATGGCGCTGCCGCTGGAGATTGCGACCCACGAAGAAGTGGCGCCGCGCACCGCCGAGCCCCGTTTCCCGCGCCCGATACATGTCCCGCAAGGCGTGAGCGCGTGAGGATCCGCACGGCGATCGTCGACGACGAGCTGTTGTCGCGGCGCGGCATTGCGCTGCGGTTGCACGAGGCGCCGGAGTTCGAGATCGTCGCAGAGTGCAGCAATGGCCGAGAGGCCGTGAGCACCCTGCAGCGGGAGCGGCCGGACCTGGTATTCCTCGACGTCCAGATGCCGGGACTCTCCGGCTTCGACGTGCTGGCGCACCTTCCGCGGGATCAGCTTCCGCTCGTCGTCTTCGTCACCGCCTATGATCAGTACGCCGTGCGCGCCTTCGAGGCGCGCGCAATCGACTACCTCCTGAAGCCTATCGACGACCGCAGGTTCGATACGACGCTCGAGCGGGTCCGGCAGAGCGCTCACGCGCGTAGCGCAGCCGATCAGCGCGATCGATTGCTCGAGATCGTGGCTGAGATCACCGGCTCCGGTGAGATCGGGCTCGAGGAGCTGCTCGAGCGGGGCACGGCGGCGCTGGGCGTACGGCAACCGCAAGTGCTGCCGATTCGCCAGGGGCGCAAGACCGTGCGCGTGCCGATCCCGGCGATCCAGTGGATCGACGCTGCAGGCGACTACATGTGCGTGCACGCGGAAGGTGATACCCACATTCTCAGGGGCACGATGAAGGAGCTGGAGGAGCTCCTCGATCCGAGGCTCTTTCAGCGCGTGCATCGCTCGACGATCGTCAACCTGCGGTTCGTCAAGAGTCTGCGGGCACACATGAACGGGGAATACTTCCTGACCCTGGAAGGCGGTCAGGAGCTCAAGCTCTCACGCACCTATCGCGACAAGGTCGAGCATTTCCTCGAGCGTCACGCACT
>DASUHA010000161.1:0-26477 GCA_036273735.1 Steroidobacteraceae bacterium | reverse complement strand
CGGCGCCGGACCCATATAACCGCTGCGCGCGAGCGAGTCCTGCGCGCTGGAGCGACCCCGCTCGGTGAGGGCATAGCGCAGGGTCGCCTCATCCGGACTCGGCCCGCGCACCTCGATGCGGCCCTCCCTGCGGAGGAATGCCAGCGCCTCGTCGAGGATGGGGCCGGCCAGTGCGCTGCGCCTGCCGAGAGCCGGCAGCGTCAGGATGCCCGCATCGTAGAGCTGCTTCTCCAGCAGATCACACAGGAGGCTGAGGCGCAGCCCGGTGTCGGCCACCGACTTCGGGCGCGCCGCCAGTGCCGCGGCCCGCACCTCCGCGAGGCTCACGCAGTTGGGATTTGCTTGCCCGGACACTGAGCTACCCCCAGAGCAGTGAAGCGGCAGTGCCGCAGGCGATTGCAATTCCGTACGGGAAGCGGCGCCGTGCGGCGTCGCCTTCAGGAGCACTGATGTGTGCGGCTCTGCCGGTCGAGCTCATTACATAACCGACCATTGCCCATCGGCCGAGCATCGACTGCAGGGCCGAAAAGCCGCCGGTGACGAGCAGCACGATCAGCGCGCCGGCGGCGCCCAGGATCAATGTGCAGATGGTGGCCAGCAGGACGCCCTGGGGACCGACGAACGCGCCCACGGCTGCAAGCGCTTTCACGTCGCCTGCGCCGAAGCCGCCAAGAAGATAGAAGGGAAGAAAGACTGCCAAGCCGATCAGCAGCCCGGCGCTGGAGGCGAGGCCACCCGTCACGCCGTGAGATGCGATCGACAGAGTAACGGCCACTGCCGCTGCAGGAACCGTCAACGCGTTGGGTATGCGTTGCGTGAGAGTGTCAGTCACGGCAACCGCCGTGACGTAACTCAGCAGGGCAATGACGAGGAGATTGTGCATATTGCCGATGATGTCCGGGGAACCGAGGGCACCGCCGGCGATGCCCTCGACCCGTGTCCGTATGATCTCAGCTCGCGGCGGGGATGTTCATGTACGTGATCAGGTTGGAGATGGTGCTGCTGATCGCCGACCCCAGGTTGGAGAAGGCAACCGCGGCACCAGCCGCCACCAGACCACCCGCGATGCAGTATTCCACCATCGTGAGTCCTTCATCTTCCTGCCACAGCGCGGCGGCTGCTTTCTTGATATTTTTCATCGAAATCTCCGATGTCGGAAGGCTGCGACCTTTTCGAGAACGAGAGCACCTGTCAGTGCCCTCGGGCTCTTGTCCGTAGGGTCTCAGCTCGCGGCGGGAATGTTCATGTAAGTGATCAGGTTCGAGATGGTGCTGCTGATCTTCGAACCGAGGTTCGAAAAGGCAACCGCAGCACCGGCCGCCACCAGGCCGCCCGCGATGCAGTACTCGACCATCGTCAGCCCGTCCTCTTCTTTCCACAGCGCAACGAGCGCGTTCTTCATGCTGTTCATCGAAATATCTCCGATCGGATGTTGTTATTACACCGGCTCTCGCCGGAGGAGTCGTCGACCAACCCGACGAGTCGGTGTTGGGGCGTATAGGCTCTCGAATTCGCGGCCTGCGGCACTAGGACAGCTTTGCAGAGCGGCCGGACGATTTTGTCGTCGCCGCGGACCTGCGTCACGGAACGCCCGGGCGAGCAATTTTGTCCTGATGGCGGGCAAAGGGCTCCTAGCGTCCCCGGGGCCTCGTCTGCGACGGTAACGGCCAAGGGAGTGCATGAAACGGCATGGCAACCGATAGAAAACACATGAGCAGTACGGGCATTCACACAGCAGGTCTCTGGCTTTCACTGCGCCGCAATTTCGGGATCTCGTGGCCCCTGCTACTCGGGGTGGCGGGTTTCGCCGTCCCTGCGATCACGGGCTATGGGCTCGCCGATGGCGATACGTATCTGCACATCGCGGCCGGGCGGTGGATGCTCGCGCATGGAGCCGTGCTGACGCACGATCCCTTCTCCTTCACGCGACTCGCTGCTCCGAGCACGGCTCAGGAGTGGGGCTCGGATCTCATGATCGCCACCGTTTTCCGTGTCGCCGGATGGTCCGGACTCGTTCTCCTCGCGGCGGTCTGCTTCGGCGCGACCCTCGCTTACCTGATGCGATTTCTGCTGGTGCGCATGGAGCCGCTGCATGCCCTGGTACTCACCCTGTTCGCGGCGAAAATGATGGTGCCATCGCTGCTCGCGCGTCCGCACGTCCTCGTCTGGCCGCTGACCGCCCTGTGGGTTGGAACGCTGGTCAGAGCGAGTGAGAGGGATCGCGCGCCGCCCTGGTGGCTGCTCGGGGTGCTGTTGCTGTGGGTCAACATGCACGGCAGCTTCATCCTGGGCCCATTTCTGGCGGCAGCGCTCGGGCTCGATGCCGCCGTGAGCGCCGACAAGGAACGGTGGTCCGTTGCGAAGCGCTGGGCGCCGTTCGTCATCGCGGCATTCGCATGCGCGTTCGTCAACCCGCAGGGTTGGCGCCTGGTCCTGTTCCCGTTTCAGCTGGTCGGCCAGAAGGCGGCACTCGCCATGATCGCCGAGTGGTTGCCACCGAATTTCCAACACCCGGAGATCCTGGGCATCTGGCTGGTGGCGATCGTGACCCTCGCCTTCCTCGGCCGGATTCGACTCTCACTCGTGCGCGCGGTGCTGCTCGTGGGACTGCTCTACATGGCGCTGCAGCACGGCCGCAATGTGGCGCTGCTCGGGCTGATCTCTCCGTTTCTGCTCGCGCAGCCGATTGCGGCCTTGTGGCGGCGCGCGCCTTTGGCCGGCCCGGATGCCAGCGCAGTCGACCGACTCTTCCACGCGCTCGCAGCGCCGGCGCGCCGACTCGCGACCTGCACGCTGATTTCGCTCGCCGTTTTGGTCGCCGTCATCGCATTGAATGCCAGGGAGCCGATGCCGCCGGCTAGCGCCAGACCGGACGCGGCTGTGGACGCGCTGCTCGCCAGAGTCCCCCACGGAAGAATCTTCAACGATCCCGGGTACGGGGATTACCTGATGTATCGGAGCATCCCGGACTTCATGGATGACCGGGTGGATGTATACGGGGATGCGTTCCTCACTCGCACGGTCGGTGCGCTCTCGCTCTGGCCCAACAGTGACCTCGAGGGTCTGCTGAAGGAATACAGGATCGACGCGATCCTGATCGGCAATGGCTGGGCGGCCGTCAGGCTCCTCGATCGGCTGCCGGACTGGCAGCGCGTGTACTCGGACAAGTTGACAACCGTTTACGTCCGCCGAGGTAACCCCCAGTCATGAACGCACAAGTCTTCATCCGGGAAGAGTCCCGGCAAGAGTCCGCGTACGCCGCCGCAACCGATGCCGGGGAAGCCTTGCACAAAGAGCCGGGGGCGGAGCTCGCCGTGGTGATTCCGACCTTTTGCGAGCGCGGGAACGTAATCGAAGTCATTCGCCGCCTGCGCAACGTGCTGGCAGGCATTTCCTGGGAGGCGGTCTTCGTCGATGACGATTCGCCCGATGGAACCGCAAGAATCCTGAGGGCGATCGGCCGCAGAGACCGCCGCGTGCGCTGCGTGCACAGGATCGGCAGGCGAGGGCTGTCTGGCGCGTGTATCGAGGGCATGCTCGCCAGCTCGGCGCCGGTCATAGCGGTGATGGACGCGGACCTGCAACACGATGAGGCCGTCCTGCCGAAGATGCTGGCTCATCTTCGCGCAAGGAGCGCCGAGTTGGTGGTGGCGACGCGCTATGCGGGAACGGGAGGCGTCGGCGAGTGGAGCGCCTCCCGCGCGCGCCTCAGCAGCGGAGCCACGCGCCTCAGCCAGCTCGTGTACGAGCACCCGGTCTCCGATCCGATGAGTGGATTTTTTATGTTGCGGCGCGGCCTGCTCGAGGAGGCCATGCGCGACCTGTCGACGACGGGCTTCAAGTTGCTGCTCGACATCCTGGCGACGATCAAGCGGCCCATCGCCATCAAGGAAGTGTCCTATACCTTCCGCAGCCGAGTGGAGGGGGAAAGCAAGCTCGACAGCGTCGTCGCCTGGGACTTCGGGATGCTGGTGATCGATAAGCTCATCGGCCGCTACATTCCCATGCGCTTCGTCGCGTTTTCGCTCGTGGGCGGTGCCGGAATCCTGGTGCACCTCGCAACGATGACGATGCTGCTCGCTCATACCGCGATGAGCTTCCCGGAGGCGCAAGCCGTCGCGGCCACCGCCACGATGGTGTTCAACTATGCTGTCAACAATGTGCTCACATATCGCGACCGCCGTAGACGGAAGCTCGCCTGGGTCACCGGCCTCGCGTCCTTCATGGTGGCCTGCAGCCTGGGCGCCCTGGCGAACGTAACGATTGCGGATGCCGTCTACGCGCAGCACGCTCCCTGGGTGCTGGCTTCCCTCGCTGGAATCCTGGTCGGCGCGGTATGGAACTATGCGATGACGAGCCGGTTCACGTGGGGCAGCTCGGCCGCCCGGTAAGCCACTAGGTGCTGCGAATTCCCATGCGATGAGAGCTATATCAGTCCTCCACGCCGGCGGGGGCATGCAAAAGGCTCTCCGGGTCTTCGCCGGGTTTCCCTGGTCTGCTTTGGTCATTCTGCCTGTTGTGGCCCTGATGGTCCGCTCCCCGGTCGGGGCAATGCTTCTCGTTGTCCTGCTGGCCCTGACGCTCGCGGAGCGCCGCTGGCCGGCCCGCGCCGAGCCCGCGACTCGACTGCTCAATCTGGCGATCTGGAGTGCGCGGGTGGTCTTTCAGCGTACCGCCATACCGCTCCTCGCGCTGGGACTTGGCGTTTTGTCCATGCGTCTGGGTATCCCCTCGCTGCGGATCGAGCGCTGGCACCTGTGGTTGAGCGCACCGCTGGTAGTCGTGAGCTTTGACCTCGGCGAGTACCTCTACCACCGCGCCCAGCATGCCATCCCTTGGCTCTGGCGCCGGCACGCTCTACATCACTCCGATCCGTGTGTGAACGCCACCACCACAGAACGGCACTGGTGGGGCGATTTGTTGCTGAAGGCCATCCTCTTCGGGACGCCCCTGGCCGTCGTGCTGCGGCCGAGCGCGCTCGACTATTCGATTTACGCTGCGATCTCGCTGTACCACTATTTCGCACACGCGAACCTGCGCGTGGACTTCGGGCGCTGGAGTTGGGTGCTGAACTCGCCCGCCTACCACCGCCTGCACCATGCGCGTAACCCGCAGTACTACGGCGCCAACTATGCAGCTCTGTTCCCGATCTTCGACGTGCTCCTGGGCAGCTATCACCGTGCTCCGGGCTATCTGGAGACCGGGCTCGACGAGGCGCCGCGCACGTTGTTGCAAGCTCTCGCGTGGCCGCCGCCATCCTGAGGGTGGTGAACGCGCATCGCAAGAATGCAGACTTGCGGTGGTGGTCTGCACTGCCGTAAGCGCTACGTTTCCGTTCGGATCGGCGTTCACTTACTACGTCAATTACAACGTCGTCACGCCATGCCGCCGCTCACCGAGATGACCTGCGATGTCACGTAGGAAGCCTCGGCCGAAGCCAGAAAGGCGACCACGCTCGCCACTTCCTCCGGCAGCCCCGTGCGATTCATTGGCACCAGTCGGGCGATCGTCTCGGCGTCGAACAGACCCTCGCTCATTGGGGTTGCGATGATGCCTGGCGCCACGGAGTTGACGGTGATGCCTCGGCTGGCGACCTCGAGGGCGAGCGCCTTGGCGGCGGAGTTGAGCGCACCCTTGGCGGCGGCGTAGTTCACTTGGCCTTTGTTGCCGATCAGGGCCGACACCGATGAGATGTTGACGATTCGCCCCCACCGGGTGCGGATCATCGGCATGAGAAGCGGTTGAGTGACGTGGAAGAAACCGTTGACGGAGACGTCGACCACACGATGCCACTGCTCCGCGCGCATGCCGGGGAACACCGCATCGTCGATGATGCCCGCGTTGTTCACGAGGATCTGTATGGGTCCGGCGTGCAGAGCGGACTCGAGCGTCTTCCGTGTACCTTCGGCATCGGTGACATCGAAGTGCAGGGCCGCCGCGCTACCGCCGGCAGTCGCAATTTCGCCGACTAACTTCTCTGCCGCATCGACGCCTTGCCGGGCGTGTACGTATACGTGGTGCCCATCACGCGCTAAACGACGACAGATCGCGGCGCCCATACCGCCGCTGCCTCCCGTGACCAGCGCCCGCTTGACCGTCTCGCTCATGGCGAACCTGCTCCAAACACGATGCTGGCGCGGCCGCTGAGGAGCTCCCGTCCGCCGCTCGACAGGGTGAACTCGTACAAAGTGCTGCCCTCATCGCCCGCCAGCCGCTCGGCGTGGGTGATCAGATCGGTATCGAGATCATCGAGCCGGACGACCCGAAGCACTAGATGTCTGACGCTCGTCAGCAGCCCCGCGCGGGCAGTGGTGCCCGCAGTGGATGCCATGATGGCACCATGTATGGCCATGGATTGCGCGGCGTACTCTACTCCACACGCTGCGCCGAGCCGCCCGTGGGCGCGCAACGGATTGGCCGGCAGTCGATGGCTGGTGGCACGGCACCTGATGCGTGTGGCATCCCAGCTCAACACTTCGTCGAGGAGGCACATGCGACCCTGGTGCGGGATGTGAGTCTCGATCCAGGCCCGATCGAGGCGGGCTCCGCCCGGCAGTCGGGCGAATGGCGTTGCGGCTATGGACATTCGCGCACCTCGACGGCCAGGCGCTGGTTGCCCATGTAGTCGAGCACTACGTGCCCCGACTCGCGGCGGGCGAGAAGCCGCAGGAGCGGGAGGCATCGGGCGGCAGGTGCTCCTGCGCGCAGGGCTTCGAGCTGCGGATCCGAGAGCCGGTCGGCGGCGGTGGCGCTGTTGCAGAGCTTCGCACTGAGCCTCGTATGCGCTTTGGGCGCGGGCGCCGGCGTGAGGACGAGCGCCACCGCAAAAGAGTCGGGCAGGGGGCGTGTGGCGCGCAGCGGCTCCGGGTAAGTCGTCTCGTAGGCGCTCAGCAGCACCGGAACGCCATCCACTGCGACCAGCGCGAGGGCTTCGAGTAGCCCAGCGACAAAGCTGCCATCGTATGCGCAGATCGCGGTCGATGCCGCAGTGGCACCTGAAGCCAGGCTCCAGTATCCCGCGGCGGCGTTGTGCACGGAGTTATGGAAGCGCGTCGGCGAGAGCTGCCGGTCGGAGGAAGCAAGGGTCTCGCAGATCTCATGGCAGATGAGACCGTCGCCGCCCGAGGAGCTGAATACTGCCGGCAGGCCTGCGGGGTCGATGCCCGCATCGGTAACCGCCTGCTGCGCCACGCTGAGGGCGAGCTTCACGGTGGTCCCCGTCCTGCGGCGCTCGGCCGCCGGCAAGCTGTCCGGAGCCGGCACCGTGGTCGGCGAGGGTGCGTAGGCCATCTCGCCCGCGATCACGCGCGCGCCGCTTTTCCAGTCGGTGAGTCCCGGCCCGAGGAGCCCGACACCCCGGACGTAGGCCGTCAGCATACGCAGCTCCGCAGGCGCGCGCGATTCAGCATGCGCGCCCCAACACGATGGAGCAGTTGGTGCCGCCGAATCCGAATGAGTTGCTGAGCGCCCGGCTGATCGGCCGGAGGCGGTTGGCGCAGAGATAATCGAAGCCGAGCGACGCATCCACGCGTCGGGTATGGGCACTTCCGGGCAGGAGTCCGTGCTGCAGCGAGAGGGCGCAGATCACGGCCTCGAGCGCTCCTGCCGCCCCGAGCGTGTGACCCGTCGCACCCTTGGTCGAGCTCGCCTCCACGGCCGGCGTCTGGCTGCCAAAGACGGCCGCGACCGCGTGGCCCTCCGCGCTGTCATTGCTGGGCGTGCCGGTGCCGTGCAGGTTGATGTAGTCGATGTCCTCCGGAGCGAGGCCGGCGCTTTGAAGAGCCTGGAGCATTGCCGCGCGCGCACCGCGTCCCTCGGGGTGGGGTGATGACATGTGGTAGGCATCGCTGGACTCGCCCACACCGAGCAGCAGAACGGCGCCGGTGTCGAGGCTCTCGGGCGGACGCTCGATGAGCGCGAAGGCGGCCGCTTCCCCGATCGAGATGCCGTCACGCTCGACATCGAAGGGCTTGCAGGGGTTGGGGGAGACGAGCTGCAGCGAATGAAAGCCATAGAGCGTGGTGAGGCAAAGGGAGTCGACACCGCCGACCACGGCTGCATCGATGAGGCCCGCCGCGATCATTCGCCGCGCGGAGCCGAACACCTTGGCACTCGAGGAGCAGGCGGAGGAGACCACGGCCGAGGGTCCTTCGAGGCCCAGCAGTTCCTGCACGAATGCCGCGAGCGAGTAGGAGTTGTGCGTGCCGGCATACGCGAAGCTCGCCGGAAGTGCGCCGGTCTGAGGGTCGCGCTGCCGGTAGGCAATCTCGGTCTCGAGTATGCCGGAGGTGCTGGTGCCCAGGAAAAGGCCCACGCGATCGCGCCCCCAGCGGCCAACGCAGGCTGCGACCGCATCGAGGAACCCATCCTCGGCGATGCCGAGCTGCGCCAGGCGGTTGTTGCGGCAGTCAAAGCGTTTGGATGCGGCGGGCAATCGAACGCTGTCGATCCCAGGGACTTCGCCGATGTGCGTCTGCAGCGTCACTGTTTCGAAGGCGCAGGGCGCAAGGCCGCTGCGCTGCTCTTGCAGGGACGCCAGGGTGGCCTGAAGACCGCGGCCGATGCAGCTCGTCGCGGTGAAATGTTTGAATAACAGGGGAGTCATGCCGCGCGTCCCTGCAGGCCGTCCGCCACCAGCGCGGCGCGTAGAGTAACCGGCGTCAGATCGGCAGCGGTGAGCGCGTCGAGCAGGCGTGGCAACACTTCGAGAATCACCGCCATTCCCCTGCCTGTCAGGGCCGCGTGCCCGTCGTGCAGCAGCAGGATGTCGCCTGCTCCGAGACCGCGGGTGAGCTTGCCGAGCACCTTCTCGGGCCGGGCGCTGACGGTGTCGAAGCCGCGGCGGGTCCAGCTGGCGAGGCGCAGGCTGAGACGGCTCAACACCGGGTCGAGGAAGGGGCTGCGCAATCCGGCCGGCGCACGGAAGAACAACGGGTGCTGGCCGGTGGTGATCGCGATCGTGTCCTGTGCGCGCTCGATCTCCGCGACGAGTCGGCCCGGTCCGAGCAGCGAGAAATAGTTGAGATGCCGCTGACTGTGGTTTTCCACGGAGTGTCCACGCCGCACCATCTCGCGCGTGAGCTCCGCGTACCGCTGTACACGCTCACCGATGCAGAAAAAGGTCGCCGTGGCTCCGCGCTGCTCGAGCAGATCGAGCACTCTCGGGGTGATCCTGGGATCGGGACCATCGTCGATGGTAATGGCGATCTCCCCCCTGGAGGCCGCTGCCTGCGGCAATCGCGTCCAGTTGGGCCCGAGGAGCGCGCTTCGCGGCGAGAGTCCCGCGGCCGTGAGGAGCGCATGATCCGCGATCACGGCGCCGAGCGCCCAAGGCCACAGGGACGGCCGCGCGAGGACCGCCGCCAGGGCACCGGCGTGCAGCCCGAGCGATCCACACACCAGCGGCGAGGGCCGCCAGCGCGGGGAGCTCGGAGAAGGGGGAGTGGGCCCGGTCACCACGAAATTTTATCTCGCCGGCTCGCGCGCCAGTAGCGCAGCATAAATCAGCGCAAGGAAGGCTCCCGGGGCGACCGTAGCGCCGAGGTCGTGCAGTACCGGCACGGAGGAGAGGGCCAGGACCCCGAAGCCGATCACGGTTGCGCAATTGGCGATGAGCAGAGAGGCGAGCGTCAGGCCGCCCGTCGTCCCCGCGCGTGCCCGCTTGTCGAAGAAGAGCGCGTAGTTCGAGCCGACCGCGACGATGAGGAGCATGCCGACCACGTGCAGCAGGGTCAGCCTGGCGCCGAACAACGTCAGGGCGGCCGCGACGGTGAGCACTGCGAGCGCGAGCGGCAGGACCACCCGCACGACGCGCGAAGGCTGGCGAAGCGCAATGAGGAGAAGGACCACGATCGCGACAAACCCGGCGAGCGACAGGCGAACGGCGCCGCCCAGATAGGTCGCATAAAGGGCATTGGCCTGATCCTTGAGGTCCAACACGGTCGCCTCATCGGGCGCACCGGCGGACACGGCTGCCCTCACCCGGGCGACGTCGATGTCGAGCGAATGACCGTGCGCGACCGGGGCGATGAGCGGCAGCAGCGCGTTCCAGCCGTCAGCCTCCCGGACGAGCAGGGCATCGGTCACCGCCGTGAAGGAGGTTCCGTCCAGCGAGGCGCGAGTCAGCAGAGGAGAGTTGCGTTCCGCCTCCACGTCAGTGATGAAAGGGGCGAGCCGCGCGGCCCGCAGCGGCAGCCCCGAGAGGGCCTGTTCGAGTCTGGTGCGCAGCACGTCGCCGGGGGGAAGACTCTCCTGCCGCTGCCGCTGGACTGCGAGACTCGGCAGATATTGCGCCGGACTCTCATAGCCCGAGATCACGTGACGGCCGATGAGCCCGTCGAGCTCCAACCCGACATGCTCCGCGCCTTCGAGCGCCGCCTGCGGGTCCGGCGCCGACACGACTACGAGATAGCGCACGTCAGGTGCGCCCAAGGCGGCGCGGAGCTCCGCGTCCAGGCGCTGAGCGGCCAATGGCACGGGGCTCAAGGCCGACAGGTCGTGACTCCAGAGCCGATGACGGTGGAGGCCGAGTACGACGACTGCCCCGATCGCGATCAGCGCAATCGCCATCCGCCCGGCCGAGGCTCTCTCGAGTATTCGCGCCGCCGCATCGCCCATCGGCGTGAGATTCCGGATGCTGAAGGCGCGAGGCAGGAGCTCCGGGAGCACGAATCGCGTGACCAGCCCGGCGGCGAGTACGCCTGTCAGAGAGTAGAGACCCAGCTGCGCGAGTCCCGGAAAGCTCGATACCAGGAGTGCCGCGAAGCCGCAGATGGAAGTCAGCATGCCGAGGCGCATGGTCGGCCACACGGATTGGCGCCAGTCTTCGCCAGGCCCGCTACCACCGCGGTGAGCCTGTGACTGAATGAAAAGATATATCGAGTAATCGACGCCCTCGCCGATCAGCGTGATGCCAAACGCGAGCGTCACCCCCTGCACGACGCCAAATCCCAACGCCACGGCGGCTATTCCTGCCAGCGCTCCCGAGGCGACCGGCACCAGTCCAAGGACCAACGCCGAAGCCGACCGGTAGACGAGGAGAAGGAGGGCTACGATGAGCACGGAGCTGATGATGGAGAGGCGCATCACCTCCGATTTGATGCTCGCCCGCGCCTGCACCGCAAAGAGACCCGGCCCTGTCATGAGGAGCCTCACTCGCTGGCGTGCGGGGTTGCCAGCCGCTGCGCCGAAGGCGTCCCGAATAGCGCCCACCGCACGTTCCTGCCCGTCGGTGTCCGACCCCGCTGCCCGCGTGCGCGCCAACAGCAATGCACGCTGTCCATCCGGCGATACCCATACGCCATCCGCAGTCCGCGGTGGCTGATTGCGGCTCAATTGGTCGAGGAGCGTCATCATCTCCCCGGTCGGATCGCTCGGCACCAGCGACTTCGCCAGTATGCCGGCCGGTGAGGAGAGGAGGTCGATGGTATTTCCGATGGCGTCCTTGAGGCCCGCCACGGTGAAGCGCTGTGGCGTCACCGTGTTGCTGAGCAGATAGCGATGTGCGAACAGGAACGCCTCATCGCGATGCGCGGTCGACGCGTCCCCATTCTCCACCGCAAGGAACTCCGGGTCGGCGCGCAATCTCGCCGCCATCGTCTGGGAGAGCTTCGCCCGCGTCCCCGTGTCAGCGCCCTCGATGGCAACGATGAGGAGTCTCGAGGCCACCCCCTGTCGGAGCTGCTCGACGAGCAGACGTTGCGCCGATGTTGGCGCCCGCGGCAGGAACGCCGAGAGATCCGCCGAGTAGCGGGCCCGCGCGACGATCACCGCTGCGATCGCTAGGAGCGCCACCCATACGAGAAGCGCCGCCGCGCGCCGCTGTCTCATGGCGGAGCCGGTGCCGGATCCGTCCCCGCTGCCCCCGCCGGCGGCGGACCCAGCGTCATCACGGACCGATCGCCCCCCACCTGCAGTATCTCCACCGAGCGGATCTCATCCCGCTTACCCGCCATCTCCACCGCGCTCACCTTGCGGGCAACCTCCTTGTCCAACGGCACCAACCGCAATTTCCAATTCTGGAGCGTCCCCGTGAGCGTCACCTTGAAGACCCGCTCGAGCCCCTCCTCATCCCCCGCGAGCGTATCCCGCATGGCATCGACGAGCGGCGCAACCTGCGGATAAGCACTCAACTGCATCCGATAGGTGCGCTTTCCCCGCTGCACCGTGAGCTCATCCCCCTCGACGACCAGCGAGGCCGCCTTCGGACGCAGCGTCCGCTTCTCCAGCCGATCCGGCGCCCGATAAATCAACACCCCCGACGAGGGCACCGGCTGATCGAGAATGGCAAAGTAATCCTCCTGCTCATACGAGACCTTTCCCTCCTTGCGCTGCCCCAGCAACTTCATGAGCTGCCCCAAATCGAAGGACTCCGCGCTCCCGCGAGTCTCCGTTGTGGGCGCGTCCGCCGCCGCAGCCTCGGGGCCCGTGGATGCGGCCGTCCGCGCGCCGCTCTGCCAAGTCCCCACCGCGGCCAAGCAACTCCCGGATATTAACAATCCGGCCGCGACCATCCCGGCAGCAAGCCAAGCGGCGGATCGATCGTGAAAAGTCTTTCCGGGGGCGTGAAAAACAGGGAGGTTTTTCCCGCAGCCTACATGGACGTACTCGCGGCGGCCCCGGAAAGACTTTTCACGAGCGAGCCGACGCGCGTACCGAACTCCATCCGCCGCACCGTACATGCCGCTCTCACTCCGCCCAAAAATCATAAAAATTGAACCAGTTATAAGGATACTCCCGACAGTACTCCTCCAGCCGCCGCGCATACCGCACCACAGCAGCCTCCATCGCACTCTCCCGCTCCGTCCTCCCGACCCCCCCAAAATCCGCCAGCGTCTCGAATACCACCCGATACCGATTCCGCCCCAGATAAATGCCCAGCATCAGGATCGCCTCCGCCCCCAGCAGCGCCGCTACCCGCATCGGCCCAATCGGAAACCGCGCCGGCGCCCCCAGGAACTGCACGACCTGCGTCGCTTCCCCTCCCGGTGTCCGATCTCCCAACATCCCGACGAACACACCCTCATCGAGCAGCCCCCGCACCTTGAGCATCGCCTCGAGACTCCCGAGCGGGACCGTCTCTGCCGCGAGCCGCGGGTTGATCGCCGCCATCATGGCGTTGATCTTCTGCGCGTTGCCCTCGTAAGCCACCATCGCGACCCGCGGGCCCGGCTGGCGGCGCCCGATCGCGCGCGGCACCTCGAAGCTGCCCAGATGCGCCCCCACGAGAAACGCACCATCCCCCGCCTGCATCCGCTGCCGCATCAGGTCCTCACCCGCGACCGTGATGTCGAAGAGGTCGAAGCGATCATTCAGCAGGTAGACCCGGTCATGGATGGTGGAAGCGAAGCTCATCAGCTGCCGGAACCGATCGCGCGCGCTCGGGCGCCGGCCGAGCACCCGTTGCAGATACGCCTTCGAGGCGCGGCGCGCGCGCGGCGCGAAAAGGAAGTAATAGGCGGCTATGACATACAACACCGTGCGCCCGCCCCGGCGTCCGGTCAGGAGGGAAAACCGCGTCATCATGCGCATCAGCCAGACGCTGCCGCGCTCGGGCTCTCGGGCCCAGCGAGCCCTGGGGTGAGTCGCCGCCGTCATGTCGGCGCTAGTGCGCCGGTCGCCACCGCCTGTCCGGCGCTCGAAATCGTGAAACGGACGGTACCGCCGGCGAGCCGCTCCTGCTCGAGGATCAGTGCCTCCCCGGGTCCGACCGGCTTCAGGAACTTCACTGAGGTCACCTGCCAACACTTTGGCTGACCGCCGCCCGCGAGCTCGACCGCGCGGATCGTCTCATCGAGCAACACCACGCCCGGAACGACGGGAGTCCCGGGAAAGTGTCCCGCGAAAGCCGGATGGTCTGCAGCGATCAGCAGAGCAGTGGCGGTCATGACCGGATGCCGTCGGTGACCGCCGATGCGGATATGGATGCGGATGCTGCTGCGAGCGATCGCATGGCTTCGCGCGGCAGCTTTCCGGTGCTGTTGCGCGGCAGCCGCTCCACGAAAAGGAGCGGCCGCGGCAGAAAGACCGGATCGATGCGCCGGCGAAGCGCTTCGGTGAGGCGGGTGGCATCCAACCCCGGAGCGACCACGGCGGCGGCGACTCGTGTGATCCCGCCTTCCGAGGCATGCGGCTCGTCGGGAAAGAAAAATACACCGTCCTCGACGCCCTCGATGGAGTTGAGCTGGTGTGTCAGGTAGGCGAGGGAGCTGCGCTTGCCCGCAATGTTGACGAGATCGCCCAGGCGCCCGCGCAGCAGGAAGCGCTCGGCGTCGAGCGGCTCCAGCTCATCGCACATCGGCGTCGGCTGCTCGAGATGGCCGCCTCGCGCCCAGGCGCGCCCCTCCTCGATCGTGAGGCAGACGCCCGGCCACAATCGCCACGCCTCATCGCGCGCCGTACGGCGCGTGGCGAGCTGGCCGCTTTCAGTCGAGCCGTAGATCTCGAGCAGCGGCGCCCGAAATCGCTGCTCGGCCTCGAGCGCGAGCGCCTGCGATAGCGGCGCCGTCGCTGAGACGATGACGTCCAATGCCGGAAGGTCCGCCGGCGAGGCCAGCAACGCCCGCAGGTGAATGGGCGTCGAGATCAGCGTCCGAGGACGAGGCAGTACACCCAGCGCATTGCAGATATCGGCCGGGTAAAACGGCCGCTCGGCGCAGAGGGCGCTGCCGCTCTGCAGCGCCAGCAACACACTCGACTCGAAGCCGTACATATGCTGCGGCGGCACCGTGGCGAGCACGGCATGAGAGTGCTCGTTGCTGCAGCCGAGCCTTGCCGCCCCGTCGCGGATGCAGCGTACGAGCTTGCCCCAGGTTTTCGCATGGGGTACCGGCACGCCAGTCGAGCCGGAAGTAAAGACGTACGCCACCCGCTGTGACACGTCGATCTCCGGCACACGCCAGCGGCGGTCCGCGCGCTGCCGCGATGCCGATCCCTGTGGTACGCGTACCTGGGGGAGTGCGATGTCGCACTCCTTTTCGTCCGTCAGACACACGACATCCGGGGCGAAGGTCGCGAGCTGCCGGATCACCTCGGGCGTGCGCGTGGGTGGCAGCAGGCAGACCTTGCGTGTGAGGAGGCACGCGGCAAGACCAACCGCAAATAGGTAGCGGTCCCCGCACACGTTGATGACATGCTTGCCCGACGGTAAACGCGACGCTAACTGGACGGCCTCATCGATAAAATCTGCAGCGCGGAGCGGCGCGCCCGACCGGTATGCAACTACCGCATCAGGGGTCGTGTGCGAGATCAGCGGGTACGTGGCCAGGAGTCAAGTCGTCCGGTGGGCGGTGATGTACTCGGCGAGCCGCCGCAGCGAGCGGAAGATCTGCTCGTTCTCGGCGCTGTCGGCGCGCAGCTGCACGCTGTAGCGCTTCGAGACCACGAGTGCAATCTCCAGGATGTCGATGGAATCGAGACCCAGGCCCTCGCCGTAGAGCGGTGTATCCGGATCGATCTCGGCGGCGCTCAGCTCGAGATTGAGCGCCTGCACCATGAGCTCAGCGAGCTCGTGCGCAAGCGCAGCGGTATCAGCCGGCCCGACCGGCTGGCGCAAACTTGAGGCGTGATTGGACATTACTGGAAAACGTCTCGACCCCCCTTATGGACGCATGATTATACACGCGGATGCCGGCCGGCCAGCCGGCGAGCCAGCCGGCGGGAGAGCAACAGCGGCAGGCGAACGAGGAAGCCCGCGAACAGCCTCGTGTGCATGGAAGTCAGTAGAACGTTGTCGCGCAAGTAATTGAAATGTGATACACCGCCTTCTGCCGCGCTGAAGTATCGGATAGGGGCGCTCAGATTTACCGCAGGCACGCCTCGCCAGGCCAGCCGCACGGCCGCCTCCACGTCGAAGTCGAACCGGCGCATCCCGAGGCTCGTGCGCATCTCACGCACGAGGGGTGCGATCGGGTAGACCCTGAAGCCGCACAGGGAATCCTGGATGCCGCTCCAGAGGGTCTCGACACTCGTCCACCAGTTGGAGATCCGCCGTCCCTTGACCCGTATCGCCGGCGCGCTGGCGTCGAATATTGGCGACCCGAGCACCATCGCCTCCGGGTGAGCCGCGGATGCCGCCATGAATGCGGGAATCCTCGCGGCCGGGTGCTGGCCGTCCGAGTCCATGACCAGCGCATGGGTGAAACCCCGCTCGAGCGCCGCTTCCATCCCATCGAGTACGGCCGCTCCCTTGCCGCCATTGTGGGGGCGGACCAACACTCTCAGGCCGGGATCGCGCTGCGCCATCGATAGCAGGGCAGCTCCCGTCCCGTCGGTGCTGCCATCGATCACGACCCAGACCGGATGCCAATGCGCGCGCGCCGCCTGCACCGTCTCGAAGACTTTGCGACCGGGGTTGTAGCTCGGGATCAGCACCAGATGGGTGCTGGAGGGGCTCTCAGGTCGTGTCATCGCACTGGCGGCAGCGGGGCCCGGCACCGGCTTTGCCGAGCCAGCCGTTCTGCGGAGCATTCGCGAGCTCGCGGCTGAGCTCCTCTTCCAACGCCTGAGTGCCGGCGGCAGCATCCTCGGTTGGCTGCAACCGCTCCCCCAGGCGAACCCGGTAGCGAATGGGCAGCCGCGGGACCTTCAGAATCGGCCAGCCCTTGCCGAGGTACGGCGAGTCAGTCTCGATGATGGCCACCTGGATGGGCACCTCTGCATGGCGGGCAATCACCGCGGCGCTGCCCGTCAGCGGGTTGAGCGGTGCTCGAGTGGTGCGCGTGCCTTCCGGAAAGAGAAGCACGATTCCGCCGCGGCGCAGCTCTGCGACCGCCTCTCGAATCATGCGGCGCGGCGGGTCGGTGCGGATGAAACCCGCGAGTCGCGCGCCGGCACCGAAGAAGAGATTGCTCATGAGCTCAGGTTTCAGGATGCAAGCAAGATCCGGGTGCCGTGCCAGGAGGAGAATCGCATCGATCGAGGCCGGGTGATTGGGAGCCAGAATCACCGGCGGGCCGCCGCGCAGCGTGTCGATGCTGCCGACATCGAGCTCGTATGCGCCGGCGATCACGAGCAGCCACGAGTAGAGCCGGCATCCGGCCATCATGGTGTAGCGGACGGCGGTCCTGCGCCAGCGCCGCGGCAGCGGCCCCAGGAGGACCACTGCCAAAACCGTCCAAACGAGGCTCAGGGCCGCCAGGCTGAGCAGCAGGCCGTAAGTGGCGAGGTACTCGTAAGCTCGCTTCAGCAACGGTGCCTTTGTCGTCATCGAGCGCTGATCCGCACGAAGGATATGCCCGGCGCTTCCCGGGGCCCAGCCCGCCGAGCCCCTCATTCTCCCGGCTGCCAGCCGAAGCCGCCCACGGCCTCGATCTCGACTGCGAGATCCTGCCGGCAGATGTCCGCCTGCAGGTAGAGCAGTGCGGCATTGCTGCCCAATGCCGCTTCGAGCTCCGCCCGTATCGCCGGCAGCTCCCGAGGGTCGCGGACGTAGACTTTGTATGCAAGCCTCTCGAGACGCAGGGTTCCCCTGCCGGCCCATCGCCCCGCCTCCCCGAGCAGTGCCTCGATGTTGACCAGGGTCTCACGGGTCTGGGCCGCGGGATCTCCCGCATGCAGTGTCCGGTGACCCACGATGCTCGCGGTTCCCGAGATGAAAAGCGTCGCCTCGCTGCCTTCACCGAGCACGGTGGCGCGGGAAAAGGCCGGGCTGCGCGGGCCGTACTGCGCCGGATAGCGGTAGGCGCTCACCTGCCGCGGATTCTCGATGAAGGCCGGTGCGCGGTGACAGGCGAGGAAGTAGATCGTGAGCGGGCTGCCGGTTGCTGCCCCGAGCGCGCTCGCCGCCGGAACACTGCCGCTGACTGCGCGGCCACTCGCGAGTGAGGCCTCGTGACGGGCGGTGTTGAATTGCCGGTAGCGCTCGAGCCCGTGGGTGTCGATGTTGATGTCGGGGATGTAGTTCCAGACGCGTACGAGTTGCGGGATGCCGGCAGCGGCGAGCGCCGCATACATCTCCCGGTAGGCAAGGTCGGTGGCGCTCTCGAGAGGCGTGCGCGGGCTCCAAGCGGAATCGGTGTGCTCGCCCTCGTACACGGCCAGGCTGCCGAAGAGAAAGTCGCCGCCGCGCGCATAACGGACCCGGCCGTGAGAATTCGATTGGGTGGGAGCATCCGTCCGCCAGAGCTCGAGCACCTCGCGCGAATCGCTCAGTACCTGTGCATGCACGTGGGCACAAGGGAATTCGACCGGGGTGCCGTTCGAGGCGTGCGCCCCGCCGTCGAACGCCGCAGCTCCGAGTACTCCCTGCGCCTTTCTCGATTGCAACTCGGAGGGAGTGACGTACTCGAGTCGCAGAGTCTTCCCGGAGCTCATCCGCCCGCAGCCGCCCGGGCGGTCTCGACGGGCCGGATGTTCCTGGCGCGCGCTCGCAGTGCGGCGAGTGAGGCCCGGGGGTGCGCGAGACTGCTCACGTAATACACCAGCTTGAAGGCTCGCAATGATGCCCAGATGGGCGTGCTGCCGAAGATATCGCCGGCGAGGAGCGACAGCAGCGCCTCCTTCATCCCCAGGACATTGCGCGGCGCCATGAAGAGATCGCGCATCACCGGCCGGGTCATGCGGTAGATGAACCAGGAGAACACCCGGGGGCCGCGGCGGATCTGCCGCTCGAAGCGCCGGAAGGCCTGCCGCCGTCGTGCCGGACTGCGCAGCGCCTCGTCGATCGCCTCTGCAGCGGCAATGCCGCTCTGGATCGCGAACATGACGCCGGATGAGAACACCGGATCGACGAATGCGTAGGCGTCACCCACCAGCAGGAACCTGTCGCCGTGCGCACGCCGGCAGGCGTAAGAATAGTTCCCTGTAGCCTCGACGCTGGTCACCAGAGTGGCGGACTCCAGGCGTTTGGCGAGGGGCGGGGAGAGGGCGATCGTCTGCATGAAGAACTCGCGCAGCGGCAGCGTGCGGCTCTGCATGTAGTAGGGCCATGCCACTGCGCCGACGCTGGTGTTGCCGTCCGCGAGCGGGATGAACCAGAACCAACCGTGGTCGAACCAGAAGATGCCGATGTCACCCGCGCGATGCGGATCCTCGCTCCGCCATGCATGGCTGAAGTGCGCATAGATCGCCGCGCTGTTGTGCCGGCGATTGCGGCGCTTGGTGCCGAGTCGCGTGCCGAGGATCGTGTCCCGGCCCGACGCATCGATGAGGTAGCGGGCACGCCAGCACTGACGCGTGCCGTTCTCCTCCTGCGAAAGCACCTCGACTCCGCTTCTTCCCGACAGCTCGATCTCTTTCGCGCGGCAGCCTTCCACCACCTGCGCGCCGAGGCTCCCTGCGCGCTCGAGCAGGATGGCATCGAAGCTCGAGCGGCGTACCTCGTAGGCGTAACAGAGCGTCTTGTTCCAGCTGTCCGCGAAGTCGAAGCGCTGCGACTGGGCGTGCGCCGGGGAGAAGAACTCCACACCGTGCTTCGGCAGACCGATGGCATCGATTTGCGAGGCGACGCCGAGGCGCTCGAGCAGGGGTACGCTCGCGGGCAACAGTGACTCGCCGATGTGGAAGCGCGGATGATGGGATTTCTCGAGCACCGCGACCCGATGGCCGGCCTGCGCCAGGAGCGCCGCGGCGGTCGAGCCCGCCGGACCGCCGCCGACGATGAGGACGTCGACCTCCGAGTCCATGCCCCGGCTCACGATCGCCTCACTGTGGGGTTGCAGTGGTCGCGGGCGGCTTCTCGATGAAGTCCTTCGCCTTGTGTGCTTCGGCACGGACCTTGGAGCCGACGTGGTGGGCGCCATTCGAAATGGCGTGACCGGCCTTACGCGAATCGTGCGCGATCTGATGCCCGGCAGCTTTGGACTGGCTCGCAATGCTGTGACCGACATCCTTCGACTTGCGCTTGATCTGGTCGCGCGTACTGCGCGTGCGGTCGGCAACTGTGCGTCCGAGCTTGCGCGATCCCTCAGCGACGGAATGACCGACATGACGCGCGGTCTGCGAGACGTCGTGGCCGAGCTGCTTCGCATCCTGCTTGACCGTCGTATCAGCGCGGGCGACCGTCGTCGGTAGCACGCAGAGCGCGACCGTTGCTGCTGCGGCCGCAGTGAGGACGCGAGTGAGGGATGGCCGCTTCATGGTGATCGCAGGCTCATGAGGCCGTCAGGGCCGGGGCTGTGATGGTACCGCAAGCGTCCGAGACTTTGCGGTGCCAATTGTCACAAGCATCGGGCACACTTGACCGGATGCGCCTCGAGCTGCCGATTTCGGTCCTGAAGAACCGGTATGTCCCCGGGCGCTGGGACGTGATCGCATTCGTACTGGTCTTCGCCTTCTTCGCGTATCTCGGAGGCGCAGCCCACGGACTCACCGGCTCGCTCGCGCACCTGGAGGCGCAGCCCATCTCACTCAACCCGCGTTACCTGCCGGGGTATGCAGCGCAGACGGCGCTGCGGATGCTGCTCGCCATGGTGGCTTCGCTCGTTTTCACCTTCACCTATGCCACGCTCGCCGCCAAGAGCCGGCGTGCCGCGAGCGTGCTCGTACCGCTCCTCGATGTCCTGCAGTCCGTGCCGATCCTCGGCTTCTCCATCACCATCGTGTTCTTCCTCTCGCTGACTCCGGGGCGGGTCGCAGGCGCGGAGCTCGCGGCCATCTTCCTCGTCTTCACCAGCCAGGCGTGGAACATGGCATTCAGCTTCTATCATTCGCTGCGCAGCATTCCGGAAGAGCTCGACGAGGCCGCGCGGGCCTTTCACCTCGGCCCTTGGATGCGCTTCTGGCGGCTCGAAGTGCCGTTCGCCATGCCCTCCCTCATCTGGAACATGATGATGTCGATGTCGGGTGGATGGTTTTTCGTCGTGGCGGCGGAGGCGATCAGCGTCGGGCATACGACGGTTACGCTGCCTGGTGTCGGCTCCTACATCGCGCGCGCGATTCAGGCCCGGAGCCTGACGGCGATCGGCTGGGCCATCGCGGCCATGTTCGTGGTCATCCTGATCTACGATCAGATCCTCTTCCGACCGCTCACTGCGAGTGCCGACTGGTTCCGTCTCGAACAGGAGTCGGGCCTGACACCCACGCGTTCCTGGGCGCTCACCATGATGAGACGCTCGCGCCTGCTGTTACTCGGCCGGCGAATGTTCGGCTCGGTGATCGGCCTGGGATTCAACCGCGCTCCGGTGCGCAAGCCGAAGGGTGTTCGTGCCTCCGGCTCCGCCGCGACCGGACTCCTCATCGACATGGTCTGGTATGCAGCAGTCGTGGCGGTCGGCGCGCTGGCGGCGTGGCGCATCGGTCTTTTCGTCCTCAATCACATTCCGTTGACGGAAGTCGGGCACGTCGTGGGCCTCGGCTTTCTCACATTGCTGCGGGTTGCCGTGCTCATCGCGCTTGCAAGCCTGGTCTGGGTACCCATCGGCGTCTACATCGGGATCCGCCCGCGCCTCGCACGCACGGTGCAGCCGATCGCCCAGTTTCTGGCGGCATTCCCCGTCAATCTGCTCTTTCCCATCGTCGTCTCCGCCATCGTGATGCTCAAGCTCGACCCGAACATCTGGCTGAGCCCGCTCATGGTTCTGGGCACGCAGTGGTACATTCTCTTCAACGTCATCGTCGGGGCCTCCTCGATCTCCGTCGACCTCAAGTACGCAGGGGCGAACCTGCGGGTGCGGGGCTGGCTCTGGTGGCGGCGGATCGCCCTGCCGGCGGTGTTTCCGTTCTATGTGACGGGCGCGATCACCGCCTCGGGCGGCTCGTGGAACGCCAGCATCGTCGCGGAGGTCGCAGATTGGGGCAGCAAGCATCTGACTGCCGTGGGCCTCGGCGCCTACATCGCCGATGCCACGAGCGCCGGGGACTTCCCGCGCACGGTGCTCGGGATTGCGGTGATGGCGCTGTTCGTAGTGGCGCTGAACCGGGTCTTCTGGCGACCGTTGTATGCGCGCGCGGAGCGCAAGTTTCGAGTGGCCTGACCTGACATCGAGACGACTCGCCCATGAATGCCAACGCGCTCGCGCTCAATCTCGCACCGCTGCTCGACGCACGCGGCGTGTGCAAGTCGTTTCGCAAGCCCGACGGCGATGAGCACGTCGTCCTCGAGAACGTCAACCTGACACTGCGGCCGGGCGAGATCGTCGGGCTCCTCGGCCGCTCCGGGTCGGGCAAGTCGACGCTCCTGCGGCTCATCGCGGGCCTCGATGCCCCGAGCAGCGGCGTGGTGGACTATCGTGGTGCCCCAGTCGCCGGCCCTGCGCAGGGCATCGCGATGGTCTTTCAGAGCTTTGCGCTCTTTCCCTGGCTCACCGTCCTCGAGAACGTGCAGCTCGGACTCGAGGCGCTGCGTCTTCCGGAGGCTGAGATCCGCAAGCGCTCACTGCAGGCGATCGACCTCATCGGTCTCGACGGCTTCGAGTCCGCGTACCCGCGCGAGCTTTCGGGCGGCATGCGCCAGCGTGTCGGGTTCGCGAGGGCGCTGGTGGTGCATCCGAGCATCCTGCTGATGGACGAGCCCTTCTCCGCGCTCGATGTACTGACCGCCGAGACGCTGCGCAACGACTTCCTCGACCTCTGGGGTGAAGGCCAGTTGCCCATCCGCTCGGTGCTCCTCGTCACTCACAACATCGAAGAGGCGGTGCAGATGTGCGATCGCCTCCTCATCTTCTCGACCCATCCGGGGCGGGTGGTGAGTGAGATTCCGATCGACCTGCCGCAGCCGCGCTCACCGCTCGACCCGCGCTTCCGGGCACTCGTCGAGCTTGTCTACGTCGAAATGACGGCAAGGCCGCGCGGCGAGGGTCGTGTCGGCCCGAAGTCGGAGCGATTCGCCGGCACCGGGATCGGCACGGCCCTCATTCACGTCTCCTCGAATCTGCTGCAGGGTCTGATCGAAGCCGTGAACGAGCAGCCTTACAACGGTAAGGCGGACTTGCCGGCCATCGCGCAAGCGCTGCAGCTCGAGGTCGATGAGCTCTTCCCGGCGGCGGATGCGTTGCAGATGCTGCGCTTCGCCGAGGTGGAGGGCGGCGACATCCGCCTCACGGAGGCGGGCCTCGCCTTCGCCCGATCGGAGACCGACGAGCGCAAGCACCTCTTCGCGCGCCATCTTCTGACCTACGTCTCGCTCGCCGCGCACATCCGCCGGGTGCTCGACGAGCGCAGCAGCCACACCGCACCCAAGAGCCGCTTCTTCGATGAGCTCGAGGACTACATGGCCGAGGAGGCCGCCGAGCAGACGCTGCGCACCATCATCAGCTGGGGCCGCTATGCGGAGGTCTTCGCCTACGACGATCAGCGCCAGGTCTTCAGCCTCGAGAACCCCGCTTGACTAAATCGTCGGGAACGATTTTGGACGGCGACAGCCGGCCCGACGGCCGAGGCGCAGGGACGGGGCCTCGCAACGGACATCCCGAATCGGCCGACTCCCGCACCCACCTGCTCATCGTCGATGACGATGACGAGCTCTGCTCCATGCTCGTCGAGTACCTGGGCCCGGAGGGCTTCATCGCGGAGACGGCCGGCTCGGGCCCGGCGGCGCTCGAGCGCGTCGCCCGCGGGGCGCTCGATCTCGTGGTGCTCGATGTCATGCTGCCCGAGCTCTCGGGGTTCGAGGTGCTGCGGCGCTTGCGCTCGGTGAGCCGGATCCCCGTCATCATGCTCACGGCGCGCGGCGAGGAGGTCGATCGGGTGATCGGGCTCGAGCTCGGCGCCGACGACTACCTCGCCAAACCCTTCAGCCCGCGCGAGCTCGTGGCGCGCATCAGGGCGGTGCTGCGGCGCATGGCGGGCGAGCCGCAGCCGGTTGCCGGCGCGGTCACCTGGGGGCCGCTGCGCCTGGATCTGCGCGGCCGGCGGGCGGAGGCCGAAGGCACGGATCTGGAGCTCACGGCCGCGGAGTTGAGGATCCTCGAGCTCCTCGTTCGGGCCGATACCCGCACCGTCAGCCGCGAGGAGCTCATGCTGCAGGCGCTCGGACGGCGCCTCCTGCCGACGGACCGGAGCCTCGATACCCACGTGAGCAATTTGCGGCGTAAGCTCGGGAAACTGACGGACCGGATCTCGGTGCAGAGCGTGCGCGGATCCGGTTATGCACTGACTCAGAAATAGTATTGCCATGCGCTGCGCGCAGGACCAACGGGGTTCGCCCCGAGGCGAACCCCGTACATGAAGCGGCGCGGACGCCGAGTGAAGATTCCATGCACTCACTGTACTGGCGGATTTTCAGGTCATTCTGGCTCGCCATCGTCCTCATCCTGGTGGGGACGGTGACCGTGGCCGTGAGCGCTGCGATCCAGCGTCGCGACGAGCTGCCCTGGGTTCAGCGGGGACAGCTCTTTGCGCAGGCGGCGGTGGCCTTCGAGACCGGCGGCGCTGATTCGCTGCGCGAGTGGCTCGATTCGCTGGCGCCCGATCCGGCGTTCTCACGCACCTTCGTCGTGGGGCCGAATGGCCGCGACATGCTGGATCGGCCGCTGCCTCGCTACCTGCAGGTCCGCCTGGAAGGGCGGACCAAGCACGGGCAGAAGACGGTGCGCTCGGGCGCCATCGCTCCGGTGGGAGGGGCCCTGGTGCTGATGTCACCGGATGGCAGCACTTATCATGTCATCGTCGGGCCGATGCACGAGCGTCCGCTGCTCTTCGGGGAGCTCGAGCTCCCCACGGTGGCCGCGGCAACACTCGCCATTGCGCTCGTGGTGAGCACGGTCATCTGCTTTTTCCTCACGCGACATCTCGTCGGCCCGATCGACCGGCTGCGCCAGGCCACACGGGAAATGGCGGCCGGGGACCTCAGCGTCCGCATGCTGCCGCGCCTGAAAGGGCGTCAGGACGACCTCGCCCTGCTCGCAGCGGATTTCGACAGCATGGCGGAGCGCGTGCAGAGCCTGCTCGAGTCCAAACAGCAGCTTCTGCGCGACGTGTCGCATGAGCTGCGCTCGCCGCTCACGCGGCTGCAGCTCGCACTGTCGCTCGCGAAGCGTCAGGACGGAGGACCGGACCGGCAGTTGACGCGAATCGCGAACGAAGCGGATCGCCTGGAGCAGCTCATTGCGAGGATCCTGAAGCTCGTCCGGCTGGAGCGCCCCGTGGCCGCCTTCCAGGGCGTGCCGGTCGACGTCGGGAGGCTGCTGGAGACCATCGCGCAGGACGTCACCATCGAGGCGGAAGCACGAAGCTGCACTGTATCCGTGCAGACCGATGCGGGGTTGGAGGTTTCGGGTGATCCTGAGCTTCTGCGCAGCGCGTTCGAAAATGTCATCCGCAACGCCGTGCGCTATGGGCCCTCCGGCTCCGCCGTCGTTGTCACGGCTGCGCGGCAGAATTGGATCGAGATCGCCGTGCGCGATCACGGACCCGGTGTCCCGGAGAAGGATCTCAAGCTGATCTTCGAGCCCTTCTACCGCGTGGATGCCGCCCGGGATCGCGCCGGCGGCGGCGAGGGCCTGGGCCTGGCGATCGCCGCCCGTGCCATCGTCGTGCACGGTGGCAGCATCGAGGCCCGCAACGTTGCCGGCGGCGGCCTGGAGATCTCGATGCGTCTGCCGGCACTACAGCGACGCGCAGGAGTCACCCCCACTGCTGAGGCGGCTTAGCCAGTGCGCCGTGCGAAAGCAAATGCGTGAGCGGCCCAGGGCCGCTCCCTGGGCCGCGGGATGAAAGGCGGTGAAACGGCCGAGCTCGCCCGAAGCGCCGCAGGCGACTTCGGGCCAATTAACAATGGCCAAAAAAAACCGCCTTGGGTTGAGCCCAAGGCGGCAGGCTTCCGACGGTGCCCGCGAAGTGCGGGAGCTGCCGGCGCCTGCTCGAGTCTCAGGGAGGGGGGAAGTCTCGAGCGCGACCGGCACACCGGGATCACAACGCAATCGTGTGTGCCTCAATCCTCAATGGGTTGGACGCATGAGACCCGCGGAAGTTGAGCGAATTCACGTTTCTTTGGATTTCTAGAGATCCGCGCGACAGATCCGCATGGCAGGTAACATTCGCTCACCATGTACATCCCGCAGGCGTTCGGCACCCAGGACCCGGCAGCGCTCGACCGGCTGGCGGCCTACAACGCTTTCGGCACTCTGGTCTCGCAGAGCGACGGCGCACCGCTCGCTTCCCACCTGCCGGTGTTGTATCGCCGAGCCGAAGGACGAGTGAGGCTCGCCGGACACTGGGCGCGCGCCAACCCGCAGTGGCGGGACATCGAGGGGCAGCGGGTACTTTTCATTCTGCACGGCCCGCACGCCTACATCTCGCCACGGTGGTATCTCGAGCCTGAGAAGAACGTGCCCACGTGGAATTACGCCGTCGCGCACCTCTATGGGCGCTTGCGCCTGATCCACGATGCCGAGGAGCTGGAGCGGATCGTCGCTGCGCTCGCGGCGCAGTACGAGGCTGGCGCGACGCAGCCCTGGCGCTTCGAGAGCACGGCAGAGTCTGCGCGGGCTCGGCTGCAAGCCATCGTCGGCTTCGAGCTCTCGGCCGACGAGATACAGATCAAGATTAAGTTCAACCAGAATCATCGCCCCGAAAACATCCGTGGCGCGATAGAGGGGTTG
>DASUHA010000160.1:0-36146 GCA_036273735.1 Steroidobacteraceae bacterium | reverse complement strand
CAAGCCCCGGCGAACGTCTGCAAGGATCTCCTTCGCAGGTCGTTCTGCAAGCGAGAAAGCGGATTGCATATGTGCAAAACCTACGCCAAATGGCCTCACCAATTGGGCCAAGATGGAAGTATACCTTGATTCTGCGATCCTATGGCAGGCTCTGAAAAGCAACCGAGCGTCCTCCCGAAGCGCTGCGACGCGTTGCTCGACGACGCACGGCCGGAAGTCAGCAGCACGAGCACCGCTTGGGTCTGTCTGTCCGGTATCCGGGACCGCGAAGCGGGTTCAGCAACTCGACGCCGTCGAGGTCCGGCATGACGATATCGGTCGCGGCCAGGGCGGGCGGAGCTCGTAGAGCAGCTACGAGTCTGGCTGCTGCTCGCAGGTCGAGGTTGGGACTGACTCCCCGAGCGCGAGCCCGTACGCCTCGACCCGCGCAGGTGCCTTGGGATGCGGGCGCCAGATAGTCCCCGGTCATCGCAGCGGAATGTGAATGAAATCAGGGATGTGCGAAATACAAATCATGCCCCGCTACCACTTTCTAATCAATAACTTAAAAGAAGAACTTAGACAACTTCGCAGTTGCGGCGCAAGGCATCCGGGCAGGCCAGTCAGCTGAGTCGAACCGGAGATGGATAGGGCTTCGAGCTTCACTCTCCGGCGTGCCACGCTCGAGTAGCGGCGACCTTGCGTTCGAGGTGGACCAGACTAGCGAAAGGATACGTATTAGAGGTGCCCGCCGGCCTTAAGACCGGCCTCGAAGGTCGCAAGTGCCATCACGAGCGTCAGCGGCTTGTCCGCCAATGGCACGGCGTTATAGCTGGCATACCACGCTGCCGCCCGCTCGCCCTTGGCGTCGATGATGAGAATAACGCCGCCTACTTCAGCAGCGACGCGCAGGCAGCGGCGCGCGGCCGCCGCGAGAAGTTGCCCGCCGAGGCCCTGCCCCTGCAGCTTCAGGTCAGTTGCGAGGCGCACGAGTCTGAAGCCCGGCACGTCGTGACGGGCAAGCCCACGCCGCATCAACTCCGGCGTATCAGCGTAAGCGAGCGCCGCCGGCGCCAGGCTGTAGTAGCCGAGGATCGTCTTGCCGTCAGCCTTTCTGACTGCGACGAAGGTTTTGGCACCGCCGGCCTCGTGGCTCTGGCGCGCGTACCTCTGGAGGAACTCGTTGAGCGCGGGCTCGCCGCAATCGAAGGACTTGCGATCGTGCTTTTTTGAGATCGCCTCTTCGCGCCAGGCGGGAACCGTCATCTCAGCTTCGGCAGCGCTGCGATTGCTTTGCGGAGCTTGGCGTTCGGTGCCGGCGGGTGCTCCAGCATGTCGAGCACCCGGAGACTGTCGCGCCCGGTGAGCACTACGCGCTCGGCTTCCTCGATCACGGCCCGCGCCTCGCGCAAGGCTTGCTGCAACACGAAATCCGTCAGGTCCGTGTTCCGGAGCGCGGCCGCGCGCAATAGCATCGCCTTCTGGTCGGGCTGCACCCGCAGATTCATCCGCTTGTTGTCGTCTACAGCGACTCGGGGCATAGCACTTCTTCTGTGTACATATTTAAAGCGTACACCGGAAACGTATTTTCGTCAAGGCGTAAGTATTGAATGAGTACACGAGTTTACCCTCTAAATTGCGCCATCCACGTGTCCCACGTACTCCCACAAGCATGAGGCGTATCATGCACCGCCGGCCGCGCGCAGGTACGCGACAGCCTCCTCGGGCTCGTGATCGAACTCGAACCAATCCCGCCGATCCAGGACAGCCACGACTGATTCGCTTCTTGATTGCCGCTTCCGAGCTCACAAAGGCGCTTGCGATTTCGCGCACTGTAAAGCCACAGAGAACATTAAGGATCAGTGCAACATGCACCTCTTCCGCAAGGTTGGGTTGGCGCACGGAACAGCCGTTGCGTTGTGATGCATCAATGCCGAAGGATCTCCGTTGGGATCAGGTCGAGGGCACCTGCACCATGCGATTCCGGGTCATCGAGCAGCAAACCGGTGATTCGAGAGGACGCAGCGATCGCGTCACCATCGCTTCGGGGTTGATTCGGCGATATGCGAATGCCGTGCGGGCGCGGGCGCGGAGGGGTGCGCCCGCTAGCGAGGCCGCCGCGCGGAGGGAGGGATGCCTACGGGCCGGGACTCCGACCCATCAGATCGCGCAGCACTTGAGGGTCGACTGGCTTGATCAGGTGATGATCGAAGCCGGCCGCGCGGGACAGCTCGCGCGCTTCCGGGGTGCCGTAGCCAGTCAGCGCCACCAGCAGAACCCTATTACCCTGCGCCTCGCGGCGGAAGCGGCTGGCGATCTCGTAGCCATTGAGGCCGGGCAGACCCACGTCGATGACGGCCACGTCCGGTAGCGCAGATTTCAGCATCTCGAGTCCGGTTTGGCCTTCCTCGGCCTCGAGCACCTCATGACCAGCGAGCTCGAGCATCATGCGGAAAGTCTCGCGGGCGTCGCGATTGTCCTCGATGAGGAGAACGCGCCGCGGCGGAGTTGCGAGCCCGGTGCGCGGCTTCGCGGCCTCAACGGCAGGTGGGACGATGCTCGGTATCTTGATGGTGAACGAGCTCCCCCGACCTGGCCCGTCGCTGGCGGCGCAGACGCTGCCGCCATGCAGCTCGACGAGCCGACGCACCAGAGTGAGGCCGACGCCGAGACCGCCCTCAGCGCGGTCGAGGGTCCGCTCGCCTTGCACGAAGGGCTCGAAGATCTGCGGCAGCAGCTCGGACGAAATGCCGAGCCCATTGTCGCGCACACAAAGCACGGCATCGCCGTCCCGGGTGCCGAGTGTCACCCAAATTACACCGCCCGCAGGCGTGTACTTGATCGCGTTCGACACTACGTTGGTAATGATCTGATCGATGCGCACCGCATCGCCGTGGATCCAGAGCGGCCCGCTCTCGATCTCTATATCGATGCGCCGCTGCTCTGCGCGCGAGGCAAGCTGCGCGACGCTGCGACGGACCGCATCCGCGAAGTCGAGGGGTACGCCCGAGAGCGTCACTTTGCCCGAGATCGCCCGAGCGACCTCGAGCAGGTCGTCCACGAGCCGCGACAGGTGACGAGCCTGGCGCCCGATGATGTCCCGCGCCCGCACTGCAGAGCTGTCCATACTACTGCCGGCCTGCAGAACTTCGAGCGCCGCGGTGATGGCGCTGAGCGGATTTCGCAGCTCATGCGCCAACATCGCCATGAACTCGTCCTTCGCCTGACTGCGCTGCTCGGCCAGGTCGCGCCCGAGCCGCGCATCATGCAGCTCGCTGAGGTCGGTGACGACCAGTCCACGGCGCCGCACCCCTTCGGTGTCACTGCTGGTCAGTGAGAGGAGCACGTCCGTGGCCCTTCCGTTCGCGGCGATGAAGTGGCTGCGCCGCTTGCCGCCCCCGTTCGCGAGGAATGAGGCTATCTCGTCCCGCTCCTCGGCGGCGAAGAACCGCAAAACCGAGCCGCCGACGACTTCCTGCAGCGGCGTGCCAGCGAGCTGCGCCAGACTCTGATTGCAGTAAAGAACGTCTCCCTCGGAACTGAGGATCGCCGCTCCGTCGTGCATGTGCTCGACCAGCGCGCGATAGGGGTAATCGGCGTTGCGCAGCGTGTAGACCTGCTCGCCGATCGGGCCGCGAACGATGACAGCATCGATCTCCCCGGCACGAATCGCGCGCACCATGTCTTCGGCCTCGGCGAGCCGCGACCGAAGTGCTTGCAGGTCGGCGAGCGTCGTCGAATCTTGCTGCATGGACTTTAGATCTCCGGCACCGCTCTCACGGGGGAATATCCAGGGCCGCCCGCATGCGCTCCGGGTCGGACAGGTCACCGATCAGGCGCCGCGGCGGCAGCGGCGACCGCTTCACCAGTGTGGGCGCGGCTACGAGCTGCTCGGTTCGCGCAAGCGAGGGCTGCTGATAGATGTCGAAGATCCGCAGCGTATGCCGCCCCTCGAGATACCGTGCGCAGAAAGCGCGAAGATTCTCGATGGCGCGCGCGGATCGGGAGGTCATACCCGTGACGTAGAGATTCAGCTCGTAGTGCTCCGCGCTCGGTCCGCCCGCGGCCTGCATTGCCGCGGTGGCGAGGTCCTCTTGCGGGCCCTCGGTCATATGGGATCGGGGCGCAGGTCGAGCCCTACCAACACCCGCTCGGTGTTCGAGAGATCGCCGATGATCTTCTTGACCGGCTCGGGAAGGTGACGCACGAGCGTGGGTACTGCCAGAATCTGATCGCCGCGGGCGAGCTGCGGGTTCTGCAGCAGATCGATGATCTCGATCCGGTACCGGTCGGCCAGATGCTCCTCGCAGATGCGCTTGAGGTTGGTGAACGCGCGCATGCATTTTGGAGTCTGACCGGCAATGTAGAGGCGCAGAACGAAGCGGTCTGTCTCCGCGGGGGTCCGTTCTTCCAACGACTCAGCCACGGGCTCAACTCTCAACCGGCCCGAGAGCAGCGGCATCGGAAGCGGGCACCCGGATCCCCTTCTCAGTCATCGTGAATTCGTAGACCCGGTTCGAGTGCGGCATGCCTCGGGACTTCAATACCCCGATGTGGCGATGTAGGACCAAACCCCTTTGCTCCAGCGAGACGAGCACCCAGGCATCCATCAAAGAAGAGACGCCGCCATTGGAATCCGGCAGCTCGGCGCCCCCTGGTGTGAGACTGGTGAATATTGCCGTCATGGCCTGGGTCTTCAGGTGATCGATCAGGCGCACCAGCATGGCGCGAAGGGAGTTCCTCTCGCCCGCCGACATCAGGTCCGTGATCGAGTCGACCACCACGGCCTGCGGCGAGCTCTGCTCGATCGCGCGGTACATCCCGGCGAGATGTGCCTCGAGGCCGAAGCGCGAGGGCCGGTCCGCATGCATCTGCAGCAATCCACTCCCGACCCACTGTTCGAGGTCGAGGCCGATCGAGCGCATGTTGCGGATTATCTGCTGCGGAGACTCTTCCAGCAGGAAATACAGACAGCGCTCGCCGCGAGCGCAGGCGGCATTGACGAAGCTCGCCGCGAGGCTCGTCTTGCCCGTACCGGCCGAGCCTGACAGCAACACCGTGCTGGCACGGTAGAAACCGCGCCCACCCAGCATGGCATCGAGCGGCGCTACACCGCTCGACACTCGCTCTGTCGGAGCGCCATGATCGAGCCCGAGCGCGGTGACCGGCAGTACGCTGAGGCCGTCATGATCGATCAGGAAAGGGTATTCGTTGGTCCCATGGTGGGAGCCGCGGTACTTGACGATCCGCAGGCGGCGGGTCGAGAGCTCCTCGTGCACCCGGTGGTCGAGCAGGATCACGGCATCGGAGATGTACTCTTCCAGACCCTGACGGGTGAGGGTGTCGCGACCCCGCTCCCCGGTAATCACTGCCGTCAGCTCCTTGTCCTTGAGCCAGCGCAGCAGTCGGCGCAGCTCTGCGCGCAGGATGTTCTCGTTCGATAGTCCGCTGAACAGCGACTCGATCGTATCGAGCACCACCCGTTTGGCACCGACGCTACGCACGGCCTGCTCGAGCCTGACAAACAGGCCCTCGAGGTCGTATTCCCCGGTCTCCTCGATTTCGCTGCGGTCGATGCGGACGTAGTCGATGATGAGCTTCCCGGAGGCGACCAGCTCGGGGAGATCGAACCCGAGCGAGGCGACGTCGTAGGCGAGATCCTCTGCGTTCTCATCGAAGGTCATCAGGACGCCGGGCTCGTCGAAATGGCGTACGCCATTGACGAGGAAGCTGAGCGCAACGAGTGTCTTGCCCGACCCCGGACCGCCACACACCAACGTGGGCCGGCCGACCGGCAAACCACCGCCGGTGACATCATCGAGGCCGCCGATTCCGGTCGGGGCTTTCCTGAGGGCGCCCTCTGAATGTGACATGGAGGGAGTATACCTGGAACAGTGTGAGCGCCTGTGCGTCCCCCGCGGCAGCGCAAAAGCTGCAGCTCTACCGGACCCTTAACCTAATGCCGCGCGTAGTCTCGCGGCGAGCTCCTGGCCCGCCGTCTGCTCGAGTGCGCGCGCCGGCCATCCGAGGCCGAGGCCATCATCGCGGCTGGGCTTGGGGATGATGTGGAAATGCACGTGCGGGACGGCCTGGTGCGCACCCGTGCCGTTGTTTTCCAGGACGTTGTACTCACGAACGCCGGTGACGGCGATGACGGCCCGGCAGATGCGCGGCAGAACTCTGCCCAGGGCCGCCGCGGATTCGTCGGAGAGCGCATCGAGGGTACGCGCGGGCTCCTTCGGAATGACCAGGGTGTGGCCGGTACTGAGCGGGTTGATATCGAGAAAAGCGAAGACCTGCTCATCCTCATAGACTTTGTGGCACGGAATCGCGCCCCTCAGGATCTTGCCGAAGATGGTCTCTGACATGGAATTCCCCGATCCGCTCATGCCCGAAGTCACCTATTGTGGCTCAAGCTGCCGGAACATGGGCCCCCGTCGACCGTCTACCTCGCTGGAAGGTCCATGAGCGGCATGCTCGAGTCACTGCTAAGTTGGTTCTCGCCCTTCCGGCTCATGAAGGATGCGGGCAGTGGGACGAGCGAGGAGCGAATCGCCGCCTATCGGTACAACCGGCGGCGGCGAAGTGAGCTCTCGGCCTGCATGTGCCGGTGGGCCTGCGCGCTCGTCACCGCCGCGCTGCTCACGGCGCTATTCGATGCGCTCGGTGGCTCCGGCGACCGTGCGGTGGGGCTGCCTAAAGTGCTCTTCGTTTACCTGGCGGCCGCGTGCGCCACGTTCCTGGTCTGCGGCCTGTGTGTATTTCTCATCACGGCCTACGTCTACGTCTATCTGACCAGTCACGAAGGATGATGTGCTTCGCGCCTGCGGGCCTTCGACCAAAGGCTAATGCCGGGGAGGCAGGGTGATGCCCAGGCGACGCATCTTGCGGTAGAGCGTGTTGCGTCCAATCCCGAGCTTGTGCGCGACGCGGCTGATGTTGCCGTGGTGCAGCTCGATCTCCTTGAGCAGCGCGCCCCGCTCAGCTCGCTCCAGGGGATTCAGCCCCTGGGCCTCGGGCGGCAGCTCGCTCTCTTCGGACTGCACCGGCTCGGGCTCGCCGACACCGTAGTCGGCCGGCAGGCAACTGCCATCGAGCCGGTCGGCCGAGCGCATGGCGATCATCCCGCGCAGCACGTTGCGAAGCTGGCGGATATTGCCCGGCCACGCGTAGGCGCGCAGCGCATCGGCGAGGTCGTCTCCCAGGATCACCGACGGGGTCGCGGCGCTTTCCTGCGCGAAAATGTGGCGGATGAGCGCCGCCTTGTCCTTGCGCTCGCGCAGCGGCGGCAGAGTCAGCACCAGGCTCTGCAGCCTATAGAAGAGGTCCTCGCGGAACTCCCCGCGGCGCACTTTCTCCTGCAGCCCGCCGCGAGCCGCGCTCACGACTCTGACATCGACGCGAAGGGGCGCCTCCCCGCCGGGGCGAAGCACCTCGCGCTCCTCGATCACGTGCAGCAGTCTCGCCTGCAGGTCGAAAGGCAGCTCGCCGACGTCATCCAGGAAAAGAGTGCCGCCGTTTGCCTGCACGATGCGTCCCAGGTCCTCGTCGGCCTCCGTCTTCTCCAGAGGGCCGGCAGCCTGGGACACGGCGGGAGCGGGCGGCGGGGCGCTGAGCGGGGCGGGCTGAGGGGTGGGCTTGGCGGCAGTCGGCCGGCCGAAGAGCTCGAGCTCGAGCTGCGCCTCCGGCAGGGAACTGCAGTTGACCGCGACGAAGGGCTTGTCGGCGCGGTCGCTCGAAGCGTGCATGGCGCGGGCGAAGAACTCTTTACCGGTCCCGGACTCCCCGAGGAGGAGGATCGGCACTTCCCGCGACTGAGTGCGGCGGGCCGCCTGGATGTTGCGCGCCATCATCGGATCGCCGAAGTCGAGCTCATCGAGCGGACTGCGGCCGGGGTCGGGAGCCGGGAGCTCCTCGATGCGCGCGAGTCGCTGCTTGCCGCCCGGGGTGCGCTTCGACTGCGGCGCCTGCGCGACGGCGAAGAACCGGCCGCCGTGACGCGCATCGTAGATCGGCACCGCGTGGAAGGATTTCTTCTGGCTGCGGCCAACTAACGCACTGAGTGAGATGTTGAATACGCGCTCGAGCGGCGCGCCGGTGAGCTCCCCGGCGGTCTTCACGCCGAGCTGGAAGAGGGCGTTGCGGTCGAGCGCTGCGATTGCTCCCGAGGCGTCGAGGGCGACAATGCCCTCGCCCCAGGTGCCGACCAGCTCCGGCCTGCTGTGGAAGCGCACCACGAACTCGTTCTTGAAGCGATAGAGGAAGAGGCGGTTCTCGATCATCTGCGCCGACATGTTGACCAGCACCAGCGTGTGCTGCTGCGCGCGGTCGGATTCTCCCGAGGCATCGAGCACCGCCACGAGGTCGCCGCGATAGTCGAAGATCGGGGCGGCGCAGCAGGTGAGGCCGGTGTTGCGGGAGAAGAAGTGTTGGTCGCGGTGAATGATGAGCGGCGCCCGCTCGAAGAGGCAGGTGCCCATGCCGTTGGTGCCGCCGTGCTCCTCGCTCCAGACCGCCCCGAGCACCAGGCCGGTGCGAAAGGCCGCATTGCGGAAGCTCAAGTCCCCGTAGTAGTCGAGGAGGACGCCGTCCCGGTCGGTGAGGATGATGGAGTAGCCCGAGCCGGCGAGCTGATGGTAGAGATGCGCCATTTCCGCATCGGCGAAGGAGACCAGCTCGAGATTGCGCTCCTTGCGGCCCAGGCGCTCGTCCCGCGGCAATACATAGGGCTCCCGCTGGGATTGCGGGTCGAGATGATATTGCGTGAGGCAGCGCAGCCAGGAGCGCTTCACGTAGTCCGGCGTGCCCTGGCCTTCATCGCGCGCCGTGCCCCGGAGCACCGACTGGATGTAGCGCGCGTGACTGCCGATCGGTTGCAGCATGGAGCTCCCCCTCTCGATCGAGCCGGTATTATGCCACGGGGAAATACCCGGGGTCCGGCGAGCGTCGAAAGCGGTACAACGGAACGAACGATTGCTCCGTATTGGAACAACAGCCCGGCGCAGGCACCGCTGGCGGCGGCCTCGCGCGGCTTCTGCGGCCATCCGCAGCTAAACTCTCGTCTTGCGCTGCGCGTAGGATCTGCGGGATTCGCACGGCATCCCGGTTCATTGAGCGGCGTCAGCGCGCCGAATCAGAGAGGATCGACATGAAAACCAAGGCAGCCATTGCATATGCGGCCGGCAAGCCGCTGGAGATCGTGACGGCCGACCTCGAGGGACCGAAGGCAGGGGAAGTCCTGGTCGAGATCAAGGCGAGCGGCGTCTGCCATACGGACGAATTTACCCGCTCGGGTGCCGACCCGGAGGGGCTGTTCCCGGCGATCTTCGGGCACGAGGGCGCCGGAGTTGTCGTCGACGTCGGTCCGGGCGTCACCTCGGTGAAAAAGGGCGATCACGTCATTCCGCTCTACACGCCGGAGTGCCGGCAGTGCAAGTCCTGCCTCTCCCGCAAGACCAACCTCTGCACGGCCATCCGCGCGACCCAGGGCAAGGGCGTGATGCCCGACGGCACCAGCCGGTTCTCGATCGGCGGCCAGATGGTGCACCACTACATGGGGTGCTCCACCTTCTCCAACTACACCGTGCTGCCGGAGATCGCTCTTGCGAAGATTCGCGAGGACGCGCCCTTCGAGAAGGTCTGTTACATCGGTTGCGGCGTCACTACCGGCGTAGGTGCGGTCATCAACACCGCCAAAGTCGAGCCCGGAGCCAACGTGGTCGTGTTCGGGCTGGGCGGCATCGGTCTCAATGTCATTCAGGGCGCGCGCCTGGTCGGCGCCAACAAGATCGTCGGCGTCGATCTCAATCCGCGGCGCAAGGCGCTTGCGGAGCGCTTCGGCATGACGCACTTCGTCAACCCGAAGGAAGTAGGCGGCGATCTGGTACAGCATCTGGTTGCCCTCACCGACGGCGGGGCGGACTACAGCTTCGAGTGCGTCGGCAACGTCGATCTCATGCGCCAAGCCCTGGAATGCTGCCACCGCGGCTGGGGCGTATCGGTGATCATCGGGGTCGCCGGGTCTGGACAGGAGATCAAGACCCGGCCCTTCCAGCTCGTGACCGGCCGGGTGTGGAAGGGCACCGCGTTCGGCGGCGCACGCGGCCGCACCGACGTTCCCAAGATCGTCGACTGGTACATGGACAAGAAAATCAACATCGACGATCTCATCACCCACGTGATGCCGCTCGAAAAGATCAACGATGCATTCGATCTCATGCATAGGGGCGAGTCGATCCGCTCCGTCGTGACGTTCTGAAGCCAACAACTCCTGCGAGGATAAACACATGGCCATCTCGATCCATCCGGCCGTCGATCACGGCGTCAAGCCCGGCAACTCGGGGTTCGCGGGCGGCACGCTCACCTGCAAGTGTTCGAGCTCACCGGTGACCGTAAGTCTGGGAGCCAATGTCGCGTACGACCACGTCTGCGGCTGCACGAAGTGCTGGAAGCCCGAGGGTGCGCTCTTCTCGCTGGTCGCCGTAGTGCCGCGCGAGAAGCTCTCGGTGACCGCCAACGCGCAGAAGCTGAAGATCGTCGATCAGAATGCGCCCATTCAGCGCTATGCCTGCACGGGCTGCGGCGTGCACCTGTACGGCCGGATCGAGAACAAGAATCACCCCTTCTACGGATTCGACTTCGTGCACCCGGAGCTCTTCCGCGAGCAGGGCTGGACCGCACCGGACTTCGCCGCGTTCGTCTCCTCCATCATCGAGGCCGGCTTCCCGCCCGCCCGCATGGGTGAGGTGCGCGCGCGGCTGAAGGATCTGAAGCTCGAGCCGTACGACTGCCTGTCACCGGGCCTGATGGACGCGATTGCCACGCACTCCGCCAAAGCGAAAGGCACCCTGGCTGCCTAGGTAGCCTGTCGGGCGGTCGCCTGGCGTATGAGCGCGGAGCTGAGATCGGCCACGGAGCGGCAGCCGAGCTGACCGAGAACGCGGTCGAGCTCGGTGGCGAGCATGTCGAGCGCACGCCGTACGCCGCGCTCGCCGTCGGCCGCGAGTCCATAGAGGACCGGGCGTCCGATCATTACGGTGTGCGCGCCCAAGGCGAGTGCTTTGGCGACATCGCTGCCCCGGCGGAAGCCGCTGTCGATGATTATCGTCAGCCGGTCGCCGACGGCAGCAGCGATTTGTCCGAGCACCTCGATGGGCGCCACACAGTAATCGAGCTGCCGCCCGCCATGGTTGGTGAGTACGATGCCGTCGCAACCGGCATCTGCGGCACGCCGCGCGTCTTCGACGCTCAGAATCCCCTTGACGAGGAGCTTCCGCGGCCAGTGCCGTCTCATCCAGGCGATGTCGGTCCAAGTGATCGTGGGCTCGAACATCTGCGGGATGACGGTACTGCCCCCGACCGCACTGGCCATCCCCGGGGGCAGAAAAGCTTCGACATTGCGGAACTGCGGGATCCCCCTGCGCCAGAGCACCTCGGTGAGCCAGCGCGGATGGCGCAGCGCATCGAGGATCGCCGCCAGGTTGGGCTGTCCCGGCTTCGCGTAATTGCGCCTGTCCCATTCCCTGCTGCCAAACACATTGGCATCGGAAGTGAAGACCAGCGCTTCATAGCCCGCGGCTGCGGCGCGGCTCATGATGTCCTCGGCGATCGCGCGGTTCCTGAAGACGTAAAGCTGCATCCAGAGCCGCCCTCCCGCCTCGGCGGCGACGTCCTCGAGGCGGCTGGTCGAGAGCGTGCTGAGCGTGTAGGGAATACCGAAAGCAGCGGCAGCCCGCGCGAGAGCGATGTCGCCCTCGGGATGCAACATGCCATTGAGCCCGGTCGGTGCGATGGCCAGTGGCGCCGTCGAGGGTTGTCCGAAGAGCGAGATCTCGAGGCTCCTCCCGGCAGTGGCGACGAGCGTCTGCGGCACGAAGTGCAGGGCGGCGAACGCCTGTCGATTGTGCCGCAGTGTCGCTTCGTCCTCCGCGCCACCCTCGACGTACTCGAAAGCGAACCCCGGCACGCGCCGTCGCGCTATCTCGCGCAGATCCGCGATGTTGAGTGCGCGGGCGGAATTGCGCCCGTCGAACGGGCGCCGTTTCCAGGGCATGCCGGACTACTCGAGCGGAACGTCGACCCGCGAAGCCGTGAAGGTATTGCTCGCCGGATCGTACGAGCCGACGGCGACGACCCTGAATACGGCGGTCGAGCCATTCAACGTGCTGGTGAGGGCGCTCGCGAAGGCGCTCGCGGTGCTGAACTGCTTGATGCCCGCGGCCGCGTTGCCGATTCCGAACTGGTTGCCACCGGAGATCGTGATGGCGGGCGTCCCTGTCAGCGCGGTGGTCTGCGGTCCGGTCACGACCTTTGCGGTCGTCGCTTTGGTGAGATTCAGCACGAGGCTCGTGCCGTCATACGAGGTGAACGGGCTAGTCGTGCCCGCGCCGCTGGCCCACTCCACGATGAGGTCGGAGGGCTCCGAGGTGCCCGGCGTCACAGCGGTTGCATCGAAGTCCGGGGGCGGCGAGCCGAATGAGCTGGGAAAGCCGTCGGCCCGCAGCAGGGTGCCGGCAGGCGTGGCGCTCTCGTCCACGGCGCCGGTGTTGACTGCATAGGCGGCGGGGTTGGCGCTCGTGCCCGTGAAATTGAAGGAGCTGGTCGGGAATAAGCCGAGCGAGAGCAGGTTGAGCGAGGCCGACCCCGGCGCGCCCGAGTTGAGGGTGCCCCAGAGTGTCGTGGGCTGCAGGCGCACTAGACCCTGCGACGCATCGAGGACCAGTGGGCTGGTCGAGACGCCGTTCGCGTTCACGCCGACGGCGTCAATTTGCGTGCCGACGGATATCGCCTGCGCAGCGACCGAAGACGTCGAGCCGTCCTGGGTGATGATGGTGGAAGACCCCAGCTTGACGGTGGCGGTCGGGACGTAGGTGAAACAGAGGTTACTGAGGCAGTTGCCCTCGAAATAGAGGTACGTTGCACCGAGTACCGTGAGGGTGTTGCCGCTCACGGCGGAGACGATGCCACGTACGTGCTCGTAAACGCCGTTGGAGACGACGGTGCCGGCATAAACCTCTGTCGCAGTGAACCCGGGCGTAATCGTCGACATGTCGCCCAAGGTGCCCTCGGCGACTATGGGCGTATTGGAGGTGAGAGCTGTCACGGCTGCCAACCCGGCGGCGCCGGTGTACAGCTTGCCGTTGACGTTGTAGTAAGTCGTCGGAGTGGTGTTGATCGTGAGTGCGCCGACGGTAGAGTAGACGTTATCTTCGAATGGCCTCAGGTTTTCCACGAAATTGCTGGCAGACGGGTTGCCCGCGACGAAGAGTCCCCGGGCTCTGACCGGCTGCGTGTCCACGGGAGCCGCGGTTGCCACCACGTAGGGCCTGACGGTGACGGTGCTTCCCTTGATGGAGTTCGACGCCGCCAGGTCGAAGTCGAGCGCCAACCGCGTCGATTGGTTCTTGCCCAGGACGAGGGGGTGCGCCGGGTCGAGCTTCACCGTGGTGTAAAGGATGCCGGGATTCGGCGTGCCGTCCGAGCTCTGCACCGTGGCGAGAGTGGTCTGACCCTTGAGGTAGATGATGGGCCCCGAATAGTCGATGCCGATCGTGACCGACGTATAAGTGCCCGACGGTATCCCGACTGCATTCAGCAGCTCGGTGAGATCCACGCGCTGGGTGAGGTCGGCGAACTCCTCGGCGGTATAGCCGGCCGGATAGGCGACGTAGCCATCGGTACGGGTCATGTTATAGAGGCTGACGCCGATGACGTAGGTACTGAAATCCCCCGTCGCCTGGGCGTTGACCGTCACCACCGGAGTGCCGTTGCTGATGTTCTGGCTGGTGCTGCAGCCGGCCAGCACCACCGCGAGCGCCGCACCGAGGCCGCAAATCGAGAGGCGCAGAGCGCCCAGAGCGCTCGGTCTTGCGCGAGCGCAGTCGAGAATCATCAAAGCTCCCCCTGTCACACGGGATGGATGGGCAAGTCCTGAACGCGGGGGCCGCCTGGGGACCCCTATGGCTTCGTTAGAGATGCCGGACCGTCGTTCCGTTCACTTTTGCCCGGTAAACGCCCATCTTAGCCGTTCTCGACCATGGACGCGCGCCCGGAAAGCCGGTAGAGTCCCGCGCCGCTTGTTGCGGGGGCGCCAAATCGATTCCCCCGCCTCACGTGGCGATGCCACCGGACGGAGCGGCCGCCCCTCGGGCAAGCCAACACAGAGGTTCCCCAGACGATGCCTTTTACTGAACTCGGGCTTGCGTCCGAGCTGTCGCGTGCCGTAGCCGAGCAGGGCTACGAGACCCCAACCCCCATTCAGGCGCGGGCCATTCCCGCTGTCATTGCCGGCCGCGACGTGCTCGCTGGCGCTCAGACGGGTACCGGCAAGACGGCTGCCTTCGTGCTGCCGATTCTGCAGGCGCTGAGCCAGAGTCCCGCCGGCCGCGCGCCTCGCGCGCTGGTGCTCACCCCCACGCGGGAGCTTGCGGCCCAGGTAGCGGAGAGCGCACACAAGTACGGTCGTCATCTGAAGACGCGCATCTGCGTCGTCTTCGGCGGCGTGAGCATCAATCCTCAGATCGACGCGCTGGAGGCTGGATGCGACTTTCTGGTCGCCACGCCGGGACGGCTTCTCGATCTTGCCGGCCAGCGCGCCGTGGACCTTCGCGGGGTGCGCCATTTCGTGCTCGACGAAGCGGACCGAATGCTGGACATGGGTTTCATTCCCGCCATCCGCCAGGTGCTGAAGCTGCTGCCGGACCGGCGCCAGAACCTGATGTTCTCGGCGACCTACGCGGATGATATTCGTGATCTCGCCACGCGCATGCTGCGTGATCCGGTGACCCTCGAGGTTGCGCCGCGCAATGCCACGGCAGAGCGCGTCGAGCAGCAGGTCTATCGTGTGCCGAAGGAGCACAAGCGTCACCTGCTGGCCCACCTCATCCGCGATGGAAGCTGGCAACAGGTGCTGGTCTTCACGCGCACCAAGCATGGCGCCAACCGCCTGGCCGAGCAGCTTGCCGGGGCGGGCATCGCCACCGCGGCCATCCACGGCAACAAGAGCCAGAACGCGAGGGTTCGGGCGCTCACGGAGTTCAAGACGGGCAAGACCACAGCGCTGGTGGCGACCGAGGTAGCGGCACGCGGCCTCGACATCAAAGAGCTGCCCTTCGTCGTGAATTATGAGTTGCCCAATGTGCCGGAGGACTATGTCCATCGCATCGGACGGACGGCTCGCGCCGGCGGCGCTGGGCGCGCCATCTCGCTGGTGGCACCGGATGAGGCAGGGCTGCTGAAGGACATCGAGCGGCTGCTGCGCCGCCCGCTGCCCGTCACCGCCAATCCGCAGTTTACCGTGGCGCCCGAGCAGCGCCCGACGCAGCGGCCCACGACCGCTGCAGCACGCCCCTCGCAGCCGAAGCCGCAGAATCCTCGCCATCCCTCGCGTCCCTCGGGACGCAGCTTCGGTCCGCAGCGCGACCGGCGCCGCTGGGGATCCTCGCGGGGCTGATCGCACAAAATCGACAGGAGCGATTTTAGACGACGCGCAGCGTCGGGCCCGAAGGGCCGAGGCCCAGGAGGGGCCGAGCAATCGGTGCCGGCGGCCGGAACCGCCGGGTCTCTCTCGGATTGTTAGTAGCGCGCGCTCGGGTGGTGGCGCTGCTGACGGGAGAGAACTCATGGCAACCGACGTGACACAGCAGGGCTTGGGATCAAGTCCTCAACGGCCTGCAGGCTATGCCGGGATCGAGCCCGGTGAGCGCTTTGCGCGCCACGACATGCAACGCGGATTCGACGGCCTCGAGACGGCAGACACGCTCGAGCGCGGGCTGGGTTGGTTCAGCATTGCGCTCGGAACTGCTGCGGTCGTGGCGCCGCGCGTGGTTTCCTGGGTCTGCGGAACACGCAGCCCGGCGCTCATGCGCCTCGTTGGAACACGGGAGCTGGCGGCCGGCGTCGGCATCCTGACGCAAGCCGATCGCACGCCATGGTTATGGTCACGAGTGATCGGCGATACCTTCGATCTCGCTGCACTGTCCGTGGCGCTCATCAGACGCGGAACGCGTGGTCGAGCAGCAGTGGCAATGGCCGCGGTTGCGGGCGTCACCGCGCTCGACTTGCTCGCCTCACTGCGCGCAACGGGCAGCAGGGCAGTGCCTACGGTGCAAGGAGTGTCCGGCAGAACGGACATCTACCTCGAACGCAGCGTCGCCATCAGCAAGTCGCCCGAGGAGTGCTACCGCTTCTGGCGCAGCTTCGAGAACCTGCCGCGCTTCATGCAGACCCTCGAGTCCGTGCGGCAACTCGACGAGGGGCGCTCGCATTGGGTGGCCAAAGGCCCCCTGGCGACGCGCCTGGAGTGGACCTCCGAAATCACCGCCGATCGTCCCGGCGAAGAGATCTCATGGCGCACGGTCGATGACTCCGGGACCGCGCATGCCGGCTCCGTCAGATTCGAGGCGGCTCCCGCCGGGCGAGGCACCATCGTACGGGTGAGCCTGCACTACAGCCCGCTCGGCGGGGCGCTCGGCGCAGGCCTCGTCAAGCTTCTCGGCCATGATCCGCAGTCGCGCATCCGCGAGGATCTGCGGCGGCTCAAACAGGTGATGGAGACGGGCGAGACCCCGACTACTCGCGGCCAGCCGGCGGGGCAGCGCAGTCTCCTCGGGCGTGTCACGCGGCAGTGGGGCATATCATGAAAGCGAATGTCTGGTACGGCAGAGAGCAGCTGCACGTGGAGAATGTGCCGGATCCGAAAATCCTGAATCCACGCGATGCCATCGTGCGGATCACCTCGACGGCCATCTGCGGCTCCGATCTCCACATCTACGACGGCTACATCCCGGGAATGCTCCCGGGCGACATCCTCGGCCATGAGTTCATGGGCGAGGTGATGGAGGTCGGCTCGGAGGTCAGAAACCTCAAAATCGGCGACCGGGTGGTGAACCCCTTCCCGATCTCCTGCGGAGCGTGCTTCTTCTGTCAACAGTCGCTGCACTCGCTCTGTGAGAATTCCAATCCCAACGCCTGGCTCGCCGAGAAGCTATGGGGACACTCGCCGGCAGGACTCTTCGGCTACTCGCACCTCCTCGGCGGCTACGCCGGCGGTCAGGCGCAGTACGTGCGCATTCCTTTCGCCGATGTGGGCCCGATCAAGGTTCCGGAGGACCTGAGCGATGAGCAGGTGCTCTTTCTCTCGGATATCTTCCCGACCGGATACATGGCAGCCGAGCAGTGCGGCATCCGTCAGGGCGATACCGTCGCGGTATGGGGATGCGGGCCGGTGGGCCTCTTTGCCATCAAGAGCGCGCGCCTGCTCGGCGCAGAGCGGGTGATCGCGATCGACCGCTTCCCGGCGCGGCTGCGCAAGGCCAGCCAGTGGGCTGATGCCGAAACCCTGAACTACGAGCAGGTGGACGTGCGACAGGCGTTGGAAGTCATGACCGGCGGCCGGGGACCTGACGCCTGCATCGATGCGGTCGGTATGGAAGGCCACGCGCATGGCGTTTTCGGCGGTTATGACCTGCTGAAGCAGTCGCTCCTCCTCGAGACGGACCGGCCGACGGCACTGCGCCAGGCGCTGCTCGCCTGCCGCAATGGTGGCACGGTGTCCATCCCGGGCGTGTATGGCGGCTTCCTCGACAAGGTCCCCTTCGGCGCCGTCGTCAACAAGGCGCTCACCGTGAGGTCAGGACAGACGCACGTGCAGCGTTACATGCGGCCGTTGCTCGAGCTGATCCAGAGAGGCTCGATCGATCCGAGCTTCGTGGTCACGCACCGCTTGCGGCTGGAGGACGCGCCACGCGCCTACCGCATGTTCCGTGACAAGCAGGACAGCTGCATCAAGGTCGTGCTGAAGCCCTGGGCAGATGTGCCGACGGTGGAGCCGGACAAGGTGCAGGAGAACGGCCGCATCCTGCACTAGTTTGAAGCGCTGGATCCGGGCAGTCCCTGCCCGGCCCAGCGCGCGTTGAGCAAAAAAGCGTGGTTTTTTGCTCAACGCCCGCCACCTGCGGCGGCGGGGCACGTCCGTGTGCCTGGAGAGACGCGCCCGGATCAGCGCCTGCAGCCGCGCCGGATCAGCGCCTGGATTGAAAGCGCTGGATCAGCGCCTGGAGGGTTTGGTGACATCGCCCACGGTCTTCAGAATGACGCGCGCGCCGTTCTCGAGGAGGTAGCCGCGAAACGCCGCGGCGATGGGCGAGAGGATCTTCTCGCGCAGGTGGATCACATACCAGTCGCGCACGACGGGCAGGCCCGCGACGTCGAGGATCGCGAGCTTGCCCGCCCCGGCCTCGAGACCGATGGTATGTGAGGAGATGAAGCTGAGCCCCATGCCGGCCATCACCGCCTGCTTGATGGTCTCGTTGCTGCTCACCTCCATGGTTGCGCGAAACGGCACCGCGCGCTCCCGAAAGACGTGCTCCATCGATGCCCGTGTGCCCGAGCCCTGCTCGCGGATGATGAAGCTCTCGCGCGTCAGGGATTTGAGCGGGATGTGGCGGCGGCGGGTGAGGGGATGGTCCGGGGCGGCGATGATCACCAAAGGATGGCGGGCGAAGGGCTCGGCCGTGGTGTCGAGCTCCCGGGGCGGACGCCCCATGATGACGAGGTCGAGCTCGTTCGCGCCGAGGAGCTTCACGATCTCCTCCCGGTTGGCGACGGTGAACTTGATCGTCACCTCCGGATATGCCGGCGCAAAGGCCGAGAGGAGCGTCGGCGCGAAATACTTCGCCGTGCTCACGGCTCCCAACTTCAACACGCCGCGCTTCAAGCCGCGCATGGCGGCGAGGGTCTCGCCCGCCTCGCGCAGGAGCTCGGTCACCTGCGTCGCATAACGCAGCAGCTCCGTGCCGGCGGGCGCGAGGCGGATCTTGCGGCCGATCTGCTCGAACAGCGGCATGCCGACCTCATCCTCGAGCAGACTCACCTGTTGGGAAACCGCGGACTGTGTCAGGTGCATCTCCTGCGCCGCGCGGGTGAAGGACAGATGCCGTGCCACCGCGGCGAAGACTCGCATTTGTCTGAGCGTGACGTTACGCATTCATAAGGAAAGCTTATTCAGATGCCAATAATATCTAACTGGACCTAATACAAATCAAGTCCGAGGATCGTGGCGTACCCAAACCGAGCATCCGTGGGAGCCCCGCATGAGAGTCCTCGATGAAGTGAAGTGTGCCAAGACCGGTGCGGCGCGCTACCGGCCGGGAGTGCTGAAGTATGCGCAGATGGGGTACTGGAACCCCGAATACAGCCCGGCCGCCACCGACGTGCTGGCCCTATTTCGCATCACCCCCCAGGAGGGGGTCGAGCCAGAGGAGGCCGCCGCGGCCGTGGCCGGCGAGTCCTCGACGGCCACCTGGACCGTCGTATGGACGGACCGCCTCACGGCTTGCGACCGGTATCGGGCGAAAGCCTACCGGGTTGAGCCGGTGCCCGGCGCCCCTGGGCAATACTTCGCCTATATCGCCTACGATCTCGATCTCTTCGAGCCGGGCTCGATCGCGAACCTGAGCGCCTCGGTGATCGGCAACGTCTTCGGCTTCAAGCCCCTCAAGGCGCTGCGGCTCGAGGACATGCGCTTCCCTCCCGCCTACGTCAAAACCTTCTCCGGGCCGCCGACCGGGATCGTGGTGGAGCGCGAGCGCCTCGACAAGTTCGGCCGGCCGCTTCTCGGCGCGACCGTCAAGCCCAAACTCGGCCTCTCGGGCAAGAACTACGGCCGCGTGGTCTACGAGGCGCTCAAGGGCGGCCTCGACTTCACCAAGGACGATGAGAACATCAACTCGCAACCCTTCATGCACTGGCGCGACCGTTTTCTCTACTGCATGGAAGCCGTCAATCGGGCGCAGGCAGCCACCGGCGAGGTGAAGGGCACCTATCTCAACGTGACCGCCGGCACCATGGAGGACATGTACGAGCGGGCGGAGTTCGCCAAGGAGCTCGGCTCAGTGATCGTGATGATCGACCTCGTGATCGGCTACACCGCGATCCAGTCGATGTCCCGCTGGGCGCGGCGCAACGACATGATCCTGCACTTGCACCGGGCCGGCCACTCCACCTACACGCGTCAGAAGAACCACGGCATCTCCTTCAGGGTGATCTCGAAGTGGATGCGTCTTGCGGGTGTCGATCACATCCATGCCGGCACCGTGGTGGGCAAGCTCGAGGGCGATCCCAACTCGGTACAGGGGTTCTACAACGTGCTGCGCGAGGGCCGTAACCCGCAAGACCTGCAACGCGGCGTCTTCTTCGAGCAGGACTGGGCAGGGCTGCACGGTGTCATGCCGGTCGCCTCCGGCGGCATTCACGCCGGGCAGATGCATCAGCTGCTGCACTATCTCGGCGAGGACGTGGTGCTGCAGTTCGGCGGCGGCACGATCGGCCATCCGATGGGCATCGCCGCCGGTGCCGTGGCCAATCGCGTGGCGCTCGAGGCAATGGTGCTCGCGCGCAACGAGGGCCGGGACATCTGGAACGAAGGGCCGCAGATTCTCGCCGCAGCGGCCAAGAACTGCACGCCCCTCAAGGCTGCGCTCGATGTCTGGGGCGAGGTGACCTTCAATTACGCGAGCACCGACACGCCCGATTACGTGCCGACGCCGGCCGTCGCCTGAGGAGCCACCCATGAGAGTCACCCAAGGCACTTTCTCCTTCCTGCCCGACCTCACCGATGTGCAGATTGCCAAGCAGATCGAGTACTGCCTTGGCAACGGCTGGGCGGTGTCCGTCGAATACACCGACGATCCGCATCCGCGCAACACGTACTGGGAGATGTTCGGTACGCCGATGTTCGATATCCGCGATGCCGCCGGAGTCATGACGGAGGTGAATGCCTGCCGCAAGACCTTTCCCAACCACTACATCAAGCTCAACGCGTTCGATTCCACGCGCGGACGGGAATCGCTGCGGCTGTCATTCATCATCGGGAGGCCGGCCACCGAGCCTGGATTCGGTCTGATGCGCCAGGAGGGCCCGGGCCGCAGCGTGCGCTACACCACGCGTGCCTACGCGACGGAGCGCCCCGAGGGGGAGCGGTATGAGCTCTCATGAACGCGAGAGCCGACTCCATGCCGCCCCACGACGGACAGAGCGCAGCGCAGGCCGGCGATGAGCCGCTCGATCTGCAGGCGGCCTACCGTGACTCACATGTCGGAGAGATCCTCGACAGCCTCGATCGCGAGCTCATAGGGCTGGCACCGGTCAAGGGCCGCATCCGCGACATTGCGGCGCTGCTGCTCATCGACAAGCTGCGGCGGGCCGTGGGGCTTTCCTCCGGTCCCCCGGCGCTGCACATGTCCTTCACCGGCAACCCCGGTACGGGGAAGACGACGGTGGCGATGCGCATGGCGGAGATCCTCCATCGTCTCGGCTACGTGCGCAAAGGCCATCTCATCGCGGTGACGCGCGATGACCTCGTCGGGCAGTACATCGGCCATACGGCCCCGAAGACGCGCGAAGTCCTGAAGAAAGCCATGGGCGGAGTGCTCTTCATCGATGAGGCGTATTACCTCTACCGTCCGGAGAACGAGCGCGACTACGGTCAGGAGGCGATCGAGATCCTGCTGCAGGTGATGGAGAACCAGCGTGATGACCTGGTCGTCATCCTGGCGGGCTACAAGGATCGGATGGAGACGTTCTTCCGCAGCAATCCCGGAATGTCATCGCGCATCGCGCATCACATCGACTTCCCCGACTACACGCCCGAGGAGCTGCTCGCGATCGCGCGGCTGATGCTCGAGCAGATGCAGTACCGATTGGACGGGGAGGGAGATGGGGCGTTGCGGGAATACATCGAGAAGCGGCGGGCGCAGCCGCACTTTGCCAACGCGAGGTCGATCAGGAATGCGCTCGATCGGGCGCGCCTGAGGCAGGCGAGCCGTCTCTTCGAGCGCAAGGGCGGATCGATCTCACGGCAGGACCTGCAGACGATAGAGGAGTCGGACATCAGGGCGAGTCGCGTATTCCGGGAGCAGCACAACTGAGGGGGCGGCGAGCGTGACGACCAGCAGCATGTTCAACACCGGCACAATCACCCGGTTTCTCATCGAGGAGCAGCGGCTGCTCAACGCGGCGGCGGGCGCGAGCGGGCCGACGGAGAGCGTCACGGCTCTCGTCAACGACGTACGTCTGGCGTGTAAGCGCATCGCGACCCTGATAGGCAAGGGGGCGCTGGCGAACACCCTCGGCGATGCGGGCACCGTCAATGTCCAGGGCGAGACCCAGATGAAGCTCGACGTGCTCGCGAACGAGATCTTCGTGCGCACCAACGAGTGGGGCGGGCAGCTCGCCGGAATGCTTTCGGAGGAGCAGGAGCAGCCGTACTCCATACCGGATGCCTATCCGCGCGGACGCTACCTGCTCCTCTTCGATCCGCTCGACGGCTCATCCAACATCGACGTCAACGTCTCGGTTGGCAGCATCTTCTCCGTGCTGAAGTGTCCGGAGGGAGTCAGCGAGGCGACCGAGGCGGATTTCCTGCAACCGGGGAGCGCGCAGGTGTGCGCGGGATATGCGATCTACGGGCCCGCGACCATGCTGGTGCTGTCGACGGGCCGCGGCGTCAACGGCTTCACGCTCGATCAGGAGATCGGCGAGTTCATGCTGACGCATCCGAATCTTCGCGTGCCGGAGACGACCGCCGAGTTCGCGATCAATGCCTCCAACTCCCGCCACTGGGAGCCGGCGATCCGCCGCTACGTCAACGAGTGCCTGGCAGGGCAAAGCGGTCCGCGCGGCACCGACTTCAACATGCGCTGGATCGCCTCGCTGGTGGCGGAGACGCATCGCATCCTGATGCGCGGCGGCGTGTTCATGTATCCGCGCGACCGCAAGGATCCGGCCAAGCCGGGACGGCTGCGGCTGCTCTACGAGGCAAATCCGATCGGCTACCTCATCGAGCAGGCGGGCGGCCGCGCGAGCACCGGGCTCGGGCCCGTTCTCGATGTCCTTCCCGAGGGTCTGCACCAGCGCGTCAGCTTCGTGTTCGGCGCGCGCTCGGAGGTCGAGCGCATCGAGCGGTATCATCGGGATCACAACGAGTTCGAGCTCGACGCGCCGCTCTTCGCCACGCGCGGCCTTTTCACCCAGCACGTCTGACCGAGGCCACAAATCATGTCCGCGCGCCATCCGATCATCGCAGTCACCGGCTCCTCCGGAGCCGGCACTACCTCGGTGAGCAAGACTTTCGAGCAGATCTTTCGCCGCGAGCATCTCAAGGCGGCATTCGTCGAAGGTGACAGCTTCCACCGCTACGATCGTGCGGGGATGAAGGAGCAGCTGGCGGAGGCGATCACACGCGAAGATCAGCGTTTCAGCCATTTCGGCCCACAGGCGAATCTGTTCGCCGAGCTGGAGAACCTGTTCCGCGGCTATGCCGAGAACGGGACCGGAAAGGTGCGCAAGTATCTGCACGACGACATCGAGGGCGCGCGCCACGGTCAGAAGGCAGGAACCTTCACGGAGTGGGAAGGCGTGCCCGGGGATACGGATCTGCTCTTCTACGAGGGCCTGCACGGCGCCGTGGTGACGAATGAGGTCGACGTCGCCCAGCACGTCGATCTGCTGATCGGCGTCACCCCGGTCATCAACCTGGAATGGATCCAGAAGCTCCACCGCGACAAGTCGACGCGCGGCTATTCCGCGGAAGCAGTCACCGACACCATCCTGCGCCGCATGCCCGACTACGTGAGCTACATCTGTCCGCAGTTCTCGCGCACCCACATCAACTTTCAGCGCGTCCCGGTGGTCGACACCTCGAATCCCTTCATCGCGCGCTTCATCCCGACACCGGACGAGTCGTTTCTCGTCATTCGCTTCGCCAACCCGCGCGGGATCGACTTTGGCTACCTGCTCTCGATGCTGCACGACTCCTTCATGTCGCGGCCCAACACCATCGTCTGCCCGGGCGGCAAGATGGACCTGGCCATGCAGCTCATCTTCACGCCCATGATCTGGAGGCTGATGGAGCGGCGCAAGGATTGCGTGGCCCGGGAACGCGGGCGAGCCGGTGCTTTCAGCTAGGGCACTTGACGTGTCCTGGCTCCGGCGGGCGCCGGCGCACGGACGCGCGGGCCGGGGCCCTGCCGCCAGGGACGCCAGTCGCACGGCCGGGCTATTTGCATCATACGAGGCATTTCGAGTTGAGCGAATTCATCGAGGCGCTGATTTTCGACGTCGACGGCACACTCGCGGATACGGAGGAGGCGCACCGCCAGGCATTCAACGACGCATTTCGAGCATACGAGCTCGACTTCTGCTGGAGTCGCGAGCTCTATCGCGAGCTCCTGCAGGTGACCGGCGGCAAGGAGCGCCTGGCGGCTTTTTTTCATCGCACCCGACTCGCAGCGGGTGAGCGTATCCGGCTGTCGGCGCTGATACCCGGGCTGCATGCGGCCAAGACGGCGTCCTACCTGGAAAGGATAAAGCTCGGCCGGGTCCCACTGCGTCCCGGCGTGCGCCGGCTGATGAGCGAGGCGCGCGCCGCCGGGGTGAGACTCGCCATTGCCTCGACGACGTCCCCCGACAATGTGTCGGCGCTTCTCGAAGGAGCGCTCGGTGAGAACGCGTTGGATGAATTCAGCGTCATCGCGACGGGCGATGCGGTGCCCCGCAAGAAGCCCGCTCCCGATATCTATCTGCTCGCGCTCAGTCGACTCGGTGTCACGGCCCGACGCGCGGTCGCCTTCGAGGACTCCGCGATGGGTGTGGCCGCGGCGAAGGCTGCGGGACTCTTCACCGTGGCCACGCCGTCCGATTGGACCCGTGGCCAGGATTTCGCAGCGGCGGACCTGGTGCTTCCCTGCCTGGCCGACTCCAACTGGCCGCTCGGGGCAGGGGACGCGTGGCGCGTCGGTGCGCCGTACCTCGGGCTCGCGCAACTCGCGACCTTTCACGCCGCGACCTTCCCTCGGGTCGCACATTCCAATAGAACATTCATAGGCATGGGAGAACGGCATGGCTTTCATCTCGCTCCGGCAGCTCCTCGATCACGCGGCCGAGTTTGGCTACGGCGTCCCGGCGTTCAACATCAACAACATGGAGCAGGTCCAGGCGATCATGCAGGCCGCGGCCGAGACCGATAGTCCGGCCATACTGCAGGCGTCCGCCGGTGCTCGAGGCTATGCCGGCGAGCCTTTTCTGCGCCACATCGCGCATGCGGCGGTGGAGACCTGGCCCCAGATCCCCCTCGTGATGCACCAGGATCACGGGGCGAGCCCTGCGGTATGCCAAGCGTCCATCCGCTCGGGGTTCACGAGCGTGATGATGGACGGATCGCTGCGAGAGGACATGAAGACGCCCGCCCCGTACGAATACAACGTGGAGGTGACCGGGAGAGTGGCCGACATGGCGCATGCGGTCGGAGTCTCGGTCGAGGGCGAGCTCGGGTGCCTCGGGTCGCTCGAGTCCGGCCGGGCGGGCGAAGAGGATGGCGTGGGCGCGGAGGGGACGCTATCCCGCGAGCAACTCCTCACCGATCCTGAGCAGTGCGTCGACTTCGTCGAGCGTACGGGGGTCGATGCGCTCGCCATCGCGATCGGCACGTCGCATGGCGCCTATAAATTCTCCCGCAAGCCCACACGTGAAGTGCTCGCGATCGCGCGGGTCGCCGAGATCCATCGCGCAATCCCCAACACGCATCTGGTCATGCACGGCTCCTCATCCGTGCCGCAGGAGTGGTTGGCTCTGCTGCGTCAGTACGGCGGCGAAGTCCCGGAGACCTATGGCGTGCCGGTCGAGGAGGTCCAGGAAGGCATTCGGCACGGGGTTCGCAAGGTGAACATCGACACCGACATCCGCATTGCCATGACCGCTGCGGCGCGGCGCTCGCTGGCCGGCAACCCTGGTGACTTCGACCCGCGCAAGTTCCTCAAGGCTGCGACCGCGGCGGCGCGCGAGATCTGCAAGGCGCGCTTCGAGGCGTTTGGATGCGCAGGTCAGGCCTCACGCATTCGCCCGGTGCCGCTCGAGAAGATGGGGGAGCGCTACGGGCGGCGCGAGGGGCTGCGCAAGGTCGGCTGACCTCGCCTGCCTGTGCGCGGCAGCTCGTAGGCGGGCGGAAGCGTCTCGGCTCGCAATGCCAGCTGGGCGCCGCGAGCGGAACGGCGCCGGCTCAGCTAGGCTTCTTGGGTCGGCTGCCGCCGCCGCTGTCGCGGTGAGATGACTCTTCTGGCCGCCTCTCGCCGGCGCCCTTGGCGCTGCCGACCTCATCCGCAAAGTAGAGCGGCCTTGCGCCCTTGCCCGTGGAGGGCTCGACGGCGAAGAGCAGATCGGTCAGCTCGTCCGCGTGCTCTTCCTCCTTGGCCAGGATTTCCTCCATCATGATCCGAGTGGTCGGATCGCGGTCACCAAAGTAACGGATCATCTCCCGGTAGCTCTCGACCGCGATGCGCTCGGCGATCAGGTCCTCACGGATCATCTCCGCCAGCGTGTTGCCTTCACGGTACTCACTGTGGCTGAGGTCCGTGAGCATCGCCGGATTCATCACCGGCTTGCCTCCCAGCTGTTTGATCCGCTCCGCGATGCGCTCGGCGTGCTCCTGCTCTTCGCGCGCATGCTCCCTGAACTCCTGCTTGACGGCCTGCGAGTGGATACCTGTCGCCATGAAGTAGTGGAACTGGTAGCGCAGCGTGCAAACGAGCTCGGTGGCGAGCGCCTCGTTCAATATGCGGATCGACTGCTCGCGATCGAGCTGGTAGTCGGGCGTGATCGCCCCCTCGGCAATGTGCTGGCGTGCGCGCTCGCGAAGCGCCTGAATCTGCTCTAGATGGGTCATCGGCCGGTCTCCTGCCACGGTGAAGTCCCTGCGCGCGGCGCGCGCAGGCTGCACGAATATCGGGAGAAGCAAGCGCTGCGCCCGGACCTCGGCTGCGGATCCCGCCGCGTCAATCCTCCTTGAGATGAATCATCTGTCTGATCGCCGCAGCCTGCTCTTCCGCAAGCGGCCCGAGCACCCCGCGCCTGTGCTCGGGAATGTGGCCAGCCGGGTCCTGCTGCGGATCGAAGAGAAAATGGGAAAAAATGTGGCCCCACGCCCGCCGCTGCTCCGGGGACAGATGCCGGATGCTGAGGAGGCTGTGCATCAGGGAGTCGACGGGCGATATTCTGGCGGAGGTGCCTGCCGGTTCTTCCCACCAATAGTTGACGAGGACGTTGACGACGTCGAAGGAGACGACGTGGTGCCACCAGATCGCGGGGATGAATATCGCATCGCCGGGCTCGAGCTCGGCGACCTGCGCCGCGGCCAGAGCTTCCCTGAACCGCGGAAAGCGCCGGAAGTCCGCGTTTTCCAGCGAGACCATGCTGACCGGAGCGCCGGCGGGCGTGTAATCGAGCGGACCGATGTAGAGATTCGAGATCTGTTCGGGCGGAAACAAAGTGAAACGCCTCGTGCCGCTGACCACGCACGCGACATTGTTCATTTCATCGAAGTGCGCGGGCGTGATGAATCGGTTACTGAGCCACAGCTTCGGAAGCACCTTCTCGCTCAGAATCGGCAGCTTGTTATCGGCAACGAAATCCGGGACGCATTCGGCAATGGGCGCGCATTGCATCGCGACTGAGGGCGGCGCGGCAAAATGGGAATACCGGGCGATCTGGGCCAGCACCGCCGAGACGGGCAATTTGTCGCGGACGAAGTTGAAGTCCGACAAGTCTTCCTCATAGAACATCCTGCCCTGCCATTGCGGCGGCACCAACACCGCATTCCAGGTGCTGCCCCGGTCGAGCGAGCACAGATATCGGCAGATGGCCTCCGGTGAGGTGAGCGCTTGCCGAACGGCGGGCCAATGCCTGACCAGCCCCTTCAGGACGGCCGGACGGTATTGCGTGAGGATTTCGTTCCGGAATACCTCTGCGTCGACGTCATGCCACTCAGGAATTCGCTGCAGGCTCGAGGTCATGGAGCTCACCGTGCCAGTCTCCAGTCAACCCTACAACAATACCACTAAAGTACCAATATGTTGCGCGCACGACACAAGATAGCGCGTAAGCCATTGGTTTTACAAGGCGGTTGTTTTGAGTTTGTGATTGGTCTTCTCATTGTTGCCATTTCTTCTAAAGTGGTACTAGAATGGCACCTAAATGGTAATGCCAATGGGCTATCTCGAAGGGGATGGGCCACGCACCGGTCGGGAAGGTCTCGGTAAGACAAGAAATGTTCCGCCGCATGGGCTTGGTTTGACGCAACGAACACATCTGGGGTGGTGAATTTATGAGAATCGAAAGGTCCACGTTGATCGGAACAGCGGTGGCGATTGCGCTGTTCGGAGGAAATCTCCAGGCGCGCGCACAGCAGCAGCCTACAGCGAAGGACGACAACAAGCAGGATACGCTCCAGGAGGTCGTCGTCACCGGCGTTCGCTATTCAGTCGAGAAATCTCTCCAGATAAAGCGCCAGTCGACCGACTCCATCGACGTGGTCACCGCCGAAAGCATCGGCAAGCTGCCGGACAAGAACGTCGCCGATGCGTTGCAGCGCCTCCCGGGCGTCGACATTAGCTCGGCGAGCGGCACTGAAGGCGCGTTCGACGAGGCGGACCGTGTGAGCATGCGCGGCACGAGCCCCAGCCTGACGCAGACTCTGATCAATGGCCACTACGTCGCGACGGGCGATTGGTTCGTCCTGGACCAGACCGGCACTGTGGGCCGGAGTGTCAGCTATACGCTGCTGCCCGCGGAGATCGTCAAGCAGGTCAACGTCTACAAGAGCTCCGAGGCATCGCTCCTCGAGGGTGGGACCGCGGGTACCGTCGATATCATCACCCGCAAGCCATTCGACTTCAGCTCGGGATTCACGGCGAATGCTTCGGTCGGCGCGGTGTGGGCCACCTCGCCCGGGACCAAGGATCCGCAGTTCAGCGCCCTCGGCAATTGGCTGAGCGACGACCACACCTTCGGCGTCATGGTGCAGCTGTTCTCCGAGACCCGCCACCTGCGCCGCGACGGCCAGGAGATGCTCGGCTACAACACGATCACCGCGGCAAACAATCCCGCGATCGTGAAGGCCGACCCGGGGCTCGATGGCGTGCAATACCCGCAGTTCATCGGCGCCACGTTCTTCCAGCAGAAGCGCGTGCGCAATGGCGGACTGATCGATGCGGAATGGCAGCCGAACGACGCATTGAACATCGACTTCAACGGCTTCGCCTCGAGACTGCAGGCCGACAACCTCAACGACAATTATCTGCTGTGGCTCAACCACATCATTCCGGCCTCGGATGAGGTCCCGAGCTCCTACACGGTGCAGAACGGGACGCTGACCTCCGCGACCTGGACACCGATCGCCGGCAACGCCTATTCGGTGTACGACCAGATTTCGCGGCCCGACGATACCTCCTCGACCTACTATGGCGTGCTGAGCGGTACATTGAAGGCGAGCAGCTCCCTCACCCTGTACGGGGAGCTGGGCGATTCGACGGGAGAGGGCAAGACACCTTACCAGGACGTGTCGGAGACCAACCCCGGAATCGGCACCGGTGCCTTCTATAATCTCAATGGCACCACCACGGCGGCGAGCTGGGGTACGCCGGGAGTGAACTACAGCACACCGACACCAGGCGGCGTTCCCGTCGCCTTCGGCTGGATCTTCGGCGATCAGAACATCGATGTGGTCGATTCCGAGAAGTGGGGCAAGATCGACGGGACCTTCGTCCTCAACGACAGCATGTTCACCGATTTCAAGTTCGGCGCGCGCTACAGCGATCATGACCGGCACAGCTGGGGGGTGATCGGGCAGGGCCCGCTGCCGGCTGCTCAGAACAACCTCAACTATCCCACCGGCTACCAGAACTATCCGTCGAACTTCGGTCAGGGCATCGGCAGCGGCTTCCCCACGGAGATCTGGTACTGGACGCCCGCGCAGCTGTCCGCGTACGACAGCGTTGGAGTCAATCGCGACCCCGTCACCCGGGCCGACTGGACTTCGGACTATGGGGTGCATGAGAAGGACTCCTCCCTGTACTTCCAGGCCGACTTCTCCGGCGACCAGTGGAGCGGCAACGCGGGCGTGCGCGTGGCGAGGACGCAGGAGAGCGTGGCGGTGACCGAGGCCGCGGCTGCGAATGCTCCGGGCGCCATCACGACCTCCGCGTTTGGAAACTACATCATCAACACGGTGGATCACAGCTACACCAACGTTCTGCCCAGCGTCAATTTCAAGTACAACCTGACCCACGACCTGGTGGCGCGCGCGGACGTCGGGGAAACCATGACCCGCCCGGATTACTCGGCTCTGGCGGGTTCCATCAGCACTACGGTGCCGGCTCCCAATCCGGGCGTCTGCTGCGGTGACGGATCCGGCGGCAACCCGGGCCTGAAGCCCACCAAGTCCACCAATGTGGACGGCGGCCTGGAGTGGTACTTCGCGCCGAAGTCGATGCTCGCGGCCGAGCTCTACTACATGAAGCTCAAGGACTACATTGCGTTCGGCACCTACAACACGACGATCTTCACGCAGAACACGGCGAATCCAAACGGCTTCCAGGGGCTGTACTCCATTACGGCGCCCTTCAATGCCGATGCCAGGGTCGAAGGCGTCGAGCTTTCGTGGGTGCAGTCCTTCCTGAACTATTGGGGCGTGGAAGCCAACTTCACCTATGCCGATGGAACGCAGACATCGGGTGTTCTACCGGGTACGACCGATCAGATGGTCGGCACGTCGAAGGACACGGGGAACATGATCCTGTTTTTCGAGAACAGGGGCTTCAGTGCACGGGTCGCGTATACCTACAGGTCCTCTTTCTTCGACGGACTCGACCGGTCTACGGCGTTCACGCAGAAGGGCGTGGGAACGCTGGCGGCTTCGGTGGATTACGCGATCAACGACAATGTCGAGATTTCGCTCGACGGCCTCAACCTGAACAACCCGGAGTTCAAGTACTACGCCAACAACACCACTCAGCCGCGTTCCTTCTATCGGAACGGGTCGCAGTACTACCTGAACCTGCGGATGAAGTTCTGAGCCGGGAGCGGCCTCGGGCTGCAGGGGCTTTCATGGATGCGGATGGGCCCGCCGGCGCGTGAGCGCCGGCGGGCCCGCTCGTTTCCCGAAGCCAACGGCTTGACGGCCGACTTGCCCCGCGAGCAGCATGCGATCGTGACGACCGCCACGCTCTTCGACCACTCCTGCAGTCCCGTTGCCGGCAGCAACGGCTTCGTCGCTCCTCCGGCCCTGCGGCGCATCGTCATCGTTGGCGGGGGTACGGCCGGATGGATGACGGCGCTCATTCTTGCGCGCTCGCTGATCGGGAGAGGGGTGCAGATCACGCTGCTCGAGTCTCCTGCGGTGCCGACCGTCGGCGTGGGAGAGGGGTCTACGCCCTGGCTGCGGGGGTTCTTCGACATGCTGGATATCGAGGAGGCGGAGTGGATGCCCGCCTGCCACGCCACGTACAAGTGCGGCATCGCCTTCGATGGATGGTCGACGAAGCCCGGCTTCGAGCGGTACTTCCATCCTTTCGCCTCCATGCTGGACAACATGACGATGACCCAGTTCGTCCACAACGCGGAGGCGCGGGTCAATGGTGCCAACGTCCACGCACACCCGGACCGCTTCTTCATCGCCGCTCGGCTCGCCGTCGAGGGGCGCGCGCCGAAGGCGTGCGAGAGTTTTCCGTTCGATGTCTGGCACGCGTATCATTTCGATGCGACGCTGCTCGGTCGATTCCTCCACAAGAAGGCGCTCGAGCGGGGGGTTCGCTATACGAGCTGTCACGTGACGCACGCAACGCTGGACGCTGACGGCGCGATTGCCTCCATAAACACGCGGGAAGGCGAGACGGTGACCGCGGACCTGTTCGTGGATTGCACGGGATTCGCCGGCCTCCTGATCGACAAGGCCTTGAAGGTCCCCTTCATCAGTTTCGCCGACAATCTGTTCAACGATGCCGCGGTGGCGATACCGTCACCCTTGGGCGACTCCATCCCCAGCGAGACCGTCTCCACGGCATTGAGGAATGGCTGGGCATGGAAGATCCCGCTGACCAATCGCTATGGCAATGGATACGTCTACAGCACCAACTTCTGCACGCCGGATGCGGCGGAGACGGAGCTGCGGCAGCGTCTCGGGCTCCTCGATTCCGACGTTGCTGCACGCCACCTCAGGATGCGGGTCGGACGGGTCACACGGCATTGGCACAAGAACTGCCTCGCGGTCGGTTTGTCCCAAGGCTTCATCGAGCCGCTGGAGGCGACCGCCCTCATGTTCATCCAGCTCACGGGCATGGTGTTCATGGAGTTCCTGGGGCAGGGGGACCTGGGCGAGGGCGCCCAGGATCGCTTCAATGCGCGTCTGAACGGACACTTCGAGGGCATCCGCGACTACATCGTCACCCATTACAAGACCAATAGCCGCACCGATACGGACTACTGGCGGGCCAACGCCGCGAACATGAGCCTGTCGGACAACCTGAAGAAGCTCTACGCGACCTGGATGGGGGGCAAGAGCATCGTGCCCGGCCTGCGGGCTCAGGTGATCGGCCACGGCTACCCGATCGTGTCCTGGTACGCGATCATGGCCGGCATGGGGATCTTTCCGGACGCGCACGACCTGCGGGCCCCGACCGCGCAGGAGGCGCGTTACGACATGGCCAAGATCGACGATCTGCTGCACCGCAGCAGCAGTAACTTCCCCGATCACCGCACAGCGCTGGAGCACATCCCGTTGCGAAGAGAGAGCCCCGCCCTGCAGCTCTACCTCTGGTAGGGGACGCGGTTGCCCCGGAGGGAATCAGTGGCGCAGCCTTTCGCCTCGTCCATCCGCGAGATCACTCCTGTCGATGAGGGAGTCTGGCGGACGATGGTCGCCTCCGGCCAGCCGGCGGTGTTGCGCGAACTCGTGAGCGACTGGCCCGCGGTAGCCGCCGGACGCCGATCTGCCGCGGCTACCGTCGAGTACCTGCGCCGCTTCGACAACGGTCATCCGGTGGACGCGATCATGACTCCGCCGGAAATCGAGGGCCGCGTTTTCTACAACGCCGACATGTCCGGGTTCAATTTCCTGCGCAACCGCCTGGCTCTGAGCGCCGTGGCGGAACAGGCGCTGCGCTATTCCGCCTTCGAGCGAGCTCCCGCGGTCGCGGTGCAGAGCGCGCTCATCAGCGCCTGTCTGCCGGGCTTCGCAGCGGAGAACCGCCTCGGCTTCCTCGATGAGACCATCGCTCCGAGGATCTGGCTGGGTACCGGGATCACCACGCCTACGCACCTCGATGAGTGGAACAACATCGGCTGCGTAGTGAGCGGCCGCAGACGCTTCACCCTGTTCCCACCCGAGCAGATCGCCAATCTCTACATCGGCCCGCTCGACTTTGCGCCCACGGGAGCGCCCATGAGCCTGGTGCGGTTACACGAGCCCGATTTCACGCGCTTCCCGCGATTCCGCCAGGCGCTGACCGCGGCGGTAACGGCGGTCCTGGAGCCGGGAGATGCGATCTTCATCCCGCCCCTATGGTGGCATCATGTCGAGTCGCTCGAGCGCTTCAACATTCTGGTGAACTACTGGTGGAGTGCCGCGTCCGATGCGGCCACGGCTACTGACTCGAGCTTCGATGCCTTGATCCACGCGATTCTCAATCTGCGCGGCCTGCCCGCGCCCAGTCGCCGGGCCTGGCGGGCGCTGATGGATCATTTCGTCTTTGCGGAGTCCGAAGAGGCGGTGGGTCACATCCCGACTCCTCGGCACGGAGTGCTTGGGAAGCCCCAGGGTCAAGCTCTCGCGCGCTGGCGGACCTACCTGATCGAGAAGCTGCAAAAGGGCCGATGATCCGGCTGCTCGCGCAGGGCCTGTGACCTCAACCGCGGCTCGCGCGCCCGTCGATCCAGGTCTCGAGCACGTTGAGGCGATCGTCCGCCAGGACGAGATTGGCGCGATAGCCCGGCTCGATGCGGCCGAGCTCATGGGAGAGACCCAGGAACTCCGCCGGATAGAGGCTGCCCATGCGCACCGCCTCCGGGAGGGATATGCCGAGCAGGGACACGGCATTGCGCACGCAGCTCGCCATGTCGATGTTGGAGCCGGCAAGACGGCCGTCCTCGTCCAGGCAGACGGTTCCCGAGACCGTGATGTTGCGACCCTCGAGCTTGAAGGAGCGGACGTCAGTGCCGAGGCTGGGCATGGCGTCGGTGACCAGCATGAAGCGGCTAGTCGGCTTGCAACGCATCGCCAGCCGAAGCACGACCGGTGAGATGTGCTCGCCGTCGACGATAATGCCGCACCAGCTCTCGAGGCTCTCCAGCGCCGCGCCGACCACCCCCGGCTCTCGGCCCGTGAGTTGCGACATCGCATTGAAGAGGTGAGTGAAGCCCGTCAGGCCATGGCGCAGTGCCTGCACGACCTCCGTATACGTGGCGTTGGTATGACCGGCGGAAACGATCACACCCGCGGTAGTCAGCTTGCGAATGATCTCCGGGGTCGTCATTTCCGGAGCCAGGGTAACCAACGTGCGTCCGGTGCCCAGAGAAGTCAGCAGCCCCACGGCGCTGGTATCGAGCTCGCGCAGTTTTGCCGGGTCGTGAACGCCTTTGCGCTCGACGTTGAGGAAGGGGCCTTCGATATGAATGCCGAGAACGCCCGGTACACCGGCCTCGATGGCGCCCCGTGCCGCGGCGATTGCGCGAGCCACGACATCGAGATCTGCGCTGATCAGCGTCGGCATGAATCCGGTGGTGCCGAAACGCCGGTGGGCTTGCCCGATCTGACGGATCGAGTCGGCAGTGGGCGCGTCGTTGAAGAGTACGCCGCCACCGCCATTGACCTGTGAGTCGATGAATCCCGGCAGCAGCAGCTGCCCTGCGAGATCGACCTGCATCGCATCCCGACAGCTCGGATGCCCGTCGGGAACGATGTCCAGGATTCGGCTGCCCTCGAGCAGCACGCATTGTCCGGCGACGAGCGATTGATCTCGCAGCACCCGCCCGTTGAGAAGCGCGATGGGCATCAAACGGTCTCGGTCACTTTGCTGAGGTTCGGCGGCCGGTCGGGATCGAGTCCGCGAGCAAGCGACAGGGCGTTGGCCATGCGATAGAAAGTCTGTGCGATGAGCATGGGCTCGATCACCGGGTGACCGGGCTCCCAGGGCAGGTGCAGGGCGCCCCGGCATCGCGAGCCTGCGGTCATCACGTCAGCCCCGCGCGCAACAAGCTCGGCTGCCAGCATTTCGACGCCGGCGCGTGCCTCATCGTTCTGGGAGAAGACGAGCACCGGAAATCCGGCGCGGACCAGGGCCATGGGGCCGTGGCGAAGCTCCGCCGCGCTCACTGCCTCGGCGTGCAGGCCACAGGTCTCTTTGAGCTTGAGCGCCGCCTCCTGTGCCACCCCGAGACCGATGCCGCGACCGACGACGTAGAGATCGGTTGCGGACGCGAGCCGCTCCACGGCGGCGCTCCAGTCGAGACTCCAGGCTTTCTCCAGGTGCTTCGGCGCCTTGCGCAGTGCCTCGGAGAGCTCCCGGTCCTCGGCCCAACAGGAGACCAGATGGATGGTAGCGGCGAGCGAGGCGATGAAGGACTTGGTGGCGGCGACGCTTTTCTCGACTCCCGCGCAGAGCGGCACCACGTGATCGGCGTGTCGCGCGAGCGGCGAATCCTTGGCGTTCACGAGTGCGATGACCATCGCGCCGGCCTCACGCGCCTTGCTGACGGCTGCCAGCAGGTCGGGGCTCGCGCCCGACTGGGAGATCGCGAGACAGAGGGTGTTGGCAAGATCCGGGCGTATGTCGTACACCGAGCTCACTGAAGGGGCGGCAGATGAAGTGAGCACACCGAGGCGGGTCTCGATGAGGTATTTCGCAAATGTCGCAGCATGGTCGGAGCTGCCCCGCGCGCAGGTGACGACGGCACGCGGGGAGAAGAGACGCAGCCGCTCGCCCAGACGCTCCATCTCCTCGGCGTTGGCAAAGAGCTGATCCCGTACGACCTGCGCAGCCTGCGAGGCCTCGACGTACATCCGCGTCGACATCTCCGACAGACTCACGAGGACACACTCAGCTCGGCGACGAAGTCGTATGTGTCACCGCGAAAATAGGACTGCGTGAACTCGACCGCGCGGCCGTCCTTGAGGAAACCCAGCCGTTCTACCAGCAATCCTGCATCCCGCTCTCTGGCATGCAGGAGCTCTGCCTGCTCCGCCGTGAAGAGCACCGCGCGCAGCCGTTGCAGCGCGCGCGCCGGCCGATTGCCGGAGCGCTCCAGCGCCTCGTACAGGGACGAATCCACCGCATCGAGCGATGGCA
>DASUHA010000159.1:0-17034 GCA_036273735.1 Steroidobacteraceae bacterium | reverse complement strand
CTGTCGATGCGGTCCATCACGCCGCCGTGCCCCGGGAAGAGCGTACCGCTGTCCTTCATTCCCGCGAAGCGCTTCAGCAGACTTTCGGTCAGATCGCCCACGATCGAGAACGCCACGGCCGCCAGGCAAAGCACCAGGAACTGCTGCAGCGGCAGCCGGAACCAGACGCCTCCGGCGACGGCGACGATGCCGCTCGTCGCCAAGCCCCCGAGCGCACCTTCCCAGGTCTTACCGGGAGAAACGCTCGGGGCGAGGCGACGCCGGCCAAAACGCCGGCCGCAGAAGTAGGCGCCAACGTCGGCCATCCAGACCAGGACCAGTGCAAAGAGCACCCACTCCGCGCCGTGTAGGGTCTGCACCCGCAGGCGCGTCAGGGCGAGCCAGGCAGGAACGAGCGACAGCAGGCCCGCGAGCCCCGCAGACCACGGCTGCACCCGCCGCGGCGCCAGTACGATCCAGCTGAGCGCAATGAGCCACCAGAGGAGTGCGACTCCGAGCAGCACTTCGAGGCCCCATTGTGTGCGTGTCACGCGCCACGCCATGGGAAGGAGGACAGCGACCAGTATGACGTAGCAGGCGCGCCAGCGCGGGTCATTCCACTTGAGAAAAGCAGACCACTCCCACGCGCCCATGAGCACCACGAGGGTCAGGAGCACGATCGTGGCGGCAGGCGGCAGCCAGAACAGCACCGCGAGAAGCAGCGCGATCAGGACGGCAGCAGTCGCGATTCGTTTGCGAAGCGACTCGCTCACGGGCCGCGCGCTTTCATCGCTTCACCGCGGGGGTGGATCCGGGCCCGGCCTCCAGCAACTGTCCCTTCGTGAGGCCGAAGCGGCGCTCCCGGCCGGCAAAAAACTCGAGCGCGGCCGACAGCTCCTCCTTGTCGAAGTCCGGCCAGAGGCGGTCACTGAAGTAAAGCTCCGCGTAAGCGATGTTCCAGAGGAGAAAGTTGCTGATCCGCCGCTCTCCGCCCGTGCGGATGAGGAGGTCTGCGTCGGGCAGCCCCGCGAGCTCGAGCGCCGCGGCAAAGCGATCCTCGTCAATGTCGGCCGGGCGCAGTGCGCCGCTCGCGCACTGCGCGGCGAGTTGGCGGGCCGCCTGCACGATATCCCAGCGACCGCCGTAGCTCACCGCCACCTGCAGCTTCAGCCCCGTGTTGCCGGCCGTGCGCTGCTCGGCAGCGCCGATCTGGGCCTGCAGGCGCACCGACAGCCGCTGCCGGTTGCCGATGAAACGCACGCGCACGCGCTGGCGGTGCAGCTCCGCAATCTCGCGATCGACGGCTTCGAAAAAAAGCCCCATCAGGCTCGCCACTTCCTCCGCCGGCCGCGACCAGTTCTCGCTCGAGAAGGCGAAGAGCGTCAGCGCCTCGACACCGAGCCCGCTGCACTCCTCCACACACAGACGCACCGGTGTCAGGCCGGCCTTGTGGCCGGCCGAGCGGGGCTGACCACGCGCGGCCGCCCACCGGCCGTTGCCGTCCATCGTGATGGCGACGTGCCGAGGCACGGCGTCGGCCATGTGTCCCGGGAGGCTCATCAAACCTGCATGATTTCCTTTTCCTTGGCCGTCAGCAGCTGCTCGATGTCGGCCACGTGCTTGTCGGTGAGCTTCTGGATCTCCGTCTCGGCACGCCGCTCGTCATCCTGCGAGATCTTTTTCTCCTTCAACATATCCTTCACGTCGGTCATGACGTCACGGCGCACATTGCGAACCGCGACGCGCGCGCTCTCCGCATCGTGCCGCAGCACCTTGGTGATCTCGCGGCGCCGCTCCTCGGTGAGCGGCGGCATCGGAATGCGGATGACGGTGCCTGCTGTCATGGGTGTCAGTCCGAGGTCGGACTTGAAGATCGCCTTCTCCACGGCCTGAACGACGGTCTTTTCCCAGGGCGAGACGACGAGCGTGCGGCCTTCCTCGACGGCGATGCTGGCCACCTGCTGCAGCGGCACTTCCGAGCCGTAGTAGTCGACTTTCAGATGCTCGATCAGACTCGGATGGGCGCGTCCGGTACGCAGCTTCTTCAGGTCCGACTGAAAGTTCTGTACGCACTTGGCCATGCGCTCACGAGCGTCTTTCTTGATGTCATCGAGCATGGTTCATTTAATCCTCTATTGGCCGAAAGTCGCCTGCGGCGCTTTCGGCGAGGTGCCGGGTTGCTCGTCCAATCCCGCGGGCAAAGGAGCGGCCTTTCCCCGCTTAATCACAAGTCACCACGGTACCCACGTTTGCGCCCCGCACGATGCGCGTCAGGTCGCCGGCATTGTTGAGATTGAAGACCCGCAAAGGCAAGTTGTTGTCGCGGCACATCACGATCGCGGTTGCGTCCATGACGTTGAGCTTCTCGGTGAGCACCCGATCGAAGGTGAGATGGTCGTAGCGCACCGCGGCCGGGTTGCGCATCGGATCATCGGAGTAGACACCGTTCACCTTGGTGGCCTTGAGGAGCACTTCGGCATCGATCTCGATCGCGCGCAGAGCCGCCGCGGTATCGGTGGTGAAGAAGGGGTTGCCGGTGCCGGCGGCGCAAATGACGACCCGGCCTTTCTCGAGGTGGCGGATGGCGCGGCGGCGGATGTAGTCCTCACAGACCTCGTTGATCCGGATGGCGGACATCACCCGCGCGTAAAGGCCGAGGCTCTCCAGCGCATCCTGCATGGCGAGCGCGTTCATGACGGTGGAGAGCATCCCCATGTGATCGGCCGCCACCCTATCCATGCCGGCGCGCGCGAGGCCCGCGCCGCGGAAGATATTGCCGCCGCCGATGACCACCGCCAGCTGAACGCCGAGACCTACGATGTCCTGCAGCTCCCCAGCGATGCGCTTGAGCACGGCCGGATCGATGCCGTAATCGGCGACGCCCATCAGGGCCTCCCCCGAGAGCTTCACGAGAATGCGGGAGTAGCTGGCCTTCGTATTGCTTTCAGTCATCCCAAAGCCTTGTCGTGATGGAAAAAACCCCGCTATCGGCGGGGCTTTTTCGTGAGCGGGTGGCGGTAAGTCAGTGTGCCTTCACCTGGGCCATGACCTCTGCCACGAAGTCCTCCTGCTTCTTCTCGATACCCGCCCCTACCTCGAAGCGCTCGAACGCGACGACCTGCGCGCCGGCGCCCTTCAGCAGCTTCTCCACCGTCGTATCCGGGTCCTTGACGAACGGCTGACCGAGAAGGGTGATCTCACCCAGAGACTTACGCAAGCGCCCCTCGACCATCTTGGCCACGATCTCGGGCGGCTTGCCCTCACCCTGGGCCTGCTCGCTGAGGATCTCGCGCTCCTTGGCGATCACCTCGGCGGGTACCTCCCGCTGCGAGAGATACCGGGGATTGCTGGCCGCCACATGCATGGCAAGGTCGTGCGCGAGCTGCGCATTCCCACCCTTCACGGCGACCAGCGTCCCTATCCGGGTACCATGGCTATAAGCGCCCAGATGCTGCGGCGTCGCGAGTAGCGCGAAGCGCCGGACGCTGATGTTCTCGCCGATCTTCGCGACCAGAGCCCTTCTGCGCTCCTCGATCGTCTCGCCACCCTCGAGCTTCGCCTGCAACAAGGCATCGAGTGTCTTCGGGTGCTCCGACAAGGCGCGGGCGGCGACCGCCTTCGCGAAAGCGCGGAAGTCCTGCTCGCGCGCGACGAAGTCGGTCTCGCAGTTGACCTCCACCATGGCGGCCGTGAGGCCGTCGGCGGAGCGCTCGAGGGCGATCACGCCCTCGGCCGCTATGCGGGTCGCCTTCTTGTCCGCCTTCGCGAGGCCCTGCTTGCGCATGAGCTCCGCGGCCGCATCGAGATCCCCGCCCGTCTCCACGAGGGCCTTCTTGCACTCCATCATGCCGGCGCCGGTGCGCTCGCGCAGCTGCTTGACCGTCTCTGCTGTGATGCTCATGAATCCTGATACTCCGTTCAATCGCCGGTCTTGGGCCGGCGCCGGCCGGCGCCGGCCGGCGGCCGCCGCACCGTGGTGCTGGGCTTCTCACCCGTACCACTGCCACCTGAGGCCGCAACTTCCGGCAGCTCCTCGCCCTCCAGCTCGTCCTCATCGACGCTGACCTCCTCGGCGACAGGAGCGCCCGCAGGCGCCTTGACCGGGGCAGGCCGGCGGCGCGGGGGAGCCTTCTTGCTGCGTACCGTGGCAGCAGGCCTCTGGCGGCCCCGAGCGGACTTGCGTCGAGGATTGCCGGCTTCGTCGAGCTCCACGAACTCGTCCTCACCTACGGCGACGGTGGGCACCGATTCCTTGCCCTCGAGAACCGCGTCGGCAACGCCGGCGGCATAGAGCTGGATGGCGCGCATGGCGTCATCGTTGCCCGGAATCACATAGTCGATCCCATCCGGTGAGCAATTGGTATCGACGATGGCCACCACGGGAATACCGAGCTTTCTCGCCTCATCGACCGCGATTTTCTCGTGTCCGACGTCGACGACGAAGAGCGCATCCGGCAGCCCCTCCATGTTCTTGATGCCGCCCAGGCTCCTTTCGAGCTTGTCCATCTCGCGCCGAAGCTGGGTCGCCTCCTTCTTGCCCCGCTTGTCGAGGGCGCCGGAGGTGGCGAGCTCGGTGATCTCCCCGAGCCGCTTGATCGACTGGCGGATGGTCTTGAAGTTCGTCAGCATGCCCCCCAGCCAGCGCTGGTTGACATAGGGCTGGCTCGAGCGCTGTGCCTCCTTCTGCATCGCCTCGCGCGCGGAGCGCTTGGTACCGACGAAGAGCACGGTGCCGCCATCGGAGACCACGCTCTTGATGAAGTGAGCCGCCTCCGCATAGAGCGGCTGCGTCTTCTCGAGATTGATGATATGGATCTTGTTACGCTCGCCGAAGATGAAAGGGGCCATCTTCGGGTTCCAGAAGCGGGTCTGATGTCCAAAATGGACCCCCGCTTCCAGCATCTGTCGCATGGACACGCCGGACATGGAGAATTCTCCTGTTTGGGTTGAGCCTCCGCGCATCCCCGCGGCCATCCCCGACTTGCGAGGACACCCAGCCGACGGGTTCAGCGATGCGCGTGTGGTTTGATTGCCAAAAAAGGCCGCGCTTTATACCATGAATCGAGACACCATGCACGTGACCATCAAAACCCCCGAGGAGCAGGAAAAGATGCGCATCGCCGGCCGGCTGGCCGCCGATGTGCTCGACATGATTGCCGAGTACGTGGTGCCGGGGGTGACCACGGACGAGCTCGACCGCCTCTGCCACGACTACATCGTCAACGTACAGAAATCGGTGCCGGCGAACCTGAATTACCGCGGGTTTCCAAAGACCATCTGCACGTCAGTCAATCACGTCGTCTGTCACGGCATCCCGAACGATAAGCGCCTCAAGGCTGGCGACATCATCAACATAGACGTCACCGTCATCCGCGATGGATTTCACGGTGATACCAGCCGTATGTACTTCGTGGGCAAGCCCCCTGCGCACGCACAGCGGCTCGCCGAGACCTGTTTCGCCGCGATGTGGCGTGGCATCGAGACCGTGCGTCCCGGGACGCGGCTGGGAGACATCGGGCACGCCATTCAGACCTTCGTGGAAGAGAGCAACTACTCGGTGGTGCGGGAGTACTGTGGCCACGGGATCGGACGCATCTATCACGAAGATCCGCAGGTCCTCCACTATGGCGAGCCTGGCACCGGCCTCGAGCTCAAGACCGGGATGACCTTCACCGTGGAGCCCATGGTCAATGCGGGCAAGCGCCACGTGCGCCTGTTGCCCGACGGCTGGACGGTGGTCACCAAGGATCACTCGCTCTCGGCCCAGTGGGAGCATACGGTGTTGGTGACCGAGCAGGGGCATGAGGTACTGACGCTCGGAGCCGCCGACCGGCGGCCCCACTGAGCCCGCCATGGCGGGAGACCTCGATCTCCTCGAGGACGCGCTGCCCGCGCCGCCCGCCGATCCCGCCTGGCCATGGCTGCAACGCCTGCCGGCACTGCTTGCCGAGGCGCGCGGATCACCCGCCGCCGGGCGTGAGCTGCTGCGCCAGGCGCATGAGGAGTTGAAAGCCCGTTTCCTCGCCGACGAGCCGGTCGAGACACTGGTGCACGCGCGCGCGGCGCTCGTCGACGTGACGCTGCGGGAGTCCTGGCGCACGCACTCGATTGCATCCATGATCTCCTGGGCGCTCGTCGCGGTCGGTGGCTACGGCCGCGGTGAGCTCCATCTCTGCTCCGACATCGACATCCTGCTCCTCGTGCCGCGCGCACCGGACGGCCCAGAGCAGGGAGCCATCGAGCGGCTGCTCGCCTTTCTCTGGGATATCGGCCTCGAGGTCGGACACAGCGTCCGCACTGTGGAGGAATGCGCGGCAGAGAGTATCGCCGACGTCAGCGTGATGACGACGCTGCTCGAGGCGCGCCTGCTCTCGGGGAATGCCGCGCTCCTCGCGGACATGCAGGCTGTGCTGGCCCCGGATCGGATCTGGTCCGTGAAGGAGTTCTTCGAGGCCAAGGTGCGCGAGCAGTCGGAGCGGCATCTGAAGGCGAACGACACGGCCTACAACCTCGAGCCCAACGTCAAGACGAGCCCGGGCGGGCTGCGCGACATCCAGACCATCGCCTGGGTCGCCAAGCGCCGGTTCGGCTCCGACACGCTCGATGGCCTCGTCACCAACGGCTTTCTCACCGTCTCGGAGCTGCGGCGGCTCAAGCAGGCACAGTCATTTCTATGGAAGGTGCGCTTCGGCCTGCACGTGCTCACCGGCCGGCGCGAGGACCGCCTCCTCTTCGATCATCAGCTGCGCCTCGCGCAGACTTTCGGCTACGAGGACGCGTCCTACACACTGGCGGTAGAGCAGTTCATGCAGCGCTACTACCGGACGGTCAAGGATGTCAGTCTGCTGAACGAGCTGCTGCTGCAGCTCTTCCGCGAGGCGGTACAGACCGAGAGCGCGCCGCCTCGTCCGCTCAACGCCCGCTTTCAGGTCCGCAACGGCTCGCTCGAGGCCGTGAACGAGGAGGTCTTCGCGCGCACGCCGTCGGCGCTCCTCGAGCTCTTCGTGCTGCTGCAGCAGAACCCCGATGTGAAGGGCGTGCGCGCCGCCACCATGCGCGCAGTGGCCCGCAGCCTCTGGCTCATCGACGAGGAGTTCCGCCAGAACCCGCGCCACCACCGGCTCTTCCTCGAGATCGTGCGGGCCCCGGCCGGCGTCACTCACGAGATGCGGCGCATGAATGCCTACGGGGTGCTCGGGCGGTACATCCCGGCCTTCGGCCGCATCGTCGGACGGATGCAGTACGACCTCTTCCACGCCTACACGGTCGATGCGCATACGCTCTTCGTCGTGAGCAACCTCAGGCGGTTCGCCATCTCGAGGTACGACCACGAGCTGCCGGAAGCCTCGCGCATCATGCAGCAACTGCCTCGCCCCGAAGTCGCCTACCTCGCAGCGCTCTTTCACGACATTGCCAAGGGCCGCGGCGGCGATCACTCCGAGCTCGGCTCGGTGGATGCGGAGGCCTTCTGCCTCGAGCAGGGCCTCTCGCCCTATGACGCGCGCATGGTGGCGTGGCTCGTGCGCAATCACCTCACCTTCTCCATCACGGCGCAGAAGCAGGACATCGGCGATCCGCAGGTCATCAACGCCTTCGCCCATACGGTGGGCGATGAGGCGCACCTCGATTACCTCTACGTACTCACCTGCGCGGACGTGCGCGGCACCAACCCCAAGCTGTGGAATTCCTGGAAGGCCTCGCTCTTCCACGACTTCTATCACCGCGTGCGGCGCGCGCTGCGGCGCGGCTTCGAGACGCCGATCGATCAGGAGCAGCTCGTGCGCGAGACCCAGGAGGCCGCCCGCCGCCTGATGCAAGAGCGCAATCTGCCCGCGGCCGAGATCGAGCGGGCCTGGACGCGCTTTTCCACCACGTACTTCCTGCAGCACTCACCGGAGGAGGTCGCCTGGCATTCGCGCCTGCTCGCCGACCGCGACCCCAGCTCCGATGAGCCCTTGATCGCGCTCGAGCCGCAGAGCGTGCGCGGCACCACCGCGGTGCTCATCTACACCCGCGCGCGCCGGCACGGCTTTGCGCGCACCACGGCCGTGCTCGATCAGTTGGGACTCAACATCGTCGATGCGCGCATCACCCCCACGGGCGATGGCTTCAGCCTCGATCTCTATCACGTGTTGGAGGATGACGGCGCACCGATCACCGACCGCGACCGGCAGGAGGAAATCGAGCACGCGCTCTGGCGCTCACTGCAGCGGCCGGAAGACACGCCCTTCGCGGTGTACCGCCGGGCACCCCGGCAGGCGCGGATGTTCCATACGGTCACTCTGATCGCGCTCAGCGTGGACGAGCGCAACCGCCGCTCCGTGCTCGAGCTCACCGCGGGCGACCGCCCGGGTCTGCTCTGCGATGTCGGCAAGGTGCTGATGGAGGAGCGGGTGGAGCTGCAGGCGGCGAAGATCATGACCGTCGGCGAGCGCGCCGAGGACGTCTTCTACGTGATCGACTTCGACGGGCGGCCGCTCGATGCCGCAGCGGCGGAGCGCCTGCGGGAGAGTCTCGCGCGAGCGCTCGACCGCCGCGACGCAGCCTGAGACCGCCGCAGTCACACCGATGAATCCGCTCCTCGCGTGCCTGCACGCGTATCCTTTCGAGCGCCTCGCGCGGCTGAAGGCGGGCAGCAATCCCCCGGCCGGCCTCACGCCCATCGACATGTGGATCGGCGAGCCGCGGCACGAACCCCCGCTGACCGTGCTCACGACGCTGCGCGAGAACCTCCATCGCCTGGGTACCTATCCGACGACCGCCGGCCTTCCGGAGCTGCGCTCCGCCTGCGCACGTTGGCTCGAGAGGCGCTACCGCCTGCCCGCCGACAGCGTCGATCCTGCCACGATGGTGCTGCCGGTGAACGGCACGCGCGAGGCGCTCTTCGCCTTCGTGCAGGCTGCGGTCGATACGGGGCGCGAGCCGCTGGTGTTGATGCCGAACCCTTTCTACCAGATCTACGAGGGAGCGGCGCTGCTCGCCGGCGCCACCCCATGCTTCCTCGATACGACGGCCGCCAATGACTACACGCCGGATCTCGATGCGATGCCGCCGGACATCTGGCGGCGATGTCAGGTGTTGTTTCTCTGCAGCCCGGGGAATCCGACCGGCAAGGTGCTGCCGCCCGGGTTCCTGCGCCGGGCACTGGCTCTCGCCGAGCAGTACGATTTCATCATCGCCGCGGATGAGTGCTACACCGAGATCTACCTCGATGAGCGCGCCCCGCCTGCAGGGCTGCTCGAGGTCTGCCGCGCCGCCGGCCATGACCGGTTTCAGCGCTGCGTGGTATTTCACAGCCTCTCGAAGCGCTCGAGCGTGCCGGGATTGAGATCCGGCTTCGTCGGCGGCGATCCGCAGATCCTCGCCCGCTTCCTCCTTTACCGGACCTATCACGGCAGCGCGATGCCGGTGCCGACACAGCTTGCCAGCATCACTGCCTGGCAGGATGATGACTATGCCGTGCGCAACCGGCACCGCTATCAGGAAAAGTTCGAGCGTGTCGTGCCGATCCTCGCTCCCTGCCTCGACTTTCAGAAGCCCGACGGCGCTTTCTATCTCTGGCCGGACGTGCGCCGCAGCGATGAGCGCTTCGTACGTGAGCTTTACGCCAGCCAGGCGGTCACGGTGCTGCCGGGTAGTTATCTTGCACGCGGTCCGGCCGGCGGCAATCCCGGCGCCGGCCGGGTGCGCATCTCACTCGTGCCGCCGCTCGCGCAGTGCATCGAGGCTGCGGAGCGCATCCGAGAATTCCTGCGACGGAACCCCTCATGAACGATGATCTCCAGAATCTCAAATCCGCCATCGACGCTGCCTTCGAGTTTCGCGGCGAAATCACGCCCACGAACATTCCACCGGGGCTCGAGGGCGTGTTGGAGAAATCGATCGCGTTGCTCGATACCGGCGCGGTGCGTGTTGCGGAACCCAAGGACGGCATCTGGGTGGTCAACGAATGGCTCAAGAAAGCGGTACTGCTTTATTTCCGAGCCCATGACAACGCGGTGATCGATGCGGGTTTCACGCGCTTCTACGATAAAGTCCCGCTGAAGTATGCACGGGCGAGCGAGGCGGAGCTGCGCGAGTCGGGCGCGCGAATCGTGCCCCACGCAGTCGTGCGCCGGGGAGCCTACGTGGGCTCCAACGTCGTGCTGATGCCGAGCTACGTCAACGTCGGGGCATACGTCGGCGCCGGAACGATGGTGGACACCTGGGCGACTGTCGGCTCCTGCGCCCAGATTGGACGCAACGTGCATCTCTCGGGCGGCGTTGGCATCGGCGGCGTCCTCGAACCGCTGCAGGCGGGCCCGACCATCATCGAGGATGACTGCTTCATCGGCGCGCGCTCGGAGATCGTCGAGGGCGTCGTGGTGGAGGCCGGCTCGGTGATTTCCATGGGTGTCTTCATCGGCCAGAGCACGCGCATCTACGATCGTACGAGCGGACAGATTCTACGGGGTCGGATTCCGGCCGGATCGGTCGTAGTCCCGGGAACGCTGCCCTCCGCCGATGGCCGCTACGGCCTCGCCTGCGCGGTGATCGTCAAGCGTGTCGACGCACAGACGCGTGCGAAGACCTCCATCAACGATCTGCTGCGCAGTGCGGAGTGAGACCTAGCCGAAACGGCCGGTGATGTAATCTTCAGTGAGCCGATGCTGCGGGTTGGTGAACACGCGGTCGGTATCGCCCACCTCGATGAGCTGACCCATGTAGAAGTAGGCGGTACGCTGCGAGACGCGTGCAGCCTGCTGCATGGAGTGCGTCACGATCACGATTGCATACGAGGCGCGCAGCTGCTCGATGAGATCCTCGATATGCGCGGTGGCAATCGGATCGAGCGCCGAGCACGGCTCGTCCATGAGGATCACCTCGGGCTGTACGGCGAGCGTGCGCGCGATGCAGAGCCGCTGCTGCTGGCCGCCGGAGAGGCCGAGAGCGAGAGAGCCCAGGCGGTCCTTGACCTCGCTCCACAGCCCCGCGCGCTGCAGGCTCGTGAACACCAGCTCATCGAGGTCGGCGCGGCTGCGGGTGAGCCCGTGGATGCGCGGGCCGTAGGCCACGTTGTCATAGATCGACTTCGGAAAGGGATTCGGCTTCTGGAAAACCATCCCGATCCGCGCCCGCAGCTGTGCGACATCCTGACGCTTCGAGTAGATGTCCTGGCCGTCCAGGGTAATGGTACCCGTCACGCGCGCGCCCGGGATGGTGTCGTTCATGCGGTTGAGGCAGCGCAGGAAAGTCGACTTGCCGCAGCCGGAGGGCCCGATGGCCGCGAGCACCTGGCGGCGCGCGGTATCGATCGTCACGCCCTTGAGCGCCTGTTTACCGCCATAGAAGACACTGACGTCGCGGCACGAGAAGATCGGGTCGGCGACCGAGATCTCCCCCAACGGCCGCCCGGGCGAGCCGGCCTCGAGGGACTCGGGAACGTGCATACGGCCGCTGGGCTTGAGATTCAGGCCGCCATCGCCGAATCGCCTACGGACGTCGGCGCCGCTCCCGCTATTGGATTCCGGCCGCCTGGGATCATGGATCATGTCTTCTCGCGTACCGTTCATGTCATCACATCAAACAGGCGCGTACCACTGGCCATCCATGGCGGCAGGGCACCCGGCCCGCGCTCACCCGAACCTGCCGGTGACGTAATCGTCGGTCCTGCGATTCCTCGGCGCAGTGAACATCTGCTCGGTGGGCCCGATCTCGATCAGCTCACCCATGTACATGAACGCCGTCACGTTGGAAACGCGCGCGGCCTGTTGCAGGTTGTGTGTCACGATCGCGATGCAGTACTTCTCGCGCAGACTCTGCAGCGTCTCCTCGACCCTCAGCGTCGAGATCGGGTCGAGCGCTGCAGTAGGCTCATCGAACAGGAGCACTTCAGGCTGCAGCGCTATGGTACGCGCGATGCAGAGCCTTTGCTGCTGCCCTCCGGAGAGGCTGCGTCCGTCCTCTTCGAGCTTGTCCTTGACCTCTTCCCACATCGCCGCATCCTGCAGGGCCTGATGCACGCGATCCCGCAGCTCGCCCCTGCCCATCCTGCGTGCGAGCCGCAGGCCGAAGGCCACGTTCTGGAATATCGACATGGGAAAGGGCGTTGCTTTCTGGAAGACCATGCCGACACGAAAGCGCAGGTCTGCGACATCGACCGACGGGGCAAGGATATCCTGGCCGTCGAGCAGCACCTCCCCGGTCGCGCGATGCCCGGGATAGAGCGCATACATGCGGTTGAATACCCGCAACAGAGTTGACTTGCCGCATCCCGAAGGACCTATGAACGCGGTGATGCTGCGGTCGCCCAGCGTCAGACTGATGTCCTTCAGAGCGTGCAGGCGACCATAGTAGAAATTGAGGTGGCGGACTTCGAGCTTGGCGGCCGATTGCGCAGCCGGCTGACTGGCTTCGATCTGCCGCTCCGGTACGCTCACCGCGACCGGCTCCCCGCGCCGAGCTTGGAAACCACCGTACGCGCGAGAATGCTCAGGATCAGGATCGCGAAGGTGATGAGAAGCGCGCCGGTCCAGGCGAGCCGCTGCCAGTTGTCATAGGGGCTCAGCGCAAACTGGAAGATCACGACCGGCAGATTGGCGATGGGCTCCTTGAGGCTCGTACTCCAGAATTGATTGTTGAGCGCGGTGAAGAGGAGCGGCGCCGTTTCCCCGCTGATCCGCGCCACTGCGAGCAGAAGTCCGGTGACCATGCCGCTGCGTGCCGCAGGATAAGCGATGCTGGTGATCGTTCGCCAAGGATAGGCGCCCATTGCCGTGGAGGCGTCCTTCATCCCCCGTGGCACAAGATTCAACATATCCTCGGTCGTCCGCACGATCACCGGCATTGCAATGATGGCGAGCGCAATTGCGCCCGAGATGGCCGAGAAATTGCCCATCGGCACCACGACCAGCTCGTAGACGAACAATCCCACGATGATCGAGGGAGCGCTCAGCAGCACGTCGTTGACGAAACGGATCACTGAGCTCACGGCGGACTGGCGCCCGTATTCGGCAAGGTAAGTGCCCGCGAGAATGCCGATGGGCGCGCCGAAAAGAATACCGAGGGCCGTGATGATGGCGCTGCCGTAGATTGCATTCAGGAGACCGCCGCTGGTGCTGCCCGGGGGCGGCGTCGTTTGGGTGAATACCGCCAGCGACAATCCGGTGACACCCTCCTTCACCAGAGTCCAGAGAACAGCCCCGAGGAACAGGAGACCCACTGCGGTGGCAGCGGCAGACAAGCCGAGGGCCAGCAGGTTCACCATCCTTCGATAGGTGCGCCGGCTCATGCCGAACCAAACGCCCGGCGGCCCAGCCGCAGCAACATCAGTCGCGCCGCACCGATCACCGCGAAGGTGATGACGAAAAGGAGTACCCCGAGCCCGATCAGCGACGACTTGTAAAGCGGCGAGGTGGCCTCGGTGAACTCATTGGCGATCGCGGCCGAAATGGTGGTGGCCGGAGCGAGCAGCGATGGGCTGATGGCATGGGCATTGCCGATGACGAATGTCACCGCCATCGTCTCTCCGAGCGCCCGTCCGAGGCCGAGCATCGTGCCACCGATGATTCCGGCCCGGGAATACGGCACCGCGACCTTCCAGATGACCTCCCAGGTCGTCGCGCCGAGCCCGTACCCGGATTCCTTGAGCACGTCGGGAACGGTCTCAAAGACATCCCGCATCACTGCGGAGATGAAGGGGATGATCATGATCGCCAGCACGATCCCGGCCGTCAGCATTCCGATCCCGTAAGGGGCGCCCTGAAACAGCGCGCCGACGAGCGGCAGGGCGCCGAGATGGCCGTCCACCCAGGGCTCCACGTGCTCCTGAAGCAACGGCGCGAGCACGAACAGGCCCCAGATCCCGAAGATGATGCTCGGGATGGCAGCGAGCAGCTCGATTGCGATGCCCACCGGCCGCTTCAGCCATGCCGGCGCGAGCTCCGTCAGAAACACTGCGATACCGAAGCTGACAGGCAGTGCGAAAATCATCGCCAGAACGGAGGTGACCAGGGTTCCGTAGATCGCCGAGAGCGCGCCGTACCGGTCGGTGACGGGATTCCAGACATCCTGGGTGATGAAGGCCAGCTTGAAGCGCGAGAAGGCGGGCCAGGCGCCGTGCAGGAGCGATACGGTCACGCCTCCGAGAAGCAGGAGCAGCAGTACGGCTGCCGCGAGCGTCGAGCTCTTGAAGATCTGCTCGCGCAGCCGCTGGCCCGCGAGCTGCTTTGCCAAGGCTTCGGCAGAGCTCATGGACCACCCTGCCCGACCGGGTCGCTCACTCTGTCATCGCTCCATTCAGCAGACGAACAGGCGGCCGCACATCCTCGCAGCCGCCGCTCGTAGTGTTGATTTGGGACGGCGGCCGGCATCGCGCGCGACCCCTCGTCCCGCGTGGCAGAACCGGTCAGATCCCGAGGTTCTGCTTCCAGTATACCTTGATGGCGCTGACCGTGCTCGCGGGCAGCGGCCCGAAGGCGATCGAGCGGGCCATGTCCTGGCCCTTCTCGAAGCCCCAGAGGAAGAACCGGGTCACCTCACCGTTCACGGCCTTCGGCGCATCCGTCCGCAGGATCTGCCAGGTGCAGCCGGAGATCGGCCAGCTCTGCGCGCCGGGCTGATCGGTGAGAATGACGTAGAAGTCCTGCGCCTTCGTGAAGTCCACGTTGGCTGCGGCGGACTGGAAGCTCTGCAGGCTCGGACTCACCACTTTGCCCGCGCTGTTGATCAAGCGCGCATAGCTCATGTGATTCTCGAGAATGTACGCATACTCCACGTAGCCGATCGAGCCTCTGAGCCGCTGCACGTAGGAAGCGACGCCCTCGTTCCCTTTGCCGCCGAGACCGGTGGGCCAAGCAATCGAAGTATCGGCGCCGACCTGCGATTTCCATTCGGGGCTCACCTTCGAGAGATAGTTGGCGAAGGTGAACGTGGTGCCGGAACCGTCCGAGCGATGTACCACGCTGATGGCCATGCTCGGCAGATTCAAGCCCGCATTGAGCTTCTGAATCGCCGCATCGTTCCAGCGGGTGATCTTCCCCATGAAGATGTCGGCTATCACCGGGCCGCTGAGCACGAGCTGGCCAGGCTGTACTCCGGGAAGGTTGTAGACGATGTCCTCGCCGGCGATCGCCGTGGGGAACTGGATCAGCCGGGATTGCCGCAGAACCGCGGGCGTGAGCGGCTTGTCGCTCGCCCCGAAGGCGACGGTGCCAGCCTCGATCTGCGAGATGCCGCCGCCGGAGCCGATCGGCTGGTAGTTGACCTGGACTCCAGCCTGTCCCTTGTAGGCATCGGCCCACTTGGAGACCAGAGGATAGACCCAGGTGCTGCCTGCGCCGGTGATCGCACCGCCCGCAAACACGTTCGTGCTGACGACCGCAGCCGCAGCGAGCGTGACGAGGCGCGCCATCGTGAATACTTTCATGATACCTCCGCGTTTGTTGTGTTTTGGAGAGCAACGACGCCCTCAGAATGCCACCTGCGCCCAGATGCCGACTTCGTTGACCTCGCCGCTGGTCATCGGTGCCGTCCCGAATGTCTTGCTGAAGCCACTGTACTGGCTGTTGATGAAGCCGTTGTCCATTTTCTCATGCTTGTAGACGAGCGATACGTCGACTCCCTTGGTCGGGTGCGTGGCCAGACCCACGTTGAAGTACTCGTCCTTCAGGTTCGGCGCGATATCCTTGCTGGTCTTCGCCTGATCCCAGCGCCCGAAGACGCCGAACAACGGGGTGAAGTCGTAGGAGCCCCACACCGAATAGCCGTCGGCTTTGTCCGAGGTAGACTTCGTCACGTTGTTCCAGTTGTTCGCCGAAAAGTACTCCACGCCGGCGCGCGCGCCGTTGCCGACATACGCCACCAGCGCATCGACGCGGTCGGCCGTGTGGAACGTCTGGCTGACGGGGACCGTGGGGTCGGTGGAGCCGTAACTGTCCTTTCCGAGCTTGCCGCTGTAGCCGCCGATCGCGAAAGTCACGCCGCCGATGCCATAGGCCAGGCGCGCCTCCACGTCCATGCTCTTCGAGCGGGTCGGGTTCTTGTAACCCGCCCCGTTCACCACCGAGAGCGCGTAGCTGGCGCCGCCGGCCTGGCCGCCGCCGTGAAGGCCCCAGTCCGCCGACGTGCCGAAATGCAAGCGGTCGATCAAAACGTTCTCAACGTACCGATAGCCATAGAGGTCCTCCTCGAACGGAATCCAGGGCAGGTCGGCCGAGCCCAGACGCGCGAAGAAGGCCTTCGAGCCCGGGAGCGAATACTGGAGGTACGCCTTCTTGACGAAGACGTCCACTGCGCCACCGCCGCTGCTGTAGCTGGCGTCGGTGGTGATGTTCGCCGACCACATGTCGTCGAACTTCTCGTTGAATACGAGGTAGAAGCGCTTGACGTCGACCCCGGTGCCGCTCGGGGCGATCTTGGTGTCGTTCTCCTTCTCGTCGAGATTCGTCAGATCCGCATAGATCTTGCCGCCGACTGTGGGCATGGGCACTGCGGCGAACGCAGTCCCGGCGCCGAGCGTGCCGAGCGCGGCGGCAACGGCGAGCGAGACTGCGACAGATTTCTTGAACATGAGTGGCTCCATGGTTGACCATTGTGGTTGCAGGCGTCCCACGTTCGGGCCGCGCGCGCATTAAATGACATCGATGTGACGGCCCCGTGACAGGCGTTCGCTGCGGTTCGCGGCGCCGCGATGCCGCATAGTCTTGCCGCTGAAGGTTGCACGCGTGTGACAGGGACGGGTCTTTTGCGAATCCCGTTGAACCTCGCGCATCGACCCATGGATAATTGCCGCCGCAATGAACGCCCCGCCGGATGGAGACATGTCCGCAACCCTAGAGCTCACCCGTGACCTCATGGCCCGCCGCTCCGTGACACCCGCCGATGAGGGGTGCCAGGAGGTGATGATCCGGCGCCTGCGGACGCTCGGCTTCGAGGTCGAGCCGCTTCGCTTCGGCGCCGTCGAAAATTTCTGGGCGCGGCATGGGAGCGAAGACGGGCCGGTGTTCTGCTTCGCCGGACATACCGACGTGGTCCCGACGGGCCCGCTGGAGGAGTGGCGCAGCGATCCTTTCGTGC
>DASUHA010000158.1:0-22188 GCA_036273735.1 Steroidobacteraceae bacterium | reverse complement strand
AGGCGGCGGATGGCCATTCCGACCCTCTCGCCTACAACGTCGGCGATGGATACCTGCAGATCACACTGAGACGCTCGTATGGCCGCAGCGACGAGTTGCGGGTGCGCATCCGGTACCACGGATTTCCGCGCGCCGGCCTCTATTTCGTGACGCCGAACCGGTCCTACCCTCACTGGCCGACTGAGATCTGGTCGCAGGGCGAGCCTGAGTTCAATCACTTCTGGTTTCCCTGCTGGGACCATCCCAACGACATGGCGACCAACGAGACGGTGATCACCGTGCCGGAGAGTCAGATCGCGGTTTCCAACGGGAAGCTGATCAAGGTCACTCACCGCGCCGGACAAGCCACATACGATTGGGTCGAGAGCGTCCCGCACAGCTCTTATCTGACCTCGATCGCCGTGGGACCCTGGCGGAAAGTGACCGACCACGCTGGCAAGCTACCGGTGGATTACTACGTGCCGCGCAGCGTCAGTGTAGAGACGGCGTTACGATCCTTTCATCTGACGCCTGACATGATCACGTTCTTCGGCGGCGCTGTCGGCGTACCGTATCCATACGAGAAATATGACCAGGTGGTGGTGGAGAACTACATCTTCGGTGGCATGGAGAACGTAAGCGCCACCACGCTGACGGATGCGACGCTCCATACTGCACCCGCCGAGCCGGACTATCCGAGCCAGGGACTGGTCGCTCATGAGCTGGGGCAGGAATGGTTCGGCGATTACGTACAGGGACAGGATTGGGCGGATATCTGGCTCAATGAGGGCTTCGCCACGTACATGGAGGCGCTCTATACGCAGTATCACGAGGACAACGACGCTTTTCGCGTAGAGATGCTGGACGATCAGCATTCGGCGGAGCAGCAGGATCACGACGATTATGTCCGGCCCATTGTGGACGTGCACTGGCGGTATCCGCTGCAGATGTTCGACAGTATCACGCACGAGAAGGGTGCTGTGGTGCTGGACATGCTGCGCAACGTATTGGACGGCTCATCGGCTGCATCCCGACCAGGGTCGCAGAACGAGCTCTTCTTCAGAGCATTGTGTGCTTACCTCAAGGCATACGACGCGCAGGCGGTGGGCACTGCGGATCTCGAGAGAATCCTCGAGCTCACGACCGGCAAAGACCTGAAGTGGTTCTTCAACGAGTGGGTGTACCAGGCGGGATACCCCCACTACCTCGTGACCGCTGACTATGAGGCGGGTCGCAAGCTGGAGCGGGTGAAAGTCGTGCAGACACAGGATGCTGCGGGCGTACCGTCCACGTTCATCATGCCGATCGAGCTCGCTTTCTACGGCGCAGGCGGTCAAGCCAAGCGCGTGCAGATCGAGGACCGCGTGCGGACCCAGGAATTCGAGATCCCGCTGGGGTTTGCGCCGCAGTGGGCGGACTTCGACCCGCGCGATGTCATCGAGAAGGACCTCATCTTCCAACAGCCGGCAGACGCCACGATCGCGAAGTTGAAACGCGACCCGGTGACCATGAGCCGACTCTCGGCCGCCAGTGATCTGGCAGGGATCGAGGGTCCCTCTACGGGCGCAGCGGTCAGTGCCCTGGCGCATGCGCTGCGACGCGACTCTTTCTATGCGGTCCGTGCTGCAGCAGCATCCAGTCTTGGACGCCTTCATACGGAAGAAGCCAAAGTTGTGCTCATGGCGGCACTGCAGCAGCCTGACGGACGGGTACGAGCCGCTGCCGTCGAAGCGCTGGCGGGCTTCGCGCACGACCGGTCCGTCTACGGCGCATTGACAGCCAGACTCCGCGACGATAGGAGCCCTGCAGTTCAGGCGGCCGCCGCAGTAGCGCTGGGTTCGTACACTCAACTCGGGGCCTTCAGCGTTCTGCGGGAGGCAGCTGCGAGCAGCGACGAGCCTCACGTCACCCAAGGCGTACTCGCGGGACTGGTCGCCACCAGGGATGAGCGCGCACTGCCAATACTGCTTGCCGATGCCCGCGCCGGTGTACCCGAGCGCCTGCGCCTGGGCGCCCTGAAGGCCTTGGGCGGCACGACCGGTTTTGCATCTGCGAGCGACAGGAGCGCCGTCGCCGGCGCCGTGCATGATGCGCTCGCCGATCCGACGGTCTCCATCCGACTGGCCGGCGAGAGCCTGGCCGGCTCCTATGGCCTGACGGAGTTCGCGGATGACATCGGAACCGCCGCGCGGACTGCGCCTACGGAGTTCGAGCGGGATGCAGCCCAAAACGCTTTGCAGCAGTTGCGGATGCACTCAGCGCCGTCTGCCGCAGCCGGTCGCGACCCCAAGCCTGTCCCGCCGAGCCACTGAGGAGGCGCGCCGCAACGCCTCAACCCAACTGGGCGTACTCCTTCTTCGCCTGCTGCAGAACGGGAACGTCGGCGTCCGCGCCGCTCCAGCGAGCGAAGAACTCGCGATAGGCCGCGCGCGCGTGGACCGGTTCTCCTGCCATGGCATAGGCACGGCCGAGCTCGAGGTACTCCAGCGACCCGGTGATGAAGTTGATCACGATGCCGGGGTGATCGACGAGCTTGCGAAACTCCGTCACCGCGGCCTTGCCATCGCGCTCATGCAGATAGGCCTGACCGCGCATGTAGGCCGGATACAGATAGGCAATGAACGTGCCCCCGTTGCCCAACTCATTGGGGGCCACGGCCTGGAGCGCCGTGATCGCGCGCGAGGCGTGTCCCGCATCGAGGGCGATGGCCGCTTCGATGGTGGGTAGCCAATACCTCTCGAGCAATGCGTTGGTCGGATACTGGCTCTCGAGCTTGCGCACGAGCGCCTGCGCCTGGGCGGCCTCGCCGCTGCGCGCCAGCGTTAGGGCCGCGAACGTCGTGACATCCTTTCCGGAAGACAAGGCCAGCGCCTGCGCTGCTTCCTGTCGGGCGGTATCGGCGTTCCCAGCCTCCGCGTCCCGAAGTGCCGCATTCACCTGCCAGAGCGCAGCAGTCTCCTTCGAGCCCGCGTGGATGGCCGAAGCCACCGCGCGCTGCGACACTGCTCGGGCACTGCGCAACCTTCCATGGTACGCCTCGGAATCGGACTCCTCGGTGAGCAACGCATCCTCCTGCCCCGGCTTGCCCGCGGCCCAGTCGAGCTGCTGCCGCATCAGCGCGTCGTCCCGCTGCAGGAACCCGAGCCAGTACAGATTCTGGCGGATGTACAGGCCGTCGAAGTGGCGCGTGATGGCCTCTTCCAAAGTGGCCTTGGCATCGTCCAGTTGAAACAGGGTCACTTGCATTCCGGCGACATTGGTGTAGCCGATTAGGCTCGGCTGCAATCGCAGGCCGGCCTGGTATTCCACCAACGCCTCATCGTTCCTGCCGATCGCCGCATAATCATTGCCGAGGTCGTTGCGCGGCAGGAAATCTCGCGGATACGCCGCCGACCATTGCCGATAGGCGCGCATCTCCTGATCGAGCTGTCCGGTGGCGAGATAATAGATAGTCGCGATGCGGAATGCCTCCCGCCCTCCGGCGCGATTGCGCAAGCCGTAGCCCTGGGTGGCGAATTGCAGCGCGAGAGAGGGCTGGCGAAGATTGCGGTAGGCCGCAGACAGGGAGGCGTACGCAACGGCGAGCTGGGGGTCGAGCTGAATGGCGCGTCGGAAGACAGGGATGCTTGGATCGTCGCCGTGATCCCGTTGGATCGCGAGTGCCAGGCTGTAACTCTTCAGCGCCTCGAGGGCCGCAGTCGTAGTACCGACTGGTGCCCGAAACTTCTGCACGGAGGCGGCCGGCTCGCCGAGCTCGATGCGCAACGAGGAGGCCGCCTGACTGAGAGCGCCGAGGACACCCGCGCTCCCGGAGGCCTCGCTGCGGGCGTGCGCCAACACGGTGCCGGTGGCACAGTCGGCCGCCACCAGATCGAGCCGATAACGGGATCCCTGTCGCGCTATCGCCCCTTGCAACACCGCCTTGCTGCGCGTCTGCGAACAGACCCTACGGCCTACGTCCGTCGTGAGCGAATGACCAGAGGACTGGCCTATAGCCTGCAATGCGGTCGCAACCTGCCGGTCCCCGAGCACGTTGACGAACGGCGACTCTTCCAACTCGAGGGCCAAAGCCTGCCGGAGAGTGTCGTCAAAGAGCGCATCGCCGGTGTCATTCTTGAAGCCGGCGAGCACCACCGTGTCTGTGGCTGCAAGCGGCTCTCGGTGTGCCGTAGTGGCAGGGCCCGAAGCCGTGGCCGCGGCGCCAGTTGCGGGCCTCTGTGCCCCTGCACACGCTGGCGACCCGGGATGCGCGAGGAGCAGCGCGCCGAGCGATGCCATTGCGAGCTGGCGCGCGCATGCGGGACTAGTCATTGGCGTGTGAAGATCCGCTCTTCATCCTGGTCTCGGTAACGATGAAGTTGACCTCCCACGTCTTGCCGCCATCGGCCGAGAATGACTGCTCGAACCGGCAGGTGTCTGCCGTGAAACCCGTGATCGCGAATCGAACCAGTATCTGCCTGCCCTGGTAGGGCTCCTGGTCGTAGAACTCCGCCCGACCGTCCCTGAACTCCCCGGTCAGAATGGGAGCGAGCGTGCCCGCCGCCGGATTGGTGAAGGTGATTCCCCATTGGTGACTATCCGGGTTGTACAGTCGAATCGTGAAGATCTCGAGGTGGCCCGCCGGCCCATCGGCCTCGATCATCCCTGTGTTGGCGCCATTCCAGAGCTTTTTGACGACGTCGGTTCCGTGATAGTCGACCCAGGTGGTCGAGCCCGTCAGAGGATGCAAGCGGCGCCGCTGGTGCGTCTGCCACGCGCCGATGTCCCAATCGAAGTCATGGCTCCCATCCCGTTGCGCAGCCGCTGCGGGCGGTGAGCTCGGCGGTGTGCCGGCAAGCGCCGCGGAAAAGGGCGAGGCAGCGAGAGCCAGCGCGAGAAAGCCGGCATGGGGAGACGGTCTGGGCATGCGTGATCCAACGTAAAGTTGTTATCGAGAAGGGCTCGGCGCCATGATTGTACGGTCATGCTAGGCTGTCAACGGTGGTCATGACGCCATGGCACGAGTGGCTATAGAGGTCGAGATGCGGTCTTCACCAATACAGGGCTTCACCGTCGACGCGCTGACACCTGCGGACGTCGCGCAACTGCGCAGGTTGAATGAGCTGTTCGCGGAGGCATTCCACGAGCATGAGACATATCGTTCCGCACCGCCGCGGGACGGCTATGTCCGGGATCTGCTCGCCGATCGACATACGATCGTATTGGTTGCCCGCGTCGATGCCGACGTTGCCGGCGGACTCATCGCCTATGAGCTGCGCAAGTTCGAGCAGGAGAGAAGCGAGATCTACATCTACGATCTGGCCGTCGGTGAGGGATTCCGCCGGCGCGGCATCGCCTCGGCGTTATTGGAGCGGCTGTGTCGGATCGCCATCGAGCGGGGCGCCTCTGCCGTCTTCGTGCAGGCCGATTACGTCGATGCGCCGGCGATCGCGCTCTACGAGAAGATCGGCGTCCGGGAAGAAGTGTTGCACTTCGACATCAGGTGCGGCCGATAGCCGCCTCGACCCAGCCCATTTGGGGCGGGGCAAGGCCGGGAATCGTCATTGGCCGCTGCCAATCCGCTGCATCGCAACCTCGTTGTACTTGTGGAGCTCCAGCGCCTCCGCAATGTGCCCGGTCCCGTCTGGCACGAACACCATCGTATGGATGCTGCCCTGCACGAAGAACACGAGCGGAGAGAGCGGGATCAGCAGCTTTGCCGACTTCTCGTCGTCACCCCAGTAAAGAGAGCCGTCGCGCAGGTAGGCGTGCGAGACCTGTCCGGGCGACGGACCCAACCGATAGCTGCCGGCCAGCGCCGGCCAGCCGTGCTTGTCCACCGCAACGGGCTCGAGATCCGCCGGCACGACGGTGACCTGGGCGGCGATCATCTTCCAGGTGCCGCTCTCGCGGCGGTAGGTGTCGGTCTCGACGTATACCGTGTGGAGTTTGTCGCCAAGCGCGTCCTCGTGCTCATCCATCCAGTAATGCACGGAAGCCGCTTCACCGAAGGTGCGCACCGTGAGATGTTTGATCCTGATGTCGCCGCTGAATCCTTTCGGCAGGGGCCTCACGGTCCGAATAAAGGCCGCCTTGTCGAAGACGCGGCCGTCCTCATCCGTGATGATGCAATCATCCGCCAGCGTGCGGCGCCAGATCGCAGGGTTTCCCGTGGTCACGCCGTCATACAGCGCCTGTGTCCTATCGAGGAACCAGTTCGTTTCGGTCGCAGGCGTAGCGGCGCACCCCCACGACGCACCGGCACCAGCCACCACAGTGAGAATGACGGAGGCAATGTCAACTTTTGTCATGGCGTCCCGCGCGTACCGGAGGTGAGATACACATAGATCGCGGCGCAAGCGGCAACGCCGACCGACCATAGGATGTACCTGCCGGTGGTCGCCAGCAAGAGGATGTCGAAGATCAACGCGAGCAAAGCAGCCCGCCGTCCCCAGGTACCACTCTCGAGCAGCCGAAGAGCGGCTGCCGTTCCAATGATGTATACGATGACGAACGCTCCCGTGGTCATGAGCACCAGGGCCTCGACCCGCAGATGAGTCAGCTCGACGGCCAGTAGCATGATGAGCGTGAGACCTGTAAGCGACAGCAGGCTGCGCCTCGGTATCCCACCGACCTCGCTTCCGTGAGCAAACCATGGGGGCAGCGCCCCATCCCTGCCGAGGGCGGCTCCCAGTTTGGCTGCTCCCGCGAAGTAGGCGTTCATCGTCCCGGCGGTCAGGAGCAACGCCACCACGGCAGCCAGCAGCTTCACCTGCCCGCCGAACCCGATGGCCAGGAGCAGCGCCAGCGGCGCTGCGGTCGAAGTGGCCCGCGAGCCGAGGACCAGGATGGTCGCAGCGGCGACGGCAAAATAGAGAATCCCGATGACGATGACCGCTGCGGCAGCCGCCTTCGGCATGTCGCGCGCCGGCCGGCGAAACTCCGCTGCCAGATAGGTGATCGCCTCCCATCCCGCGAAGCTCCATACGAGGAGCCCCGCGGCTGAGCCAACAGCGACCCACCCGTGAGGCGCAAAGGGATGCAGATTCTCGAGCCGGGCGTGTGGCAGCGAGGTGGTGACCGCGGCCACCAGAAACGTCACCAGCAGGCCCGCGACGAGGACCTGTACCTTGCCCGAGAGAGTCACACCGAACGCGTTGATCAGGCTGATTCCCAGCACCAGGGCGAAGGCTGTGACCATGATGGTCACCGTGCCGCCGCCTATTGCCGCCTGCACGTAAGCCCCGGCGAATATGGCGGCGGCAGGGCCGCCCACGGGCACGGCGAGAAGAAAACACCAGCCCACGATGGCCGCGGGATAGGCGCCAAAGGCGAGCTTGACGCAGGTGGAGATGCCTCCCGCATCCGGGTAGCGCGCGCCGAGCGCCGAAAATGTTGCAGCGAGAGGTATCGAGAGCAGGATGAGCGCGAGCCAGGCAAGGAGCGATGCCGGTCCCGCGGTGTTGGCGGCAAGTGCCGGAAGCGCGATCACTCCCGTACCCAGGACGGCACCGATGTAGAGCGCCGTACCTTGCAGCCAGGTCAGGCCTGCAGCGGTCCCGCTGTCGAGGGAGACGGTGACGGGGCCGCTTGCGCTCTCGGCCCGCTCTGCATGAAAGGGCATATCGCCGGGTGAATCACTCAGGGAATGGCAGGATTTCATCAGGCATCTTCGCTGCCTGCAATCAGCGGGAAGCCCTCATCGAGCCAACCGGTGATGCCGCCAGCCATGATCTTGACGGGCCGCCCCAGAGCGCTCAGCCGAACGGCAGCCCGCGCAGCGCCGTTGCAATGCGGTCCCGCGCAGTACACCACGAAGAGCGTCTGCGGCGGCCAGACAGCCAGCCTCGTGGCGATGATTTTCGCGTGCGGCAGACTCACCGCGCCTGAGACATGACCCTTCCGGAAGTGTTCCGGACTGCGCACATCGAGCAGAACGAACCCCGGGTTTCCCGAAGACAGCGCCTCATGGACGTCCCAGCAGTCGGTCTCGAACCTGAAGAGCTGCTCGAAATGCGCCAGGGCATCGCTGCCTGGCGCCGCCGCAATCGAAGTGACATTGCTTGCCATGTCGCTCTCCACGGGAAGTCGCGATGAAGCTTGCCGCGCCGGCACCCGGGTGACAATCGGCATGAATGCCATCTATGATCGAGATCATGCCAAGGCAGCGCGGAACCCGGAATCGGCTGGTTGCAGCGCTGCTGCACGAGAAAGTCGCGACTTTCGAGCTCGGGATCGTCGCCGAAATCTTCGGGCTGCCGCGGCCGGAGATGGGCCGGGACTGGTATCGCCTCGTCACCGTCGCGGAAGAGCGCAGGCCGCTTCACGCCACAGGTGGCCTGCAGGTCTCTCCCGAGGCAGGGCTCGAGGCGCTCGCCCAGGCGGCGACGATCGTCATTCCCGGCTGGCGCACGGACGGTGCCTCGCCGACTCCCGCAGTAAAGAAGGCTCTCTCGGAGGCCCATGCCCGGGGCGCTCGCCTGGTCTCCATCTGCTCCGGCGCGTTCCTGCTGGCGGCCTGTGGATTTCTCGCCGGGCGCCGAGCCACCACGCACTGGCTCTACACGGATCGGCTCCGAGCCCTTCATCCGGACATCGAGGTCAACCCCGACGTCCTGTATGTCGATGAGGGACAGATCCTGACGTCGGCAGGCTCCGCTGCGGGGGTGGATCTGCTGCTTTACATCGTGCGCAAGGACTTTGGCGCCAGAGCAGCGAACGAGATCGCGCGGCGGATGGTGATGGCGCCCCACCGTGAGGGAGGTCAGGCGCAGTTCATCGACCGGCCTGTTCCACGGCGCGCAAGCGACCATCTCGGATTCCTGTTGGAAGCCGTGCGGCGCCGGCCCGCCGAGCGCTGGACGATCGCCCGCATGGCCCGGCGTCTGGCCATGAGTCAGCGGACTTTCATCCGGCGCTTTCACGAGTCCACCGGGATGCCGCCGGGAGAGTGGGTCATCGCCACCCGTCTCGAGGCCGCCCGTTATCTGCTCGAATCGAGCGCCGCCGGCCTGGATGAACTCTCGCAGAGCTCCGGCTTCGGCAGTCCGGCTGCGCTCCGCCACCATTTCAGGCAGCAGGTCGGCCTGACTCCCACCGCCTATCGCGCGCAGTTCGGCGGGGGCGATGATCGCCGGTTGGACGCGGACCCGCTGCCTGCGCGCTGCGCCGCGACGCGTCGCTGACGTGCAGTACCTCTCATGATTCTCCTCGATCAAGCCGGTGCCGGCACCGGCGGATCAAGCTTCTTTCCGCCTCTGCGCTCCCAGGAGCCTTTCATCGAACACTTCTGGATACAACAGCCTCACGCGGCTCCCGTGGGGCGAAGCTGGCGCGTCATTCCCGACGCGAATCCCTATCTGATCTTCGTCGTATCGCGCCGCAATTCGCGCATCCAGGCGCGCTGCGATCTCATCGGGCCGCGCTCGCGCTTTGCGGATGTAACGATGGGCAATCGGATTCTCACGTGCGGGGCTCGCTTGCGCCCAGGCGCTTTGCCTTCGCTCACCGGTTTCCTGGCGTCTGATTTCACGGATCGGTCCGTGCCTGTCGAGGATGTCTTTGGCGCACACGGCAGGCTGTTGCTGGAACAGTTGGCTGAATCGAGATGTCCGGTCCCTGCCATTGGCGTAATCTCTGATTTTCTCAGCCGCAATTGGTCGGCGCGGAATCGTATCGCCCGCCTGCCGCTCGACCGGCACACTCGGGTCGAGGATATGGCCGCTCAAACCGGTCTACCCGTGAGGACACTGCGCTCTCGCCTGATGCAATACGTCGGCCTATCACCCAAACGTGTGATTCGCATCGAGCGCCTGTACCGCGCCCTCATCAGCCATCAAGGTCGCTCCATGACCTGGGTGGAAATAGCAGCAAGCGCCGGGTTCGCGGACCAGGCCCACATGACCCGGGAATTCCATGACCTCTTGGGCGAGTCACCCACGGCCTGGAGCCGCCGTTCCCGCTTGCCGATTCGTTCAAGACAGTGAGCCCTCCCGCAGATTAAGGTGTCGACACCTTTCCAGGGAGACTCACTTGCTCAGGCGTAGATTGGCTTTGCCGTTGTCGATTTGCGTGACGCTCGCTGCGTGTCTGACTTCACCCATGCGGGTCACGGCACGCGAAAAGCCGCCGATGGCCCGCAGCACGCCATTATTCGATTTTCACAGCAATTTCTGGGTCAATCTGCACCAGGCTCTGTTCCACGAAGCAAAGCTACGCGCAGGCGTGCCGGATCGTGGCCTGCAACGCGCCGCTCCGCTGTCTGCCGCTGGTATGAGTAAGCAGGACGAGGCGGATTGGCATGCAGCAGTCAGTCTCTATGCCGCCCGTTTCGGGACCCGCCAGCAACATGGTGACGATCAGCTCATTCAGATCAACGATGATCTCGCCGGACAGCCGGACGACGGGAAGCATCTGAATCCGGCGGGCTTGCCGGCGGAAATCGCCGCGGTACTGCAAAGCGCAGCCACCATTTATCGCAAATACTGGTGGCCTGCGCATGACGAATCCAACAGAAATTGGATCGCATCGCAAAGAGGCCGCGTGCGGGACCTCGGGCCGAAACTGGCCTCAGCAATGACGAGAGACTTGCATCAGCGATGGCCCGCAGCGCCGATCCGCGTGGACGTTTGTCATTATGTCGTCGGACTCGGCTACGCCATTACGACTCTCGGACCGCCGCACATCACATTTTCCGGCAACGACCCATCCAGTGATGCTCTCCGGCGATTCGAGCTGCTCTTCCATGAGGCTTCGCACACCTATGCCGATACGATGATGAATGCTCTCGCTGCCGAAGGCCGTACGCAGCACAAGGATGTCGGCGATCTATGGCATTCAGCGCTGTTTTATACCTCGGGGGTGGAGCTTCGCCGCTTGCTGCCGGCGACTGAGCAGGCAGACTTCACGCCTTACGGTGACCAACATAGAGTCTACGCCGGCGGCAATTGGCCGACATATCGGCGCGTATTGGCGAGCGGCTGGCAGGCATATCTGGACGGCAAAATCGGCTTCGGGGCTGCCATTCATTCGATGGTCGCGGGCCTGCCATGAAGGCGCGATGATCGCCGGTTGGACGCGGACTAGTTGCCGGCGCACTGCGCCGCGACACGCACGATCGCTTCCAGACTCCGGTCGACGTCTGCCTCGGTCGTTCTCCAGTTGCTCACGCTGATGCGCATGGCGGTACGCCCCTGCCAGTGTGTGCTTCCACACCAGCACGTCCCTTCCTGCTGAATCGCCGCGATGGTCTGGCGCGTGCGCTCGGCATCGCCAAAGGCGACGAGCACCTGATTCAGCACGACATCGTTGAGAACCTCAAAACCAACAGATCGCAAACCGTCGGCAAACCGTCGTGCCAGGCGGCAGCAACGCTCCACCATGTCGGCGACGCCGGCTCGGCCCAGGGAGCGCAGTGCGGCATAGACCGGCACCGCGCGCGCCCGACGTGACTCCTCGGGAACGAATTCATGCGGATCGCGCTCGCCGCTGGAGCCGATCATGTAGGCGGCCTGCAGCGTCATCGCCGCCCGATGAGCCTCGGAGTCGGCGCAGAAGACGATGCCGCAGTCATACGGCACGTTCAGCCACTTGTGTCCATCGGTCGCAATGGAATCAGCATGCGCGATGCCGCGCATCGAAGGGGCGAGCGCCGGCGATGCGGCCGCCCACAGCCCAAACGCAGCATCGACGTGCAGCCAGGCCCCGCGCTCCTTTGCCGCATCCGCGATGGCTTCCAACGGATCGAAGGCGCCGGTGTTCACGTTGCCCACCTGCGCACAAACGATGCAGGGGCCGGTGCTCGCGCGCAACGTCGTCCTGAGCGCATCGCTCTTCATTCTGCCCTGCCCATCGACGCCCACTCTCCGGAGCCGCGCCCCGCCGAACCCCAAATGACGCAGCGCCATCGGAATCGTATAGTGGGCCTCTTCCCCGATGACCACATCGACTGGCGGCGCGCCGAACAATCCATCGGCGGCGACGTTCCAGCCGACGCGCTGCAACACGCGATGGCGCGCCGCGGCGAGACCGGTGAAGCTTGCCATCTGACAGCCGGTCACGAAGCCCACGCTCATCCCGGCTGGCAACCCCGCGAGCTCACGCAGCCAGCCGGCGGTAGTCTCCTCGATTACCGCGACCAGGGGCGACAGTACGTATACCGCAGGATTCTGATCCCACGTGGAGACGAGCCAATCGGCCGCGTGCGCGGCGGGAAGATTGCCGCCGGTCACGAAGCCGAAATAGCGCGGGCCGGTGGAGGCGACCGTGCCGCCGAGACCGGCATCCGCCAGGGCCGTGATGACTGTGGCGGCAGATTCTCCTCCCTCGGACAGACGGGCGCCGAGCAATTGCCGGATCCCATCGCTCGAGAGCGCGGCATTGACGCTGCGCTCCGGCAGGGATTCGAGATATTCGAGGCACCGACGCCGGGTGTACTCGAGAAGCTCGCCGGGATCCGTGACCGGGGCCTTTCCAGACGTCATCAATCGCAATCTCCGCATGCGGGCGTGATGGGCGGCTGGCCCAATCTAGCAGATCGGTACGGCCATGACAGTCACAGCTGGATCGGAGTGCGACCAGAACAGTTTCAGTGGCGACTGCGTGCCCGACCTCTTCGGCGAACGCCTGACTTGACCTACGAGGTCATGGATGGAGTACATCCACGGTCGTTACACTCGCCACACTACTTCGGCGGAGGCCTGACATGATGACACTGGTTGGGAAGGTTGCAGTCATAACGGGCAGCACGAGCGGCATCGGTGCCCGTACGGCAGAAGTCTTCGTCAATGAAGGCGCCAGCATCGTCATCGCCGGCCGGCGCCAGGAACGGGGCGACCGTCTGGCGCGGGCGCTGGGCGACGCCGCCAGCTTCATCTGTACGGACGTGACAGTGGAAGCGGACGTCGAGCGCATGATCGCGCATGCCGTCGATCGCTTCGGCAGGCTGGACTGCCTCATCAACAACGCGGGCAGGTCATCGCAATACGCTGCCTTTACCGAAGTCGATCTGGAGCAGTTCGATGCGGTCATCGCCGTGCATCTTCGTGCCGTGCTCGCCGGGATCAAACATGCAGCGCGTGTGATGGCTGCTCAGGGGTCGGGCAGCATCATCAATGTCACGAGCGTGAACGGTACACGGGCCGGGCTCGGAGGCCACTACTACTCCGCAGCCAAGGCTGCCGCGATCCACCTCACACGGTGCGCGGCCGTCGAGCTGGGAGAGAAAGGCATTCGCGTGAACAGCCTCTCACCCGGCATGACCGCTACCGGCGCCTTCGGCAAGTACGTTGGCATGAAGCCGGACGAAGCGGATGCGCACCCCGAATACGCCGAGGCGGCAATCAGCGCAGTCCTCCCCCGATACCAACCATTGCAACGTGTCATCCACACGGAGGATGTCGCCTGTGCCGCCCTCTTCCTGGCGAGTGACGCATCGCGCATGATCACGGGACAGGATCTGGTAGTGGACGGTGGTACCAGCTGCGGCTGGCCGATCGCCGCAGTGCGTTCGGATCGCGAAGTATTCTTCCGGACCATGCAGGCGGCCCGGTCCGCGCATCCGGCATAGATCCTACGGGCCAGCGGCTGAAGCCGGCGCGGCGCGCACCAGAACCTTCACTGGGCGGTTGAGCAGTTCTTCGCCGAAATTCCGGATACGCTCGACGAAGACGCCGGTGACCTCGAAACCGCGCGCCACGAACAGCAGGCCGCGTGGTGTTCGCACATCCTGCATGATGACCATTCCCGGCTCGACGCCGCCCAGCGGCAACTCGCGCAGCTCCGCCCCGGTGGTGGTTGCGCCGGCAGCGTAGGCGCCGAATTTCTCGACAAGGCTCGTCCCGAAGCGACCCGATCGAAGGCCGATCGTCTGGATTGCATCGCCGGGCGTGACGCCGCGAGAGGTGAGACTGTCGTATTCGAGCACGAGACCGAGAATGCGCGTGCCGAGCCCTATGGTGCCGTCGCCGAGGCGCGCGATCTGGTCGTCGGTCCATTTGAGCGCAGTGAGGATCTGGATTACGGGCTCCAGCCGCGGGATATTTTCGAGCAGAGAGTTGACCACATCGGGCGCACCGGCTGCCAGGGCCTGCTCCTCCGGGCTCAGCGGCTCGCCGCAGTGCAGCTTCTCGGTGAGCTCGTCGGGTAAAGAGAGGTAGCCTACCTGCGAAAGCATTGCCGCCGCCTCGAGCTGCCAGAATCGCCCGCAGTCCAGTTTGCCCGCAAATTCCATCGCCATTCGCTTGACACGGCTCGCCCTTCCGAAGGCAGCGGGACTCGTGATGGCAAGGACGTCAACCAGTGCCTTGATGCAGCCAATGAGCGTCTCTTTGAGGATCGAGCGCTCGGCGATCACGAGGCGATGCTGTATCACGCCGTCCTCGACAGCCGATCTGAGCTGCTCCGGGGTGCAGGGCTTGAGCAGAAACCGGAAAACATGCGCCGTGTTCACAGCCGAGACTGCGCTGTCGCGTCCCGGCTCGCCGGTGAGCAAAATACGGGTCGTATCGGGATATAGCTCCATGACGTGTTTGAGCAGAGTGGCACCATCCATGCCGGGCATGCGCATGTCTGAAATCACCACCGCCGCGCCCCCCGCCGCCTTGAGCCGCTCGAGAGCCTGCGGTCCGCTGATGGCCGTCAACACCTGATAGTCCCTGCGAAGGTGCAAGGTCAATCCTTCGACGATACGGGGGTCATCGTCGACACACAGGACGCGTATCGAATCTGGGCTCTTCATCACGAAGCCTCCACGGACCTGCAGCTCGCCTCTACGCGTCGCGCCGCTTCCGGCCAATCGAACGGGGCATTCACAGACTTCAGGTAGTGGGTACCTACTCCTGAGGCAGGCACCGACCGACCGTTGAAAATTTCCGCGTCGTCGGTGCCACACAGCGATTCTGCAACAGCGACCGCCTCGAGAGCACCGAACTGCGCCTGAGCAACGCGTTCCGGAGCATGGTGGAAGGCCACCGCCTCCACCAGCCCAACGGGCAAGCCCCACAGCCCGAGGAGGTAGGCCCCGAGCTGCGCATGCGAGGCGCCCAGGAGACGCGCCTCCGCCTCCTGCAGAGGCAACCCCTCGGCGACTGCAAGCTGCAGGCAGCGAAGCAGCTCGGGCTGGCGGTCACGAGCCAGAATCCAGTACCCGATATCGTGCAGAAGGCCCGCAGCCCAGGCGTCATCGCCGTGCGGCGTGTCCCTCGCCAAAGACCGCGCCGCCGCCGCTACTGTTTTGGCATGCTGTTGCAACTCGTCGAGTCTCAGCGTGATGCTCTCGTGCTCCGCACCCCGCCAGAACACTCCAGCAGAATCGGCCAGAGCGCGCATCACGCCGAGGCCCAGATGTCCGACTGCCTGCTCGACATTGGTGATCCGCCGCGCAAGCCGGAAAAACTCCGAGTTCGCGAGCTGCAGGGTCTTCGCCGTCAGCGCCGTATCCGAGGCTATGATGCCGCTCACTGCGGCGATTCCCGCGCTCTCCTGCGAGAGCGCGGCCTGCAGCTCCGTATGCGCCCTGATCGTCACCGGGAGGGTCCGAACACTGCCCGCAAGCGCGCGTAGGCGCGGGTCCGGCAATAACTCGTGCAGCCGCAGGCAGCGCGCGATGAGCTCCTCGAGCTGCGACGATGGGCACGGCTTGTTGAGATATTGATGCGCGTAAGGAACCAGGCGGGCGACTTGCTTCTCGCCGGCATACCCCGAGAGCGCGATGCGGATGGTGTCGGGCCAACGCTCGCTGACCGTTCGCAGAAGCTCGACACCGTCCATCCCGGGCATGCGCACATCGGCGATGATCAGATCGTAATCGCACCGCTCGAGCTCGTCGATCGCGGCAGCGCCGCTGTCCGCAAAATACATGGCCCAGCGACTATCGAAGCGATGCAGCCTCACCCGAAGTCCGCTCAGGATCGCCGGATCATCGTCGACGAACAGGATCTGCTTGGGCTCTGGGGCGCTCACATCAGCAGTCCCTGTTCCGGCGCGTCAGTGTCAGTTTCCACGGAGGGGGTGGCCGGCAGCCGTATCACGAAGACCGTGCCCCTTCCCTGCTCCGTCTCGAAGGTCAGGCTTCCCCCATGCCGCTCGACGATCACTGAGCGCGCGATCGCGAGACCCTGACCACTACCCTTGCCCACCTCCTTGGTGGTGAAGAAAGGATCGAAGATCTTGTCCTGGATCTCCTGCGGTATCCCGGCTCCGGTGTCCGCTACGGATATCACAACCTCACCGCCATCGACCGCCGTGGTGATCGTGATGAGCCCCTTGCGGTCGGCGCCGGCCGCTCTCTCGCTCACAGCATGGGCGGCATTGACGATGATGTTGAGGAGAGCCTGGTTGAGCTCGCTTGCGTAACAAATGACCGCCGGAATGTCTCCAAGCCGCGTCTCGACTTCGGCGACGTACTTGTATTCATTGCGCGCGATAGTGAGCGTACTCAGGATCGCCGCGTTGAGATCGGCCGAAGACGGCGCGTCCTGATTGGGGTGCGAGAACTCCTTCATCGACCGCACGATCTTGGCAACCCGCTCCAAACCTTCGAGCGACCGCTCGACTGCGGTCGGCATGTTCTCGCACAGAAACCCCAGGTCGCAGGCCTGCTCCTCCGCGAGCGATCGTTCGAGTGCCTCGCCAGCGCTCAGCGACCCTGCCGCCACTGCGCGCAATGCCTCGCGATAGCGCTCCAGGACGGTCCTGACCTCGCCGAGACCGTCCTTCAGGAAGTGGCAATTATCACTGATGAATTGGACGGGCGTGTTGATTTCGTGCGCAATTCCGGCCGCGAGCCGGCCAACCGACTCGAGCCTCTGTGCCTGGTGAAGCTCGAGCTCGAGCTTCTTCTGTACAGTAACATCGATGCTGAAACCCCGCACCCGACGGCGCTCCCTGGCGTCGGGCGCATGGCGGACGAAGCTCCGCACGTTCGAATAGCGATTTGACGCGAATAGAAAGCGGCAGTCGATCGTGACGTCCTGCCATGCCACGGCCTCTTCCAGTGCCTGCGCGAAGGCCGGACGGTCGTCGGGATGCACGCAGGAGAACAGGAAGCCATCCTCCCGGAAGCGATCCGCCGGCCAACCCCATTGACGCTCGACCTGCGCACCGATGTAAGTGCAGGCGCCTGTTCCATCGTCGAGCTCCCAGGGTACCGCGCTCGTGGATTCCAGCAGTGCACGGTACTGCTCGCCGCTGGCTTCGAGCTGCGCGGTACGCTCGAGCACCTCCTGGTAGCCTTGCGAGCATTGCCGCTCCAACGGCGCGACGGCGCGCGTGTAGTCGCGGAGCAACAGGGTCCATCGAACGCAACCCAGGCCCAGAGCGGCCGCTTCGACCAACAGCCAAGCGTCCTGCTCCAGGTCGCGACGGAGCATCACTGAGCCAGCACAGGAGAGAGTGATGTGCAGATACGGCGCGATGGGTGCGATCCCGCAAACGAGCACCCCTAGACGCCAATCCCGGTAAAGCGCGAGCAGGGCCAATACGACGATGGCGGCCCACAGTGCAGACAGCACCATCGGCGCAGTGCGGTTCGCCGTGATATCCCGCGTAGGCCGGCGCTCCCGATGTAGTTCCGTACTGGCTCCATTGACCTGGTCGCTGGTCACTTTAACCCGCCCTGGCGCCTCGATACCCTACCTGATCCACAGTATCGGCGATCAAGCAAGCTCCTTGATCTCACAACCGCTACCGGGATCACGGACTGAGTGGTCGGGCGGCAGTTCAATCCACCCTCATGGGAGACGGGCCAAACACTGCAACGGCACCGGGGCGGGCGCACGATCAGGACACCTCGGAGTCGCTAAAGACGCTGCTGGCAGCCGAGATCGCCGAGGGGGAGCGGCTGCGTAGCGAGCTCGGGGTGCGCAACTGTGCGCTGGACGCCGCAGCCTCGCACTTCATCATCGGCGATGCCACTCGGCCGGACTGGCCGGTGGTCTACGTCAATCGCGCCATCGTCCGCGAATACGGCTACGAGGCTTCGGACCTCCTCGGCAAGGGACCCGACGTCCTCTTGCCGCAGGCGTTGAACCGCAGCCAGCTCAAGGACATCACGGAGGCCCTGAGGTCCGGACAGGAGGTGCGCACCGAGCTGCGCGGCCGCCGGAAAGACGGCTCGATCTTCTGGGTTGGCGCCTTCATCGCTCCCGTGAAGGATACAGCCGGACGGATCACTCACTATGTGGGCGTCGGCGCCGACATCACCGCTCGCCTCGAGCAGGAGCGAGTGCAGCGTCAGCTCCAGGATCAGCTATACAGCGAGATGCAGGAGCGCGAACGCATGGCGATGGAGCTGCAAGTCGCGCAAAAGCTGGAGTCAGTCGGGCGTCTGGCCGCGGGTATCGCACACGAGATCAACACACCGATCCAATACATCGGCGACGGGATTGCGTTCCTGCAATCGGCCCAGACGGATCACGAGCGCCTGCTGGCAGCATACCGACAAGCCTTCGAGCGCCTCGCTGCAGGTGAGCCTCTCGGCGCGACGCTCGCGTCTGTCAAGGAGGCGGAGCGGGGTGCGGACCTCGAGTTCCTGGACATCGAGGTTCCGAAGGCTTTCGAGCGGACGCTCGAGGGCATCGGACGTGTCGCCTCCATCGTACGTGCCATGAAGGAGTTCGCGCATCCGCAACGCAACGAGCAGAGCCCTGCGGATCTCAATCATGCGATCGAGACCACGCTCATCGTCGCCCACAACGAATACAAATACGTCTCCACGGTCGCAACGCAGCTCGGCGCCATCCCCGAGGTCACCTGCAATATCGGCGAGTTGAACCAGGTCTTCCTCAACATCATCATCAATGCTGCGCAGGCCATCGAGGACGCCGGCAGGGATGTCTCGAGCGGCAGGATCACCGTCACTACCGGCGCGGTGCGCGACAACGTCGTCGTTTCCATTCTGGATAACGGTTGTGGGATCCCGGAGGAGAACCTGGAGAAGATCTTCGATCCATTCTTCACGACCAAGGGTGTGGGCCGCGGGTCCGGCCAGGGGCTTGCGATCGCCCGCTCCATCGTCACGGAGAAGCACGGAGGGAGCATCGACGTACAGAGCACGGTTGGAGTCGGTACTCGGTTCATCATCCGACTGCCAGTCAACGGCCGCGCTGTCTCACCAGCCAGCGGAGCAAAAGCCGCATGAGCGGAACGGGGCTGCGCGGGCCTGCGCGCCCTGTCGTAATGTGCGTTGATGACGAGCCAGGCGTGCTCGAGGGCCTGCGCGCACTCCTGGGACGGAAGTACCCGGTCATCACCGCGGCCGACGGCAAGAGCGCGCTCGCACTGCTCGAGCGACACCCGGATGTCGCGGTGATTCTCTCGGATATGCGGATGCCGGGGATCGACGGAATCGAGTTCCTCGCGCGCTGCTGCAGCCTCGTGCCCCGCGCGCAGCGGATCATGCTCACCGGACAGGCCGATCTCTCGATCGCCATGTCGGCAGTCAATCGCGGACAGGTATTTCGCTTCCTGACCAAGCCGTGTTCCTCGCCGCAACTCCTCGAAGCAGTTGCGGCGGCGGCAGCGCGATACACGGAACTGGATACGGAGATGGGTGCGACGCGCCAGGCTGCCGAGGTGCGCCAATCCCACGGCGACTTCGCTGGCACCGCCGATAATCCGGAGTCGCTGGAGTTTGATGACCGTGCGTTACTTTACGACCTGTTGGACGCCATTCGGCAAGATCGTCTCGAGCTTCACTACCAGCCGGTGATTGACGTGGAGATCGGGGCAGTGCGGAGCTTCGAAGGGCTCGCGCGCTGGCGACACGAGCGGATCGGGTATGTGCCGCCCACTCAGTTCGTTGCGCTGGCCGAGCGCGGGGGAGAGATCGCGCGGCTCGGACGCTGGGTCATGCGGCGCGCCTGTCTCGACTCTGGACGTCTCTCGACCAACGGCGCGGCCAAGGTTGCGGTCAACGTCTCGGCCCAGGAGCTGGCGGGTCCAGGCTTTCTTCGACACCTCGAACAGTGCTTGTCCCTGCCAGGACTGCGCCCCGGCGCTCTGGAGGTCGAGCTCACCGAGTCAGCGCTCGCCAAGGACATCGATCTGCTGCGGCACCGCCTGACCCAAGTGCGAAGTCTCGGCGTCTCAATCTGCGTGGACGACTTTGGCACGGGTTACTCGTCTCTGTCGTATCTCAGCCAATTGCCGGTCGATGTGATCAAGGTCGACCGGGTGTTCGTGACGGATTTCGATGACGGCGGCAAGAGCATCATCAAGGCGGCATTGGGCATAGCCCGCGACTTCGGTCGCGAGGTCATCATCGAGGGCGTCGAGACCGAAGAGATGCTCCAGCGAGTGAGGGAGATCGGGGCGTCGCTCGTTCAGGGCTACCTGTTCGCTCGACCGATGCCCGTTTTGGGTATCGCATGCTGGCAAACGAAATTCCGCCCTCCCCGCTCGTGAGTTTGGGCTGAAATTCACCCGGCGCTCGCACTTGACCTCGGGGGTCATGGAGCATGTACACGGAGGGACGGTACACTCGGAGCCCATGACCACGCCGCAACCGCCGTTCGGGACGCTTCTGCGCCGCTGGCGCGAGCACCGTCGTATGACCCAGGTCGACCTTGCACTGGCGGCGGATAGCTCGACCCGTCATCTCTCCTGTCTCGAGACGGGGCGTGCGCAACCGAGCCGGGAGATCATCCGCCGGCTGGCCGATTGCCTGGACATTCCGCTGCGCGAGCAGAACACGCTCATGCTGGCCGCGGGGTTCGCGCCCGCCTTTGCCGAGCGCTCGATTGCGGAGCTCGAAGCAGCCGAGCGCGCAATGGACAGGGTGCTCAAGGCTCATCTGCCCTATCCGGCCTTCGCTGTCGACCGGCACTGGAACGTGGTGCTGTCCAACTCAGCGCTGCAGCAACTGTACGAGGGATGCTCCGAGGAAATGCTGCGGCATCGTCCCGTCAATGCGGTGCGCCTGACTCTGCATCCGCAGGGAATGGGACCTCGCATCCTGAATTATGCCGAGTGGCGCGGGCACACGCTGCAGCTGCTGAAAAATCAGATGCAGAGGCAGGCTGATCCGGGTCTCGAGGCACTGCTGGCCGAAGTGCAGAGCTATCCGGTGCCCATGCGCTCCGACACCTGCGCCAGCCCTGAGTTCGACGCCACCCAGCGTCTGGCAACTCCGCTTCGGATCGCCACCCGATTCGGCACGGTCTCCTTCCTCAACACCCTCACGGTGTTCGGAACGCCCAGCGATGTGACTCTCGCAGAACTGGCGCTCGAAATGCTGTTCCCCGCGGACGATGACACGATCGAGATCGTCGCGCAAATGGAGCGCGAGCGGCTGCTCGCCGCGCCGGCGGGCGCCAGTGAGGTGCGGGAGGCGCCCCGCGCGTAGCGCCGGCTCAGGTCGCAGCGTTCTTGACCATCATCCCGCCGATTTCCTTCACGAGCTTGGCAGCCACTCCGGCAGTCAGGCCCGCAATGTCGCAGCGGGGGTTGTACTCCACGATATCGGCGGCAATGATGGGCTGATCGATGCTCTGAATCCAATTGATGACCTGACGCGGCGTCAGTCCGCCGGGCTCGCGATGCGACACACCGGGTGCGTACGCCGGATCCAGCGCGTCGAGGTCCATCGAGACGTACACCGGCGTCGTCAGATCGAATCGCAGCCTGTCCCCACAGCGCGCGGCCTCGATGGCCTCCACGCCGAAGCGCCTGAACTGCTCCCGATGATGATCGCTGACGGTGCGCAGACCGACCTGAATCAGCCGATCTGCGAGCCGCTCCTCCATGATCCGGGCGAAGGGACACGTGTGCGATCGCATGTTCCCCTGGTAGATGTGATAGATGTCGGGATGCGCATCGATGTGGAGAATCGTCAGCCGCGGATGATGCCGGCGCACACCCCGCATGATCGGATGCGTGATGGCATGATCGCCGCCGAGGCAGATCAGCGGATCACCCGACTCCAGAGCTCTGGCGACTTTTTGCTCGATCAGCTCCCAGGGGTCGGAGGTGCCGTCGAATCGCATGTCGCCATGATCGAGGATGCGCTCCCGGGTACTGATCTCGACACCCGACTCACTGAATTCGCCGTAGGCGTCGCAAAACAGCCGCTCGCGGATGAGCGGCGGCGCCTCCGACGGCCCCTTCATGAAGGACGAATTGTCGTCGTGAGGTATGCCCAGGAGTGAGAGTCTGACCATTATCCCCAGCCCTCTCCGGTCCTCATCAGAGCACGAGGTTGCGGATGATGCGCCAGCTACCATCCGGGCCGCG
>DASUHA010000157.1:0-21270 GCA_036273735.1 Steroidobacteraceae bacterium | reverse complement strand
AGTCGCCGATCAATGGCACGGCGACTCCGAGCTGATCCAGCCGATTGCGGATATGCGGCACGGCCTGCGCGGCCTCCGCTGTATTTACCGTAATGCGCACGAGCTCCGAGCCCGCGCGGGCGAGGGACTTCACCTGCTGCGCAGTACCCTCGATGTCTGCCGTGTCGGTGTTCGTCATGGATTGCACGACGATCGGTGCCGTACCGCCCACCCGGATCGGACCGATGGACACCTGTACGGAATTGCGGCGCTGGATGGATGACATGGTCTGCTCAGAGGTTCCTGGGACCCGACATTTTACATGCTATGATGCGTGCACCCCATAATCGGTCTGTCCGGAGAGGGTCCGGCCAACGCCGGAACGCCGAAGGCGCAAGCTCCGCCCGGAAACGCTCAGGCACACGAACGGCAGATCGCGGGGGCTCTGGAGAGTGGTGGCAGCACGTGCGGCCACCCACCGAAGGGGAGCGGCGCCGCCGGCGCCCGATCTCTCAGGTCACCGGACAGAGGGCGGCAGAGGCATCGTATGCCCGCCGTTCTTGTGGATTCCGGAGTGCCTGTGACACGACGAACCCCGCTATTCGACCTTCATCAGAAGCTCGGCGCCAGGATGGTGGACTTCGGCGGCTGGGACATGCCGCTGCAGTACGGCTCCCAGATTGCAGAGCATCATGCCGTGCGCCGTGGCGCCGGCGTCTTCGATGTCTCGCACATGTGCGTCGTCGATCTCAAGGGCGCCCGAGTCAGATCATTCCTGCAGACGCTTCTCGCCAATGACGTCGGCAAGCTGAAGACGCCGGGAAAGGCGCTCTACGGCTGCATGCTCAATGAGACGGGCGGCGTCATCGACGATCTCATCGTCTACTTCCTCACCGATTCCTGGTTTCGCGCGGTCGTCAACGCCGGCACCCGCGACAAGGATCTCGAGTGGATCCGCCGCCACGCGGCGCAGTTGGGCATCGAGGTCATCGAGCGCACCGATCTGTCCATGCTCGCCGTGCAGGGCCCGGAGGCCCGCGCCAAGGCGGCGAGCCTGCTCTCGCCCTCGGGCTCGACGAGCGCGCTCGCGCTCGAGCCATTCTTCGGGCGCGAGATCGACGGTTGGTTCGTCGCGCGCACCGGCTACACCGGCGAAGATGGTTTCGAGATGATGTTGCCGGCGACAGAAGTGGAGCGGGTGTGGCGTGCGTTGAATTCCGCCGGCGTCACCTCCTGTGGCCTCGGCGCGCGTGACACGCTACGCCTCGAGGCCGGCATGAATCTCTACGGCAGCGACATGGATGAGAGCACTCACCCCTTCGAGTCCGCTCTCGGTTGGACGGTGGCACTCGATCCGCCTGGCCGCGCCTTCATTGGACGCGAGGCGCTCGAGGCAATCCGCGCTCGCGGACCCCAGCGCAAGCTGGTGGGCTTGCTGCTCACCGATCGCGGAGTGTTGCGCGCACACCAGAAGGTGCTCGTGTCCGAGGCCGGCTCCGGTGAGATCACGAGCGGCACCTTCTCACCGACCCTGGAGCGCTCGATAGCGCTGGCACGAGTGCCGGTTGCGGCGGGCTCCAGCGTGCAGGTCGACATTCGCGGCAAGCTGCACGACGCAAGCGTGGTACGGCCGCCGTTCGTGCGGCATGGCAAGGCGCTCGTCAGTTGAGCGCTTTTGCTGCCGACGCCGAACCCTCATCACGATCCCTGATCCAAACTACAAGACCCCGGAGCGCAGCATGAGCAACGTTCCTTCCGATCTCAAATACACGAAGAGTCACGAATGGGTGCGAGCCCTGCCCGATGGCACGGTGGAGGTGGGCATCACCGATCACGCCCAGCATGCGCTCGGCGATCTCGTCTTCGTCGAGGTGCCGGAGGCGGGCCGCAAGCTCGCTGCCGGCGAGCCTTTCGCCGTCGTGGAGTCGGTCAAGGCCGCCTCGGACGTTTACTCGCCGATCGCCGGTGAGGTCACCGAGGGCAACCCCGCGCTCGCGGCGCAGCCCGAGGTGATCAACTCCGACGCCTACGGCCAGGGCTGGCTGATGCGGCTGCGGCCGTCCGGGGCGGTCCCGGCGCTCATGACCGCCGCGGAGTATCAGAAGCTGGTCGCGGAGGAGGGTGGCTGATGGCCTTCATTCCCCACACCCGCGAGGATGTAGAGGCGATGCTCGCTGCCATCGGCGTCGGCAGCATCGAGCAGCTCTTCGATGAGATCCCGGCCAATCTGCGCCTCGGCGCGCTCGCGGGCGTACCGGAGAGCCTGAGTGAGATGGAGATCGGCCGATTGATGGCCGAGCGGGCGCGCCTCGATGGGCGGCCACTCTGCTTCATCGGGGCCGGTGCCTACGAGCACCACATTCCTGCGGCCGTGTGGGCCATCGCGACCCGCGGCGAGTTCTACAGTGCCTACACGCCATATCAGGCGGAGGCCAGCCAGGGGACGCTGCAGCTCCTCTACGAATACCAGACCATGATGGCGAGCCTCACGGGCATGGACGTCTCGAACGCTTCCATGTACGACGGCGCCAGCGCCATGGGGGAGGCGAGCCTGATGGCGGTGCGCGCCAACCGCAAATCGCACTCGCATCGCATCCTCGTGCCCTCCACCGTCCATCCGCACTACCGCAAGACGGCCGCAGCCGTAGCGGGCAACCAGGGGCTGGTCTTCGAGGAGCTGCCGTACTCCATGGAGGAGGGCCGCATCCTTCCCGGCGCGCTCGACCGCTACGACGGGCAGGACATCACTGCGCTCGTCATCCAGCAGCCCAACTTCTTCGGCCGGCTGGAAGATGTCGATGCGCTCTGCGACTGGGCGCACGCGCGCAACATTCTGGTCGTGGCCGTCGTGAACCCCACGTCGCTCGCGCTGCTCAAGCCACCGGGCGCATGGGGCACCAAGGGTGCGGACATCGCGATCGGTGAGGGGCAACCCCTCGGCGTGCCGCTCTCCTCGGGCGGACCCTATTTCGGCTTCATGACGGCGCGGATGGAGCACGTTCGGCAGATGCCCGGCCGCATCGTCGGGCGCACGGTGGATGCCGCGGGCCGTGCGGGATTCACCCTGACGCTACAGGCGCGCGAGCAGCACATCCGACGCGCCAAGGCGACTTCCAACATCTGCACCAATCAGGGCCTGCTGGTAACGGCCGCGACGGTCTACCTCTCGCTGATGGGCCCGGGCGGCCTCGAACGGGTCGCGGCCGCATCGCACGCGCGAACGCGTGAGCTCACGGATGTGCTGACCAAGGTCCCGGGGGTGCGACGTCTGTTCCGCGGGCCCGTCTTCCACGAGGAAGCCCTTGCGATCGACCGCCCCGTCGCGCCTGTCCTGGAGAGTCTCGCCGCGCGTGGAATCGTGGGTGGGCTGGATCTCAGCGAGCATTACCCGGAGCTCGGTCAGGCGCTTCTCGTCTGCGCGACCGAGACCAAGACGACCGCCGACATCGAGCGTTACGCCAGTGCGCTCACCGAGTGCCTGCGCGCGGCACGCGCAGCCTGAGGCCTGAAGACCATGTCCGCCAGATTGGAAAAGCCCATCTTCGAGTACTCCGTTCCCGGCCGGGCAGCCGAGGACCAATGGCCGCGGGATCCGGGACCGGATGCGACGGCGGACCTGCCGGCGGCGCTGCGCCGCACCAAGCGCCCGCTTCTGCCCGAGGTGAGTGAGCTCGAGACGGTGCGACACTTCACGCGCCTCTCGCAGCTCAACTTCTCCATCGACACGCACTTCTACCCGCTCGGGTCGTGCACGATGAAGTACAACCCCAAGGCCTGCAACAGTCTGGCGATGCTGCCGGAGTTCCTGGCGCGCCATCCGCTGTCGCCCGAGACGGTGGCGCAGGGCTTTCTCTCCTGTCTCTACGAGCTGCAGGAGATGCTGAAGGCGGTGACCGGAATGCAGGCCGTGGCGTTGAGCCCGATGGCCGGCGCGCAGGGCGAATATGCCGGGGTCGCCATGATCCGCGCCTATCACCGCGCGCGAGGCGACCTCGAGCGCAACGAGATCATCGTGCCGGAGGCGGCTCATGGCACCAACCCCGCCACGGCTACGATGTGCGGCTGTGTGGTGCGGGAGGTGCCCGTCAACGCCGATGGCGATGTGGATCTGGAGGTGCTCAAGGCCGTCGTCGGGCCGAAGACTGCCGGCATCATGCTGACCAACCCGTCGACCCTCGGTGTGTTCGAGCGGCGGATCGAGGAAGTGGCGCGCACCGTGCACGCCGCGGGCGGACTCCTTTACTACGATGGCGCGAATCTCAACGCCATTCTGGGCAAGGTGCGGCCCGGCGACATGGGCTTCGACGTCATTCACGTCAACCTGCACAAGACATTCTCGACGCCGCACGGCGGCGGCGGCCCCGGCGCAGGCCCGGTCGGCGTCAGTGCCCGGCTGGCGCCCTTCCTGCCGGTGCCGCTCGTCGGGCGCCGCGGCGATCGCTATTGCTGGCTCACGGACCGTGACCTGCCGCAGTCGATCGGCCGGCTGTCGGGATTCATGGGCAACGCGGGTGTGCTGCTGCGCGCCTACATCTACATGCGCATGCTCGGCCGGGAAGGCATGGCGAAGGTGAGCGAGTACGCAACGCTCAACGCCAACTATCTGCTGGCGCAGCTGACTCGCGCGGGCTTCGATGCAGCCTATCCCGAGCGCCGGGCGACCCATGAGCTCATCATCACGCTCAAGCGCCAGGCGAAGGAGCTCGGGGTCACGACCATGGATTTCGCCAAGCGGCTGCTCGATCACGGCATGCACGCACCGACGACCTATTTCCCGCTGCTCGTGCCCGAATGCCTGCTCATCGAGCCGACGGAAACCGAGAGCAAGGCGGCGCTCGATGCCTTCGTCAAAGCCATGGGCGAGATCCTGGCGGAAGCCGCGAAAGAACCCGAGCGCGTCACCAGCGCTCCGCATACCATGCCGGTTCGGCGCCTGGATGACGTTCGGGCAGCCAAGCAACTGGATCTCACGTGGAAGCCGACCGGAGCTCATGCGATTCCCACGACGTCTTAGCGTCCTCCTGCTCGCCGCCTGCGCGCCCCTGAGTTTTGCCGCGGGGCCGCAGGCTTCGCCCACCAGCACGAGGCAGAACACCCCTCCGCCCGCCGGTGCGCCCATGCAGCCCTCGAGGCCGATGCGGGTCCGGCCATCGCGCGTGCCGCTGCCGAAGGGAGCGCCGCAGGCAGCGCATCTGGCGCGCCAGGCGGCCGCAGGCGAGGCCAATCCCACCTGGGCCGCCACCCTCGAGCGGATAGCGAGCAGTGTCGTCTCAATCAACGTCGATGAGGTCCGCGCCTTCGATACGGACTGGAACGAGACCGCGCAGGCAACGGGTTTCGTCGTGGACGCCAAGCGCGGCATCATCCTGACGAACCGGCACGTCGTGACGCCCGGCCCCGTGACCGCCGAGGCGGTGTTCCTCGATCGCGAGGTGGTACAGCTCCATCCCATCTACCGCGATCCGGTGCATGACTTCGGCTTCTACCGTTACGACCCGAAGAAGCTGCACTACATCCAGCCGAAGGCGCTCACCCTCTATCCGGACGGCGCCAAGGTTGGCCGTGAGATCCGCGTCGTCGGCAACAACGCCGGCGAGCAGCTCTCGATCCTCGCCGGCACGCTCGCGCGGCTGGACCGGGAGGCGCCGAACTACGGCTTCGGTAAATACAACGACTTCAACACCTTCTATCTGCAGGCGGCCTCCGGCACTTCCGGCGGCTCTTCCGGATCGCCGGTGATCGACATTCAGGGCCGCGCCGTTGCCCTCAACGCGGGCGGCGCCGACAACGCCGCCTCGAGCTTCTATCTGCCGCTCGAGCGTGTGGAGCGCGCCCTGCAGCTCATCCAGGAGGGCAAGACGGTCACCCGCGGCACGCTCTACGCCGTTCTCGGCTACACGCCCTACGACGAGCTCGAGCGCCTCGGGCTCGGCCTCCAGACCGAGGGGGCGGTGCGCAAGCAGTTTCCCCAACAGACCGGCATGCTGGTGGTGTCGAGCGTGCTGCCCGGGACGCCGAGCGCGCTCGCCCTGCAGCCGGGTGACATCCTGCTGCGGGTCAACGGCCATTACGTCACGACCTTCGATCCGCTCGAGCGCATCCTCGATTCCTCCGTCGGGGGGCAGGTCCACTTGGACCTCGAGCGCGGCGGCAAGCCGGTATCGGTGACGCTGCCCGTCGGCGACCTGACCGCTATCACGCCGAGCTCCTACGTGCAGTTCGGTGATGCCGTGGTCAACACGCTTTCCTACCAGGAAGCACGTCAGCTCAACGTGCCGCCACGCGGGGTGTTCGTCGCCAATCCGGGCTACGTGTTCGGCGCCGCCGGAGTTCCGCGCGGCGCGGTCATCAGGGAAGTCAACTCGTCACCGATCAATGATCTGCAGGATTTCCGCCAGGCGCTGAGCCGCCTCGGCAACGGCGACTATGCCAACATCCGCTTCACCACGGCGGATGATCCGAACGGCAGCGAGCTCGGCTCCTTCCGCATGGACCGGCTGTGGTACCCGGCCGATCACTGCACGCGCGATGATGAGCTCGGCAGCTGGCCGTGCACGCCGCTCGAGGCGGGGCCGGCGCCCAAGCCCGACCCGGTGAGCGCCACGGGATTCCCGAAATACCAGGACCCGCGGCTCACCGCTCTCGCGCCGTCGCTGGCGGTAGTCACCTTCACCATGCCGTATTCGGTGTCAGGTGTTACCGAGCATTACTACCACGGAACCGGACTCGTCGTGGACGCGCAGCGCGGACTCGTCGTGGTCGACCGGGACACCGTGCCGGCATCGCTCGGCGATGTCACGGTGACTTTCGCGGGCACCCTGCAGGTGCCCGGGCGCGTGGTGTACGTCAATCCGCTGCATAACTTTGCGATCGTCGCATACGATCCGAAGCTCATCGGCACGACGCCCGTCAGGTCGGCGACTCTGAAATCGGAGAAGCTCAGCCCCGGTGCGCCGGTTTGGGTGGTGGGCCTGGGGACTGACGCGCAGATGCACTCGCGCGGCACGGAGGTCGCGAGCATCGATCCGCTGTCACTGCCCCTGTCGCGGACCATGCGCTTTCGCGATACCAACATCGAGACCCTGGGCCTGGTCAATCCGCCGGCTGATTTCGACGGCGTGCTCACCGATGCTGCAGGCAACGTGCTCGGGATGTGGTCGAGCTTCGCATATGACAGCGACAACAACATCGCACAGGCGCTGCGCGGCGTGCCGATCGATCTCGTCGCCGACATGGTCGATCGCGTGCGCAGCGGGCGCGATCTGCACTCGCTCGACGTCGAGCTCGATCCGGAGCCGCTGGCGAGTGCCCGCCAGATGGGTCTGGCGCCGGAATGGACGGCGAAGCTCGCTGCGCACAGTCCGACCGAGAGGCAGGTGCTGACGGTCATACGCTCCGTCGGCGGCTCGCCGGCAGCCTCACTTCTGCAGCCGGGTGATCTCCTCCTGGCGCTCGATGGCAAGGTGGTCACCGAGTTTCGCGAGGTCGAGCGGGCCACCGCGGACCGCAGTGAGGTTCAGGTGACGGTCTGGAGGGGCAACGGCGAGCAGACGATCACCGTCCCTACGGTGGCACTGTCGGGAGCGGAGCTCGACAGAGTCGTGCTATGGGCCGGCGCGACACTGCAGGCACCCTTCCAATCCATGCGCGCTCAACGCGGAATTCCGCCGGCCGGCGTTTATGTCGATTTCTTCGCATACGGCTCGCCTGCGGCACGCTATGGTCTCTATCCGGGACGTCGCATCGTGCAGGTGGACGGCCAGCCGACGCCCGATCTCGACGCGTTTCTGAGGGCGGTAGCTGGACGGCCGGACCGCTCGTCGTTGCGGCTGACCACAATCACCTGGAACAATGCCGCTGACGTGATCACTCTGAAGCTCGATAAGCACTATTGGCCCGCCTACGAGCTTCTGAGGACGCCTGACGGCTGGGCGCGACACGCCCTGGACTGAGACCTGTCGTCAAAACGCAACGGTTAGCCCGGCCGATGGCCCGATAGATGGCCCGAGGGCTGGCCTTGCTAGAATCCCTATCATCATGGTTCGAGTCGTCAGAGCTACCCAGGTCGAGATCGAGACCGCCGTGCAGGCGCTGCGCGACGGCGAGCTCGTCGCCTTTCCGACGGAGACGGTCTACGGGCTGGGCGCCAACGCGCAGAATCCCGCCGCGGTCCGCAAGATCTTCGAGGCAAAGGGGCGGCCGGCCACCCATCCGGTGATCGTCCATCTCGACAGCCCGCGCTTCCTGCATCGCTGGGTGTCGGAAGTGCCGGCGACCGCCACCCGGCTCGCGGAGCGCTTCTGGCCCGGGCCGCTCACCATGGTGATGCCTCGCGCGGCCAACGTTCACGACGTGGTCACTGGCGGCCAGGACACCGTTGCCATCCGAGTGCCGTCGCATCCGATGGCACAGCAGCTTCTGACCGCTTTCGGCGGCGGAATCGCAGCTCCGTCGGCCAACCGTTACGGCAGGCTTTCACCGACGCGCGCGGAGCACGTGCGCGAGGAGCTCGGCGAGCAGGTGAAAGTCATTCTCGACGGCGGCGAGTGTCAGATCGGGCTGGAGTCCACCATCCTTGCTTTCCAGGGGGAGGCCGTACGACTGTTGCGACCCGGTGCGATCACCGCAGCGCAGATCCGGCAGGTCATCGGCGAGCTGCTCATCGGGGCGGATGTCGAGTCACCGCGCGTTCCTGGCGGGACCTCCTCGCATTACGCGCCGACGACTCCGATGAGCATCGTGCCATCCGGTGAAGTAGACGCCCGGGCCGCAGCCCTATCGGAGGGTGGCCGGCGGGTGGCAGTGCTGGCGCAACGGCTGCCGCTCAAGGCCCACAAGTACGTGACCTGGATCAACGCCGGCCGCCGGCCGGAGCAGTATGGACACGATCTTTATACGAATCTGCGCACGCTCGACAAGGCAGGCTGCCAACAGATCCTGGTGCAGGACGTACCGGACGGCGAGCGATGGACCGCCATCCGCGATCGCCTATTGCGGGCAGCGGCAAATGTCAACGAGGGCGACGACAGCGGCGCGATGGCAGTGTTGCCTTAGGGTTTTTCAAACGTAAACAGCAAGTGAGTGAGCGGCCCAGGGCCGCTCACTGGGCCGCGAGATCAAATCCAGTCCAATGGCTGGCCGCTAAAAGCGCCGCCAGGCGACCTTTAGCCAATAGCAGACAAATGACCCGATCGCGCCGCGCGCGCTATATCGACCCGTTTCAGCCGGCGGAGATCAGGCGGTTGGTCCGTCAGTTCGGATCGCCGCTGATCATCCTCGACTGCGAGCGCGTGAGAGTGCAGTACCGCAAGCTGCGCGCGGCGCTGCCGCGTGTCGATCTGCATTACGCGCTGAAGCCGATGCCGCATGCAGCCGTGGTTCGCACGGTGCTCGGCGAGGGCGGATTTCTCGACCTCGCGACGACGGGCGAGGTGCAGCTCGTGCGCCGTCTGGGCGTCGGCCCGGACAAGTGCATCCATACGCACCCCATCAAGCGACCGCAGGACATCCGCAACGCAATCGATTTTGGCCTGCGCACCTTCGTGGTCGACAACCCGGACGAGGTAGGCAAGTTCGGGCGGCTCGCGGACCGGATCGAGTTGCTGCTGCGGGTCTCGTTCCGCAGCCCGGGCGCCATGTGCGATCTGTCGCGCAAGTTCGGCTGCGATCCGGAGGATGCGCTCGAGCTGGCCCGGCATGCGGCGGAGCTCGGCATCACCGTGCGCGGGTTGTCGTTCCACGTGGGATCGCAGGCGGCGGACTCGGCAAAGCACGTCGAGGCGATCCAGGCGTGTGCCAAGCTGATGTCGGCAGGTCGAAAGGCGAAGCTCGGACCTCTCGACACCCTCGACATCGGCGGCGGCTTCCCCATCGACTACGCGCAGCCGGTGCAGGACATCGGCCGCTTCTGCGAGCCATTGCGCGAGGCGCTGGCGAAGCTCCCGCGGCGGGTGCGTGTGATCGCCGAGCCCGGCCGCTACATCGTAGGTCCTGCAGTGATCGGCGTGGCATCCGTGATGGGGCGGGCGCGCCGCGAGGGACACTGGTGGTATTACCTCGACGATGGGCTCTATGGCTCCTATAGCGGTCATCTCTACGATCATGCGCGCTATCCTGTGGAGCCTCTGCGTGATGGCGAGGAGCGGCTGCCGTCCGTCCTCGCGGGACCTACCTGCGACAGCATCGATGTGATCGCGGAGAACCTGCTGCTGCCGAAGCTGGAAGCGGGCGATCTCATCGTGGGCAGGGCCATGGGCGCCTACACGTGGGCGAGCGCCTCGGAGTTCAACTTCTTCCCCAAGGCGACGGTGGTCGCGGTGAATGGCACACCGGGCGATAGCGGCACCGTCATGCCGTTCCCGCTTTGAAGGGCAGGCGCAATTCGCCGGTCACGGCACGATGCCGGCGCGAGCGACGCGTACAATGAGGGTATAGGAGGCGGTGGCTTGATTCGCAACGTGGTTTTCGACATCGGCTGGGTTTTCGTCCATCTCGATCACCAGCCCTTCCTCGATTTCCTGGCCGCACACGGCGCGGACGCGCCCGACCTCGACTCGGTGCTGGTGCGCATCGCGCTCGAGGACCACGAGTGCGGTCGCATGGATGGTCAGGGCCTGCTCGAGCGCTGTGCGGCGCTCGCGCCTCGTCCGATGAGCCGCGAGGCCGCGCACGCCAGCTGGGTGGACATGTTCGAGCTGCAGCCCTCGATGGTGGACCTTGCCCGCCGGCTGAGCGAGCGCTATCGCGTCTATCTCCTCTCCAACATCGGCGATCTGCACTGGACGCATCTGTCGCGTGAATATGAGCTCCACCGGATAGGACACGGCGCACTGCCTTCGTTCATGGCGGGCGTCATGAAGCCGAATGACGGCATCTATGTCGAGGCGGAGCGGCGCTTCTCACTTATGCCGGACGAGACGGTGTTCATCGACGATCGAGCCGAGAACATTGCAACGGCGCGCCGCCGTGGCTGGCACGGCATCGTGCATGGCGGCTACGAAACGACCGTGGAATCCCTCCGCGGTCTCGGAGTCACGTGTTGACATGAAGAACGAGATCAAGGCTGCACCGGAGACGGCGATTCATCGACAGGTGGCTGCCGCCAGAGCCGGCCGCGAGCCGCGCGTCATCGCTCGCCTCTTCTCCGGCTGGGCCGTTTTCGGCGAGCGACAGTTCCTGCGGGGTTACGCGCTGCTGCTCCCCGATCCGGTCGTCCCGAGCCTCAATGCCCTGGGTGCGCACGAGCGTACGCTGTTCCTTCAGGACCTCGCACGCCTCGGCGATGCGGTGCTCAAAGTGACTGGAGCCGAGCGCATCAACTATGCCATCCTCGGCAATCTCGAGCCGGCGCTCCACGCCCATGTCATTCCCCGGTATGCCGACGAGCCGGAGAAGTTGCGAACGGCTCACCCCTGGGCATACGACTGGGAGGCGGCGCCACTCTTCGATCGCGCCGGGAACCACGATCTCGCGGAGGCGCTGCTGAAGGAGCTATCGCGTCTCGGCGTCACCAAGCCGATGCGCTTCGATCCAGGAGCCAACCCGGGCGCTCCCGACTGACCCTAAAATGACCATAGGTCCGCACTCAGGCGAGACAAAGATGAACAGTGGCGGTACGACGGGCGGAGTGAGACTGGTTTTGCGTTTGGAAGGGGCCCTGATCCTTGCCGTGAGCCTGATTCTCTATCAACGCGTCTTCGGATCCTGGGAGATCTTCGCACTGTGCTTCCTGTTGCCGGACGTTTCGTTTGCCGGCTACCTGCTCGGCCCGAGCATGGGGGCCCTCTTCTACAATTCCGCGCATTCCTACATCGGACCTCTCCTTTGTGCCGGCGTGGGCCTGGCGACCGGATCACATCTGTTCCTGCTCGGGACGCTCATCTGGTCCGCCCATATCGGATTCGATCGTGCTTTGGGCTATGGCTTGAAATACAGTGAAGGCTTCGGGTTTACGCACCTTGGGCGGATTGGGCGAGAGGGCAGGTTGATTCCAACAGCGTCAGGTGAGAGCCCGCCGGTTCTGAGATGAGCTCGGCAAGATGAAGCTCTACTATTCGAGGAATCTCAATCCGCGCGTGGCGGTGGCCGTGGCCCGCCATCTCGAGGCACCGGTCGAATTCGTGCGCGCGAGCCCGAGAAGCCCGAAGAACGAGCCGGCATTTCGCGCCATAAACCCCAACACGCTGGTGCCCGTGCTCGTGGAAGCAGACCGCACGCTCTGGGAAACCGACGCGATCGCGTGCAGGCTGTCGGCGTTGGCCGGATCCGACTTCTGGCCCGGGGGAGAGCATGCTCCCGAGGTGCAGATGTGGCTGAGTTGGGGCGCTCACCATTTCACGCGGGCGGCCAGTGTTTTCTACTGGGAGAACGTCATCAAGCCGATGCTCGGGCTCGGCGCCCCGGACGGCGATGCGCTGCGGGAAGGCGCGGATGAATTCCACCGGTTCGCCACGGTGTTGGAAGATGCGCTCTCCACCCGCGACTGGCTCGTGGGCAAGAGACTCAGCTACGCGGATTTTCGCGTGGCCACTGCGCTGCCGTTCGCAGAGGCGGCGATGCTTCCGCTGCAACGATACGTGCACATCAGGGCATGGCACGAGCGGCTGTGGCAACTTCCGGCCTGGCGCGATCCGTTCGCGGGCCTGGAGTAGATCCTGACGCGGTTGCGCCGCGTCTCTGTCAGTCCGGCATCGGCGTCATCCGGCCGAGGAGCGCCTCCTCGAAGCCGAAGTTGCGCAGATCCCGGACACGCTGCGGATAGAGTATGCCGTCGAGGTGATCGACCTCGTGCTGCACCACACGGGCGTGGAAGCCCTCGACGGTGCGATCGATCGGAGCGCCCTCGAGATCGAATCCCCGATAGCGCAATCTGCTGAACCGTGGCACGAGTCCCCGCAGCCCCGGGACCGAGAGGCATCCCTCCCAGCCTTCCTCCTGCTCCTCGCTGAGCGGTGTGAGCTCGGGGTTGATCAGCACCGTGTAGGGGACGGGCGAGACGTTTGGATAGCGTGGGTTGACCGAGACCTCGAAGATCACGACCCGCAGTCCCACGCCGATCTGGGGCGCGGCAATGCCGGCGCCGCTCAGCGCGCGCATGGTGTCGTCCATGTCCGCGACGAGCGCGCTCAGCTCGGTGTCGAAGCGCTGCACGGGCGTCGCCACCTGCCGGAGCAGCGGCTCGCCCATCTTGAGTACCGGTCGCACGGCCATGTCGGGAATGTATCACTTTGGCCGCTTGCCCAGCGTATCGGCCATGTAGGCGCCCCGCTCGCCCATCGGAGCGGGCGGCCCCTGGGTCGTATCGACCGCGGTCTGATGCTCGGTCTCGGCGTTGAATTCGGCGCCGAGCACGATCGCATAGCCCTGCAGATAGAACCACATGATGAGGACGATCACGCCGCCGAGCGCACCGTACGTCTTGCCATAACTGCCGAAGTTGCGCACGTAGAGGGAGAAAAGCACGCTCGACACCAGCCACAGCGTGGCCGCGATCACCGAGCCCCAGGTGACCCAGCGCCAGCGCGCGTTCTCCCGGGAGGGCGCGTAACGGTAGACGATCGCGAGCCCGAGGGCTGCGAAGAGCCACAAGAGGATCCAGCGCAGGATGAGCGCCGCCATGTCCACGAAGTGCGGCAGCGGCAGCTTTTCGAGCCCCAGGGGCACCGCGACGGTGAGCAGCAGCATGACCACGAATCCAACGACCGCACCGACGGCGAACCCCAGCGCCAGCAGGATGACTTCGATGAACCCGCGCCGCTCGCGCTCGCAGTACGCGATGTTGGTGGCGGACATGAGCGCCGACACCCCCTGGCTGGAATAGTAGACGGAGACGACGAAGCTCACGATCGCGCCGATGCCGAGCGTGTGGTTGCGCGGCTGCGCAAGTGCCTCGAGCTGAGTCTGGATGATGCCGGCGGCTTCGTGCGGCAGGATTCCGTAGAAGGGCTGGATCTCCTGCCCAACCTGCGCCGGCGAGGCGAACATGCCGTAAACCGACGCCAGCACCGCCATGGCAGGAAACACCGCGAGCAGAGTATTGAGGGCAACGCCCGCGGCAACCAGCGAAACGTTATCCTCGCCGAGCTTTCGCCAGACGCGCAGGAGAATGTCGCGCCAGCCGGCGCGCGGAATCTCACTCGGAGCGTGGGCGCTGCGGCCGCGGCCGGGCTCGTTTTTCTCGGCCTTCTGCGGCTCGGAGTACGGATCGGCGGAGGGACGCACGCCATCCGTCGAGCAACCCCTATTCCCGTGCGCTCGAGCCGCGGTGGTCGCGGAAGATGAGCGGCTGCTCGGCCGGCGTTACCGTCGGCTCGCGCTCGGCCCGCATCACGGCTTCGGTGACCAGGTGATGATGGGGCGAGAGCTCGCAGACCGGATCGGCGTTGGCGGGGTCGCCCGTCAGGAGGTAAGCCTGGCAGCGGCAGCCGCCGAAGTCCCGCCCGCGCTCCGGGCAGCTGCGGCAGGGCTCCTTCATCCAACCCTCTCCGCGGTAGTGGTTGAACGCCGGTGAGTCGTACCAGATCGAGCGAATGCTGGCCTCGCGCACGCTCGGGAAGGTGAGCCCCGGCAGCATGCGCGCCGCCTGGCAGGGCAGCGCGATTCCATCCGGGGCGATGCTGAGGAATATCCGTCCGAGACCGTTCATGCAGGGCTTCGGTCGGGTCTCGAAATAGTCCGGCACCACGAAGAAGATTCGCATGCGCGCACCCACCCGCTCGCGAAAGCGGGCGGTGGCCTCTTCCGCACGGTTGAGCTGCGCGCGGCTCGGCATGAGCTGCCCGCGATTGCGCCACGCCCAGCCGTAGTACTGGGTGTTGGCGAGCTCGACGTACTCGGCGCCCATGCGCTCGGCCATTTCGAGGATGTCTTCGACGTGGTCGATGTTGAGACGATGCAGCACCACGTTGAGGACCATGGGGTAGCCGTACTCCTTGATGAGCGCGGCCACTTTCGATTTCAGCTCGAATGTCCGGGTGCTGCTCAGGAAATCGTTCATCCGGCGCGTGCTGTCCTGGAAGGAGAGCTGGATGTGATCGAGACCTGCTTCCTTCAGCGCCTGCAGACGTGGCTCGGTGAGACCCACCCCGGAGGTGATGAGGTTGGTGTAGAACCCGAGCCGATGGGCGGCCGCGACGATGGTCTCGAGATCCTCGCGGACCAGCGGCTCACCGCCCGAAAGCCCCAGCTGCACCGAGCCGAGCGCCCGCGCCTCCTCGAGAACGCGCAGCCACTCCGCGGTCTCGAGCTCCCGACCGACGTTCTCGAAGTCCGTAGGGTTGTAGCAGAAGACGCAATGCAGCGGGCAGCGGTAGGTGAGCTCGAGGAGGAGCCAGAGCGGCGGACCTGCCGGCGGGGAGGGCGTCGCAGCCGGCTCGCTCATGCCCGGAACTCCACCCAGCTGCGCTCGACCGCGAGCTCGATGAATGCGAACACGTCGGAGGAGAGTCCGGTCGCAGCGTAGGCGCGCTCGATATCCGCCACGATGTCGGCGATGGTGTGCTCACCGTCACAGCGTGTCAGGATCGCCGCGGCGCTCCGGCTGAGCCTCACCATCCCTTCGGGATAGAGCAGCACGTGCGCCTCCTGCGCCGGCTCCCACTGCAGGCGAAAGCCGTCGCCGATTGCCGGGCGCGCTGCCGTGTTGACGACCACCATCATTGCACCCCGTAGCGCAGCGCCATGGCATCGTTCATCTGCCAGAGCACATCGAGCTTGAACTGTAGGATCTCGAGGGCCCGCTCCTGCTCGGCCCGCGTGCGAAACCGCTCGAGCGTCGCGGCGAGCGCGAGGTCGGCATCGCGGGTGGCCAGGCTGGCGCGGCTCTGGAAGTAGTGTAGCCCCGCGCGGTCGATCCAGGGGTAGTGCTCGGGCCAGCCGGCGAGTCTCTGGCGATGGATCTGCGGCGCGAAGAGCTCGGTCAACGCGGCGCAGGCCGCCTCGTGCCAGGGCGCGCGTCGGGCAAAGTTGACGTAGGCATCGACGGCGAAGCGTACGCCCGGCAGGAGGTCCCTCAGGCTCTCGACATGCGAGCGCTCGAGGCCTACGGCCTCGGCCAGCCGCAGCCAGGATTCGATGCCCCCGGGATCGTCGCCGTACCCGTCGTGATCGAGGATGCGCTGCACCCAATGGCGGCGCACGTTGCGGTCGTCGCAGTTGGCGAGGATCGCGGCATCCTTGATCGGAATGTTGATCTGGTAGTAGAAGCGGTTCGCCACCCAGCCGCGGATCTGCTCGGGCCGCGCATGGCCGCAGTTGAGCATCACGTTGAAAGGGTGGTGGATGTGATAGCTCCGGTCCTTGGCGCGCAGCTGACTCTCGAACTCTGCAGGGCTCCACGACGTTGCGCTCAAAGGTCGATCTCCATGCCGTCCCAGGCCACTTCGATCCCGCGGCGGCCGAGCTCGGCGCGCTCCGGGGAATCCTCGTCGAGGATAGGATTGGTGTTGTTGATGTGGATCAGGATCCTGCGCGTCGCCTGCGGCAGCCGTCCGAGCCGCTCGAGCATGCCGCCCGGGCCGCTCTGCGCGAGGTGGCCGATCTCGCTTGCCCGCTTGCGTGAGAGACCGAGCCGGAGCATCTCGTCATCGCTCCAGAACGTGCCATCCACCAACACGCAGGCCGCCGACCGCATGGCCTCCCACGTCGCTTCGTCGATGCCGCCCAGGCCGGGCGCATAGAACACGGATCTGCCCGTCTGCTCATCGGTGATGAGCAGGGCCACGTTGTCGCCGGCCAGCGGAACCTCGCGGTTGGGCGAATAGGGCGCGGGCTTCCCGGCGACCGGCAGGGCCTGCCAGCGGACGCCCGGTACTCCCTCGACTGCGAACCCAGAGCCGTCGAGCGCTACGCGTCTGCGCTCGATACCGCAAAAATGGGACAGCACCTGGAAGATCGGGTGCCGAAGCTCGAGGTCGGCGCAGACGGTGTCGGTGCACCAGAGCGCCCAGGGTCGGGTCGACTCGCGGAGCATGTAAAGACCGGTGGTGTGGTCGACCTGGCCATCCACGAGCACGATCGCGCAGATTGCCGTGTCGCGGGCCGAGCGCGCCGGCTGGAAATCCGGATTGGCCCGAAGCTGGGTGAGAATGTCGGGTGAGGCGTTGACCAGGGCCCAGGAGGCCGAGCGCCCCCCGCCGTTGGTACCGCTCGTCGGATCGTGGGCTCGGACGGCGATCGAGGACTGCGTCCTGGCATGGGCCCGCAGCGTGCCGCCACGCACCCCGGTGCAGTTGCGACAGTTGCAGTTCCACTGCGGAAACCCGCCTCCGGCAGCCGACCCGAGCACACGGATCTTCATGGAGGTGAGCGGCGCGCGGCGCCTGCGCCGCAGTCGCGACACCGACGCCGCGCGCTTACCTATCAGCGATGGGCGATGTACATCGTGATTTCCATGCCGAAGCGCAAATCGATCGCCTGCGGAGTCTCCCATTTCATGACGAACCCCTCCGTTCGGTTGCCGTGGACCGGACCGGATGGCCCGGCATCGCCATCGTCCCCAAAGCGCACGAGCGCGCGAAAGCGGATGTTCATGAATTGACCCTCATGATTTTCATGAGTCGCAAATCTGCGTGGTGCTGCTAGTATGAAGCGCTGGATCCGGGCCCCTGCCCGGCTTAGCGCGCGGCGAGCAAAAGGCCCGACTTTTGCCCGCCGCTCGCCGCCTGTAGCGGCGGGCACGTCCGTGTGCCTCATGCTTCAGGGTCGCACCAACATCAATGGCCCTCGCGGATGAAGCTGCGTACGCGCCTGCATTTGCTGGTCACCGGCCTGACCATAGTTTGGGTCGTCGTTCTCGTCGGGGCCGAGGTGCAGGTCACCCGCGCGCGTGTCCAGGAAGAGATCGAGGCGGCCAACCAGGTAGCCACCCAGCTCATCGGACGCCTCGTCGACATCTACTGGCAGGTCGGCGGTCCTGAGATCGTGACCGGCTTTCTCAAACAACTCGGACACGTACGCTCCAACGACATCGTGCTCACGTACCACGGCAATGTCGTGCTCTACCACTCACCGCCTGCCGTCTACAAGGCAGGTCACAATGCGCCCGCCTGGTTCGCGCATCTGCTGGCCCCGAGCGCCCCGCGCTATATCTTTCCTCTCCCCGCGGGCCTGCAGCTCACCGTGCAGGCGGAGACTTCACGCTCCGTCCTCGATGGCTGGGATGCCGTCACGCACCTGCTCATCATCGCCGCCGTCATGTTGCTCATCGTCAACGGCCTCGCGTTCTGGATCGTCGAGCGCGCCGTGGCCCCGGTCGTGATCGAGCAGCGGCTGGAGGAGGAGCGGCGTCTGATCGCACACGAGATGCACGATGAGTTCGGGCAGTCGGTCACCGCAATCCGCAGCCTCGCCCAGGCGATCGTCGGCCAGTCGAGCCAGCCCTCCATGCAGGACGCGGCACGTCTCATCTCCGATGAGGCGGCGAGGCTCTATGATGCCATGCACGGGCTCATCCCGCGGCTCGCGCCAGTCGCGCTCGATACGCTGAGCCTCACCGAGGCGTTGGAAGGCCTGGTGCGCGACCTGAAGAGGAGACATCCTTCCGTGATGCTCAGTCTGCGGCACGAGCTGGCTTTCAATCCCGGCCCGGGAGTCTCACTGGCAGCGTATCGGGTCGTGCAGGAAGGACTGGTCAACGCCCTGCGTCATGCGGAGGCCGCGCATGTCGATGTCGAGCTGCGTGCCGACCCCCAGACGCTGCTCGTGACGGTAACGGACGATGGCGTTGGATTGCCGGAGGACTGGTATCGCCCGGAGCACTTCGGACTGCGCGGACTCGGCGAGCGCGTCAGGCACCTCGGCGGCAAGCTGACTCTGCGCAAGCGAGAGTTGCGGGGCACGTTGCTCGCAGCGGAGATCCCCTTTGCCACGCCGCCGCGGGTGAGCGGATGATTCGCATCCTGCTCGTGGATGATCATGCGGTGGTGCGCACCGGGTTTCGGCTGCTGCTGCAGTCGAATCCCGAGGTCACCGTCGTCGGTGAGGCGGAATCCGGCGAGGCCGCCTGCCAGCGCTACATCGAGCTGTCACCCGATGTCGTCATCATGGATATCGCGATGCCCGGCATGGGCGGCATCGAAGCGCTTCGGCGCATCCGCGCACATGACGCGCAGGCGCGAGTGCTCGCGCTCTCGGCTCACGATGACCCCATGCACGCGCGCCGGGCACTGCGGGAGGGGGCGCTCGGGTTCCTGTCGAAGCGCAGCGCCCCCGAGGCACTGCTCGAGGCGGTTGCAGCCGTGGGTGCGGGGCGCCGCTACATCGATTCGCGGGTCGCGCAGAGGCTGGCGCTCGAAGACATCGAAGGCACGGAGTCATCGCCGATCAAGCGCCTGTCGGAGCGGGAATTCGATGTCTTCATCCGCCTGGCGCGCGGTGCCAGCGTGCAGCGCATCGCCGATGATCTGAGGCTCTCGGCCTCCACCGTCGGCACGCATCTTTACAACGTCAAGCAGAAGCTGGGCGTTTCCAACCAATCCGAGCTGACGCTGCTCGCCATCCGACACGGCCTCATCGAGGCGTGACAAAGTCGTCCGGAGCGATTTTATTCGGTGCATCCATGCACCTCAGCCCTGCGGGCCCGCCCGGCAAGGCCGGGCGTTCGAAATCCGATCCAACGGATTTTGTGGACGGCGGCAGCCGGCCCGAAGGGCGAGGCGCAGGGACGGGGCCTCGCAACAGGCTGTCGGGGCTCGCCGGCCCCACCCGCCGCGAGGTCAGCCGCTCCAGGGAGCGTCGCGCTGCAGCTTTCGCGATATGCTTGCACCAAAGAGGGGTCCCGCGCGGCTCCTGGCGGCGGAACCTATCGCAATCGCAGGTCCACTCGATATGCTCGTCGGAAGTCTGCAGCACCTGCACGGTGCGGCTGGAGAACAAGTACGTGCCGAGTACCGTGGCATCGCCGCGGCGGCTCTGGCGTCTAGGGAGCCTGAATGGCATGCACTCGAGCATATCGCGGCCCGGGTGTGGAACGCTTGTGGATTAGCTGTGCACGACCTGTGATGTGAAGATCCCGGAGCAGAAAAAATACGGAGAAGGGGACTCCGGTGGCGGCGAGGGCGGCGTGCTGCGCCTGGCCTTCGAGGAGGTCCGGCGGCTGGGCGATTTCACGACCAAGCCTCGTGTCCTCGTGGTCTCGGGCATTGCGATAGTGGTCGGCACCGCCGGCGCGATGACCGGACTCGTTCTGCTCGACCTCATCCGCTTCTTCACCAACATCGCCTATTTCGGGCGCCCGACGCTGCAGAATCTCTCCCTGGGAGCCTCGCCGCTCGGTGCGCTGGCCGTTGCTGTACCAGTAGTCGGCGGCCTCATCATCGGCCTCATGGCGCGCTACGGCACCGAGAAGATACGCGGCCACGGGATTCCGGAAGCGATCGAAGCCATCCTGCTCGGCCGCAGCCGCCTCGACCTCAAGGTCGCCATCCTCAAGCCCTTGTCTTCTGCCGTCTCGATCGGGACGGGCGGGCCGTTCGGCGCCGAGGGGCCGATCATCATGACCGGTGGTGCGATCGGCTCGCTCATCGGGCAGGCGCTGCCGGTCACCGACAGCGAGCGCAAGACGCTGCTCGTCGCCGGTGCCGCAGCCGGCATGACGACGGTGTTCGGCACGCCGATCGCGGCGATGATGCTCGCGGTCGAGCTGCTCCTTTTCGAGTGGACCCCGCGCAGCTTCATTCCGGTCGCAGCCGCGGCGATCACGGCTGCCATGGAGCGTCCGTTGCTCGGCCTGCAGCAGCCGCTCTTCCCCTTCCACGGTGCCATGGATCCCTCGGTCGCGGGGCTCCTGTGCTGGGTGCTGATCGGCCTTCTGTCGGGACTGCTGTCAGGCCTCCTGACGCGCCTCGTCTACGCCTGCGAGGATCTGTTCCTCAAGTTGCCCATCCACTGGATGTGGTGGCCTGCGATCGGCGGCATCGTGGTCGGCGTAGGTGGCCTGATCGACCCCAATGCGCTCGGCCTCGGGTACTACAACATCACGGAGATGCTGCACGGCGGCACGGTGCCGGCGGCCGGTTTGCTGTTGCTCGCCGTCAAGGCGGTGATCTGGGCGGTGGCGCTCGGTTCCGGTACGTCGGGCGGCGTGTTGGCACCGCTTCTGATCATGGGCGGCGGGCTCGGGGTGGCCCTCGCTCCATGGTTGCCGGCCGCGAGCGGCGGCTTCTGGCCGCTGCTCGCGATGGCCGCAATCCTCGGCGGCACGATGCGCTCGCCGCTCACGGCGACCTTCTTTGCTGTCGAGGTGACCGGCAACACGCACGTGCTGTTGCCGCTTGCGACTGCCTGCATCACCTC
>DASUHA010000156.1:0-12375 GCA_036273735.1 Steroidobacteraceae bacterium | reverse complement strand
CCACACTGATGAAGGTTCGGATTTCAAAGCCCCCCTGACCGGCTTCGCGATAGGTCTCCCGGTCCGAATAGGAGAGCAGGGCGGCCTTGTCATTGCGCTGCCAGCGATCCAGCAGCTCTCGATCCCAGGCTTCGTTGATCTTGCCCGAGTCCGGCGTGGCCGGCCAATGCGAGATGCCGCCGGTACCGACGAGAGCGATGCGCTGCGGCACCGAATCGGCCGCCCGCCGCAGCGCCTCACCAAAGGCCCAAGCCCTGTGAAGCGGCGTGAGCGGCGGACCCTGACAGTTGATGTTGACGGGGATGACCGGCACGTCGAATCGCGGCGTCAGGAAATGCAGCGGCACCATGATGCCATGATCGAACTTCCACTCCTGGGCATAGGCGAGGTCGATGTCCGCCATCACGTCCTGGATGAGCTCACGCGAGAGCTCCGGTGTCCCCGGCACGCGCCGCCGCTCGATGCGCAGCCATGCCTCATCCTCTATCGGTCCCTCGTAGTGCTCGGCCATGCCGACGCAGATCGCGGGCATGTTGTTCATGAAGAAGTTGGCGAAGTGCTCCGCGCCGATGACCACCAACACATCCGGCCGCGTGGCCTCGAGTGCCTGCCGCATCCGCTCGAGCGCCGCGTAAAACGGCTCCCGTACGGTTGGATCGGCGCGTTCGCTGCGGCCCGTGATGCCGGGCGCATGACTGCAGACGCCGGCAAAGACCAGACTCATGTGTCGACCTCCGGCAGACGGGGTGCGATCCTCATCTGGCGTCCGCCCGCGAATACAAGCCGGTCCGCACCGGACCGTATTTGCGCTCGCCCGCCCGCATGGCCTCGATGTAGGCGCTCCATTCGTAGCCGCGCAGCGCCGCATAGTGCATGAGAATCTGCCCATTCACGCCCATGACATAGAGCAGGCCGACGTCGGGCTCGCGAATGGCGCGGCGCTCTTCGTCGGTGAGCTCGTACTCGGCGAGCAACCCCTCGAGGTCCGCTTCGAGGCGCCGGCGCGTGGCCGGATCGCGATTGAGCTGGAAGAGCAGCTTCTGCGTGTAGTAGAGGCTCATCGCGAGGAGCTCCTCCGGCGCCGGTTCGGAGCCTGCTCCTGCGGGATCTCCCCGAGCGAGGACTCGAGCGCCTCGAGGAGGCCCAGGAGCTGCGCGATTCGCTCCGTGCCGAAGCGCCTCGCGATCTGAGCGTACATCTGCTCCGAGTATGGCGCATGCATGCCGATGAGGCGTAGCCCCTTCGCCTCCAGGCTCACCACATACCGCCGCAGGTCGCTATCCACCTGCTGCCGGGTGATGAGCTGGCGTTTCTCGAGATCGGGCAGGATGCGCGACAGGCTCGGCGCCAGGAGGAAGGTGGCCTCGGCCAGCTCGGTGATCTCCAGGGGGCCCGAGTGCGCGAGCGCTCGCAGGACTCGCCATTGCTGCTCGGTCACGCCGTGCCTGCGCAAGCCCGGACGGAAGAGGCGCATCACCGCCTCTCGGGTCCTGAGCAGCGCCATCGGCAAAGACTCCGAGAAGGGGCGGATGGGAAGCGCCCGCTCCGCAACGCTCACCGAGCGCTTAGCCATCATCATCGATCACTCGGTTGCGCAGCGCGCCCACCCGGGAAACGTCGACTTCGACGATGTCGCCGGGCACCAGATAACGCGGTGGGTCCATACGCGCTCCGGCGCCGCTCGGCGTACCGGTCAGTATGACGTCCCCGACTTCCAGCGTGCAGAACGCCGATAGGTAGCTAATGAGATACGGAATCGGGAAGATCATCCGATCGGTCGTATCGTCCTGCCGAACCTCGCCATTGACTCGTGTAGTCACTCTGAGGGGCGCCGCACCGGCCTCATCTGCGGTCACGATACAAGGGCCGATCGATCCCGAGCGGTCGAAGTTCTTGCCCTGAGTCACGTTGAATTTCGAATGCCGCAGCCAGTCGCGGACCGAGCCCTCGTTGGCGCAGCTGTAGCCACAGACATGAGTCAGAGCGCTCTCGCGCGGGATACGCCGCCCTCCCCGGCCGAGGACGACCACCACCTCACCCTCGTAATCGAGCTGCATGGACTCCCTGGGCCGGACGATCGGCTCACCCGGGGCCGCGAAGGATGTATGCGAGCGCATGAAGATGCTGGGATATTTGGGCCTCTCGCTGCCGTCCTTGTACTCCTCGTTCCGCTCCGGGTAGTTCACTCCGATGCAGAAATAGCGCGTGTCGCGTCCCGCGGGATTGAGCAGCTGCACTTCACCCGCCGCGTAATCGCAGGGCTCGCGCTCGGCCACCTCTCGTGCTCGTTCGATAAGGCCCGCACGCAACAGCGCCAGGATATTGCCGGCCGGCTCGCCGAGCCGGGCGCCCAGGTCGATGAGGCCTCGCGGTCCGAGCACACCGCAGGCGCTGCGACCCTCCGACCGGAAGTTCACCAATCTCAAGGCTGCTCCTCGAGGAGCCCCGCACGGCGCAGCACACCATCGAGGCGACGCTCGAGCTCGGCCGTCGCGGGCATCATGGGCAGGCGGTGCTCGTTGGTTTCCAGAATGCCGAGGCGGCGCATCATGTACTTCATCGGAATCGGATTGGTATCGAAGAAGACCGCCTGGTTGATCTCGAAGAGTCGGTGATGCAGACCCTGCGCCGTCGCCAGGTCTCCGCGCCACACGGCCTCGCACAGATCCGACAGCACGCGCGGGCGCAGATTGCCGACGGCGTTCATGAGACCACAGGCGCCGACCGCCATCATCGGGAAGCTGAGCTCTTCGAGGCCGACGAAGATCCTGAACTGCGGACCGAGCACGGCGTGGCACTCGGAAACCAACGCAAGGTCATTCACCGCATGCTTCATACCGACGAAGCTGGGAGATTTCGCGCGCAGCTCCTTCAGCGTATCGATGGTTACGTTGACCGCGGTGCGCCCTGGGATGTGATAGACCATCCACGGCAGGTCGGTACACTTGGCTAGCTCGAGAAAATAGGCAACGAGGCCACGCTGTGGCGGCCGGATATAGTACGGAGTGATGATGAGGAGCGCGTCGGCGCCGGCCTTGGCGGCGTGCTCAGACAACTCGCGAGTCTCCTCGAGCGACTGGGAGCCGGTCGCGGCAACCACGGGTATGCGTCCGCCGGCGACCTCGACGCCAATGTCGACGAGGCGATTTCGCTCCGCCACGGAGAGGGTGGACGGCTCGGCTGTCGTTCCGTTGACCAGGATCCCGTGCGAGCCATTGCTGATCTCGAACTCGACGAGCCGCGCGTAACCCTGGTAGTCGACGGCGCCGTTGCGAAATGGCGTGACGAGGGGCGGTATGGAGCCTTTGAGGCGGTCGAGGCGGGAGTTCACGCGGATTCTCCTGTCAGGGCGGGCGCTCACGCACCGAGCTTCGGCACGCGATGCGTGCCGAATGCGAGGCAGATGTTCTTGGTCTCCATGTAGAAATCGAAGCTGTAGTCGCCGCCGTCGCGGCCGATTCCACTCGCCTTCATGCCGCCGAAGGGCGTCGGCAGGTGACGGTTGTTCTCGGAATTCACCCAGACCATCCCGGCATCGAGGTTGTGCGCCATGCGCAGAGCGCGCCCGCTATCGTCGGTCCATACATACGCCGTGAGGCCATACGGGGTCTCGTTCGCGATACGCAACGCCTCAGCCTCGTCTTCGAATGCAATGGCAGTCAGTACCGGACCGAAGATCTCCTCTCGCGCCACACGCATATCGTTGGTGGCGTTTGCAAAGAGCGTCGGCTGGACGTAGAGGCCCGGCTTGAGTGCTTCGATGCGCTGTCCTCCCACACGAACCTCCGCGCCGTCCTCGCGCGCGATGTTGAAGTAGCTCATCACCTTGTCGAGATGGCGTGCATGGATCAGCGGCCCGACCTCGCTTGCCGGATCGAGCGGGTGTCCCACCTTCAGACGGGCCACCCGCTCGGCCACCCCCGACACGAAGCGATCGTGGATCGAGCGCTGCACCAGCAGACGGCTCGAGGAGGTGCAGCGCTCGCCATTGAGGCTGTAGATCATGAAGACGACCGCATCGAGCGCCCGATCCAGGTCTGCATCGTCGAATACGACGACGGGGTTCTTGCCCCCGAGCTCGAGGTGAACGCGCTTCAGCGTGGGCGCGCCCTGACTCATGATGAGACTCCCGGTCTTCGACTCCCCGATGAAGGCGGTCGCCCGGATGGCCGTATGCTCGGTCAGGAGCTTCCCCGCTCGCTCCCCGACACCATTCACCACGTTGATGACCCCTGGCGGCACACCGGCCTCGGTCATGATCTCTGCGAGCAACATCGCCGTGAGAGGGCTCCATTCCGCCGGCTTGTGTACCACCGTACAGCCCGCGGCGAGCGCTGGAGCGATCTTCCACGTCGATAGCATGAAGGGCGTATTCCACGGCGTGATCACAGCGACGGGGCCGATGGGCTGGCGCACTGTGTAATTCACGTGCTGAGCCGCCGGCAGGGCGAGGCCGTCCGCCGCCGCCGGCGCCCGGTCGGCGAAGAAACGGAAATTCTCCGCGGCTCGCAGGGCCGCACCACTCATGAAACGCAACACCTGACCCGTGTCGACGCACTCGATGAGCGCAATCTCCTCGCGACGCGCTTCGATCGCATCCGCAACCTCGTGTAGGATGGTGCGCCGCTCCTCACCACTCTTGGATCGCCATGCGGGAAATGCCGCGGCTGCGGCTTTCGCGGCCGCATCAACATCGCGCTCATCGCCTGAGACGATCTGATTGATCACCCGCTCATCGATGGGCGAGATATTGTCGAGAAGCTCCTTGCCGGTGCCGCGCTCGTGCCGGCCGCCGATGAAGTGACCGAGCGGCTCCTTGCCGAATCGGCCGAGGAAGCCGTCGGCCTTGGCCCGATTCGACTCGAGAGCATTGCGGGGCTCCGTCGCTGCGCCCTCTGAGCCCCGCGTTCGCGAGTTGGAATTCACCGCGACACCCCTTCGGGCCGGCTCTGACGCTTCTTCACCTGCTCGTGCAGATTGTTCTTCTTGAACGTGAGCACCGGATCGATTTCCTGCATCTCCAGGGAGATCGCGAGCGGCTGTGACTCGTAGATCGGCGCGAGGTGCCGGCATGCCGCCCCGAAGATCGTTTCGCACGCGCGTTTGCGCATTTGGACGTCTCGGCCGTGGCCGACCTTGAGGCTCAGGTGCACGAAGCCGTTGTCCGGATGACCGTCGGCGATGACGTAGTGTTGCACCTCATAGGCGCGCGTGCGGAGGCCGCCAATCGGAAAGACCCCGGTCTCGAGAGCGGCCTGATGCACGGCCGAGAGAAGTGCAGGCAGCTCGAGCCGATCGCGCAGGCCCGCGGAATATTCGATCACGATGTGGGCCATCGGCCCTCCTCAGATGCGCAGTCGCGCGGGCAAGCAGCAACCCGCGCGAGATGCTTATCATGATAATAATCTCCGTCTGGCGCCTGTCAATCCGTCCGTCGTAAGCTAGCGATCCCTGCCGCCTGCGTCGAAGCAACCGTGCGCTCAGCGAGCTTCAAACTGGGGACCTTCTCGACCGAGGGAGGCGAGCCCTTCCCGGCACTCGTTCTCGCGGAAGACGCCGGGCGCGCCGGGACCCCGGCAGGAGGCTCGGGCATTTCGCGAATCGTCCCGCTGCCCCGCCTCTCGCCGCTGCTGCGCCAATCCGGACTGTCCCTGTCGGGTGCCGACTCCCTCCTCGCGCTCCTCGAGCATTGGCCGGAGAATGTGGCAGTCCTCACGCGCCTCTGCGCCGATGCTGACCCGGAGCTGCAAAGACTCTCGATGCCGGAAGCGCAAGCGCGAATTCACGCTCCGATCGCCGCACCGCGCCAGATCTTCTGCACGGTGGCGAATTACCGCACTCAAGTCACCGAAGCCATCGTGGATGCCGGGATGCCCCCGCACACCGACGCCATGAACGCGGACCAGCGTCGGGACTACGCAAAGAAGGCCATCGAGGTACGGTTGCGATCCCCGCCCTACGTTTGTTTCAAGCTGCCATCGACCGTGATCGGCCCCTGTGACTCACTGGAGCTCCCGCGGCAGTCCAAGCGGGTGGACTGGGAAATCGAGCTCGCGGCCGTCATCGGGCGACCCTGTCGGAACGTGCCCCGCGAGCAGGCGATGAGGCAGGTCGCCGCCTACATGCTGGTCAACGACATCACCGCCAGGGATCTCGTGCGGCGCACCGACCTACCCCATCTGGGTACCGACTGGCTGCAGTCGAAGAACGCGCCGGGCTTCCTTCCCACGGGGCCATACCTCGTCCCCGCAGGCTTCATCGCCGATCCCTATGCGGTCCGTCTCTCGCTGCGGCTGAACGATGTGACCATGCAGGATGAGCTCGTCGCCGACATGATGTTCGATATCGCGACGCAGATCGAATACGTTTCGACTTACGCGCAGCTTCTTGCGGGAGACATCATCTGCACTGGTACACCGGGAGGCTGTGGTACCCACCATGGCCGTTTCCTGCAGGCCGGCGATGTCCTGGAGGGCTCGGCGCCGGGATTCGGCGCTCAGCGCGTGACCTGCGTCTGAAACGCTGGCGATGTCGGCGCCCCGGGCCCCGTCTCAGGTCAACGATACATGACCTGGATCGTCGTGTATTCCTCCAGGCCGTGTCGTCCGAACTCGACGCCAATCCCGGAGGACTTGATGCCACCGAACGGGACATCGGGTCGGATATCGCCGTGTCGATTCACCCATGCGGTGCCGCACTCGAGTCGTGACGCGAGATCCCAGGCACGCTCCGGATCACTCGACCAGACGGAGCCGCCGAGTGCGTAATTCGACGCGTTCGCCTGCTCGAGGGCGTCCTCGACATCGGAGTAGCGGATGATCGGCAGCGCGGGTCCGAACTGCTCCTCGTCCACGATCCGCATACCCGCCTCAGCCTCAGCGAGCAGCGTCACCGGATAGAAATGGCCCTTTCTCTGCTCGGCGGGGTTGCCGCCGAGGAGGGGCTTCGCGCCGGCCGCTTTCGCCTGCTCGACCATGGCAGCGACCTTGTTGAACTGCATTGGGTTCTGCAGCGGCCCGAGCTGGCTCTCTTCGTCGAGTCCATTGCCGAGCTTCACTTTGGCAGCAAATCCGGTCAGGGTGTCGCAGAACGCGTCGTAGCTCGCATCCGGAACGTAGAGGCGCTTCAGCGCCGCGCAGGTCTGGCCGCTGTTGAGAAAAGCGCCCCAGAAAATTCTCTCCGCCATCGCCTTGGGATCCGAGCCCGGCAGCACGATCCCGGCATCGTTGCCGCCCAACTCCAGCGTCAGATGCTTGAGAGTCGCGGCGCCGGCGGCCATCACCTTGCGACCCGTCTCGGTCGAGCCCGTAAACACGACCTTGGCAACGTAAGGGTGCGTCGTCAGCAACGGCGCGATGTCATCGCGTCCGCTTACAACGTTGAGCACACCCGGCGGTAATCCCGCCGCCATGATCTCCACCATCCGCAGCGTGCTGAGCGGTGTCAGAGGAGATGGCTTGATCACGACCGTATTGCCCGCGCGGATCGCAGGAATGACATGCCACACCGCGATCAAAAGAGGCCAGTTCCAAGGGGTGATCGATGCCACGACACCGGCCGGCCGGCGGTGGATCTCGATGCGCCCCTGCGCATCGTTCTGTATCGTTTCCACCGGCAGATCCAGGGTTGCGGTATGGCCGGCCCAGGCCGCCGCCCCGCCCAGCTCGAAGCGCGACCCGAGGCCGTTGAGCGGCTTACCCTGCTCGAGTGTCAGCAGTCGGGCGAGCTCTTCGGCTGCAGCCGTGATGCGCTCTGCCAGTCCTGCGCAGGCCCGGCGCCGATTCTCGTCCGATGTGCTCCGCCAGGACCTGAACGCGCGCGCCGCAGCGGATACCGCCTGATCGATGTGCTCGGGCGTGGCAAGCGGAGCCAGCCCGACGATCTCTCCCGTCGCCGGATTGGGCACCGGAAAATGATCCGCAGTCGCGACAGGTTCGCCGTCGATCAACAGTCGATATTCGCTCATGCGCTGACTCCCGTGACACAGCCGCACGCAGTGGAGATAGATCTCCTACATCGTATACGGAAATCGACGCGGCGCCAGAACGGGAAATGCAGGGCGCAGGCAAGTTGTTGATTTTATTGTCCTACAGTGTCATGACGGCGACTGAGGCCGCTGGGACCGTGCTCGCGGGTGCGAGAAGGCTACTGCCTCGTGATCACGACTTCGAGGTACTCACCCGGAACGACCAGGGATCGGGGCCCACCGGTGTTGAGACGCTCGAGCAGCTCGGTAATGGACGCGGAGAGTCGGGCCTGCTGCTCGGAATCGAGCGCCGCGTACAGCCTGTGAGTCGGCCCGTAGAAGCTTCGAAACATCTGGATCCAGTGGGCGGCAGAACGGTATCGAAACTGGAAGTAACGCCGCTCACAGCGAATGTCAGCGGCGTGCGCGCCGAAGAGGTGCACGATGTGCGGCTCGGAGCCCCAGAGCATCGGCGAGCGCACCCCCGGCGGCGGCGGGGAGAAGCGGGCGATGAGCCGGAACAGGTCTCCGATGAATCCCTCCGGAGTCCAGCTGGCGAGGCCGATTCGTCCGCCGCTGCGCGTGACGCGCAGCAGCTCGCCGGCTGCGCGCTCCTGATCGGGCGCAAACATCACACCGAAGGTGGAGAGGGCAACATCGAAGGTGTCATCCGCGAACTCGAGCTTCTCGGCATCGGCCACCTGAAATGCGATCTGCAGGCCTTCGGCTCTCGCCCGGGCTGCCCCCCTATCGAGGAGGTCGGGGACATAGTCGGTCGAGGTCACCTGCGCAAAGCGGCGAGCCGCCGCGAGCGAGGCGTTGCCATTTCCGGCCGCGACGTCGAGTACCCGCTCGTCCGCCCGCACGTCCGCAGCCTCTGCGAGCAGCTCTCCCACGATTTGCAACGTCGTGCCGATGATCGCATAGTCTCCACTGGCCCATATGGACTGCTGTCGCTGCTTGATCGCGCCGAAGTCGACGGCATCGCTCGGATTGCGGGAGGGCGCAGAAGTTGCCGCTGCTGTCGGTTGTGAGGTCATGTCGAACTCTCCTGGACGAGCTTTGATGTGGAGCGAGGCCGTGGGGCCGAATGATCGATGCGCCGCAAGTGTGCAATCGAGTGCGAGCCGTCGCTACGGATTGTCTCGTAAGCGCTCGGTGGACGCTTTACCGAGCGTCCACCAGGCTTGCTCCCTCGTCCGATTCCTCTGCATTCGGGCATTCCATTGAGCCGGGATACCCTTTCCGACCTGCTACGCACCGTCCGGTTGCGTGGCGCAGCCTTCTACTATGTAAGCTTCCGTGGCAAATGGTCCGCCGGAGCCTCGGCGGCCAGCGAGGTGGCAGCCGCCGTGATGCCCGGATGCGAGCACGTCATGGAATTTCACATGATCGCCAAGGGCAGCGGATGGGCGGCGGTCACGGGGCTGCCGCCGGTTCGACTCGAGGCCGGTGATGTCGTGATGTTTCCGCAGGGCGATCCTCACGTGATCTCGAGCGCGCCCGGCCTCAAGCCGCTCGCTCGTGAGCCGGAATGGGTGTCGTCTCAGCGTCACCAGCCGCGACCGATTCCGATTTCGTTCTCGGAAGGCGTGGTCAACGTCGGTGCCCTCCCGCTCGAGAATGCGGATGCGGTCGCAGTATGCGGATTCCTGGGATGCGATCTGCGGCCGTTCAATCCGCTGATCGCCGCGCTGCCTCGCCTGCTGCACCTGCCGGCTGCGCGTACCGGCAGCTGGGCGATACACCTGATCAATCAGGCGGTGATCGAGAGCAATGACAGAAGGCCTGGCGGCGATGCGGTACTCGAAAGACTCTCGGAGATGATGTTCGTCGATGCCGCCCGCCGTTGCCTCGAGAGCCTGCCCCAGGACTCCGTCGGTTGGCTCGCCGGTCTGCGCGATCGGCACATAGGAAAGGCGCTGGCCCTGATTCACGAGCATCCAGGCCGGGACTGGGCGCTCGAGGAGCTCGCACAGGAAGTCGGCCTGTCGCGCTCGGCGTTCCATGAGCGATTCGTTCAGTATCTCAACCAGCCGCCGATGCAATACCTCGCCACCTGGCGCATTCAGCTCGGCGCACGCCTCCTGCGGGAGTCGAGCCGCGTCGTCGCATCCATCGCCCTGGAAGTCGGTTACGAGTCGGAGACCGCTTTCTCCCGCGCTTTCAAGCGCGTCGTCGGTATGCCTCCGGCAGCATGGCGAAAAGCCTGCGCCACCCACTAGTCGCTGAGCGCTTGGGTCCTTCTGCAGGCGCTCGACTCGAGCCTGCGGGTACGCGCGGATCGCACCAATATCGGGTCAGGTTGCGGCGCTGAGAGCTTGGCATGGGCCGCAATTTCAGCCAATACTGCCTGGCGGACGTAGACGATGATGCGATCGGTTACGGCATGTGGAGACGACGATGATCATTCGAATGTGGCACGGCTGGGCGGCGAATTCGACGAACGCGGACCTCTATGAAGAGTTCCTGCGCTCGACTTTCCTGCCGTCGATTCATTCCGTGAAGGGATATCACGGCGCCTCCATTCTGCGGCGGACACTCGCCGGCGGGGAGGTGGAGTTCACGACGCTGACCCGATTCGAGTCGGTTGCGGCGATCAAGGCCTTCGCGGGTGAGGACTACGAGGCGGCTCACGTCGCCCCACGCGCGCGGGAGCTTCTCCCGCGCTTCGATGCCCGCTGTCAACATTTCGAGCACGTCATCGAGGACCGTCCCGGCGCCGCCGCGACTATCTTCCACCATCCACCTGCAGATGCTGCCCGGTGATGTATGCCGAGAGGTCCGATGCCAGGAACAATACCGCGTTGACGATGTCCTGCGCGCCTCCGAGTCTCTGCAGCGCGGTGCCTTCCACCAAAGCTCGCTGCCGGTCCGCGTCATAGGCCGCCCACTGACGTTTCGTCGCTTCGTTCGTCAGCATGAGTCCCGGAGCGACGCTATTGACCCGGATCCCGTGAGGACCCAGCTCGTGCGCCAATTGCCGGGTGAGCCCCAGCAGCGCGTGCTTGGTCGCACAGTAGGACTGTATTCCCGTCAATGAAGGTTTGGTGGCCGCACCGGAAGTGATGTTGACGATGCATCCCCGCCCGGCGCGCTTCATCCCGGGCACGCAGGCGCGGCTCAGCGCGAATGCCGCGCCGAGGTTGATGGCCATGACCTCGTCCCAGTCGGCATCCGTCACGTCCTCCACCGGCCGTCCAGTCTGGCCTGCGACCCCACCCGCGCCATTCACGAGCACATCGATTGCACCACCGCATCTTTTCTCGATACCGGCAATCCAGCGGGCTGCAGCCTGCCTGTCCGAGAGATCGACTCTCTCCACGGTAATGCCGACGGACGCCAACTCAGCCAGACTCTCCGTCCGTATGTCGCAAGCGAACACAGACGCTCCCAGAGACGCAAATCCCTTCGCGATTGCGTTTCCGATTCCGCCGCCCACGCCGGTGACGGCGACAGTCCTGTTGTCGAACTGAATTCTCATAAATGATTCGTGGTTTTCTCCGGGAGGTCTTGCGATCTCGGGCTGTCAGGCCGCGGATCTGCCGCATGGTCGCAGACCTCAGCGATCGTTCCCGGCAATGGAAATCCGCCCGTTCGCGTCATCATACGTCACGACATGGCCGAAAAACGCCTCGATGCCGGTATTGGTCAAAGGCCTCCCATGGGCCGGCTTTATCTTGACTCGGGTCGCAAAAGAGGTTCCGGCAACGATGGCGGTGGCGGCATGCGCCGCCCCGGGTGGGCCGAAACCGATGCGCGTACCTGCACTCACGAAGCCATCCTCCTGCGGGATGGCCGCCGTATCGGAATCGTGGATCCACGGCACGCCATTGCCGGTATCGAAGGAAATGGTCAGGCAGGTCCCGGTCGCTTTGCCATCGACGAACAGGCACGCCGGCCCCCTTCGCCATTTGCCGCCGGAGCCCGACCCGGGAAGGAGCGGGAAAGGTACGGCATCGGCCTCCGCCACACCGTCCAATACCAATTCGCCGCCCGCGCGGGTGAGCTTGATGCTGTAAGTGGATACGGATGAGGCGAGAAGCGGATTCTGCACCGGCATGGGTCCCGTTAGGCCCGCACCGAAGACGCCATAGACACCGCCGTGCGCTCTGGGATTGTCGAGGTTTGGCAGCTTGCAGTCCGGATTGTTGGGCGTGCATGCGACCGAAGTGAGATAGGCGATGGGTACCGGCGCCGGCGTAGTGAACCCCTTGAACCTCAATACTGCGTAGCAAATGACGCCGCTGTAGATGACCCTGCCTGGATTCCCGACGGTGAAGCTCACAGGCTTCTGCGTACATTCGACTCCGCTCCCGGGCGAGTCGAGCCGGGCCGCGGCGAACACGTGCAGTCCTGACGAGCCCGTATCGAAGGTGATCGGCAGCGGGCCGAGGTTGCCAAATCGG
>DASUHA010000155.1:0-41689 GCA_036273735.1 Steroidobacteraceae bacterium | reverse complement strand
CACGATGCCGATAGTATGGATGCCGCGCGAGCGCGCGATCGCAGCAACCAGGTTGGACACGGTCGAGGCGCCCGCGGTCATCAGGAGCCAGTCACCCGGCGCGATCTCGGCCTCATCGAGGAGCCCCCACGCGGTGAGAGGGTTGAGGGAAATTTGGCAAGCCATCGTATCCGGTAAGTCGTCCGGGACGGCGATGAGACGGTGCCCCGGAACAGCTATGACTTCCGCCCAGCTTCCAGGCCAGCGGAATGCGACTCGCGTGCCGGGCGAAAATGGCCCGGTGCGGCCGTGCTCGAGAACGACTCCATGCCTTCGAGGCCCGCAACCTGTGGGAAGCTTGGACGAATCCGATACTGTCCGCGGATGAATGACAGGTCGGCCGGATGAATGGGACGAGCGGCGTCCTTGATCAGCTGCTCGTCGGCACGAGGCTCCGGCTCTGACACATCGTCGAGTCTCAAGACCTGGTCTGGCTCGCCGGCGCGGTCGAAGACAATCGCCTTCATCTCTTTACTCCCACCAACGAAAACCCGTAATGGCAGAATGCCCGAACGATGGGATGCTAACGTGAATTCCAGTTTGCATGGGCGGCACTTGCCATGCCCGGGGGGTCAGCGATGAAATCCTCGCACGTTTTTCTTTGCTCCCTGCTTTGGGCAACCGCGGTTTCTGTCCCGATAGCGGTTCAGGCGCAGGCAGCTCAAACGCACGATGGACGTCAAACGGATGAGTCCGGAGCCGCTGTAGTGGTGCGGGCGGCTCTCGATGCCATCCGCGATGCCGATGGAAAGAAGGCCGCGGCGTTGGAGCTGGATGGCTATCGAGTGGTGTCCCTGCAAGGCCCCATTGCGCAGCGGCACATCTTCGAGGAAGCCGCCAGGCAGTCAGCTGCTCGGGCGGCAACCCGCAAGCCGGGACATTGGGAGGTCCGCCCGCAGTCGAGCAAGGTTCTGTTGGATCCGAATGGTATGGCCGTAGTCTGGGTCCCGTACGTCTTTTATCTGGACGGAGTGCCACATCATTGCGGCGTCGAGTCATGGACCCTGTTTCGAATAGACGGAGCCTGGAAGATCATCAACTTTGCCGACACCGATAACGACCTCGACGGACGCAGTCCAAAGGCCGTTTGCCCGCATTGAAGATGGAGGCAGGACGTCGTCGCCTCGGCGACGGCGACGCCAGCCCAACGGCTGCGCTCAGCGCAGCTTGTTACGACCTCGACCGTTCCCGGCGGAGGACAAATGTGGTCTCGATTCGCCTCGACCCGGATTCGAACCTCGGACAGCAGCATATTCGTGCGCAGTGGCGGCTCCGGACCGCCGCTTCTGCTCTTGCACGGCTTTCCGGAGACGCACCTGATGTGGCGCGGTGTGGCTCCCCTCCTGGCGGATCGCTTCTCGGTCGTCTGCGCGGATCTTTGCGGCTACGGCAGCAGCGGCTGCCCCACATCCCCATCGGACCACTCACGCTACTCGAAGCGGGCCATCGCATCCGAGCTGATCGATGTCATGCGTCAGCTCGGTTGGCCGAGCTTCTCGGTGGCCGGTCACGATCGGGGTGGCCGGGTCGCTTACCGCATGGCGCTCGATCATCCTGACCAGGTCGAGCGGCTGGCCGTGCTCGACGTCCTTCCCACCGGCGAGGTCTGGGATCGTGCCGATGCGAGGCTCGCTTATGCATTCTGGCCGTGGTCGCTGCTGGCGCAACCCGAGCCTCTCCCCGAAAGACTCGTCCTCGGCTCACCTGATGCAATAGTCGATGACGCTCTTGGTGGTTGGGGATCGCCTCGCTCGATCTTCGATGACGAAGTCCGTGCCGCGTATGTTGAAGTGCTGAAGGATCCCGCACACGTGCATGCGATTTGCGAGGAATATCGCGCAGCCGCAACGCGCGATCGGGAGGACGACGCCGCAGATAGGAAGGCGGACCGGCGAATCAGATGTCCTGTCCTCGCGCTCTGGAGCAGCCGAGGTGGCCTCGACTCCTGGTACTCGGACGCAGGTGGGCCACTGGCCATCTGGCGGGCGTGGGCGCATGAGGTCGAGGGATGTTCCGTCGATGCCGGCCACTTCTTCCCGGAAGAGATCCCTGAAAAGACGGCAACCTTGTTGGCGCGCTTCTTCGGGGCGCAGCGCGGGCGTTAGATGCGCATTGCCGCCAGAAGAAGCGACAAGGCAACGAGCGTCAGAACGGTGCGTATTACATGGGACATCTCCCACTGATCGCGTAGGTTGCGCCAGTCACCGCGCTGCCGCGCCTGCGAGCCCAGAGCAAAGAACCCTCGGCCGGCGCCGCGCACGGGCTGGCCGGCCAGCCAGAACTTGTTCACAGGATGGGTCATCAACCAATAGATTCCATGCATGGCCAGAAGCGCAGTCAGTGCGACGGCTCTCAGCCAGAGCGCCGGTGATGGCTTCGGCGTGATGGCAACCAGCGCTGCGGTCACGAGAATGCCGCCAAACTCTCCGATGAAGCCGCCAACCGTGAACCCGGGATAGTAGATCGGCTGCACGATCCGGTATTCCTCCTCCGTGAGGCGAAGCTTCCCTGGAAGCTCGAGCACGTGGGCGAGCCCCATGCAAGCCGAGAGCCCGACGAGAGTGGCCGCCAATATTTCAACGGGTTCGAGCATAGGCATCGATGAAGAGACAACGTCGCAGAACGTTGGACTTCCATCTCGAGTTCCCGCGGAGGGATCATCTGAGTGCCATGCCGCAGCTCACGCTCTACTTCGCGCCGGCGAGCCGAGGCGTTCATCGGGCTGCGGCGCCGGCGACCTGGGCCGCCGCCTCGACGACCTGACTGCACGCGTCCGTTACAGTTGGGTCTTGGCCAGGTAGGTGAGCAGATCCGCACCCGCCACTGGCAGCGCACCGAGGATCCAGGCGGGGTGTAAGCGGCGGAGCCCCACGATATCGATCGTGGCGGCAATTCCCAGGCAGGCCAGCATCAGAAGCAGGACGGCCAGGTCATTGTCGCCGCGCATTCCGTTGGCATACTCCGTGAGGCGACCAAAAGCCGGCCCCAGGAGGCTGAGGGTGGCCAGCAACATCAGGCGCTTGTGATAGTCGCCGCGGAACCGCAATGCCACGGCCCACGCGGCCAGGCATGCGAACAGCAACAGGTTGACTCCATCGAATGCGACCAGGCGCAGATAGAAGGGTGCGCCGTGAGCGCCGTGTGCCTTGCGCGCCGCGGCGTCCAGGAGCACCGGGATGCTGATCGCCAGCATGGCGACGACTAACGGAGCGACGAATGCTCCTATCTTGCGATGCACGTCAGGATGTCTTCGCGCGATCAATTGGGTCTGCACCAGGAACAACGCGATCCATGATGCCATGACCAGGCCGTGCGCCTGCACGAGCGGGGTCAGAAAGGGATCGTGACGGAGCAGGCGCAGCGTGTAGAGTGGTACGAATCCGGCGATGACGATTGGGGTGAGGGCGATCGCCGCGATCGTGAAATACCGCTGCAACAGGCTCGTTTGCTGAACTGGAACAAACATTGGGTCTCTCGAGGCGATCAACCGGCGGCTCGCGGAGGTCGCCGTTCAGGCAGTGAGTGCGCGGAAGATGCCGGTCCATACCGTCGTGCCCACCAGCGCGCTGGCTGCAGCATCGGCGGCGATCAGGCACACCCCGCCGGCCACGAGCGCCGGATGCAGCCGGCGCGTGCGAGCCGTGTCAATCAGTATGAACGCGAGCAAGAGCAGGTTCCGCAGTGGCGTGACGCCGACTCCCAGGCTCAGGAAGCCCACCAGCCGTGCAAGAGCCGCAATGAGCGGCGGGAAGTTTGAAAGCAGCATCAGTCGCTTGTGGAAGTCGGGGCGCCGGCGCAGCGCGAGCCCGCTTCCGGCAAGCAGCGCGAAGGCCGCGAGGTCCGTGAGCGCGTTCGCCATGAAGACAGGCGGCGGCATGGCCGCTGGCAGATGATCTCCGCCCAGCCGGGAGGCGATGACCGAGGTCGGAATTCCGAGCACCACGACCAGGGCGGCGACCCCCATGCCGATCACGCCGAGCCGGCGATGCCACTGCGGTCGATGCCAGACGATGAGCGCCACCTGGGTGAGGAACAGCCCCACCCAGGTGAACATGACGAGACCATGCACCTGCACCAAAACGGTGAACTGGCTCGGATGCATGAGATCCCGGTACTCGAAGCTGAACGCCCACAGCACGAGGAACGTCAGGATGACTGCTGCCCCAAGGAAATAGCGATGCTCGTGCATACGAGCCGCGCGAGCCGGACGGGCCGACATGACGGTGCTCACCGGGAGTCTCCTATCACGAAGGCAGGCCTGGCCATGTATGAGGGCGCTCGGGCAGACCGTCTCAGCCGCGCTTGCAGACTTCGTGGTCGGTCTTGACCCACTTGCCGCTCTTGTCGTGCTGGTAGCCCGTGTGCGATCCAACTTTGGTGCCGTCCAGCGTGAAGACATCGCGGAAAACATAGTGGCTTCCGCCCATCATGACTGTGTTCTCGAAGGTGATGACATTGCCGTGCCAGCCGCTGCTGGTACCCGCGCCAAAAGGACCGCCGGAGCTGTCGAGAACGACGTCGATGAAATGACCGGCTTTGGCGTCGTAGCTGAAATACTGAGCGACATGGTATGGCGTCGAGTTCGACGCGCTGGCCTCTTCGTCGTACCGGACCATGATCCAGCGATCGCCGAGCGTCTTTTCGCTGTGGTACGCGGCGGTCGTCGGATGACCCGGCTTGATCAGGAGATTGCCGGTGCAGGTCCCGTCACCGATGAAGGCGCTCAGCTGCTCCAGCTGCGTGGATATTTTGTCTTGCGCACCAGCCGGCCCGAGGTACAGCAGGGACGATGCGCACGCGATGGCGGCATAGAGGGCGGTGGGGGTCGGTTTCATGAGCAGGGTCTCCGAGAGAATGATGGGATCGACTACTCTCAAGAAAACCGGAAATCCGCCCCGAACCCGCCACCGGCCGCTAAAATGAGGGCCATGAGCGGGGGCACTGCCGATACCGGTGATGCCGGTGATGAGGCGCTGGCGGACTGTGGCGCCTCGCCGGAGGTGCGGCGCACGGCCGCCGAGCTGCTTCCGCCCTTCTATCGACAGGTCAAACGAGTGGCCCGGCGGGAGCGCAATCGGGTGGGCGCCATCACCATGCAGACGACGGAGCTCGCCCATGAGGCCTACCTGCGCATGCGGGGATCGCGTGGCTATGCTGACGAGGCCCACTTCCTTCGGGCGGCTGCTCTCGCGATGCGCCATGCGCTCATCAACCACGCCGCGGCACGGCTTGCAGAGAAGCGCGGCGGTGGTGCCCACCACGTGACGCTTTCCCAAGCGGTCGATCTGGCCGTCGAGACCGACGAGGGCCTGCTTTCCCTGAACGAGGCCCTGCAGCGCCTGGCGCGCGCCACGCCGAGGCTGGCTGAGATCGTCGAGTGCCGCTTCTTTGCCGGATACGGGGAGGAGGACACCGCTGCGGCCCTCGGCATTTCGCTGCGTACCGTACAGCGCGACTGGTTGAAGGCGCGCGCCTGGCTGTTCCGGGAGCTCAATCGCGCGGTCTAGGTACCCACCGCCTGCAGGGCGCGCCGCGCCCGCAGCGTCTGCGGGTGATTTGGGCCGAGCTGTGTCTCGAGGGCATCGGCAGCCTGTTGCAGCAATCCCCTGGCGCCGCCATCCCCCATGGCCGCCAGCGCCTCGCCCAGCCGCTCGCGCGCCTCCGCCAGATCCCAGCCCGGCGTTCCGTTCTTCGCGCGCAGCAGGACCGCTTCCGCCAACGTCGTGCGCGCTTCCTGAGGTTGGCCACGCACCAGCTCTGCTTCCCCCAGCGCGACGAGCGCTTCGGCCAGGTCCGCCTCGGCCTGCGGGCCGAGTTGCCGCAGTGACGCTACGACCTGCAGTAACTGAGCCTGGGCTACATCGGCGTGCCCGCCGGCCAGGTCCACGCGCGCCAACGCAAGGGCTGCACTCAGAGTCAGTATGTGCGACCCACCGTATTGTTTGAGTGCGGCAGCGCGTACGACTTGCAGTGTCGCTCGCGCGCCGGCCGTATCGCCCGCTGCGAGCTGGGCATCCCCGAGGAATAACCGGTTCTTCAACGCCAAGGGGCTGCTCTCACCGGCATAGCGCGCACCGAGCGCGGCAGCTTCCTGCAGAGTGGCTACTGACTGTGTCCTGCGGTTGGTGATCGTCAGTAGCCTGCCGTAATACCCCATTGCTGCCGCGACGGCGGCAGAATCGCCTGCCAGGGCGCGCTCCCGCTGGAAGGCATTGCGGAGCAGGGCCTCCGCCTCGCGCAGATGCCCGGTGCGCAGCTCCAGGGTGCCCGTGTTGCCGAGTATGATCTGTGCATCGAGACCGTCGCCCAGCCCCAACGCCTCGTAGATCGCGCTCGTTTCACGGTAGGCGGCGAGCGCTTCGTCGAGCCGGTTGGCGGCGGTGAGCGTGATCGCGAGGGAGTTGTATAGGAGTGCCGTCTCGCGATGGACGCGACCAGACACTGCAATGCGCTGCCGGATCGCCTCCCGCTCGGTCGCAATGGCACCCTCGAGATCGCCGCGGCTGCGCTGCAAACGTGCGCGGATGCCGAGTCCCTCGAGCCTCTCTTCTTCATAGCGGTTGGGTGTCAGGGCCCAGTACGCCTGAGCCTGGTCGAGGAGGCTGCTCGCGTGGTCGACGTTACCGCGCAGCAGCTCGAGGTTGGCCAGTGTCTGGCGTGCATCGGCCACCGAGGTGGGGTCCGCGTCTGCTCCACCTTGCGCGAGGTAGCCGTCCAGCAGTGTCGCGCTTCCCTGAGCATCTTCCAGGGCGTCATAGAGGTCCGCGAGCGTGATGACCAGCGGGCCCTCCAGCTTCGGCCGCTCCCGATAGGCGCTCAGCAGATGTTGCGCGCTGGCATCGAGCATGCCCTTCGCATCGAGGGGATGGTCGCTGTTCTGCGCGAGCACCTTGCGGAACAGGCCCGTCAGCTCGTAGCGCAGCGCCTCTTCGCGAGCGAGGTCGCGACGCGCAACGTCGCGCTGAACCGCTGCCCGGTGTGCCTGCCAGGCGGTAGCGGCCAGGCCGCCGGCGAGCGAAACGAACAGCGCTGCGGCGGCCGCCAACGACCAGCGGTGGCGACGCAGGAAGTGGCCGAAGCGATATATCCGTGCACCCTCGCGCGCAGCGACGGGCTCGCCCGACAGTACGCGCGAGACATCGAGCTTGAGTGCATCGACGGTGGCGTAGCGCTGGGCAGGCTCCTTGCGCAACGCCTTCGCAACGACGGCGTCGAGGTCACCGCGCAAGTCCTGTGTCGGCAGTGGAGCGTCGGGATTGGCGGCCGCGGCCGTGCTCAAAGTGGGGACCGGCTTATCCAGAACGGCGCGCAGCGTGTGGGCCAGGGACGACCCGGTATCCGGCCACGGCCGCCCGCCTGCGAGCAGCTCGAACAGCAACAGGCCGAGCGCGTAGACATCCGCAGACGTAGTGACCGCGCCGCCCGAGAGCTGCTCGGGCGCGGAATACGCCGGTGTCAGGAGAACGGAAGCGGTGCGGGTGAGGACTGCGGCGTCCTGATCGAGCAGCTTTGCGATGCCGAAGTCGAGCAATCGGACGCGTCCGTCGGCATCCACCAGGATGTTGGCGGGCTTGAGGTCCCGGTGCACGACCAGGTGGCGGTGTGCGTAGGCCACTGCGTCGCAGACCTGCTCGAACAATCGCAGGCGCTCGGCCAGCGACGCGCGGGTCTGCAGACAATACGTGGTGATCGCGGCGCCTTCGACGAACTCCATCGCCATCCACGGCCGGCCGTCAGCCAAACCCCCGTCGAGCAGCCGGGAGATGCCGGGGTGCTCGAGCCGCGCCAGGATCTGCCGCTCGGCGTCGAAGCGCTCGTGTTGGCCCACCGAGCCGACGTGCAGGAGCTTGATGGCGGCGCGCTGCTCGAAGGTACCGTCGTCGCGGCGGGCCTCGAACACCTCGCCCATGCCGCCGCTGCCGATGCGTTGGCCGAGCTGCCAGGGCCCGAGCCGCAGCCCGCTCGCCGCTGTATCGGAAGATGCCTCTTGCTGGGGAGGCTGAGCAGGCTCGGACAGGAAGCCTCCCATGGCAGCCGCAGAGCGCAGCAGGCTTTCCAACTCCATGCGCAGCTCGGGCTCGTCGCGAAAATCGCTGCGCAGCGCCTGCTCGCGTTGCTCGGGGGGCAGATCGAGCAAGCGATCCAACTCGGTGTCGAGGCGGCTTGACGGCCCGTCGTTTGAATCTTGCACCGCGGTGCCCTCGCAGGCTCGTCAGGACTGCCGATTGAACCAGCAGTAAAGAAACTGCTGCTGGACGTTGGCGGGTGTTCGATGAGTGAGAAGGGTGGATTGCACGAGCGTGAAACCGGCACCGAGCTCTGCGGCGAGTGTCTTCGCGTCGTAGCGCTGGGTGCGCAGTCCGCTGCACCGCTCCGGGCCCGAGGGGCCGAAGGTTGCCATGATGACATGTCCGCCTTCGCGCACGCCTTGGCGCAGCGCATCGAGGTAGCGCTGCCGCTCCTCCTCTGCAATCAGAAAATGAAATACCGCCCGGTCGTGCCACACGGCGTATCGTCTTTCGGGCGTAAAGGCGGTCACGTCCTGCTGCCGCAGAGTGACCGAGAGTGCGCGCGGCCCGAGCCGGTCGCGCAGCCTCCCGAGAACCGAGGCCGAGATGTCGAGGACCGTCAGGTCGCGGTAGCCGGCGGCCAGCAGCTCATCGACGAGGCGGGAAGCACCGCCACCGACGTCGATGACGGGATCCGCGGGGTGCAGGCCGGTTGCCTGAATGAGCTCCAGGGACTTCTCCGGTCGCGGCTCATACCAACTGACCTCGGAAGCTGCCTTCTTCTCATACACGTCATCCCAGTGGCTTTGCCCAGCAGGTGCCATTTTGGTCTTTCCGCAAGCTCGACCGCGGGCGTTATAGGTAGGCGCGGCTCGATTATAGCCCGCGGGCGAACATCCATAGCGTTTTCCGGGCGAGGGTCTCGGCTACACTGGCGCGCATGCCAGGGCAGCGAACCCATGAGCCGAGGCCGAGCGTGACGAGGCCCCTATACGCCGCGATCGAAGCGGGTGGCACCAAGGTCGTATGCGCAGCCGGTTATGCTCCCAACGATATTCCGCAAGACTGTCGGACTGTAATACCCACGAGGGCTCCGGGCCCTACGCTCGCGGCCGTCGCGGAATTCTTCGCGCAGGTCACGCGCAAACACGGTGAGCTCGCCGGCATCGGCATCGCCTCGTTCGGTCCGGTGGATCTCGACACGCGCTCGCCCACCTGGGGGCGGATCCTGGCGACTCCGAAGCCCGGATGGTCGGACGCCAGCATAGTGGCCCCGCTGCAGCGCTTCGGCTGCCCCATCGCCATCGACACCGATGTCAACGCAGCGGCTCTTGCGGAGGCGAGACTGGGTGCCGGTGCCGGCCTCGGCTCACTGTCCTACGTGACGGTTGGAACGGGAATCGGCGGCGGAATCGTCGTGGCCGATCGCACGGTCAAAGGGCTGCTTCATCCCGAGATGGGCCACATATACGTCGAGCGCGATCCGCGTGATGCCGGGTTCGTGGGCGTATGTCCGTTCCACGGAGACTGTCTGGAGGGGCTCGCCAACGGGCCGGCCGTGATGGCCCGCTGGCAGAGCCGCGCCGAGGATCTGCCGCAGTCGCACCCCGGCCGTGAGATTCTCGGAGGCTACCTCGGACAGCTCGCCGCAACCATTGCGCTGATGCTCTCGTGCGAGCGCATCGTCTTCGGCGGCGGCGTGGTGTCAGGCGGCGGGCTGCTGCCCTTCATCAGGCAGGCGGCGAGCCGCCGGCTCCGAGGTTACCTGCCCATCGAGGCGCGGGCGGGCGGATTCGATCGCTATATCGTGCCGCCAGTGCTCGGAGACTCCGCGGGCGCGATCGGTGCGCTCCTGCTCGCAATACAGACCTCAGAGGCGCCGCGTTCCCGGTAGTGGAGCACAGACGGGACGCGACACGTCCGCGGTGTTAGATTGGATGCGTTGGTTATTCCGGGGCTACCCCTTCGCGCGCCAGCAGCGCTGCCTTGCGCGCGGCGCCCCAGCGGTACCCGGAGAGGCGTCCGTCCGCCCCGATCACGCGATGGCAGGGAATCAGCAGGGCGATTTTGTTGTCGGCGCATGCCGAGGCGACCGCGCGGCTCGCGTTGGGCTCGCCCAGTTGCCGGGCCACCTCGCCGTAGCTCGCCGTCTTGCCGAGCGGTATGCGGCGTAGCGCACGCCAGACACGCGCCTGGAATGCCGTACCCTGCACGTCCACCGGCAGATCGAGCGCTTCCTTCGGCAGTAACACGAACTCACGTACGCGCTCGAACCACTCGAGGAGCCGCGGTTCGTCGTTCCCGAATCGCGCGCGCGGGAATGCCGCATGGAGCTCCTGCAGCATCGCACCAGGCTGATCTCCAAAAGCGAGCCAGCAGATGCCGTGCTCGGTCGCAGCGAGCAGCATCCAGCCGAGATCCGAAAGACCCAGCCACCATCCGATGTCGAGCGGCTTGCGCAGCCCGCCCGGGGGTACGCCGAGCGCGCTGCCGGCCGCGGAATAGGCCACGGCAGTGGACTCGAATCCGGCGGCGAGCGTCGCATCGAGTGCCGTGCGCTCGAGGGCGGCGCGGCGCGTCAGGCGGTGCAACTGCAGCGCCTGGCCGTAGGCCTTCGGGCTCACGCCCAGGCGGCGGGTGAATTGGCGCTGCAGCTCGGACGGGCTCACGTTCAGGCTGCCTGCGAGCTCGGACAGCGTCTGCTCGCTCTCGCTGCGCTCGATGCTTCGACAGGTGTCGAGCAACACCCGCGGCCAGTCGATTTTGCGTGGCGATTTCATGAGGGCGGACTTCATGGCAGCTCACCTTTCGAATGCGGATCGACCGAATAACCGTAGCTTTCGGACAAGAACCCAGGCTGACTGCGCACGCGACGGATCCACTCCAGGACGCTCGGGAAGTCCGCCATCGGCAAGCCCGCCTCTTCGCCGAAAGCCGTGTACGCGTACACCGACATATCCGCGATGGTATATCCGTCTGCCGCCAGGAACGGATGTCGTCCGAGCCAGCCGTCGAGAATGCCGAGCGTCTTCAGGCTCAACGCCCGCTTTTGGCCGATGAGCTCCGGCGAGCGGCGCGCCAGCTTGCCCGTGAGCGTCCAGTGACGCAGCGATGCGAGGCCATTCTGGATGTAGTCCTCCTCGAAAAACATCCAGCGAAGCGTTTGAGCCCGTTGCCATGGATCATTGGGCAGATACGCGGTCCCTTCGGCGAGATAACACAGGATGGCATTGGACTCCGGCAACGTCGCGCCGCTCTCGAGCTCCAGCACGGGAACCGCGCCGGTGGGGTTCCTGGCGATGAATTCCCCCTTCCTGCCCTCGCCCTCGAAGAGGCTGACGGGCACCATGCGGTAGGGCAGGCGCAGGTGACTGAGCAACAGCCGAACCTTGTAGCCGTTTTGCGATGGCAGGTAATCATAGAGCGTGAGCATGGGCACCTCCCTCTGGGGTGGGTGCACAGTAGCCCCGGACCCGGGCGGGGTCTTCCGGAATCTTGCGGTAACGCGTCGGGTGCTACGCCGGGTAGACCACGAAGTAAGGTTGATTGCCGATCTCGGAGGTGAAATCGGGATAGCGGTGCGCGCGGCCTTGCCCAACATGCAGCTCGAGGAAATATTGCAGGGGATACTTAGAAGCGGTGTAAGCCGCGGGAATGACGGCCTGCAGCTCCCCTTGTTGCTCCGTCAGCGCAAGCGACCGGTATTCCTCGGCCTGATCGACGTGGCGGTAGAGGAGGCGTGCGGAGGCGACTACCGTGTTACCGTCGACGCCAAACCCGATGTGAAGCGGCTTGCCCGGTACGAAGTGTGCGGGAGCTGAATGCCGCAATGCCGGCTCAGGCCCGCGGGCGTCACTCAGCAACTCGTCAATGCCCGGGTTCTCGGGGGCGGGCGGCTCGGGCCGCGCGCGGACCGATACGAGCTGACGCTTCATGGCATCGATATCAGCGTCGATCGCCGGCAGCCGATCGAGCCAATGGCCGCGTTGGTGCGGGAGCGGTCCAATGGTGATGTCCGACATGTAAACGCCTTGCGCGTACTGGGCGAGCTGCGACCAGATCGTGCGCGCCCGCTCGTATTCCCGCACCGCCGCTTCGAGGGCCACGATGCGCGAGGTACGGCGGTGCAGGGAGTACAGCACGCCGCTGCGCAGCTTTGCAGCGAAGAACCGTCCGAGCCCGGCTTCGATCCTGACATCGACGATGACGCGGCGCAGCTCGGCATCGGGAGGGGCGGCCTCGGCCTTTACCGCCTCTGCAAGATGTCGCTCGGCTGAGCCCGCCAAGGTGTCGAGCCAGCGGGCCACCTCGCTCGGGGAGTACTTGCCGCTGCGCTCACCGGCGCTGACTTCACCGACGAACTCCTCGATGGTTGCAAAGGCCTGTGGGTCCAGCGGGCTCGTATAGCCAAAGACCTTCGGCGAGGGCGTGTCTCCAAACGGGTTGGGAATGGCAGCGTCAGCGATCGGCTGGTTGGTGTAGATCTCCGGCATGTAGGTGTCGTTGGCCGCCGAAGGCAGATGCGCTGTCGTGATGATCGGCAAAATGCGCGTCGCGCTCGCCAGGGCCGCCTCGATGTGCTGCGCCCGTGCCTGGAACCGTCGGCGAAGCGAGCGACGCCAGACTTCCGGGTCCGTCCCCGGGTCATAGAGCAGCCGACCCCAGACGCGGTACGTATAGCGATACTTTTCCCAGTCTCGGCGCGGCTCGAGGGAGCGGTCTGCGTAGGCACAGCGGCCTCCAGGCAGCCCGGAGCCGCGGCGGCCCTTGAACGAGAGAGGCTCGAAGATCTCGGCGCCATCGCCGCCGCCAAATCCGAAAGTCCGCGAGTGAGCCGCCATAGTGGCCGGATCGCCGGTGAGGAGGAGCCGGTTGCTGCCGGGCCACACACGGTACATGAGAGCGTAGCGCCGGTCGTCACGCAGAAAGTCGGCGTAGCCGTAGCGTGTGAAGCTCCTCGAGCCCGTGCTCAGTGCCGCAAAGCGCTCCGCGTGCTCGTGCCCACGGGGCAGCTCGAGCGCGCGGATGGCGGTCTGTTGGTACGGCATTCCGATGTGCTCGGCCCAGTATTTGGGCGACAGGCGCAGTGGCATCCCCGTGGCCAGCGCCTCATCGATGAGCCGCCAGTCGAGCCCCTTGGTGTGCAGGTCGATCTCGACCTTGCGGCCGCTGCGGACCGTGCCATCGAATACCGTCCGCCAGAAGGCATAGCTGCCTTCGCGCACGCCGCTTTCTGCATGAGTTCTCAGCGTCACGCCGCTGATGGTGGAGCAGGCCTGAAGCAATGCGGCCAGGGCGTCCCGGCAATAGGCGGCATGGTTCGCCGGTGTCAGTCCGGAGATCGTGTAGTTGGCATGCGGGCTGTCAGGCCATTCATAGCCGTGTGTCCAGATCCCGAGCTGAAATTGCATGCCCCGCTTGACGGTCTCGCGACCGATGAACTGCAGCATCTCGAGGTTTCGGTCACGCTCCGCATCGGTGAGATTCTGCGCCCGCACGGAATATCCGGGCACGGACAGGAGGAACGGATAGGCGAAGAGCAGATAGGCGTCCTGCACCCCGATGAGCGAGTCGTAGCCGATCCCGAAGCTCAGTTGGAAGCGGTTGAAGCGCTGTGCGGCGAGCATCGAGAGATAGGGTGGCCAGAACTCCCGATCGTGAAACCAGGGCAGGTCCTGCACGTCGCTTACGAACAGCCGTCCGATGCTACGCACGGCGTGATGCGGCTTCTCGAGCAGGGCCCTCTCGAAGGTCAGCGCCTGCTCGGGCCGATCGGCGCACCGAACGCGGTCGGCGAGCTCGAGCAGGGCATAAGTGAGGCCCCCCGCATCGGCGCCACAGGCGAGCAGGCCCTCGCGGCCGGCAAACGATGCCGCCACGATGGCGAGCGACTCGGCCGCGTGTGGGACCGTCACACCGACGCCGCCCAGTGCACTCGTCGCCACCGGCATGTCGCGAGTCGAGGCAACGATGCATCGGGCTCCCGGCGGCGCTTCCTCGATCGTCCGGTATTTGTGCAGCGCAGTCGCGTGCTGCGACAGCGCCGACTCGAGCACGTCTACCGCCCACGCAACCGGTGGCGCCGCGGCCTCCCGGTCCGCAGGATCGAGCACGATGGAGACGGCACCTGTCTCGCCGGCCTGCGTGCGGGCAGAGATCGCGCCGGCTGCCCCTAGGGTGGTGGCGGACAGCCGAAGAAAATCACGTCTGGAAACCGTCGGTGTCGTCATGACACATCATGATAGCGCTACCACGATACGGCGGCTACAGCTCATCCAGCTCCGTCATGGCAGTCGGCACAACACGCCCGGCCTTGACTTCGACACCTTCGGCGCGCAGCCGTCGTGCCTGTTCCTTGTGCTCGCGCGTGCCACTCGGGAATACGATCCTTCCGCCGGCGCCGACGACCCGGTGCCAGGGCAAATTCAAGTCTTCAGGCGCGACCCGCAGCGCGAAGCCGGCCTGGCGCGCACGACCGGGGAGACCCGCCGCCCGTGCCACGGCACCGTAGGTCGAGACTCGACCGCGCGGGATAGAGCAGACCACTTGCCAGATGACCTCGAGCGCATCGCTCTCGGCACCTCCACGCGCGCCACGAGGCTCCCGGGCGAGCGGGCGCAGCAATCGGTTCAGGGCTCTCTTGCGTGATGCCATCGCCGGCTCTCCAGTCAACATGGCTCGACGTTCGCTTCCAACGGCGCCCGGCTCATGAGGTAGCCCCGCCTGCTACCGATGGGGCATGCGCCGATCGACTGCACCGGCTATCCTAACGGGCCATGCAAAATATTATCGAGATTTCCGGCGTGTCGAAGGCGTACGCGTCGGGCTTCGTCGCGCTCAAGGGAGTCGACCTTGCCATCCGGCGCGGCGAGATCTTCGCCCTGCTCGGGCCCAACGGGGCCGGCAAGACGACCCTCATCAGCATAGTCTGCGGCATAGTACGTGCGACCTCCGGCACGGTGGCCGTGGACGGGCACGACATCATTCGCGACTGGCGTGCGGCGCGCTCACTGATCGGTCTCGTGCCGCAGGAGCTCACCACCGATGCCTTCGAGTCGGTGTGGAATACGGTCTCGTTCACACGAGGCCTGTTCGGGCTGCGCGCCAAGCCGGCCCACATCGAGAGTGTATTGCGGGCGCTGTCGCTGTGGGAGAAGAAAGACAGCAAGGTCATGACCCTGTCCGGCGGCATGAAGCGCCGGCTGCTCATCGCCAAGGCGCTCGCACACGAGCCGCGCATCCTGTTTCTGGATGAACCGACCGCGGGCGTGGACGTCGACTTGCGGCACGACATGTGGCAGCTCGTGCGGCGGCTGCGCGCAGAAGGGGTAACCGTCATCCTGACCACCCATTACATCGAGGAAGCCGAGGACATGGCGGACCGCATCGGAGTGATCAACAAGGGCGAGCTGGTCCTGGTGAGGGACAAAGCCGACGTGATGCGCGAGTTCGGCAACAAGCGCTTGTCGCTGCGCCTGCGCCGTCCGCTCGCTCAGGTGCCCGAGGCGCTCGCCGGCGGGCGGCTGGAGCTCGCCGAGAACGGCAGCGAGCTGGTCTGGATCTACGATTCCAAGGACGCGCATGATGGCGTCGGCGGCTTCCTCGACAGGGTGCGGCAGGCGGGAATCGAGTTCACCGACCTCGCAACAGCCGAAAGCTCCCTAGAAGACATCTTCGTGAGCCTGGTGCGAGAAAAACGATGAACATCGAGGCGGTGCGTGCAATCTACAAGTTCGAGATGGCCCGCGCGCGGCGGACCGTGACGCAGACCATCGTCTCGCCGGTGATCTCCACATCCCTCTACTTCGTGGTGTTCGGCGCGGCGCTAGGCTCACGGATCCAGAGCGTGGGCGGCATCGGCTATGGCTCGTTCATCGTACCTGGGTTGGTGATGCTCTCGCTCCTTGCCCAGAGTATTTCCAACGCCTCTTTCGGGATTTATTTTCCGCGCTTCACCGGGACCATTTATGAGGTCCTGTCCGCGCCTGTCTCGGGTTTGGAGATCGTGCTGGGCTACGCCGGCGCCGCGGCGACCAAATCGGTCGTCCTGGGTGCCATCATTCTCGCTACCGCCGGGCTGTTCGTGCCGCTGCACGTCGAGCATCCGGTGTGGATGGTGGCCTTCCTCGTGCTCACGGCAGCGACCTTCAGCCTGTTCGGGTTCATCATCGGCATCTGGGCCGACGGGTTCGAGAAGCTGCAGATCGTGCCGTTGCTCATCATCACGCCGCTGACCTTCCTCGGCGGCAGCTTCTACTCCATCGACATGCTGCCGGGAGTATGGCGTACGGTGGCGCTGTTCAATCCGGTGGTTTATCTGGTCAGCGGGTTCCGCTGGAGTTTTTACGGTCTGGCGGACGTCAACGTCGCCGTCAGTCTCGGGATGACGGCATTGTTTCTGGTGGCTGCGCTCGTGGTCGTCGCCTGGATCTTCCGCACGGGGTATCGGCTCAAGGTTTGAGGCCGCACGGCACAGCGGAAACGAAGCATCGTCTGCGCCTGCGGTGCTGGCGCAGCTTCAGCCCTGAGCTTGCGGGAGGAGATCCAGGACGACTTCCGGCGGCCGGCAGAGCCTGGCTCCCAACGGTGTGACGACGATGGGGCGGTTGATCAGGACAGGGTGGGCGAGCATTGCCTCGACCAACTGCTCGTCGCTGACCTCGGGTGATCCGAGTCCGAGCTCGGCGTACCGCGGCTCCTTCTGCCGCATGATGTCGCGCGGACGTGCGCCCATTCTCCCGAGCAGATCGAGCAGTGTCGCGCGATCCGGCGGGGTCTTCAGGTATTCGATGATGGTCGGCTCGAGCCCGGCATTGCGAATGAGCGTCAGAGCGCCGCGCGAATTGCTGCACGCGGGGTTGTGGTAGATGGTCACCGCTGCGCGGGAGGAGCCATGCCCGGAATCCATGCGCGCTGCCTTCAGATCGCGCTGCCGCCCAGCCACATCGAGCGTGACAGGGGGCGGTTGGTATAGGAAGTTTGGAGCACCACCAGCGTGGTGGTGCTGATGCTGGGATGGAAGCTCACGATGCGATCGAGCACCGCCTCCAGGTGGCCCACCGACATGGCGATCACGCGCAGCGACCCTGAATCCTCACCGGCCAGGCGGCGATAGTCGAGAATCTCGGGAATGTCGGCCAGAGCAGGGCCGATGCGCGAGCAGACGCTGCCGTCGCAGCGCAGGCGGATCACCGCCTCGATCGCATAGCCGAGCCTGTGGGGATCGACATCGGCACGGTAGCCGCGGATCACCCCGGCATCCTCCAGGCGCTTCACCCGCTCCGCCGTCGCTGGCGCCGAGAGCCCGACGTGCCGGCCGAGCTCCGCATATCCGGTACGCGCATCCTTCTGCAGGAGCTCGATGAGCTGCCAATCTTTGGCGTCGAGGGCGGGTTTCGATTCGAAAGCGACAGCGGCCATGGTCAACACCAATCGACTGTGAATGTGCTGAATATATGCTGAATCACCATTCAGAGCCAGCCGTTTGCCTACTAATATGATGATCCAGGAGCTGAGGAGCGTCGCGTCCGGAAATGGCGCGACTTACCAGAGAGGACGGCCCCAGGATGAGAACCCAGAAGGCCTGCCCGCCGAACCCGAGAAATCCCGATGGAAAACACCGGACAGCTCGACGCCCGAGCGCTCTTCTACGTCGCCATTGCGATGCTCACCTGGTCCTCGGCATATGCCGCCATTGCTTACGGGCTCGCCGGGTTCACGCCGGGCGAGGTCGCACTGGCCCGGCTGCTCCTCGGCTCGATCTGCTTCCTGCTCTGGATGCGCATCCGCGGGTTGCGGCTGCCGCCGCCAGCGGCATGGCCGGCCCTGCTCGCGCTCGGGGTGATCGGCCTCTCCGTCTATCACCTCTGCCTCAACTACGCTGAGACCCGGATAGCGAGCGGCACGGCGGCCATCATCATCGCCCTCGCGCCCGCTGCGACCGCCGCTGCATCCGCGGTGTGGCTACGAGAGCGGCTTTCTCGGCGCGCCATTACCGGTCTGGTGATAGCCCTGGCCGGCGTCGTGTTGGTGGTCCTGACCAGCGGCGAGACCGTCAGCTTTCAGCCCAAGGCGGCTCTGGTGTTGGTCAGTGTCGTGGCATCGGCGATCTATTTCACAGCGCAGAAGCCCTTTTCGGGGCGCTACGGCGCGGAGGCGGTCACGACAGTCACGATCCTGGGGGGCGCCCTCGGTGCGCTGCCTTTCGGTCTCGGCCTGCCGCATGCGCTCACGGTCGCGTCCGCTTCGCGAATCGCCGCGCTCGTTTGGCTGGGAGTTGCGCCGACCTTCCTCGGATACCTCACCTGGAACATGGCGCTCCATCGCGCCAGCGTCAGCAAGGTATCGAGCTTCATCTATTCCTCGACTCCGATCGCGCTGCTCATCAGCTGGATCTGGCTGGGTGAGCAGCCCGGCTGGGCGACCCTGATCGGGGGCGCTATCGTGGTGGGCGGCGTGATCCTGACCAACACGCGTGGGCGCGCGCGACCGAGACCCGCCGGGCAGCCGGTCTGCGAGTCGTGAGCAGCCCCGTCAGGATGTCGGGTTCTGCGGCACTGTGATCGGCTTGACGTGCTGCTGCTCGATGAGGCGATTGAGGGCAGGTAGCTGCTGGTCCAGAACGGTATCGAGGTCGCTCAGCTGCGCATCGACCTGGGCTGCTAGCCCGGTGAATACTGCGTAGTCCTGCTTGGTGGGCCGGGCGAAGGAGCTGCCGGTGTCAGACGCCAGCGCGGCGAGCTTGTTGTTGAGCCGTATCGGGTAGTTGAGCGGGTCTTCATCCGAGTGCGACTTGGTCTGGATCAGCGCGCTTTCGATCGCATTCAGGCGATCGACGATCGGCTTGGCAACCTTGCGCACCGCAGCCTCGCCCTTCTTGTCCGTCTGGCCGATGCGGCCGAGATAGTCATCGATCGCCTTGCGTGCCCCGCGCAGCTTGAGGATGGCGCGGTCGGTTTCGTCGAGCTTCATCTGCACCTTCCTGAGGAAGGCGAACTGCGCCTCGAGATCGGCCTGGCTCACATCGATGCGTGGATCCTTACGGACTTCGAATTGCCGAGTCTTACTGGCATCGCCGACTTTCAGCGTTACCTTGTACTTCCCTGGCACGACGGTGGGTCCTGTCATCGAGCCATCCCACAGGATGGCACCCTTGATCCCGGTCGCATCCGGATAACGCATGTTCCAGACGAAGCGGTTCATGCCGGCCTTGGCCGGAACGACGTCCTGCTGCTTCGGCTTCTTCGGTGGGTAGAAATCCGTATCCTTCGGAAGCGGCTTGCCATGTGCGTCGGTCTGGTTGGAGAAGGTCGCGATCTGGGCTCCATCATCCGTGGCGAAGGTGAGTGAGACCTTCTCTTTCGCGGACACAGCACGCTTCAGCGTGAAATAGACGACGACGCCGTTCGGCGGATTCTCGCCATAGCCGTGCTCGACTGAGTTCTCATCGCCGGACCCGTTAAGGAGATAGGCAGGCTGGGGCTTGAACAGATAGTGCTCGGCAGCGCCTATCTGCGCGGACATCTCACGCAGGGGCTCGAGGTCGTCAAGCACCCAGAACGCACGCCCATGCGTCGCCAGCACCAGCGCGCCGGTTTGCGGTGCGATCACCATGTCGTGTACCGGCACGTGGGGCAGATTGAGCTGCAGCGATTGCCAGTGGGCGCCGCGATCGAAAGACACGTAGACGCCGGCTGTGGTACCCGCGAACAGAAGATTCGGATCCTGTGAGTCCTCCCGGATGGTGAAGCTCGATTCGTCGCTGGGCAGCCCATTGGTGATTGCCCGCCAATGTTGGCCATAATCCGTCGTCAGATAGAGATAGGGCTTGAAATCGTCCTGGCGGTATCTGCGCGCGGCGAGGAAAGCCCTGCCGGCATCGAAATGAGACGGATCGATGACGCTGATCGTGCTGAAGGGAGGAAGTCCCGAGGGCGTTGCATTCTGCCAATGCTGGCCATCGTCTTTCGATACGTGCACGAGACCGTCGTCCGATCCCGCCCACAACACCCCCTTTGTGACGGGTGATTCCGCAAGCGCGAATACCGTGCCGTAATACTCGATGGAGGTGTTGTCCTGGGTCAGCGGGCCACCGGAAGAAGCCTGCTTGGACTTGACGTTGCGGGTGAGATCGGGGCTGATCTGAGTCCAGCTCTCGCCGCCGTCGGTGCTGCGGAGCACCGCCTGCGCGCCGACGTAGAGCGCGTGTGGCGGGTACTGCGAGATCATCATTGGAAAGGTCCACTGGAAACGGTACTTGAGATCGGCAGCCGCATGTCCCATCGGATTGTCCGGCCATACATCGACCAGACGGACCGCGTGGGTGCGGCGGTCGTAGCGCACGATCGATCCGTCATAGCTGCCGGCATAGGTGATCCATGGCTTGCCGGGCTCCGGCACGACGAAGCCGCTTTCCCCGCCCTGGAGCTCGCGCATGCTGGCGGCGGTAATCCCGCGGTCATCGACCTGGCTCGGGATCTCCACCGGCCCGCGGTCCTGCTGTGCGGCATAGACATGGAAGGGGAACTGATCGTCGATGTTGACGTGGTAGAACTGCGCCGTGGGCTGGTTGTCCTCCGGGCTCCACGATTCACCGCCATTCTGGCTGACGCTCGCTCCGCCATCGTTGCCCGTGATCATGATCGAAGGGTGCCTGGGATTGACCCAGAGCACATGCACGTCGCTATGCGGCGGATGCAGAGGCTTGAAGGTGTTGCCGCCGTCGGTGGATTTGAAAATACCGGCAACCTCGGGCGCGTAGACCGTATCGACCGCCTGAGGATCAGCGTAAATGCGCGTGAAGTACCAGGCCCGCTGGGTCAGCTCCGACTCGTGGTAGGCGCGCGTCCAGGTGTTGCCCCCATCGTCAGAGCGGAATACGCCGCCGGTCTTGGCTTCGATCAGCGCGTACAGGCGGTTGGAATCCGCGCCCGAAACCGAGATCGCGATCTTGCCGAGCGTGCCCTGCGGCAGGCCCGGATTCCTGGAGATATCGGTCCAGTGCGCGCCGCCATCGGTCGTCTTGTAGATCCCGCTGCCCGGGCCGCCGCTCGAAAGCATCCAGGGGCGGCGATAGGCCTGCCACATTGCCGCATAGAGAATGCGCGGGTTGCCCGGGTCGATGGTCAGCCCGATCGCGCCGGTTTGCTCGTTGACGTAGAGAATCCGCTTCCAATGCGTGCCGCCATCGGTCGTCTCGAACACGCCACGCTCAGGATTGGGTCCGAACACATGACCCAATGCGGCGACCCACACATGGCTCGGATCGTGTGGATCGACGACGATGTCGCTGATGACGTGCGTCTGATCGAGCCCGACATGCGCCCAGGTCTTCCCGGCATCGGTGGACTTGTAGATGCCATCGCCGGTTGCCATGTCGCCGCGGATGGCTGATTCGCCCATGCCCGCGTAAACGACGTTCGGATCAGACGGCGCTACTGCCAGCGCGCCCACCGAGCCGCTCTTGAAGGTCGCATCGGAGCTGAGCTTCCAGTGGATGCCGTAATCGGTGCTCTTCCAGACCCCGCCGCCCGTGGCGCCGAAGAAAAATGTGCCCGGCTCGTCCGCCTGGCCTGCCACCGCGATCGAGCGGCCGCCGAGGAACGGTCCAATGTTGCGCCAGTGGAGGGCATCGTAGGCCGAAGTCGGGACAGCCGCCGCCACAATGCCCGCCCAGCCGAAGGCAGTGAGAGCAGCGAACGCGCCGCAAAGAGAGGTCCGAAGTTTTCTCGTCATGGTCATTGTTCCGCCCAGCGTCTGATCATGATGGCAGGCTCGGGTCCGGCGCGGTGGCACGATGCGGCGGCCCGATGTCTACTTGAGATGGACGAGCAGGAAACATCCTCCATCTGCTCCCGGCCGGCCGCTCCCCCGCCAGCTCCCCGGTAGGCCGACCCCGGCGCGCGTATCCCTCCGCCCGGCCGACTCGACAGCACCGCTTTTCGGCCTGACGGCATGGCGGATTTTTTGGCTTCGCCCATCGTTCTTCATGGAGCAAAAGGGGGAGGGCGATGATGACGTTGGCTTGGTGCAAGGCAGATGCCCTGGAGCCCCTGATGCGGCGGAGCCCAGGGTATATCGCCCGGCTCGGCGCAGTCCTCCTGGCCGGGGTGGTCGGCAGTGTGTGCAGTGCTGCGCCGGTCTCACAGTTCCGCGTCACCTTGACGCCGCACGGCTCGACGACCCCGGTCACGGGGAGGCTCATCATCGCGGTGGCCCAGAAGGGCAGTCCCGAGCCGCGCACGACCATCGGCATCTATGGCCCGGCGATCTTCGGGCGTGACGTCTCCGGACTGAGGCCTGGTGAGTCGGCGGTGGTCGACACACAGTCGAACGGCTTTCCCGTGCCGCTGTCGCGGCTGGTGCCCGGCACGTACTTCGTCCAGGCCCTGCTCGTCCGCTACGACCAGGTACATCGCGCCGACGGGCACACGCTGTGGGTGCCGATTCATCCCCTGCGCGATACACCATTCACGGAAGCGCAGGGCAACCTCTTTAGCGACGTCCAGACGGTCGCGCTCGATCCGCGACAGGGATTCTCGGTATCGGTCGAGCTCCGTCACACGATTCCACCGTCCGCGCCGCCCAAGGATACGGCGTGGATCAAGCACATCCGCATCAAGAGCAAGCTGCTGTCCGAGTTCTGGGGCGTGCCCATGTATCTGGGCGCCGCCGTATTGCTGCCCAGAGGTTTCGCCAGTCATCCGCATGCCCGGTATCCCGCGCTCTATGCGATGAGCCAGGGCGATCCGCCGTATCTCTTCAGCCTCGAGCCGTCGACCGCCGCCGAGCGCGAGGCGCTCGCCGCGCGCTCCAACCTCAAGAGCGGCTACGAGTTCTACCAATCGTGGATTTCCCAGCGCTATCCGCGCATGGCGGTGGTCTCCGTCTATGATGCGAGTCCGTACTTTGCCGAGGCGTATGCGGTGGACTCCGCCAACGCCGGGCCGGTGGGCAAGGCCATCACGACCGAGCTCATTCCCTACCTCGAACGGAAATTTCGGCTGATCCGCGAGCCTTATGCGCGCATTCTGGAAGGTGCATCGACCGGCGGATGGGAAACGCTCGCGCTGCAGCTCAAATACCCCACTTTCTTCGGCGGCGCCTGGGTCTTCAATCCTGACCCCATCTCCTTCCAGCACTGGCAGCTCATCGACATCTATCACGACGACAACATGTTCACGGTGCAAAGGACGCCACAACTGTCGGTCGAGCTTCCCTTCAGCCGAACCACTGAGGGTGTGCCGACGTTTACCCAACGCCAGCTGGCGGCGCTGGAAGCCGTGCTCGGCTCGCATGGGCGCTCCAACTACCAGCTGGACATCTGGCAGGACGCATACGGCCCTGTCGGGTCGGACGGGTATCCCGTTCTGCTGTTTGACAAGCAGACCGGCGAGATCCATCACGAGGTGGCCAACTACATGCGTGATCACGGCTACGACCTGACCGAATATGCGCGCACGCACTGGGGCACGCTCGGCCCGGAGTTGCGCGGCAAGCTCTACTTCATTTCGGGCGAGATGGACAACTTCTATCTCAATTTGGGCGTCTACGATTTCCAGCACATGCTGCTGAAGACGGCGGGCCCGGATTACCCCGTCTCCTTCACCTATGGACGTCCGGAGAAAGGTCACGGCTGGCACAAGGTCGATTTCGCGGAAATGATCCGCGAGATGGCGGCCCACATCGAGAACAGCGCGCCCACCGGCGCCGATGTCTCGCAATGGAATTACTGACTATCCCTGCTGCAGAGATTCGCCATGAAGCCACAAATACGCCAAGCCGCCATGATCGTCTGGATGGGAGTGTTGAGCGTCGGAGTAGTCGCCGCCGTTGCCGGGCGGGCCGAGTCGGGTCCTGCCACCACCAGTGCCCAATTCGACCAAGTGACCGTCCACCGTCTCAACGTCGTCGAGCCCAACGGCAATCCGCGCGTCATCATTTCCGACCGCAAGGAATTTCCCGGCCTGTATTGGGGCGGCAGAGAATACAAGCATCATAGCCGCGACACCGGCGGCTTTCTGTTCTTCAACGATGACGGCGACGAGGTCGGCGGCATGACCTTCAGCGATCGCCGGAAGGACGGCCATTACGCCGCCGATTCCGGCTTTACCTTCGATCAATACAAGCAGGACCAGGTCGTCGGCCTCTCCTACGACGATGAGGACGGCAGGCGAGCGGCCGGTCTCAAAGTGTGGGACCGGCCCAATCATCCGATGGGGGAGATCATCGAGATGAGCGATCAGGCGGCGCGCGCGGCAACCCCGGGGCAGAAGCAGGCGATCGAGAAGAAGATGATGTCCAAGGCCCTGAGTTGGGGCCACTATGGCGAGCGGTTCTTCGCCGGCAAGGCCGACGGACAGACCGTCGTCAGGCTGGCCGACCCTCAAGGGAGGCCTCGACTGCTGCTGGTGGTTGATGCCAAGGGAGATCCCAGCGTCGAGTTTCTCGACGGCAGCGGCAAGGTGACGAAGCGCATCACGGGCAACTGACCCCCGATTCGAAGCCGGGCCGTGGCTTGACCGGATACTGCAATTCTGTCGCAATTCCTCAATGAATCGGGCTGAGCGGGTACGCTGGTTTGCGCGGGAGGTCCTTCCGCACGAAGGCGCCGTCCGCAGTTGGCTCGCTCGGCGGGTGAGAGGCCTGCGTCACTGCGATGTCGATGAGATCATCCAGGAGGCCTACGCCCGGCTCTGGGCCGCGGAGATCGAACGTATTTCCAACCCACGTGCCTACTTCTTCGTGACCGTGCGTCATCTGGTGGGCGAAGCGCTCAGGCGCTCGCGTATCGTGGCGATCGAGACACTGGCGGACGTGGATTCATTGAACATCGTCGATGAGGGGGGTGGTCCGGAGCGTCGCGTCAGTGGACGCGAGGAGCTCGGCCGCCTTCTGGACGTCCTGGATCGCATGCCGCGGAAATGCAGGTGGGCGTTCGAGTTGCGCAAACTCGAGGGGTGCTCGCAGCGCGAAACTGCGGAGCGCATGGAAGTATCCGAAAACACGGTGGAGAAACATCTGGTGAAGGCGTTGAAGATCATCATGGAGGTGACCTCAGCGACTGCGGCCGAAGAGGATTGGAGTAAGCATAGTGATCAAGCGCGCCGCAAAAGGCGATAGCATCGACAGCGCTGCCGCAGCCTGGACCGTGCGTCTGGATCGGGGCGAGCTGAGCGCTGAGGATCGTCAGTCCCTGGAGCGCTGGCTGCAGGAGGATCAGCGCCACCTCGGTGCGCTCGTGCGCGCGCAGGCGATCTGGTCCGATCTCGACCGCGTGGCTGCGTTGCGTGCCGGCACCGGCGCATCGGCCGCGCAGGCGCCTGGGCTACATCGGCTCTCGGTCGTACGGTGGGCACTGCCGCTTGCCGCGTCCCTGCTCATCGCGATCGGGATCTCTTCCTTCTACGCCTTCCAGCACGGCCGCTTCGTGTCGGGCCGCGGACAGGTGCGGCACATCACGCTCGCCGACGGCTCGAGCGTGGCTCTGGACACCGATTCGGTGATCCGTGTGCGCTACACGCCGCAGGAGCGGGCGATCTTCCTGAGAGCAGGCGAGGCGTCCTTCCAGGTCGCGCACAACACACAGCGTCCATTCATTGTGCATGCCGAGGACGTCACTGTGCGCGCCGTGGGTACGAATTTCGCGGTGAGCGTGCGGGACAAGGAAGTCCAGGTGGTGGTTGCCCAGGGCACTGTCGAGGTTCGCCGCATCCACTCGGCGAGCGGCGGCGTACCACGTCTGGTTCATCACGACCAGCAGCTCGTAGACGACCGCGCCAGGCCGCTCCAGGTTGCCCCGCTCCAGCCCGCCGAGGTCGAGCGGAAATTGGCGTGGCGGCGTGGTCTGCTGATCTTCGACGGGGAAAACCTGGCCGAGGCGGCAGCTCAGGTCAACCGTTACGCTGCGACCCCTGTCGTCATCGACGACGAGGCGTTGGGGAGCCGCACCTTCGTGGGGATCTTCCGGGTGGGCGCCTCCAAGGCCTTCGCCGATTCGGCGGCCGCGGCGTTCGACGCGCGAGTCGTCGCTCAGGGCGGAGCCTATCACCTGAGACTCCCGCCCTAGTGTCGCTGGCGGCGGGCCGACCCGGTCATCGGCAGCGCGATTCAAACATTCTCACGTGTGCAGTGGCGGAAATTCAGCCGCCGACCCTCTTTGTCATTGAAGGGCCGCAACAGCCGGCTCGGGGGAGAAGGCGTGAATCGCAGCACACACCACCATATGACGGCGAGCGGATTGCGCACGCTCGGGCTCGCGGCACTCGTGGCCGCGTTGGGTACGGGGATGGCGACAGCTCAGGAGGCCAGGGTCTTCGCCATTCCGTCTGAGCCCGCGACCGCCGCGGTCGAAGACCTCACGCGACAGTCCGGGCTTCAGATCTTTGCGCCAGCGGAGGACCTGCGGGGCGTGCAGACGAATGCCGTCAACGGGACCTATACCGTCATGGAGGCTGCGCGCCGGCTGTTGGCCGGCACCGGACTCGAGATCGTCCAGACCGGCGACAACTCGATCACCGTCCGGCGGCCGGCGGCCCGGAGCGACCAGGATCTGCAGGAGGTCATCGTCACTGGCTCGCGCATCAAGCGGCCCGGATTCGATACGCTGGAGGCGGCCGTCGTCACCTCCTCCAAGGAGATCAGCCGGCGCGGCTATACCAACGTACTGGAGGCTCTGCAGTCGACGCCGGGCTTCGGTAACCCCGGATCCAGCGCCTTGGGAGACCAACAGGCGCGCCTGGGTATCGCGCAAAGCTTCGCCAACTTCTTCAGTCTCGGATCGCAGCGCACGCTCACGCTCGTCAACGGCCTGCGGTACGTATCCTCCAACTCGGTCGCCGGCGGCTCGAACGCCGCGCCCGGCTCGCAAGTGGACCTCAACCTGATCCCGGTCAATCTGATCGACCATATCGAGACGATCGCCATTGGCGGTGCGCCCGTGTACGGCGCGGATGCGATCGCCGGCACCGTCAACATCATTCTCAAGGATCACTTCCAGGGCGTCGAGGCCACCGGCCAATATGGCGAGAGCGGCCATGGCGATGCGCAGAGCAGGATGTTTTCCGTTCTTCTCGGCGGCAACTTCGATGAGAATCGCGGCAATGCGGTACTGTCGGTGGACTACACCAAGCAGAACCCGCTGCGCTATTCCGATCGCTACGGCCTTCTACAGCCCTTGCCGAATCCCGCCGATACAGGTCCAAACGACGGGATTCCGGCTCAGTTCTTCAACCCGAACACGCATTTCGCCTTCATGACCGAGGGCGGACTGCCGTACGACGGCTCGCTCGTCGACGTCCCGGGCCTGCACTATCCAGGCGTGTATCCCAATGGCAACTACGTCTTCAACTCGTCGGGCCAGCCGGTGCGCTTCGATCGCAACGGGAACCTGGTGCCGATGAATTTCGGCATCATCGCCAACGGCGTCGATCTGGGCGGCGGCGCCTCCGTCCCACTCTACACCGACGGCGGCGATGGTGTCAGCGCAGCGGACCATTTCGGCCTCTTGGCAGGGACGGAGAGAGTTCTGCTGAATGCCCTCGGTCACTATGACGTCGCTCCCAACGTGCGGTTGTTTGTGAACGCGTCCTACGCTCATACCAAAGGCGTGCTGCCGAGCGATCTGACCTCGATCATCGCGCCAAACATCATCAACAGCCCGAGCCTGAGCTTCTCGGTCGACAATCCCTTCCTATCGAGCCAGGCGCGCGACATCCTCGTCGCCAACGGTCTGACTACGTTCAACCTGGCGCGCAATCTCAACGACATCGTCGACATGAACCCGGCGACCACGATCGAGGACGTCTACCGGGTCGTTGCCGGGTTCCAGGGCACGTTCCACGCCTTCGACCAGGAAATGTCGTGGAACGTTGCCTATGATTATGGCAACAGCCGCACGACAGCCTCCGACAACTACATAGACCCGGCGCGGCTGCAGCTCGCGGCCGACGCGGTGCGCGACCCGGCCTCGGGCAAGATCGTGTGCGCTTCGGGCGATCCTTGCGTGCCGATCGATCTTTTCGGAGAGAATGCATTCAGCCCCCAGGCGGCGGACTACGTCCTCGATCACGCAGTCGGCGTCGGGATCAACACCGAAGAGGATGTCACCGCGAACCTCTCGGGAGCCGTCCCACTGTCCGTCGGCAACGCCGACCGCATCAAGTTCAATGTCGGCTATGAGCGGCGTGCCGAGACCGGCAACTTCCAGCCGGACTCGACGCTGCAGGCGGGCGATCAGCTCGATGGCGTCCCCGGCTTCACGGCGATCTCGGGTGAATACCACACGAGCGAGGTGTATGGCGAGACGGTCGTTCCCCTGGTATCCGAAGCCCAAGGCTTGCGGGGGGTGAAGAGCACCCAGTTGGAAGGGGCGGTCCGCAACGTCGATAACTCCGTGGCCGGGCGCGGGGTGACCTGGTCGGCGGGCGGGCGCTTTGCGCCGCGGATGGGCGGATGGGGTGAAGGTCTGCTCGTGCGCGGGGTCTTCACGCACGCGATCCGCGACCCTGCGATCACCGAATTGTTCCTGCCTTCTGCGGGCGTACTCTTCGGCATCACCGATCCTTGCGATGCCGGCAATGTCTCGACGGGGCCGAATCCGGCCGTGCGCCTCGCGAACTGCACCAGGGGCCTCGCAGCGGTCGGGGCGCCGGGGCCGCAGGGCTTCCATTCCACGACGCAGAACATCTCGGTGGCGGGCACCCAGTCCGGCAACCCGAGTCTCAGCAACGAAGTTGCCAATTCCTGGTCCGTCGGCTTCGTCTATCAGCCCGCGCTGAGCCCCCATTTCCGCTTCTCCGCGGACTGGAGCAGCATCAAGCTGAAGGGCGGCATCCAATCCCTCGACATCAACCAGATCCTCGAAGCCTGTTACGACAGCAGCAACTATCCCTCCAATCCGGCGTGCTCGCTGTTCTCCCGTCTGAGTGCCCCGCAGGTGACGGGTTCGCGCACCGTTGGCGACATCGCACCGGGATTCAAGGAGAGCTATATCAATACGTCGACTACGGACTTCGACGGCCTCATTTCAGTGGCTCAGTATCAGAAAGGTCTCGGTAAGCTCGGAACGGTCGAGCTCTCCGGCACGCTGTTCTATCTGCATCGGTTCGATCAGATCAATTTCGCCGGCCAGCCGGTTACGCATGAAGCGGGCACCGTCGGCATGCCACGCTACGACGTCACACTCAACCTCGGATATTCCCTGCACAGGTTCGATACGGAATGGCAGGTGCTCTGGAAGAGTGCCTCCGTCATCAATGACACTGCCACCCTGGAGGATCTCCCGGAGATCACCGTGCCGAGCTATGCGCTCCTGAACGCCACGGTGGGCTATCAGTTTACCGAGCGCTTTCGCGCCCAATTCGTGGTCAACAACGTCCTTGACAAGAAGATTCCGCTGGTGGCCCTCGCGGAGCGTGGGTTCGGCGTTTACGACCCGATCGGCCGGATGTACCTGCTGAGTGTCGTGGCGGATCTGTAAGCCGCAAGGCAAGTGAAGGGTGCAGTCATGAGGCGAGGCAGGGCGGCGGTGTGGCGAGGCGGGTTGCTGGTGGCGGCCTGGGGCATGGGAGTCTCGTTCGCGGGCAGCTCGATGGCCGGATCCAGCGCTCCTGCGAAGGTCTACACGATAGAGCAGCTCATGAGCGTGACCGGCTACAGCGGCCTGTCCTTCTCCCCGGACGGCAAGACACTGCTCATCTCCAGCAAGGAAAGCGGCGTTGCCAACCTGTACACCGTGCCCGTCGCTGGCGGGGCGCTAGCGCCCGTCACTCATTCGGTGAAGGAGACAGTGGGGGAGATCGGGTACTTCCCGCACGATGGGCGCATTCTCTATACGAGCGACCAGGGCGGCAACGAGCTCTACCACATTTACGTTCGCGATCCACGCGGCGCGGTTCGGGACCTGACGCCGGGTACTGATCACAAGGCGGAATTCGTCGGCTGGGCGCCGGACGGCAAACATTTCTACCTGGTCACCAACGAGCGTGATCCGCGCTTCTTTGACCTGTACCGATACGACGTAGAGCACTATGCGCGGCAGCGGATCTTCGACAACGACGCCGCCTATCAGGTCGAGGCCGTGAGTCCGGACGGCCGACGGGTCGCACTGAGCCGGATCGTCGACAATGCAACGGAGGTTGCCTACCTCTATGATGTCCAGACCAAGGCCCTGACGCCGGTTGCACCACCGACGCATGGCGTCACCAGCGAGCCGTGTGCATTCACGCTGGACGGCAAGGCCATTCTCTATACGACGGATCGTGGCACTGAGTTCCAAAGTCTGGTGCGTCAGGATTTGAAGACCGGCGCACGCCGCACGGTCTTCAAAGCGGACTGGGATGTCGACAATTGCCATTTCTCGCCCGATGGGCGCTACCTCATCGTGCGTACCAATCAGGATGCACGAGCGGTCATCCGCTTCCTCGATCCAAACACCTACGCGGTACTGTTGACGCCGGCTACGGCGCCGGCCGCGGTATCGGCCGTCGCCGTCGCGGGCGATGCGCCTCTGGCGGCCATGATCCTGAGCGATGGCGATACGCCCGGGGACGTCGTGCTCCTCGACCTGCGTACGGGCAGGATGCACCGCCTCCTGGACTCGCTCGAGGGCAGGATCAAAAAGCAGGATCTGGTGCTCGCGCGGCACGTCCGCTTCAAGTCCTACGATGGCCTCCCGATACCCGGTCTGCTCTATGTGCCGCACGGCGCGAGGAAAGACGATCGACGCGCGGCCGTGATCTGGGTGCATGGCGGCCCGGGCTGGCAGAGTCGCGTCGGCTTCGATCCCATGATCGAGTATCTCGTCAATCAGGGCTACGTCGCCTACCAGATCAACAACCGGGGCAGCATCGGCGACGGCAAGACCTTTTATCATCTCGACGATCACAAGCACGGCGATGTCGATCTCGATGACGTCGTGGCATCGAAGAAAATGCTCGTTGCGACGGGTTATGTCGATGCGAACCGCATCGTCATCGCAGGAGAGAGCTACGGCGGATACATGGTGCTGGCAGGGTTGGCGTTCCGCCCGATGGAATTTGCGGCCGGCGTCGACCTGTTCGGCGTCTCCAACTGGGTCGAGCTGCTGAGCCACACGCCACCGTGGTGGGCCGATCTCAACCGCCTGATGGCCACGGAGATGGGCGACTACCACACCGATGCGGCCTATCTGCGCCGGATCTCGCCCTACTACCATGCCGACCGGATCCGCCGCCCCTTGCTCGTGCTGCAGGGCGCCAACGATCCGCGGGTGAAGCCCATCGAGTCGCAGAGCATCGTGGACGAGGTGCGGGCGAATCACGTGCCCGTTCAGTATGTCGTATTTCCGGACGAGGGCCACGGCTTCCGCAAGAAGGCCAATCAGATCGATGCGTACAAGACGATTCGCGCCTTCCTCGACCATTTCGTGAAATCACCGCGGGCGGCTGATCGGCGGTCCGTGGCGGCGGACCCGCTCGAGCTGGGACGCTGACGGACATCGTGATGGTGCAGCTCTTCAACAGTGAGCGGGTGGAATGATGAGCGTGAGAGGATGGGCTGCCATGGCGGTCGCATGTGCATTTGCGGCCGTTACCTCGGGGCGTGCCGTGGCAGGCAGCCAGGTTGCGGGCGCCGCTCACTACCAGGTGGATGCGGCCATAACTCAGAAGACGGGCACGATATCCTCCACGGTTACCATCACCTTGCCGCCGAAGGACGTGCGGGACGGAACGGCGTTCTTCATCGGTGATTGGTACGAAATCACGACGCTCACGGTCGGCGGCGGAGTCACGACCAGCGAGGGCAGGGCCTCAAAACCTATCGCGCACCTGCGCAAGATCACTCTGCACGTGCCGCATCCGCTCGAGCAGCCCGTGACTCTGCGCATCAGCTATCACGGCAATCTCAATGGACCCGGGACGGACAAGGGGGAGGAGACCTTCACACCAGGCCGCATGGAATTGCGGCTGGAAGACATGTGGTTGCCCGTGCGTGCCGATTTCGCGATGCGCTTCACCGTCGATGCGCATTTTCGCGGCATCCCGCACGACGAAGTGGTCGTCTCGCAGGGACAGTATCGCCATATCGGCGACGTGCTCGACTTGCAGCGCGACTATCCGGACTTCGGGCTCCCGGTCGTGGCCGCGCGCGGTCTCAACGAGCTCGCGACACCGTCAGTGCAGGTGTATGCCGAGGATCTCGACAGCCGGCTGGTGAAGATTCTGAGCAAGCATGCGGTCGGTGCCGTCACTTACTACGAGAATTGGTTCGGGCCGATTCCGGGCGGCGCGCCGGTCCGGCTCGTGGTGACCGGCCGCAGCGGCAGCGCCTATGCGCGGCGGGCCTTCATCTCCGTCGGCGCCTCGCGCGAGGAGCTGGCCAAGAACCCGAACTATCCGGACTACGGGCCTGCCAGTCTCGTCGCCCACGAGTTCGCGCACGCATGGTGGTCGCCCGCCGATCCACTGACCGACAATTACTGGCTCGCCGAGTCACTCGCCGAGTATTCCTCGATGCGCTACACCGAGCAGGCCTTCGGACAGAAGATCCTCGAGCTGCGCCTGAAGAAGAAGCGAGAGGAAGCCAGGAGCGCGCCGCCCATCCTGGGTCACGGCCGCCCGACCCACGCCGACCTCTACGCGAAGGGACCGCTGCTGCTGTTCCGACTGCAGCAGGCCATCGGTCGCCAGAAGATGGACCGCGTGCTCGCCACACTGGGGCGCAATCCGCCGCACGTGACGGCAGATTTTCTCGAGGTGCTGGGACAGATTGCAGGACCTGCGGCTGCCGAGGAATTCCACCAGACGCTCGAGAAGTGACGGCCGCGCAAGGGTGATGCGATCCATGGCGGGCGGCGTGTCCGGACCCGTCATGCTCATGGCAATATCCCGTCATGAGCGCCCTCCCTGCCAAGATATCACGCGACCTTGCCAAAGCCATCTGGCTGCACGCCCAGCGACTGGACACCGATGCGCCCTTCGGCAGCGGGCCCGGCGCGACTGCGCGGGCCGTGCGCCACCTCGGGTATGTGCAGATCGACACCATCCATGTGATCGAGAGGTGTCATCACCACATCCTCTACACGAGGATTCCCGATTACCGGCCGGAGCATCTCGATCACGCGCAGTCCGTTGAGCGCAGCGTCTTCGAGTATTGGACCCACGCTCTCGCCTATTTGCCTATCGATGACTTCAGGTATTACGTGCGCGCCATGCGGCGCGGTGCACGCTCACAGGGCGGACGGTGGTTCGCGTCAGTGGCGCCGGCTGATCTGCGCAGAGTCCTGGCGCGCATCCGTCGCAATGGAGCCCTCACCATCCGCGACATCGACGATGACGTGCTCGTCGACAAGAGTCATCCCTGGGCGAGTCGCAAGCCTTCCAAGCGGGCGCTGCAGCTCGCCTTCTTCAAGGGGTTGGTCACCATCAGCCGGCGCACGGGAATGCTGAAGTCTTATGAGCTGACGACGCGCCACTTCGGCTGGGAGCGACTGCCCCGCACGGCCACGGAGCGCGAGACGCTGAGCTATATCCTCGAGCGGGCATTGCGGTCGCAGGGACTCATCAGCCTGGATTCGATCTGCTATGGAGGTATCGCAAGCAGGCCCGCGATCCGGCGTGTGATCGATCTGCAGGCTCGCCGCGGCGAGCTCGTGGCTATTGACTTCGAGGGCGCGGGTGACACTCGGCATTGGGCGCGACCCGAGACGCTCAATCTCGAGCCCGAAGCCGACCCCATGCGAGTCCATATTCTTTCGCCGTTCGATCCCCTGGTCCTGCAGCGTAAGCGGCTGCAGCTCTTCTTCGACTACGAGCATCGCTTCGAGGCCTATCTTCCGGCCCATCGACGCGTGCTCGGATATTTTGCCTGCCCGGTACTCGCGGGCGATCGTATCGTTGCCGCCTTGGACATGAAGACGGATCGGGAGAAACGGCAGCTGCGAATGCAGAAATGGACCTGGATGGTGAAGCGCCCCCCACGTTCATTGCGCGCGGCAGTGGAGGGGGCGTTGCACTCGTTCGAGCAGTTTCAGTTGGCGCAGCGGCTGCCCTGACTTGGGGGCCTACGGCTTCTTTTTTACGGCTTCCCGATAGGCCGTCGCAAACGCCTCGACGAAGGTATGCGGCAGATGGTCCGCCGGCATCTCGATGAGATTGCGGTAGAAGGTAGTGAAGAGGTCCCAGTACTGCGCCTTGTCGGCCGAGCGGGCTTTGCCCCGGCGCGCGGCGCGCTCGAACCGGGCTTCGAGCTCCGCCGGGTCCAGTCGGTCGAGGAACTCGATGAAGGCCGCACGTATCGCCAGCGCCGTGGCCTGGTCATGCGATTTGCCTTCGTCCACCGCTTCCCGCAGCCACTGCACGGCATCGATGCTGCGGCTCTCGTGCTGCACCAGGAGCTCGAGCAGCAGCTCATCGACGGTCGAGCGCCCGAGCGAAGGTCGCGGATCGTCAGGCTCGGGCGGTGGCATCTCGATACGGAAGCGGTCGCGAATCTCACCCCGCGAGCGCTGCAGGTCCTTGAGCCCCACGAGCGCCTCGCGCACCAGCTGTCCGACGAGGTGCAGCAGCCGTGTCTGCGCCTCCGGCGGCAGCTTCTCGGGATCGATGCCCGCGCCCCGGCAGAAAGCCTGCAGGCCCGAATGCACATCGTAGAGCGCCGGCGAGGCGACCCCACGCGAGTCCCGTCCGGCAGCCTTCGCGAGCCGGGCGATGCGGCGGGCGAGGGAGTCCTCGCTCGGGTCCGGCACCGGCACGGGCTTCAGGGCGGCGGCGCTGGCCGCAGAGCCCGCAGAGGCCGTCGGACCTGAGGAGATGGACTGGCCATAGGCGTTCACGGGCTGAAAGCTACCGGAGCCCACGTCGCTGACCAGGAGCTGCTCGAGATCGAGCATGGCTCCGATGTCGGTCTGTGCGGCGCGCCCGATCGGATGCAAGGCGTGAATGCTGGTGGGTACGGCGGCACCCGAGTCGAGCTGGGGAATATCGGAGACCGTCTCGGTTTCCAGCGCAATCACGATCTGATAGTCGCCGATCCGCAGCACATCGCCGTTCTTCAATCGATAGCCGCCGGAGCCGAGCTTCGCGACCGGCTCCTGCCGGTTATTCACATACACCCCGTTGGTGCTCAGGTCCTCGAGGTAGAACTGGCCGTCGCGGAAGTGCACACGGGCGTGATGCGCCGAGACGTAACGCATCGGGTCCGGCAGCACCCAGTCATTGTCGCCCGAGCGCCCGATCGAGCCGCCGCTGACGCCAAAAACGACGGTATGACGCTCGGCGAGCTGCCGCCGATGATCGCTGACGACGCGCAGACGAAGCGACATGGTGCCCCGAAACGATAGCCTTGGCTGCGAAAACCCTTGCCAATTGCACGGACGCAGCAGCTTCCCCGGCACGCCCGGCAATATAATGGCCCCTCCAAACTAGCAGCGGGCCTGACCCGAGCCATGGCAGCCAGTCACATTTTCCGGATTCTGTTCGTGAATCAGGGCAAGGTTTACGAGATTTACGCCCGTAAGGTGGGTCATGGGGACCTGTTCGGGTTCATCGAGGTCGAGGAATTGGTCTTCGGTGAGCGCTCCTCGGTGCTCCTCGACCCGTCCGAGGAACGCGTCAAGAGCGAGTTCACCGGGGTCAAGCGCACCTTCCTGCCCCTGCATTCGGTGCTGCGGATCGATGAGGTCAAGAAGCAGGGGGTGAGCAAGATCACGGCGCTCGAGACCGGCGCGAACGTCGCCCAATTTCCCATGCCGATGTATTCGCCCCCGCAGGGCGAGAAGAAATGAAGCCGGAGCATCTCCTCGTACTCCCCGGCGCCCCGGCACTCTCCGGTTTCCGAATCGAGAAGCTCCTCGCCCGCATTGCCGACACGGAGCCGGCTATCACCGGGCTGACCTCACGTTTCATGCATATCGCGGCCTTGGCACGGCCGCTCACCGATGCTGAGCGTGGGATCCTGCAGCGGCTTCTGACTTATGGACCCCGTTCCGAGGGAGCAGCTATTGACAGTCAGGGCGAGCCGTTGCTCGTAGTGCCCCGCGCGGGGACGATCTCTCCCTGGTCGAGCAAGGCCACCGACATCGTCCGCGTCTGCGGTCTTGCGGCCGTCGAGCGGGTCGAGCGCGCAATAGAGTACCGGATCCTCGCCCGCCGGCCGCTCGGGCGAAAGCGGCTGCTCGAGATCGCACCCGCGCTGTTCGATCGCATGACCGAGATGGCGCTTCTCGATGTCGCGGGAGCGGGTGAGCTCTTCGATCACTCGGCGCCCAGGCCGCCGCGGCGGATCGCGCTCGCGGGCGGCCGCGCGGCTCTGGAGGAGGCCGATCGCGCGATGGGCCTCGCCCTCTCGGCAGACGAGATCGACTACCTCCTGGCGAGCTTCCGGCAGATCGGCCGTGATCCGACCGACGCCGAGCTCATGATGTTCGCGCAGGCCAACTCCGAGCACTGCCGGCACAAGATCTTCAACGCGAGTTGGATCATCGACGGCCGTGAGCGGCAGGAATCGCTCTTCGCCATGATCCGCTACACGCACGCGTGCAGCCCCCAGGGAGTGCTGTCCGCCTATCGCGACAACGCCGCGGTCATGGAGGGCACCGCGGGATTGCGGTACTTCCCCGACCCGCGCACCGGCGCCTATCGCGAGCACCGCGAGCCCATCGATATCCTGATGAAGGTCGAGACTCACAACCATCCGACCGCCATCTCGCCTTTCCCGGGGGCGGCCACCGGATCGGGAGGTGAGATCCGTGACGAGGGCGCGACGGGCCGCGGAGCGCGACCCAAGGCTGGACTCACGGGCTTCTCAGTCTCGGATCTCCGTATTCCGGGGTACGAGCGTCCATGGGAGCGGCCCGCCGCGGCGCCGGCGCGCATTGCCTCGGCGCTCGACATCATGCTCGAGGGTCCGATCGGCGCCGCTTCTTTCAACAATGAATTCGGGCGGCCGGCCATCTGCGGGTACTTTCGCACGCTCGAGCTCGCCGCACCTGGAGATGCTCCCGGCCGCGTGCGCGGCTATCACAAGCCGATCATGATCGCGGGCGGCCTCGGCAACATCCGGCGCGCGCACGTTGAGAAGGCCGAGGTTCCCGTGGGCGCGAAGCTCATCGTACTCGGCGGCCCGGCCATGCTCATCGGTCTTGGGGGCGGTGCGGCCTCCTCGGTGGGCAGCGGCGCTTCGAGCGCCGATCTCGACTTCGCCTCCGTGCAGCGCGGCAATCCGGAGATCCAGCGCCGGGCGCAGGAGACGATCGACGGCTGTTGGGCGTTGGGCGAGAATAACCCGATCCTCCTCATCCACGATGTCGGCGCCGGCGGGTTATCCAACGCCGTGCCCGAGGCGGTCGCGCACAGTCGCAGAGGCGCGCGAACCGACCTGCGCGCGATCCCCAGCGCCGAGTCCGGGATGTCACCTCTCGAGCTCTGGTGCAACGAAGCGCAGGAGCGCTACGTCGTCGTGGTCGCACCTCAGGCCCTCGAGACCTTTGCCGCGATTGCCGCGCGGGAGCGCTGTCCTTACGCGGTCATTGGCGATATCGACGACACGGGTCAGCTGGTCGTCGCCGACCCGCTCCTCGGCGGCGAGCCGGTGGACATGCCGCTCGAGGTTCTGCTCGGGAAGCCGCCGCGCATGGTGCGCGATGTCGCCAGCGCAAAGATCCGGTCCCGGCCGCTCGAGACCGGTGGAATCGAGCTGCGCGACGCGGTTTATCGTGTGCTGCGCCTGCCCGCGGTCGCCGACAAGACATTCCTCATCACCATTGGCGATCGGACGGTGGGCGGCATGATCAGCCGCGATCCTCTCGTCGGCCCCTGGCAGGTGCCCGTGAGCGATGTCGCGGTGACCGTCGCGGACTATCGCGGCCACGCGGGCGAAGCCATGTCAATGGGGGAGCGCACGCCGGTGGCGCTGCTCGATGCCCCCGCCTCCGGGCGCCTCGCGGTCGGCGAAGCCATCACCAACATCCTGGCTGCGGATGTCCCGTCACTCAGCCGCATTCGCCTGTCCGCGAACTGGATGGCGGCGTGCGGAGAGGTAGGCGAGGATGCGGCGCTCTATGAGACCGTGCAGGCGGTGGGCAAAGAGCTCTGTCCCGCGCTCGGCATCGCCATCCCCGTGGGTAAGGATTCCCTGTCGATGCGCACGAGCTGGCAGGACGATGGAGTCGAGCGCAGCGTCGTCGCCCCCGTATCACTCATCATCTCGGCATTCGCGCCGGTCGATGATGCGCGGCGAACGCTCACGCCGGCGCTCTGTATCAACCAGGGTCCGACGGGCCTTTGGGTCATCGACCTCGGTGCCGGCCGGAACCGTCTCGGAGGCTCGGCGCTCGCGCAGGTCTATGGTGAGCTCGGTGCCGAACCGCCCGATCTGGACGATAGCCAACTCCTCCTGCGCCTCACTGCCGCGCTGGCGGAGCTTCGGCAGGCCGGATTGATACTCGCCTATCACGACAGGTCGGATGGCGGGCTGCTGACCACGCTGTTGGAAATGGCCTTCGCCGGTCATTGCGGCCTCGAGATCCGCCTGCCGGCGCGAAGTGGCGCACCCGCGGCGCAGCTCTTCGCAGAAGAGCTGGGAGTGGTGCTGCAGGTCGCGGCTGCCGACGAGGGGAGGGTGCGCGAGGTACTTGGGCGTCATGGACTCGCCGATCTCGCGATGCCCGTGGGAGCTCCGCTGCCGGAGCTCCGTATTCGAATCCAGGTCGGGACCGAGCAGGTGCTCGATGAGTCCTGGGTGGAGTTGCGCCGCGCGTGGTCCGAGACCACCTGGAGGATGCGCCGGCTACGCGACGATCCGCAGAGCGCCGACGAGGAGTATGCAGCGCAGACCAATGCGGAAGATCCGGGGCTCGCCATCGCGCTGAGTTTCGATCCGCAGGAGGACATCGCAGCGCCCTACATCTCCCGTGGCGCCAAACCGAAAATTGCCGTCCTGAGAGACCAGGGTGTCAACAGCCACACGGAAACGGCCGCGGTCTTCGATCAGGCGGGCTTCGCTCCCTACGACGTTCACATGACGGATATCGTCGCCGGTCGGCACAGGCTGGCGGACTTCGCCGGCATCGTCGCATGCGGCGGCTTCTCGTACGGCGACGTTCTAGGGGCAGGGGAGGGCTGGGCGAAGTCGATCCTCTTCAACCTGGCCCTGCGGGAGGAATTCCAGCGGTTCTTCGCGCGTCCCGAGACCTTCGCCCTCGGTGTCTGTAACGGCTGCCAGATGTTTGCTGCCCTGAAGAGCATCATCCCCGGCACTGACCACTGGCCACGCTTCGTGCGCAACCGCAGCGAGCAGTACGAGTCGCGCTTTACGCTGGTCGAGGTGCTGCGCTCCCCTTCGGTGCTGCTCGCGGGCATGGAGGGCTCTTTCCTGCCGATCGCCGTCGCGCACGGTGAAGGGCACGCCGAGTTCGAGTCGCGCTCGGCAGCCGAGGAATGTGTCGCGCGCGGTCTCGTCGGCTTCCGCTACGTCAATCACGATCGTACCGTCGCCACCCGCTATCCCTTCAACCCCAGCGGGTCGCCGTTCGGTATCGCGGCCCTGAGCAACCGCGATGGTCGCGTGACCATCACGATGCCCCATCCGGAGCGGTCCTTCCGCTACGTCCAGAACTCCTGGCGCCCGCCCGATGCGGGGGAATACAGCGGTTGGATGCGACTGTTCAGGAACGCGCGAAGGTTCGTGGCCTAGCGTCCGTTGCGGACGGCAGAGACCTCGTTCAATTTTGCTTCTGCGTTTATAGAGAAATGCCCACGGTCGATGGCATTTCGCATCGGCGCCGATAAAATCATCTGCAGCGAAACCACTTTGAGCCAAGGGGCGCCGGGATGACCACGCTGCCAGAAATCCAGAAAGCCATACTCAACCTGCCACAGTTGGAATTCACCAGACTCGCCGAGTGGGTGGAGCGCCTCTCGGAGAATCGCCTGCGCGTCGCCGAGCCGCGGCCCGCATACCGCGCAGGGGAGTTGGGGCCGATGACGGTGGAGGAATACCAGGCTTTCGAAGCCGCTTCGCGGAATCGTCACGAGTATCTTGCGGGCGAGGTATTCGCTATGAGCGGGGCGCATCCGCGCCACAACCGCATTGCCGGCCGCCTTTATCGGGCATTTGGCGGTCATCTGGATGGCACCGGGTGCGAGGCGTACATGGGTGACGTGCAGGTAAAGCTACGGGCAAATAGGGATGATTACATCTATTATCCGGATGTGATGGTGGTATGCGGCCGGATTCCGTCCGAGCAGCCGTTCATCACCAATCCAAAGCTCATCGTCGAGGTCCTCTCGCGTTCGACTGCCAGCGTTGACCGACACGAAAAGCGCTTGAACTACCGCTGGATTACGGCGCTCGAGGAGTATGTCATCGTCGCGCAGAGAATCGCTGAAGTCACGGTATACCGGCGCGACGGGGATTGGCAACCGAAGGTGCTCAAGTCGCTCGATGCAACTCTGGAGCTATGTTCCATCGGGCTTGCCATTCCCCTGGCGCAGATCTACGACAGTGAGTGATGGTTACGCTCGTCGCGCAGAAAAATCGGACACAGCCATGGCATTACGTCTCTTGGTGATCGCTGCTCTCTCGGTCGGCTTGATGTCACTGGTTGCGGCGGAGGGTATCAGTACGGATCGAGCCGCGTGGAACGCGCCGCAGGCGCCGTTCCGCATTTACGGCAATACCTGGTATGTGGGGCCGCATGGCCTGTCCTCGATTCTCGTGGACACCGGGCAAGGATTGGCGCTGTTCGACGGGGATCTGCCGGAGACGGCGCCGCAGATCGAGGCGCACATCCGCGCGCTCGGCTTCCACGTTCGTGACGTCAAGTGGATCCTCAACTCGCACGCGCACATCGACCACGCCGGGGGCATTGCTGCGCTGCAACGCGCAAGCGGCGCGCAAGTTCTGGCGAGCGCAGCCGGCGCGCATGCGATGGAATTGGGTGGCGCCGATCCCAAAGATCCGCTGTATGGGTCGGTACCCGGCTACAGCCCGGTGAAACGAGTGCGTGTGGTTGGCGATGACGAGACGGTGCATCTGGGTAATGTGGCCATCACCGCTCACTATACGCCCGGGCATACGCCGGGCAGCACCGCATGGACCTGGGCTTCATGCGAGAGCACACGTTGCTTTCACGTGGTTTACGCCGACAGCCTGAGCGCGGTGAGCGCACCTGCGTTCCGTTTCAGCGCTCACCCGCGCTATCTGGCGGCCTTTCGCAGGTCGATAGCCACCGTGGCGGCATTGCCCTGCGATATTCTGCTGACGCCACATCCCGGCGCCAGTGACTTTTGGAAAAGAGTCGAGCGCGGCAAATCGCGCGGACGAGTTGCGCTCTCGAGCGACCCCGATGCCTGTCGCCGGTACGCCGCCGCGGCCATGCAGGCGCTGAACGCGAGGCTGGCTCAGGAGCGCGCGGCGGCCAAATGATCCAACAGCGGCTTGCCTACGGGCGAGGGAGAGGGCAGGTCAACGAGGTGGCGCGGCTCAGGATGAAGCTCCAGCAGCCGCGCCTCCAGTTTTCTGGATATGGACAAAGATGCAGCGTAGGTCATGCGACAGCATGGGGTTCGGTGCGCGTTCCGCTCCGCTCCTTCATCAGGCCCTCGAGGAGAGTCAGGATATCCTCGGTGGGAAGGCGGCCCTCGTTGGCTCCATACGTGAGC
>DASUHA010000154.1:0-72340 GCA_036273735.1 Steroidobacteraceae bacterium | reverse complement strand
CTGTGGCTGCGGGCCACTTTCCCGCGCTACCGCTACGATCAGATCATGCGCCTCGGCTGGAAGGCGCTGATTCCCGTGACGCTCGTGTGGATCGGGGTGGAGATGGTGCTCGAGGCCTATCACATCGGTCCCTGGGCGCGGCCCTGGTTCCACTAGAAGGAGGCGAGGCAATGGCGAATCCGCTGAAGACATTCCTCATGCCGGAGCTCATCAAGGGACTCTCTGTCACGGCACGCACCTTCTTCACGCGCAAGTACACGCTCAACTATCCGGAGGAGAAGACTCCGCAGTCGCCTCGCTTCCGCGGGCTGCACGCGCTGCGGCGCTACGGCAACGGCCAGGAGCGCTGCATCGCCTGCAAGCTGTGCGAGGCGGTCTGTCCGGCTGTCTGCATCACGATCGACTCGGACGTCTCCCAGGACGGCACCCGGCGTACCACGCGCTACGACATCGACCTCTTCAAGTGCATCTACTGCGGCTTTTGCGAAGAGGCCTGTCCGGTGGACGCCATCGTGCTCACCCGCATCCACGAATACCACATGGAGCACCGCGGCGAGAACATCATGAGCAAGGACAAGCTGCTCGCGGTCGGCGAGCGCTACGAGGCCATGATCGCCGCCGACAAAGGGGCGGACGCGCCGTATCGCTGAAGGCGCGCAAGGCTCAAACATGCTAGTCCAGATCCTCTTCCTGTTCTTCGCCACACTGCTGGTCGTCTCTGCGCTCGGACTCATCACCGCGCGCAATCCGGTGTACTCGGCGCTCTTCCTCGTACTGTGCTTCTGCAACTCCGCCGTGATCTGGCTGCTCACCGAGGCGGAGTTCCTCGCCATCGTGCTCGTGCTCGTCTACGTGGGCGCGGTGATGGTGCTCTTCCTCTTCGTGGTGATGATGCTCGACATCAACCTCGCGGAGCTGCGGCGCGGCTTCACGCGCTTCGCCTGGCTCGGGTGGCTCACCGCCATCGCGGTGATCGCGGAGATCGTCGGCGTCGTCTGGTCGCATGGGCTCACCGGGCTCGATGTCGGGCGCAGCGCCGTGTCGGAGCCCGAGAGCTACAGCAATACGCTCGCGCTCGGCCAGGTGATCTACACCCGCTACGCCTATCCCTTCGAGCTCGCCGCGATGCTGCTCCTCGTGGCGATCGTGGCGGCCATCACGCTCACCATGCGGCGCCGTCAGGGCCTGAAGGCCCAGGACATCTCGCGCCAGGTGTCGGTGCGCGCGACGGACCGGCTGCGCATCGTCAAGGTGGCGGCGGAGAAGCGCACATGATCCCGCACGTGATCACCCTGGCGGAGCTCCTCACCCTCTCGGGGATATTGTTCGCGCTCGCCGTGGCCGGCATCTTCCTCAACCGCAAGAACGTCATCCTGCTCCTCATGTGCGTGGAGCTGCTGCTGCTCGCCGCCAACTTCAACTTCATCGCATTCTCCCGGGTCTCGGGCGACATCAGCGGCCAGGTGTTCGTATTCTTCGTGCTCACCGTGGCGGCGGCGGAATCGGCTATCGGGCTCGCCATCCTCGTCGTTCTGTTCCGCGAGCGACGCAGCATCAATGTCGAAGACCTGAATACTCTGCGAGGCTGACGCCGCATGAATCCGCACGTTCTTCTGGCGATTGCCCTGCTGCCGCTCGTGGCTGCCGTGATAGCGGGCCTCGGCGGGCGCGTCATCGGCCGTGCGGGCGCGCATACCGTCACCATCATCGGTGTCGCCATCTCGTGCGCGCTCTCGATGTACGTGCTCAAGCAGCTCTACGCCGATGGGATCCCGACTTTCAACGGGCCGGTGTACACCTGGGCCCTGACCGACGGGGTGCACATCGACGTGGGGTTCCTGATTGACCGCCTGACGGCGCTCATGATGGCGGTGGTCACCTTCGTGTCGCTCTGCGTGCACGTCTACACCATCGGGTACATGCGCGATGACGCCGGCTATACCCGTTTCTTCAGCTACATCTCGTTGTTCACCTTCTCGATGCTGATGCTCGTGATGTCGAACAACTTCATGCAGTTGTTTTTCGGCTGGGAGGCCGTCGGCACGGTCTCGTACCTGCTGATCGGCTTCTGGTACACCCGGCCGAGCGCCGTGTTCGCCAACTTGAAGGCGTTCATCGTCAACCGTGTGGGCGATTTCGGCTTCGTCATCGGCATCGCGGGCGTCTTCGCGTACACGGGCTCGCTCTCTTACGACACAGCGTTTGCAGCCGCTCCGCATCTGGCGCACCTGGTTACTCCGATCACGGCGGCGAGCGGGGTGAACGCGCTCACGCTCATCTGCATCTGTCTTTTCATCGGAGCGATGGGCAAGTCGGCGCAGGTGCCGCTGCACGTGTGGCTGCCCGACTCGATGGAAGGCCCGACGCCGATTTCCGCGCTCATCCACGCGGCGACGATGGTGACCGCGGGCATCTTCATGGTCGCGCGCATGTCGCCGCTCTTCGAATACTCCGATGCCGCGCTCTCTTTCGTGCTCGTCATCGGGGCGACGACTGCGTTCTTCATGGGGCTCCTCGGCGTCGTCAACAACGACATCAAGCGCGTGATCGCCTATTCGACGCTCTCGCAGCTCGGGTACATGACCGCGGCACTGGGAGTATCGGCGTACAACGCGGCGATCTTCCACCTCATGACCCACGCCTTCTTCAAGGCACTGCTCTTCCTTGCCGCAGGCTCGGTCATCATCGGCATGCATCACGAGCAGGACATGCGCAAGATGGGCGGTCTCGGCAAGTACATGCCGATCACGGCCATCACCTGCTGGATCGGCGGACTCGCCCTCGTCGCGACGCCGTTCTTCTCGGGCTTCTACTCCAAGGACGCCATCATCGAGGCCGTGGGCGCCTCGCATCGCTGGGGAGCGACCTACGCGTGGTGGTGCGTACTGCTCGGCGCGTATGTCACCTCGCTCTACACCTTCAGGCTGCTCTTCATGACCTTCCATGGGGAGGAGCGCTTCCGTCATGCGGCGGCTCATGGCGCCCGGGATGATGAGGGGTCAAAGACGGTCGGGCACGAGGAGGAGCAGCAGCAGCCGAGCGCGGCTGGCATAGCGCCCGAGAACGTGCATGGCGATCCGAGCCATGCGCATGCCGAGAAGGCGGCGCATCCGGCGGAGCATGACCATCATGCGGTCGAGCCGCACGAGAGCCCGTGGGTGGTCACGGTGCCGCTCATCGCCCTGGCGATCCCATCGCTCCTCGTCGGTTACTTCACCGTGGGCCCGGTGCTCTTCGGCAGCTACTTCGGCCCATCCATTTTCGTCCTGCCTGCCGACAACATCATCGGCGAGATGGCCAGGGAATTCCACGGCCCGGGCCCGTACGGTCTCCACGGATTCCTCGGCGCGCCCTTCTGGCTGATGGTCGCGGGTCTCGTGACGGCCTGGGCCTGTTTCCTCTGGCGTCCGGCGCTCGCGGATCAGGTGGCGCAGACCTTCGGCTGGCTGCGCTCTCTTCTCATCGAGAAGTACTACTTCGACTGGATCAACGAGAAGCTGATCGCGCCCCTCGCGCGCGGCATCGGCTTCGGCCTGTGGAAGGCGGGCGATCAGGGCGTCATCGACGGGGCGCTGGTCAACGGCTCCGCAGCCACGGTCGGATGGTTCGGCGGCGTCGTCAGACGCGTGCAGAACGGCTATCTCTACTCGTATGCCTTCTGGATGGTGATTGGCCTGGCGGCGCTGCTCGGCTGGTTCCTCGCCCGCAGCTGACGAAAGCAACAGAATGCACTCACCTCTGCTCTCCATCCTGATCTGGCTGCCGATTGCTGCCGGTATCGGCGTGCTCCTCCTGGGGGAGCGCTTCCTCGCCGCCGGTCGCTGGCTGGCATTGCTCTCCTCCATCGCGACACTGGCAATTTCCCTGCCGCTCCTTGCCCACTTCGATACGCAGACTGCGGCCTACCAGTTCGTGGAGAAGGCTGCGTGGATTCCGCGATTCAAGGCTTTCTATGCCCTCGGCGTCGATGGCATCTCGCTGCCCCTCGTGGTGCTCACTGCAGTGATGACCATTCCGGTGATCATCGCCGCCTGGACGGTGGTGAAGGCGCGCGCCGCGCAGTATTTCGCGGCCTTCCTCATCATGGAGGGGTTGATGATCGGGGTGTTCTCCGCCACCGACGCGCTGCTCTTCTACTTCTTCTGGGAAGCGATGCTGATTCCGATGTTTCTCATCATCGGCATCTGGGGCGGCCCGCGGCGGGTTTACGCCACGATCAAGTTCTTCCTCTACACCTTTCTCGGCTCCGTCTTCATGCTGGCGGCGCTCATCTACATGTACGTGAAGACGGGTGACTACGCGATCGCGAGTTTCCAGGCGCTGCCGCTCACGCTGGTCGAGCAACGCTGGATCTTCGCGGCCTTCATGCTCGCGTTCGCGGTGAAGGTGCCGATGTGGCCGGTACACACGTGGCTGCCCGATGCGCACGTGGAGGCGCCGACCGGCGGGTCGGTGATCCTCGCGGCCATCATGTTGAAGATGGGTGGCTACGGATTCCTGCGCTTCAGTCTGCCGATCACGCCGGATGCGTGCCGTGAGCTCGACCTCTTCGTCATCACGCTGTCGCTGATCGCCGTGATCTACATCGGCTTCGTCGCCATCGTGCAGGCGGACATGAAGAAGTTGATCGCCTATTCGTCGATCGCGCACATGGGCTTCGTGACGCTCGGTGCCTTCGTGGTGTACGAGATCGTCCGCACGACCGGGCAGGTACAGGGCGCAGCCATGGGGATGGATGGTGCGATGGTGCAGATGATCTCGCACGGGCTCATCTCCGGGGCGCTCTTCCTCTGCGTCGGCGTGCTCTATGACCGCGTGCACAGCCGGGAAATTTCAGCTTACGGCGGCGTCATCAACACCATGCCGATCTTCGCGGCCTTCATGGTGATGTTCGCGCTCGCCAACACCGGGCTGCCGGGGACTTCGGGGTTCGTCGGGGAGTTCCTGGTGATCCTCGCGAGCTTCAAGGCGAGCTTCTGGTATTCGACGCTCGCCGCCGTGACGCTGATCCTCGGGGCCTGCTACACGCTCTGGCTGGTGAAGCGGGTGCTCTACGGCCCGGTTGCCAACGATCACGTCGCGCACCTCACGGACCTCAATGGCCGGGAGTTCATCGTGCTCGGCATGCTTGCGGTCCTCGTGCTGGCGATCGGGATCTGGCCAGAGCCGCTCCTCAAGATCATGGAGCCCTCGATCCATCACCTGGTCACCCAGGCGGTCGCCACCAAGCTGCCGGTGTGATCCGGTCCGCACGTGCTCCAACATGAAGACTGGCTCAAACATGAAGGCTGGCGAATGATGACCCTGCACGGCATGACCCCCGCGGTCCCGGAGATTTACCTGGCGTTCGCGGTCTGCGTGGTGCTGCTCTTCGAGGTTTTTGTCGGCGTGAAGCGCCCGGGTGCGACCTCGACGCTCACGCTCGTCGTCCTTGCGATCGGTGCGGCACTCACGGTGCGCTATGCCAACATCGGCCATCATGCCGTGCTCTTCAACGGCATGTACGTGACCGACCCCTTGGCCTTCGTGCTGAAGCTCGCGGGGTTCCTGTTCGTGGCTGTGGCGCTGCTCTACTCGCGCATGTATCTCGAGAACCGTGACATCCTGCGCGGCGAGTACTACGTGCTCGCGCTCACGGCGCTCCTCGGTGTCTTCGTGCTCGTCTCGGCCAACAGCCTGCTCACCGTGTATATCGGCGTGGAGTTGCTCGCACTTTCGGTCTACGCGATGGTCGCGTTCGACCGGGAGTCAGGGATCGCGGCTGAATCCGCCATGAAGTACTTCGTGCTGGGCGCGATCGCTTCAGGCACGTTGCTCTACGGCATGTCGATCATCTATGGTCTCACCGGGACGCTCGATCTCGAGGTGATCGCGACGAAGCTCAACACGCCGGGCAGCCTGGGTGTGATCCTCGGTCTCGCTTTCATCGTGGTCGCCGTCGCCTTCAAGTTTGGCGCCGTTCCGTTTCACATGTGGCTGCCGGATGTGTATGAGGGGGCCCCGACCAGCGTCACGCTCTTCGTCGGTACCGTGCCCAAGATCGCGTACTTTGCGCTCACGCTGCGCCTGCTGGCACACGGTCTCGCGGGCACGTCTGCCGACTGGACGCTGATGCTGACCCCTCTCGCAGTATTGACGCTGATCGTCGGAAACGTGGTCGCGATCGTCCAGTCGAACCTGAAGCGCATGCTCGCGTATTCGACGATCGGCCACGTCGGCTTCATCGTGCTCGGCTTCGTGGCGGGTACGGCGAGCGGGTACACGGCCGCGCTTTACTACATGCTGGTGTATGTCCTCGTGGCGCTCGGCGCCTTCGGCGTGATCCTGCTCGCCAGCCGCAAAGGTTTCGAGGCCGACAAGCTCGATCACTACAAGGGCCTCTATCAGCGTGACCCGCTGCTCGCGCTCGTCATGATGGCGGTCATGTTCTCCTTCGCCGGTGTGCCGCCCTTCGTCGGCTTCTGGGCGAAGCTCAGGATCATCCAGGCACTCTGGGAGACGAGCCACCTCGGCCTCGTCGTCGTTGCCGTGGTGATGTCGGTGGTGGGCGCGTTCTACTACCTGCGGGTGGTGAAGCTGATGTATTTCGACGCGCCGCCGGAGAACCTGCCGGCCACTCTGCGGCCGCTCGGGCCCCGCCTGGTCATCGGCGTCAACGCTGCGGCAGTGCTCGTGCTCGGTGTCCTGCCGAGCCCGCTACTCGACCTCTGCAGCCGGCTCATTCAATAGAAGCCTGTCCCGCGATCAGAACACCTGTTCCGCGTACACGCGCGGCGGGCTAGATCTGTAGCCGGCGCAGCGGCGGGCGACTAGTATCTTTGAGTCATGACGCCCGCCGCTGACGTCGCGCCTCGGTCAGATAGCGACCGCTTGATTCGGGAGCTGGCGAACCGTCTCGGCTCCCTGGGCGTCGAGGTCGCCGATATCGCCGGGCATCTCGAGGATCTCTCCACGCGGGTCTGTGGGCAGGCTGCGCAGTGTGAGGAGCTGCACCAGGCGACGGAAACGCGAGTCACGGGCAACCGTGAGATCGACCGCGCGGCGCGTGAGGCGCAGCAGGCTGCCTCCACGGCGGGCGCGGAGATCGCCGCGTCGCGCAGCCTCATCGGCGATTCGGTCGAGCACATCGGGCGCCTGACGGCCGCCGTCGGACGCATCCAGGATCGGCTGGGCTCCTTTGGTCCAGTGCTCGGGCAGATCGCCGCCGTTGCCACAGCCATCGAAGGTATCGCCAAACAGACGCGGCTCCTATCCCTCAATGCCGGCATCGAGGCGGCGCGCGCGGGCGAGGCGGGGCGGGGATTCGCTGTCGTGGCGGGTGAGGTCAAGAGCCTCGCCGAGGAGACGCGCACAGCCACGGAGCGGATCTCTGCCATCGTGCGCTCGCTTGCCGCGCAGATCGAGGGCCTGATCGCGGACGGCACAATAGTGGACAAGCATGCGTCCGAGGCCGGCCGTGGAGCCCAGGAGGTTCAGGGCGTGATCGTCCGAGCTCATGGAGCCTTTGGCACCGTCAGCCGCGAAATCGACTCCATCGTACGCTCGGCGACGGGCAATCTCGACGCCTGTAACGCCACACTCGCCGAGGTAGGAGGCCTCGCGGAGGGGGTGCAGCTCTCCTCGGTCACCCTCACGCAGGCTGACCAGCGTGTGGAGGGACTGCTCGGACTCAGCGAGGGACTCATCGAGCTGATCGCCGGGAGCGGCATCGAGACTTCGGACACGCCCATCATCCGGTTGGGCATGGATACCGCGAAACGCATCGGCGAAGTGTTCGAGTCGGCGATCACGCGCGGGGAGATCACCGAGGCGCAGCTCTTCGACGAGCGTTACCGGGAAGTTCCGGGCACCAATCCCAAGCAGTACCTCACCGACTACGTCGCGCTCACCGATCGCCTGCTGCCCGCCATCCAGGATCCCCTGCAGCGCTCGGACCCGCGCATCATCTTCTGCGTGGCCTGGGCGAGGGGAGGATATCTGCCCACACACAACCCCAACTACCGCCAGCCTCAAGGCAAGGATCCGGTCTGGAATGCAGCGCATTGCCGCAACCGCAGGCTTTTCAGGGATCGCGCGGTGCAGAAGGTCGCCCGCAACACCAAGCCCTTTCTGCTGCAAACCTATAGACGCGACATGGGCGGCGGTAACTTCGTGTTGATGAAGGATCTGTCCTCACCCATCTGGGTGCGGGGCCGGCACTGGGGCGCCTTCCGCATCGGTTATCGCCAATAGCGGGTCAATAGCGGCGCAAATCCCGGGCCTCAGGCTTGCTGTGACGCGCCTGAGGCATGAACAAGCGCTACGATCTCGTCGTCGTTGGCAGCGGCGCCGCAGCCTCGGGTGTGGCTTCCCGGGTGCGGCAGGCCGGCCGCAGCGTCGCCGTCGTCGACTTCCGGCCTTTCGGCGGGACCTGTGCGCTGCGCGGCTGTGATCCCAAGAAGGTGTTGGTATCGGGTGCCGAGGCGGTGAGGTCGGCGAGGCGGCTCGCGGATCGGGGCGTTCGTGGGGAGCCCTCGGTCGATTGGTCCGATCTCATCTCGTTCAAACGCACCTTCACCGATCCTGTGCCGGGCCAGCGCGCGCGCCAATATCGCGAGGCGGGTATCGACGCCTTTCAGGGAGTGGCGCGCTTCAGAGGCCCGAGTGAGCTTGCGGTGGGTGATACGAGGCTCGAGGCCGGCAACATCGTGCTCGCCACGGGCGCGGAGCCCGTGCCCCTCGGCATTGCGGGAGAGGAATACACGACGACGAGTGAGGAGTTCATGGCGCTCGAGTCGTTGCCCGGGCGGGTGGTCTTCATCGGCGGTGGCTACATCGCCGCGGAGTTTTCCAACATCGCGGCGCTCTCGGGGGCGCGGGTCACCGTGCTGCAGCGCGGCGAGCGGATGCTGACGGGGTTCGATACGGACCTGGTCGGCTGGCTCATGGAGGCGTTTCGCGCCATGGGCATCACCGTCGCGACCGGCGCCAGGGTCGAGGCCATCGAGCGAGGTGAGCAGGGGTTGGCGGTACGGTACTCGTCGCGAGGCGTTTCGACTGCGCTCGAGGCGGACCTCGTGGTGCATGCCGCGGGACGCCGCCCCGCGCTGCAGTCTCTGGAGCTCGAGGCGGCCGGGATCGCCGTGGACGAGCACGGGCGGCTGCGCCTCAACGATTGGCTGCAGAGTGTTTCCAACCCCGCGGTGTACGCGGCGGGTGATTCCGCACAGCGCGGTCCGCCGCTGACGCCCGTTGCGGGCCGGGATGCGGAGATCGTCGCAGCGAACCTTCTCAGCGGGAATACCCGCATTGCCCGTTATCACGCGGTACCGACCGTGGCGTTCACCATTCCGCCCATCGCTGCAGTCGGGCTCGACGAACAGGCAGCGCGCAAGGTCTGCGCCCGGCTGCAGGTCCGGTGTCTGCGGGCTTCCGGGTGGTACACCGCGAGGCGGCTCGCCGAGCCGGTCTATGGCTTCAAGGTGCTCATCGACGAGTCCGACCGGCACATCCTGGGAGCGCACCTCGTCGGGCCCGCCGCCGAGGACACCATCAACCTGTTTGCGCTGGCCATTCGCGAGAACCTGACTACCGATGCCCTGCGCGAGGCGCTTTTCGCCTACCCGACGGCCGCATCGGACATCGGCCATATGTTGTAAGGATCAGGTGGCGGCGAGCACGGTACCGCTCGCCTCGCCGAAGCCGACTCGCGCGCATCCCGGCCGCTCGCACCAGCCGCGCAGGATCACCCGGTCACCATCTTCGAGGAATGTCCGCATCTCACCGCCTGCGAGCGCAACCGGGCGCCTGCCTCCCTCGGTGAGCTCGAGGAGTGAGCCGGCTTCTTCCGGCGCCGGACCGGATTGAGTGCCGGTGCCGAGGAGGTCGCCGGCCTCGAGATTGCAGCCGTTGACAGTGTGGTGTGCGACCATCTGCGCGAGCGACCAGTAGCTGTGCCGGAAGTTGGTCCGGGCGAGCGACTGCGACGCGGCTGCCGCTGCGCGCATGGCGGCGGTCTCGAGCGCAACCTCGAGATTGATGTCGAGCGTGCCGGCCTCACGCAGCTCGGGGCAGTCGAGATAGGGGAGTGGCTGCGGATCGGCGGCGGACCGGGTCCAGGGCAGGCGGAACGGGGCGAGGGCCTCCAGGGTCACTACCCAGGGCGAGATCGTCGTGGCGAAGCTCTTGCCGAGAAAGGGGCCGAGCGGCTGATACTCCCACGCCTGCACGTCGCGGGCCGACCAGTCGTTGAGGAGGCAGAGGCCAAACACGTGGTCCTCGGCTTCGGCGATCGGAATCGGACGACCTAGCCGGTTGCCCGAGCCGATGAATACGCCGACCTCGAGCTCGTAGTCGAGTCTCGCGCTGGGCGCGAGCTGCGGCCGATCGGCGCCGCGCGGCATGACCTGGCCCCGGGGGCGCAGCACTTCCTGGCCGGATATTCCCAACGAGGAGGCGCGGCCGTGATAGGCGATGGGAACCCACTTGTAGTTGGGCAGCAGCGGCTGGTCGGGACGAAAGAGGCGTCCCACGGCGGTGGCGTGATGGATGGAGGTGTAGAAATCGGTGTAGTTGCCGATCCTGACCGGGAGGGCGAATTCCGCCTCGTCCTGCGGGATGAGCGCAGTCGCGAGCTCCGTCGCGCGCGGTGCACTCTCCCGCAGACATTCGGAGAGGCCCCGGCGCAGCGCGACGCGGGCGTCGCGCCCGAGTCGCATCAGCCGATGCAGCGATGGCTCGGCGCAGGCCGCGAGCGCCTCGGCTCCGAGACCCCCGAAAGGGCTCAACATGTCGAGCGCGCCCAGGTCGAGCACGCTGTCGCCGATCGCGACGCCACAACGGAAGTTCTCGCCGCTCCCCGCGCGCCGAAAAACGGTGAACGGCAGGTTCTGGATGGGGAAGTCGCAGCCGGGCCGGTTGGCGGCGCTCACCCAGCTGCGCAGCCTCGGGTCGTGTGTCGAATCGAGAGCGGCGCTCATCGGCGGATCCTTCACTCCTTGGCGGTCGGGGTCGGCGGGCTGAAGCGTCGCTCGAGACCACGCCAACACTGCGCGTAATCCGGCTGCAACTGGGGCAGCTCGAGCGCGAGGCGCGTGGGCCGGATCACGGTGCGTGTCTCGAACATGAACGCCATGGTATCGCCGATGCGCTGCGGGCGCGTGGTATCGGCCCGCAGGGCGCGCTCGAAGGTCTCGGCGTCCGGTCCGTGTCCCGTCATGCAGTTGTGCAGCGATGCGCCGCCGGGCTCGAAACCTCCGGCCTTGGCATCGTAGACCCCATGGATGAGCCCCATGCATTCACTGGCGGTATTGCGGTGGAACCAGGGGGGCCGAAAGGTATCCTCCATCGCGAGCCAGCGCGGCGGGAAGATGACGAAGTCCACCGAGTCGACGCCCGGGGTGTCACTCACCGACTGCAGCACGAGGAAGATGGAGGGATCCGGATGGTCGTAGCTCACCGAGCCGATGGTGTTGAAGCGCCGCAGGTCATACTTGTAGGGGACATTGTTGCCGTGCCAGGCGACCACATCGAGCGGCGAATGATCGAGCCTCGCCGTCCACAGCTCGCCGCAGAGCTTCGCGATCAGCTCCAGGTCGCCGTCACGGTCCTCGTACCAGGCGACGGGCGTCCGAAAGTCGCGCGGATTGGCAAGCCCGTTCGAGCCGATGGGACCGAGGTCGGGCAGCCGCATCGGCGCACCGAAGCTCTCGCAGATGTAGCCTCGCGCCTTACCGTCCGGCAGCTCGACCCGGAAGCGCAATCCGCGCGGGATGAGCAGCACCTCCTGCGGTGCGACCTCCAGGATCCCCAGCTCAGTCGCAACGCGCAGCCGCCCGAGCTGCGGCACGATGAGCAGCTCGCCATCCGCGTCGTAGAAGAACCGGTCGCGCATCGGGCGGTTGGCGAGATACCAATGAATCCCACAGCCGGCGTGACTCTCCGGCGAGCCGGTGCCGCCGAGGGTGAGCAGACCATCGATGAAGTCGGTCGGCTCCCGTGGGATGGGCGGCGGGCCCCACCGCAGCGGGTTCGGTGAGACCGAGAGCGTCTCGAAGCGTGCCGTGATCCCACGATGCGGCAGCGGGCGGAAGGGACTCGCGAGCGCCGCGGCCGGGCGGATGCGATAGAGCCAGCTGCGGCGATTGGCCTGCCGTGGCGCCGTGAAGGCGGTGCCGGAGAGCTGTTCGGCATAGAGTCCGTACGGGCAGCGCTGCGGGGAGTTGCGACCCTCCGGCAGGGCGCCGGGCAGCGCCTCGGTGGCGAAGTGGTTGCCGAACCCCTGGAGGTACTTCAAGGGCACCGGCGGCGTGCCGTCGTCAGCAGCAGTCACGGGGCTCATCGCTTACTCCGGTATGCTTTGCGCCTATGATCGCACAATTAGTTGCGTGCGCAACTGTATCCGGGATGACGCGGTGAGCATCCGTGCTCCGAATGAGCTCGGCCTCGAGCTGGCGGGTTTCGTGCCCTATCGCCTCAATCGGCTCGCGGTCGGGGTCAGCAATCATCTCTCCGACATCTACCGGGAGCGGTTCGGACTGGACATTCCGGAGTGGCGGGTCATGGCGACCGTGGGATCCCGCCACGGCTGCACTGCCCAGCACATTGCCGGGAGCACTCGGATGCACAAGACGCGGGTCAGCCGTGCGATTGCCCATCTCGAGGAGCTGGAGCTCATAGAGCGGGCTTCCAGCGCCGCCGACCGGCGCGAGCGGGAAGTGCGTCTCACGAAGGCGGGCCGGCGCATGTATGCCGAGCTGGTGCCGCTCGTGCTCGAGCGCGAGCGGGAGCTCCTGGCGTGTCTCACCAAGGAGCAGCTACGTGGCTTCGTGGCAGCCTTGGAGGCGCTCGAGACTTTCCTCGGCCTGCAGGATTGACCGATGGCCGTCACCCCCGGCTCTGGAAATGGCTCGATGATCGTGGCGCGATCGGCGCAGTTGACGGTCACCGTTACCCCGTCGGACGATGCTCTCGCCCTCAAGGTGCTTCGGCTTGCCGATCACCAGCTCATCGCGGGCACGGGGAGAGTGACGGCAACACTGGACGGTCATGCACTGCCGCTGACGGCGCAACCCAATGGCGTCTATCTCGCCCCGACGCGCGATCAGGGTGGAGGTGCGCACACTCTCGATGTGGTCGTCTCCCACGACGGCATCCGGGAGCTGCTCACGGGTACGGTGGCGTTGCCGAGCAGGACGAGCACCCTCGATTTCCTGCAGAGCCACGGCATGTCTGCCTGGTGGGTGCTCAACATCGCCGTGGTGCTGATCGCCGTTCTCGTCATCTCCCGTCGCAGGCGCTGAGACCATGAAGACCTACAGATACTACGACCTCATCCTCGGCGCCTACGTGTGCGTGCTGCTCTGCTCGAACCTCATCGGGCCGGCGAAGGTCTCCACCATTCAGGTGCCGCTCGTCGGACCGGTCACCTTCATGGCGGGGGTGCTGTTCTTTCCGATCTCCTACATCTTCGGGGACATCCTGACGGAGGTCTACGGCTATGCGCGCGACCGGCGCTGTGTCTGGGCGGGCTTCGCGGCGCTGCTGTTCGCCGCCTTCATGGCGTATGTGATCGTGCACCTGCCGCCCGCGAAATTCTGGGCGGATAAGCAACCTGCCGTCGAGGCGATCTTCGGCAGCACTCCGCGGATCGTCGCCGCCTCGATGATTGCCTTCTGGTGCGGCTCGTTCGTCAACAGCTACGTGCTGGCGCGGATGAAAATCCGGACGAATGGGCGGTGGCTGTGGACGCGGGTGGTCGGATCGACCCTGTGCGGGGAGCTCGTCGATTCCGGGCTCTTCTACACCATCGCCTTCATGGGGTCCTGGACTCCGGCCGAGCTCATCACGGTGAGCGCCACGCAGTACGTGCTGAAGTCAGGATGGGAAATCGTGATGACGCCGGTGACTTACCGCATCGTCGGGTTTCTGAAGCGCTCGGAGCAGGAGGACTACTACGATCGAGACACGGACTTCACGCCATTCTCGCTCAGCATCGGAGAAACGCGAGTGTCAGGACGGGGACCGCGCATCGCGGTCCCGCCCGAGCTTGGATGAAGATTACTTGCCGATGCGGTGGCTGACGTGGTTCTCTTCGCGATTCAGCCGACGCTGCTCGTGCTTTGTGAGGTGACCACCATGTCTCGAGGCCATGCGGCGCTCCTGCGCGCGGATGCGATGGTCGGCGCGGTGCAGGCGGGCCGCCTGTCCATGCGACATCTCACCCTCTCTCACCTCCTGGTGGATGCGGGCGTTCTGGTTGCCCAGCCGGCTGTTGACTTCCTCGCGCCTGGGATGGTTGGCCTGCCACGGGGTGTCTGCCATGGCAGGTGCGGCGAGGCACGCCAGCGAAACGGTCGCGGCGAAGGCAGTGAGAACGGTGCGGATCGATTTCGACATAAGCAGGGCTCCTCTCGGCACCATTGCCGGGGTCGCATTGCGCCCGATTCGCGGGCTTTCGGGTGTTAACAACGGCGCAGCGCCGGGCACGATGACGACGATTACCAAAAGTTAACGCTGTCGCCAGGTAGCGCTTCACGTATGAACGACAGGACAGTGTCGGACACCGGCGACTCTCGCGCAGCGGAGCCCTCTGCCGCGCGCCGCGGCCTGAGCGCGCGCGAAGCGGCTGAGCGCCTGCGGGCCGAAGGTCCCAACGCGCTTCCGGAGCTCGAGCGGCGTACGGCGCTGCGCATCGTCGTGGAGGTCGTGCGTGAACCCATGTTTGCGCTGCTCCTTGGCGCGGGAGTGTTGTATCTCGTGCTCGGCAGCCATGGCGAGGCGCTAGTGTTGTTCGGATTCGCCTGCTTCTCGGTGGTCATTGCCATCATCCAGGAAGGCAGGAGCGAGCGGGTGCTCGAGGCGTTGCGGGACCTGACCAGCCCGCGTGCGCTGGTCGTGAGAGACGGCGAGCAGATCCGCATCCCGGGCCGGGAGGTCGTGCGCGGAGACCTGCTGGTCCTCGCGGAAGGTGATCGCGTTCCGGCCGATGCGATGCTGGTTTCCGGAGACGACGTGCAGGCGGATGAGAGCCTGCTCACGGGTGAGTCCGTCCCGGTGCGTAAGCGCGCATCGCTGGCCCCCCGGCCGCCGGCTGCAGCCCCGGGGGGCGATGACCTGCCGCTCGTCTTCTCAGGTACGTTGATCGTCACGGGCGGCGGCCTGGCCCGCGTCACGGCGACGGGACCGCAGAGCGAGATCGGCAAGATCGGCCACGCCGTCACCCGCATTGCACCGGAGCCGCCCCCGCTGCAGGCGCAGACCCGCCGCTTCGTCACGGGCTTCGCCATCGTCGGATTGTCGGTGAGCGCCTTCGCGGCACTCCTCTATGGCCTTCTGCGCGGCGAATGGCTGCAGGGTCTGCTCGGGGGCATCGCGCTCGCGATGTCGATGCTGCCCGAGGAATTCCCGCTGGTCCTGACGGTGTTCATGGTGATGGGCGCCTGGCGGCTGTCGCGCTCGCAGGTGTTGACTCGCCGGCCGGCGGCGATCGCGACTCTCGGGGCGGCCACGGTGCTCTGCACCGACAAGACCGGGACACTGACCCGCAACCAGATGTCGGTCGGATGGCTCGAGCGCGACGCTCAGTGCGCGCAGGCGGTCGATCAGCGCAAGACGGCGGGCACGCTGTCCCCGATGCTGCAGGCGCTCCTCCAGACCGGCGTGTTGGCAAGTCGTCCCGAGGCGGTGGACCCGATGGACCGTGCGCTGGTGCGCCTGGCGGGCGAGGTGGGCGGCGCCGCCCCAGGTGCGGAGCTCGTGCGCGGGTATCCGTGGATGCCCGAGCTGCCGGCGCTCGTACAGGTCTGGCGGCGCACCGAGGGGCCGCTCGTCGCGGCCGCCAAGGGCGCGCCGGAGGCGATTGCCACGCTTTGTCGTTTGGATGCCGCGAGCGCGCAGGCCATGCGGATCAGAGTGGAGGAGCTGGCGCACGGTGGAATGCGCGTACTCGCGGTGGCGGCTGCAGAACTCACGGCAGCGGCGCCTCCCGCGCGTGCCCTCGACCTGCCGCTCGCGCTCGTGGGTCTCATCGGCTTCGTCGATCCCTTGCGCGAGGGAATCCCTGGAGCCGTGCGCGAGTGCCGCTCGGCGGGCATTCGCGTGGTCATGATCACGGGCGATCATCCGGAAACCGCGCGTGCCATCGCGAGGCAGGCGGGAATCGAGCACGCGCTGGTCATGACGGGCGCGGAGCTGGCGCGCCTCGATGAGGCCGAGCTGCTCGAGCATGCGCCGCAGGTATCGATATTTGCGCGGATCACACCCCAACAGAAGCTGCGCATCGTCGCGGCGCTGAAATCCAGAGGTGAAGTCGTCGCCATGACGGGCGACGGCGTGAATGATGCTCCCGCTCTCAGGTCGGCGCACATCGGCATCGCCATGGGTCAGCGTGGGACGGACGTTGCACGCGAAGCCTCCTCGCTCGTCCTCCTCGATGATGATTTCAACTCCATCGTGCGCGCGGTGCGGCTCGGACGGCGCATCTACGACAACCTGATGAAAGCCGTCAGCTACATCCTCGCAATCCATCTGCCGATCGCGGGTCTGGCGCTCCTGCCCATTGCCATGGGCCGGCCGCTGGTGCTGACACCCATGCTGATCGCCATACTCGAGCTCATCATCGATCCGTTGTGCTCGGTGGTGCTCGAGGCGGAGCCCGACGAGAGGAATGTCATGAGTCGCCCGCCGCGTGATCCCAATGCCGCGTTGCTGTCGCGCCCCCTCCTGACGACGGGCTTCCTTCAGGGCGCCCTCGCGATCTGCGCGGTGTGCGCAGTATTTCTCTACGCCGCGCTCAGCGGCTCGCCCCCGGAGCAGGTGCGCTCGATGGGCTTCATCAGTCTGATCTGCGCGAACTACGCGCTGATCTTCGCCAACCGCAGCTTCAGCGCCTCGCCGCTCGCGGGCTTCGCGCGCCCGAATCCCTCGCTCTGGGTGAGCCTGGCATCGGCAGCCGGTGCGCTCGTTGCCATAATCTGCGTGCCGCCGGTCCGTGTCTTCCTGCACCTCGGGTGGATAAGCGCCGATCAGGCTCTCCTGTGCGTCGGGGCTGGAGTGGTGCTGCTCGGCGCCCTCGAGGCCCTGAAGCTCCTGGGGAGGCGCGCCAGTGCGACGCCGCACCCGGGACCGTGAGCCCGGTCAGCGCCGGGTCAGGATGCGCGTTCTACCCTTTGTACGATGGGCTCTCGGAGCCTCGGGCTTCCCCCGAACGAGGGTGACGGTGACGGGTCAAAAGATAAGGTAGCGCAGGGCGCAGCAGCATTATGGCTAGACTCACGAGACATGGCTTGGGCGGCGCAGTGGCGGTGGCGGCATCGCTTCTGCTCGGGATGGTTCCCATGGCGAGCGTTGCAGCGCCGCAGAGCCACGAGGGTCCTCACGGTGGTGGGCAGCACTATGGCGGCGGGCAGCATTATGGTGGTGGACCCCACTATGGGGGTGGGCCCCACTATGGCGGTGGGCCCCACTATGGGGGTGGACCCCACTATGGGGGTGGACCCCATTATGGCGGTGGGCCCCACTACGGGGGGGCGCACTATGGTGGGCCGCGCTATGCAGTGCCTTCTCACTGGGTAGGCATGCATCCGCACTGGGGAGGCCCGCACCCTGGATATTGGGTTCGCCCCTGGGGTCCGCGCTGGGTACCTCATTACTGGGCGGGCGGGTATTGGGGCGGCAGGTTCTGGCCGCACGTGTATCTGGGTTGGGACTTCCCGTGGTTTCTGGCGGCACTGCCGGTCGGATACGCCACCTACTATTGGGGAGGCGTCCCATACTATTACTACCAAGGCGTCTACTACGCGTACAACCCTGACTACGGCCAGTACGTGGTCACCGATCCACCGCCGATCAGCGGAGGAGCGGTCGAGGGTGCCACCGCGCCCCCGGCCGAGGGCGCCCCCGGCGAGATTGCCGGAGGCGATAGCCGCGGCGCGATGAGCCTTTTCGTCTACCCGAAGCAGGGCCAGAGCAAGGAGCAGACGGACGGCGATCGCTACCAGTGTCATCAGTGGGCCGTCGGCCAGACGGGGTTCGATCCCACCAATACCACGGCCAACAACGGCGCTGCCACCGCGACGCCGGCCAACTACAAGCGCGCAGTGACGGCGTGTCTCGAGGCGCGTGGCTACAGCGTGAAGTAGCTGAGGGACGCAACGGCCAGCGCGGGACGTGATAGCGTGGGGACGGAGAAAGTCCCCACGCTGAGATTCCGGCGATGCCGCAAAATGCGCCCCTCGTATTCCTCTTCGATGTCGATAACACGCTGCTCGACAACGACGCGGTGCAGGATGACCTGAGCAAGCACCTCGAGCGGGAGTTCGGCCGCGCGCAGCGCGATCGCTACTGGACCCTCTTCGAGGCTTTGCGCGCCGAGCTCGGCTATGCCGATTACCTCGGCGCCCTGCAACGCTATCGTCTGGAAAATCTCGATGAGCCGCAGCTGCTGCTCATGTCCACTTTCCTCGTGGACTACCCCTTTGCGAGCCGACTTTATCCCGAGGCTTTGGAAGTACTCGAGCACTGCCGGCGCTTCGCCCCTACCGTCATCCTGTCGGACGGGGACGTGGTCTTCCAGCCGCGAAAGGTGCGCCGCTCGGGTATCTGGGACGCGGTGGAGGGAAGGGTCCTCATCTATCTGCACAAGGAGCGCATGCTCGATTCGGTCGTCCGCCGCTACCCCGCGTCCCATTACGTCATGGTGGACGACAAGGTGCGCATCCTTGCGGCGATGAAGAGCGCGTGGGGCGCATCCTTGACTACGATTTTCCCGCGGCAGGGTCACTATGCCCGCGATCCGCAGCAGATTGCCGCGTACCCTGCTGCGGATGTGACCGTGGAGCGCATAGGCGACCTGCTCGACTGGCAGCCTTAGCGCGCGCCGCTCACGCTGGCTCGGGGCCTGCGGGCGGCGGTATGCTCGGCGACCGGCGCTTCACGATCCTGAGGAGTGGTCATGGGCCAGAACAGCATCCCCGAGTCCCACGTCGATCTTTTCCGCAAGAAGGCCTTCGCGAATCTCGCCACGCTGATGCCGAGCGGCTCGCCTCAGGTCACGCCCGTGTGGGTGGACTACGATGGACAGTACGTGCTCATCAACACGGCGGAGGGCCGGCAGAAAGACAAGAACCTGCAACGCGACGGCCGCGTGGCGATGTCGATCATCGACCCGGAAAACCCCTATCGTTACCTCGAAGTGCGGGGGCACATCGCGCAGCGCACGCGTGAGGGCGCAGACCAGCACATCGATGCGATGGCGCGCAAGTATCTCGGGCAGGACAAGTATCCTTACCGCCAGCCGGGTGAAGTGCGCGTTCTCTACAAGGTCGCCGCCGAGCGATGTACGTTCAGTTGATTACTTGGGGTTTGCCGGGGGTTCTGGCTTCGCGGCAGGCTCGGCGGCCAGAAAGACGAGCGAGCACTCGGCACGCTCGAGCAGCACCGAGGCAACATCCCCGAAATTGAGCGGGTCATCGCCGGGCCGCGGGCTGACACCCATGACCAACACGTCGTGCCGTCCTCTGCCAATCTCGCGGAGTATCGCGGTGTCCGCCTCACGGTGGCTGCGCACTGCGGACCGCACGTTTACGGAATAGGCGCGGGCCAGCTGCACGATCTCGTTGGTGATCGGGTTGTTGGACGGCCCCTCGATCTCGTCGTCCTGCCTGCCGAAAAGTGCGCCGAGACGACTGCGAAGCGGGTTGCGGGCGGCTGTGCGTCCGGCGATGTGCAGTGCCGTGACGGATCCGCGCGAGCCTTGTGCCAGTGCGACGGCGAGCTCCGCGCCACGGCGTGAGACGCTCGTGCCGGACACCGGCACCAGAATATTGAGTGGCGCGCGCAATCGCCCGGAGCGGTGCTCGCGCCGGGCGAGCACGACCGCGAACGGCCCCGAGAAGCCCGCGGCGGTCTTCGCGATGGCCCGATTGAAGCGGGCGCCGCGGGAAGCGGGCTCCCGTCCGATGAGGAGGAGCCCATAACCCTTGCGGTCCTCGGAGCGGATCGGATCCTCGTCCCGGCGCGGCTCCTCGACCCTCAGTGTCAGATCGAGCGGTCGCGGTCCCCCGTTCTCCGCGCCGCCTGACTCGGCCGCTTCGCGAATGACCGCCGTCGTATGCTCCGCTGCGGCGCCCTCGGCGATCGCGTGCTCGAAGTGCAGGGCGGTCGCCGGAATCTGGCGCACGCCGGCAATGATGCCGGCGAGGCGCGAGGCAAGCTGCCCGCTCGGGCTTGCATCGGCCGCAAGCAGCAATCGCTCGACTCCGGAGAGAAAGCCTCGCGCCTCCAGCGACTCACGCTCGAGTCGTGAAGCTTCCTCCGGGCGCATCGGCAGGCGCTGTAATGACCATCGCAGCATTGGCGGCATGGCGAGGGTCGTGACGACCGCCATGACCACGATGGCCGTGAAGAAGCTCTCGTTGATGAGTCCCATCGACAGTCCGATGGACGCGATGATTACTTCCGTCGACCCGCGGGCATTCATGCCGGACCCTACGGCGAGGGACTCTCTACCCGTGAGGCCTGCGAGCCGGCCGCCCAGGGCGGCGCCCGAGAACTTGCCGATGCTCGCTACCGCAATGAGCCCCGCCGTCAGCAGTAGCATGTTGGGACGTCCGAGGGCGGCGACGTTGGTGGCGAGACCTGCCAGCCCGAAGAACACCGGCATGAAGAGCGCCACGATGAGGCCTCGCAGCTGCTCCTCGATGTGCCGCGTGAGAATGGGCGACTCGCCGATCAGAATTCCGGCGACGAAAGCACCGAGCACGGTCTGCACGCCGATGGCGTTCGTCGTGAGCGCCATGACTCCCATGATCACGAGGATGACGGTGATCACCGGCAGCTCGCTCACGAAGTGATCGTTGGTCCAGCGGATCACATGGAATACGAGCCTTCGTCCCAGGGTGATGCTGAACGCCAGAAACGCGAGGGTGCCGAGCACGCTGCGTGCGACGCCGCCCACATCGATACTGCCGCGTTGGGCGAGCCCCAGGAGCACCGATACGAATATCCATCCGATCGCATCATCGATGATGGCCGCGGCCAGGATGATCTGGCCAACGGTGCGGCGGATGAAGCCGAGCTCGCGCACGAGGGCGGCCACGATCTTGACCGATGAGATCGCGAGCGCCGTGCCGATGAAGAGCGCGAGCAGCAGCCGCTGATCCGGCCGCGCCAGCATCGGAGCCGGCAGCAGCTCGATGGCCGCCAGACCGCAGAGGAAGGGCACGGCGATGCCCGCGAGCGAGACACTCACGGCCGCGCGCCCCGAGTGGCGCATGACCGACAGGTCGGTCTCCATGCCGGTGAGGAGCAGCAGCAGGAGCACCCCGAGCTGCGCCACCGCTTCGAGCATCGCGCGCTGCTGGGGCAGGTCTGGGAAGAGGGCAACCTCTGCGCCCGGTGCGATGTGGCCGAGGATCGAGGGACCGAGCACGATGCCGGCGAGGAGCTGCCCCATCACCGGCGGTTGACCCAGGCGGCTCACGAGCTCGCCGAGCAAGCGCCCGGTGAGCAGCAGCACCACGATCTGCCCAAGGAAGATCGCGCCCGAGGCGCCGAGCTGAGAAGCATGCAGACCGGTCATCCCGCGAGCATGCCATAATTCCGCGATGCTGCCGGCCGAGCACCTTCCCGGCGCGAGCGCCGCAGGCTCACCGACTCTGCGGGACGCGAGCGCCACAATCCTCATCTGTCGCCCGAACACCCGCCTCGGCAATACCGTGCTGATGACGCCGCTCCTGGAGGCGATCGAGGCCGCTCTGCCGCTGGCGCAGGTGGAGATCCTGACGGCCTGTCCGGCCGCACACGAGGTATTCATGGAGTTCCCTTCGGTGCGCCGCGTCCACCAGCTCCCATTTCGCGGCGTTCGCCATCCACTCAGGCATCTGCTCACGCTCCTGCGCGTGCGAGGCGTGCGCTACGACGTTCTGATCGACCCCGATCCCAGGTCCTGGACTTCGCGCTTCCTCGCGCGACGGTTGTCGGCGCGCCTGAAGCTCGGCTTCTCGAGCGCTCACAAGGATCGGGGCATCGATGTCAGTGTGCCGTTCGAGGGTGCGCCGGCGCACATGGGCGATTATCCGGTCTATCTCTTCAGGCGCGGGGTCTTGCAGCTCGATGAGAACCTTGCTCGTGCGCCGACACCCGCACTCAGCATTCGGCTGACCGAGCTCGAGCGCAGCGCCGGAGGGCAGGAGATCCAACGCCTCCGCGGCCCCGCGCATTCCGGCCCTGTCGTTGCGGTGGCCGCTCACGCAACCGGCGCGAAGCGCTTCAGCGTCGGGTGGTGGCGCCGCATGATCGCGAGTCTCGGGCAGCGGCTGCCCGCGGTCCGAGTCATCGAGATCCGGCCGCCGAGCGGCGTGGCGGCGCTGCCGGAGCTGCGTGCGTATTACTCGCGCAGTGTGCGACAAGTTGCCGCGGTGGTGGCGGCGGCGGATTGCTTCGTATGTGCCGACTCGGGCCTCATGCACTTGAGCGCCGCTACCGATGCGACGACAGTGGGGCTCTTCAAGGTCACCGAGCCCAGGCTCTATGCGCCCCGCCGTGGAGCGAGCTGCGCGCTGACAGCGAGCGACGGCGCGCCGGAGCTCGTGGCCGAGCACGTCGCGCAACTTCTGCGGCATCGGGCGTGAGCCGTGCGCCGCAACCCGCGGCACGAGTGTTGCCGTTAGGTCGTGACCTGCAGCCGGCCCACGAGCAGCGATGAAGGGTCCGCGCTCGGTCCGACGAGAATCTCGAGCGCACCCGGCTCCAGCGCCGGCTCGAGATCGAGGCCCGGGGATCGCAACTGCGCAATGGCGAGGGGCAGCGTCAGCGTCTCGCGCGTGCCGGGATCGAGAGTGATCTTGCCGACACCCTGCAACTCGAGACTGGGCGGGGCGACTCGCGCCTTGAGGCGCCGCACGAACAGGAACACGGTTTCCTCTGCCTTGCGGGCACCCTGGTTCTCGACATCCACTGCGACCTCGACCGTGTTGGACTCGTCGGCCGATTCCGGTGTGATGCGCAGATTCGTCAGCACGAAGCGCCCATAGGTGAGTCCATGCCCGAAGGGGAAAAGCGGCTCGTTCGACTCATCGAGGTATTTGCACGAGAAGGGGTTTCCCGGCTCGCCCGGCCGGCCGCCGCGACGCCGCCCATAGTGAATCGGGATCTGACCCACGGCGCGCGGCCAGCTGATCGGCGTTCTTCCGCTGGGGGAGGCCCGCCCGGTGAGGATGTCGGCGAGCGCGTGGCCGGCCTCGCAGCCGGGGAACCAGGCTGCGATGAGCGCCGTCGCTTCCGTTGCGAGCCACGGAACGATGAGCGGGCGTCCGGAGAAGAGCACGGCGATCACGGGGATGGCGCGCTCCCGAGCGCACTGCAACACCGCCTCTGCCAGGGCCTGCTGCCGACCGGGCAGGCCGGGGTGGGCGCGCGATGCCGCCTCGCCGCTCATCGTGGCCGCCTCACCGAGACAAAGCACCACGGTCTCGGCATGCTCGCAGGCGGTGACGGCGGCGGCGATGCCGCCCTCATCGGGGCCGGCGATATCGACACCGCTCTCATGAAGGATTTGCGTCTGCGGCAACGCCTCGCGAATTCCCGCGAGCACACTCACCTGCTCATCGGGTGTCGCGGCGGACCACCAGGGTCCGCGCATCTCGGCGGGCGCATCCGCCAGAGGGCCTATCAGCGCCAGACGGCGGATGTTGCCGGACAGGGGCAGCGCCTCGTTCCGGTTGGTCAGGAGTACGATGGCGCGTGTTCCAACATCCCGCGCCAGCCGGCGCCGCCCCGCGATGACCGCGGGGCTCTCGGCCGTGGCACCGCGGCGGTAGGGGTCCTCGAAGAGGCCGAGCCGCGCCTTGAGCGCCAACACGCGCCGCACCGCCTCGTCGACTTCCTCGAGGCGCACCATCCCGCGCTCGAGTGCCACGGGCAGTGCGTTGAGATAAGCCCCCGAGACCATGTCGATGTCGACGCCAGCCGCAAGGGCGAGGGCCGCGGCCTCGATGAGGTCGGCCGCGATACCATGTTGGATGAGCTCGGCGATGGCGTTGTAGTCGCTGACGAGCACACCATCGAAGCCGAGCTGCCGGCGCAACCGCCCGTGCAGCATGGCGGCGTGCGCGGTCATGGGAACGCCCGCGAGATCGGTGAAGGCGGGCATCACGGCGAGGACGCCAGAGCGCACCGCGGCCGCGAACGGCGGCATGTAGATCTCGAGAAGCGCCCGGTCGGAGACATCCACCGACGCATAATCGCGGCCGGCGGTCACCGCGCCGTAGGCGCAGAAATGCTTGGCCACGGCCGCGATGGAGTCGGCAGCAGTGAGATCGCTCCCCTGGAATCCGCGCACCTTGGCCTCGGCCAGCCGCTCGCCCACCCACGGGGACTCCCCCGGCCCCTCGATGGTGCGTCCCCAGCGGGGGTCCCGGGAGACATCGAGCATGGGCGCAAACGTCATGGCGATGCCGTCCGCGGCGGCCTCCCGAGCCGCTTCCCGTGCCGTCTGTGCCCAAGTCTCGGGATCGAACAGTGCGGTTTCCGCCAGCGGTGCGGGGAAGAGAGTACGGTGGCCGTGGATCACATCGAGGCTGATGAGGAGCGGAATTCCGAGCCGGGATTCCTCGACTGCGATGCGCTGCATTTCGCGGGCGGCGGCAGCCCCGATAAGATTGAGCAGATTGCCGATCCTGCCGGCGCGGATGTCCTCGGTCGAGTGGCCGGGGATCACCGGTCCGGTGACGGTGTGACTCGCGGCCATCATCGTGAGCTGACCCAGCTTCTCGGTCAGAGTCATCCGCCCGAGAAGGGTCTCGATGTGCCGTGCGTCTTGCGGTTTCGGTGCCCTCATGAGGTGTTCCGGCTTGCCAGGGGGTGTGGGTAGCCCGTTACGATGACCAGTACGATGATAGATCGCGCCGATCACAGCAGCGACAGCCATCCTTCGGAGACGGAGGCCGCCCACTCGGGACTGGTGCCGCAGCTGCGCATGATCGTCCGGGCGCTGCTGGCCTCCCCGGTCGGCAAGTCGCTGATCGCGCTGATCACCGCGATCTTCGGCGTGATTGCGGCTACGGCCTACGGGCAGGTCCGCCTCAACAGCTGGAACCAGCCCTTCTACGACGCCCTGTCCCGGCGGGACTTCCGCGACTTCGTCTTTCAGCTGGGGGTGTTCTTCATCATCGCCGGGTGCCTCCTCGTCCTCAACGTGGCCCAGCGCTGGCTGGTCGAGACGCTGAAGGTGAGGCTGCGCGAGGGCCTGGTAGGGGATCTAATCCGCGATTGGATGAGCCCGCGGCGGGCCTTCTGGCTCGCCAATTCCGGATCCATGGGGGTCAATCCCGATCAGCGCATGCACGAGGATGCCCGCCACCTGTGCGAGCTCTCGGCGGACCTGGGCACGGGGCTCCTGCAGGCTTCGGTGCTGCTCGTCACCTTCATCGGCATTCTCTGGGTCCTTTCCCGCGGGTTCGCGGTCACCATCGGCGGGCACGATGTACGGGTGCCCGGGTACATGGTATGGGCCGCGATTCTCTACGCGGGATTCGGCTCGCTCCTCTCGTACTGGGTAGGCGGCAGCCTCATCGGGCGCAATGCCGAGCGTTACGCGCGCGAGGCCGACCTGCGTTTCGCGCTCGTACGCGTCAACGAGCACCTGGACGGCATCACGCTCGCTGCCGGTGAGGAGGGCGAGCGGCGACGGCTCGAGACGAGCCTCGATGCCGCCCTCATGGCCACCCGCCGCCTCGTCACCGGCCTCACCAATCTCACCTGGATCACGGCCGGCTTCGGCTGGGTCATGTTGGTCGCGCCGATCCTCGTGGCGGCGCCGCTTTACTTCGCGGGCCGGCTCACCTTCGGCGGCATGATGATGGCCGCCGCCGCCTTTACCCAGGCGCAGTCCTCACTGCGCTGGTTCGTCGACAACTTCAGCCAGATTGCCGACTGGCGGGCGACTCTGCTGCGGGTGGCCAACTTCCGCCGGGCCGTCGAGACCACCGACATGCGGCACGAGGTCGAAAGCCACATTACCTACACGGAAGGGATAGCCGGGCGGATCGCCATCGAGGGGCTCGAGGTAGCCTCGCCCACCGGCCACGATCTCCTGCGCGAGCGGATGGTGGAGGTGCGCACCGGGGAGCGCCTGCTCATCGTGGGAGAGTCCGGAACCAACAAGACGCTGTTGTTCCGCGCCCTCGCCGGGCTCTGGCCGCTCGGCACGGGCCGGATCGTCATGCCCGCGGGCGAGCAGATTCTATACTTCCCGCGCGGCACTCCCTATCTGCCGCAGGGCTCGCTGCGCGAAGTACTGGCCTATCCGCTGAAGGCGGACAGCTTCGATCCGGATGCCTGCGCGCAGGCGCTGCGCCGCCTCGGGCTCGAGCGGCTGGTGCCGCTCCTCGATGCCTCGCGGCGCTGGGATCGAGAGCTCAGCGGCGACGAGCAGCTCGGCCTCGCCTTCGCGCGCGTGCTGCTGCAGGCTCCGCAGTGGCTCCTCATCGATGACGTGTTCGGATCGCTCGATGGCGATACCCTCGAGCGGGTCATCGAGATGTTCGGCCATGAGCTCGCCCGCACCGGTGTCATTCACATCGGCGGTGCGCAGGCGCGCGATCCGCTCTTCGCCCGCGTGGTGCACCTCATCAAGAGTCCCGGGGGACGCGCGGCCGACCCCGCGGGGATGCGTGGCAAGGCTTCCAACTTCCGTGAGGGAAGGAGTTGACGTCCGTGTCCGATACCGCCCGATCCGAGCAGATGAGCCCGGCGCAGCTCGCCACCCTGGCCGACGAGGAGCTGCTCGAGCGCGTGCAGCGGCAGACCTTTCGGTTCTTCTGGGAGGGGGCGCACCCCGTGAGCGGCCTCGTGCCCGACCGGCGCCCGACACTCAAGGGGCAGAGCAGCGATCTCGTCACCACGGGAGGCTCGGGCTTCGCGCTCATGACGCTCATCGTTGCGGTCGAGCGTGGTTGGATCACCCGCGAGCAGGCCCTCGAGCGGTTGGATGCCATGCTGACCGTCCTCGTGCGCGCCACCTGCTATCACGGTGCTCTGCCGCATTTCCTCGACGGCCGCACGGGGGCCACGATTCCCTTCTCGCGCAAGGATGACGGCGGCGATCTGGTGGAGACCTCGTTCCTCTGCATGGGGCTGCTCACGGCGCGGCAATACTTCGACCGCGACACGGCGGTGGAGACGAGGGTGCGGAACATGGCGAGCTGGCTCTGGGAGGATGTCGAGTGGGACTGGTATGCGCGCGGCGGCCGCGGCGTGCTCTACTGGCACTGGAGTCCCAACAACGGCTGGGCGCTCGAGCACGAGGTGCGCGGCTGGAACGAGTGTCTGATCACCTACGTGCTCGCCGCCGGCTCGGCGCGCTTCGCCATCGATCCGCACATCTATCACCGCGGCTTCGCCACGGGGCGCGATTTCCTGAACGGCAGGAGCTGGAGTGGGATCGAGCTGCCGCTCGGTCCGGCGTTCGGCGGCCCGCTCTTCTTCAGCCACTACTCGTTCTGCGGCCTCGACCCGCGCGGGCTCGCGGATCGTTACGCCAACTACTGGGAGCAGAACCGCAGTCACGTGCGGATCAACTATGCGCATTGCGTCAGCAATCCCAACCGGCATCGCGCGTACGGCGAGCACTGTTGGGGGCTGACGGCAAGCGACGATCCGGACGGCTACGCCGTGCATGCGCCCGATAACGACAACGGCACGATCGCCCCGACGGCGGCGCTCGCGAGCTTCCCTTATGCGCCCTCCGAGGCGATGAAGGCGCTGCGGCACTTCCTCGGCACCTTCGGGGAGAGGATCTGGCGGCGCCACGGATTCGTCGATGCCTTCTGCCCGCAACGCGACTGGTATGCGGACACGCACCTCGCAATCGACCAGGGTCCGATCATCCTCATGATCGAGAACTTCCGCACGGGGCTTGTATGGAAGCTCTTCATGAGCGTGCCTGAGGTCCGCACCGGGCTGCGCCGGCTCGGCTTCTCGAGCCCGCATCTTCAGGGTTGAGGCCGGCCGTGGAGATGCTCGGTGCCTGGATCGACCGGCAGCATGCGCATGCGGCACGCGAGATGTTGCGCAGCATCTCCCCGGTCGGCATCGTCAAGGTGCGGCCGGGCTTCGACCAGATCATCCGGCCGGTGCACGGCGCCGTGATCGCATCGCCCATTCCGGCTTCCTACGATCCCGACCCCGACTATTTCTTCCATTGGTATCGCGACTCGGCGATCGTGATCGACGCTCTGCGGCTCCTTCATGTAGGGGCACGGTTCGACTCGCGAGAAGGGCGCCCCGAGGCGCTCACGCTCTTCGGCGACTTCGTGCGCTTCAGCGCATCGCTGTCACGGCTCGATGGCCGCCAGCTCGCATCCGCCTCCGGCGAGTGGCGCCCGCGGATTGCCGCGGACTTCGTACAGTTTCTGCGCCCGGATGCGGAGCTGCAGGGCGTCCAGGGGGCGGCGGTCGCCGGGGAAACGCGCGTCAACCCGGACGGGACGCTCGATATTTCCAACTGGGGCCGGCCGCAGAACGACGGCCCTGCATTGCGCGCGCTGACGGTTCTGCGTTGGCTGGACAGCGTCTCCCTCGATACGGACCTGCAGGCGATCTGCGCCGGGTTGCTGCGCGAAGATCTGCGCTTCGCGGCCGATCATTGGCGCGAGCCGTGCTACGACATCTGGGAGGAGGAGCGGGGACGGCATTATTTCACCCTGCGTGTGAGCGCTCAGGCCCTCGATGACGGCGCCGACTGGCTCGCCGCGGGCGGTGAGGAGCGCCAGGCGCGGGCCTATCGAACCGAGAGTCAGGCGATTCGCGAGACGCTCGACGGCTATTGGCTGGCGGATCAGGGTTACTACCGCTCGCGGGTGCTCGATTCGGGCGAGCGATCGGCGAAGGAGCTCGACATCGCGGTGGTTCTAGCGGCCCTGCATGCCGCGGACGACTGCCCCACCCACTCGGCAGGCGATCCGCGCACGTTGGCCACACTCGGGGCCCTCGATAAGGCGTTCGAGGCGGACTATCCCATCAACCATGGACGGCCGGCGGCGCGGGGCCCTGCGCTTGGGCGTTACCGTGGCGACCGCTATTATTCCGGCGGCGCCTACTATTTCTCGACACTGGCGGCCTCCGAGCTCTGCTTTCGCGCCGCCAGCCGTGGTGGCGATCGTGAAGCGCTGCTCTCGCGGGGCGACCGGTACCTCGAGACGGTCCGTGCGTTCACCCCTGAAAGCGGCGACATGTCCGAGCAATTCGATCAGCGTACCGGCGAGCAGACCTCCGCCAAGCACCTCGCCTGGAGTTATGCCGCCTTCATCAGCTGTGTGGCGGCGCGCCGGGCGGCGATAGGCCTGCAGGAAAGCTCCGGTCCCCGGGGAGCGACCCGGTAGGGGCCGCGCGCATGCGCAAACACCTGTCCATCCTCCTGTCGGCTCTCCTGCTGCCGGGGCTCGCCGCAGCGCAGGGCCTGGAGTTTCGCGCTCCGGTGTCCGTCTACGACGCCGCGACGCCGGCGGTCATGCGCGATCTGGCCTCGCGCATCATTCCGGTGTACCGGAACGACAACCGCGAGCAGTACCTCGCCAACATGTCGGCGCTGCAGCTCGTGGCCGAGAACTTCGAGCCCGCGTACTCGGCGCGCCTCGAGCTGCGGCAGATGCACGGTGAGAATCCACGCCGGCCCGCCGTCGATCCGGAGTTGGTCTACGATCTCTTCGCACACACGAAGTCTCTGCAGGCGCAGTACCGGCTGCCTTTCTCCCAGGCCTTCGATCTCGCCTTCTGGGAGACGATTCCGATATTCAACAACCTGGACGCCTTCCGGCTGGAAACCTGGCTGCAGGCGCCGGTGGATGCTTACGCCAGGGCGCTGCAGGCGAGCTTCGATCGCGCGCGGGGTCATCCGCGCATCAACCAGCGCGATGCGCTCGGGATCATCTGGCAATACCTCGCCTTCGATGCGTACCGCAACTTCGCTCCCATCGCTCCCGGACTCATTTCGCTCGACGAGGACCGGCGATACACCATCCAGGAAAACGTGCAGATCGAGACTCCTCAGCATCATGGGGAGGTGGTGGCGCTCGTCGTTCGCCCCCGCAGCTCGAGCGGTCACCTACTGACCACGCTGCTCGAGTACCGTATCGCTCCAGGTGGTCACGAGGATGCCATCGAGGCAGCTGCCTATGGCTTCACGGGCGTTGTCGCTTTCACGCCGCGGGTGCGCGCGGGCCGGCACGGCTGGCAGCTCATTCCGTTCGAGGGTGAGGGCGAGCGCGCCCGCGCGGTGATCGACTGGATCGTCAAGCAGCCGTGGAGCGATTCGCAGGTGGGGATGTATGGAGACGGCTACAGCGGTTTCGTCGCCTGGGCGGCGGCGAAAAAACTGCCGCCGCAGCTCAAGGCCATTGCGACCTTCGATGCGATGGCGCCGGGAATCAACTTTCCGATGGCCGGCGGCATCGGGCTCAACTCCGCGTACTGTTGGTTGCAACGGATCGAGGCGGAGCGGGACGAGAGCGCCGGCGCGCCGGATGCCAGCGTGGGCCTCCTGCCTCAGGTCGGATCGGGGAGCGGGGACTCGACGTCTCAGGCCGGCGCGATGGATTCGGGAGGTACCGCAGCCGCAGGGAGCTCGCATGCCGCGAGTGCAGGCAGCGCGAGTGCCCCAGCCGCGAGCAGTCCGAGTGCGTCAGCCGCGAGCACGGCGAATGCCGCGCTGCCGATGGCCGCTCCGGGCACGCGGGCCTGGTGCCGCGCGCTCGATGCCAAGTGGTACGCGAGCGGCAAGCCGTTCCGCGATCTGCCACGGCTCGCCGGGCGGCCGAGCCCGATCTTCAGCCGCTGGCTCGCGCACCCGTCCTATGACGATTTCTGGCGGAGCCTCGTGCCCTCGCCGAGCGAGTTCACCCACATCGACATTCCCATTCTGTCGATGACCGGCTATTACACCTCCGGGGAGGCGGGCACGCTCTTCTATTTCCTCCAACACTACGGGCACGACAGCCATGCGGACCAGATCCTGCTCGCAGGCCCCTATGATGGCGGCGCGATGCGCGAGGGCAGGGCGAAGGGGATGGTGCGCGGCTATCGCACCGACTCTGCTGCGGTCATCGACCTGCGCTCGCTCGAGCTGCAATGGTTCGCCTATCTCTTCCTCAACGAGACGAAGCCGGCGGTGCTGTCGGACCGCGTCAACTTCGAGGTCATGGGCGCCAATGGCTGGCAACACGCCGGCACGCTCGATGCGCTTGCCAAGGATCAGGTGCGGCTCTATCTCGCCGCCGAGCCGCGCGCCGGCTCCGGTCTGCTCACTCCGCGCGAGCCATCGGGCCGAGCAGCCATCCATCTCACGGTCAACCTGGCAGCCCGTCACGATGGCGGTGAGCCTGCACCGGAGGAGCTGGTGACGGCCAGCGTGCCCGTGGAGAATGGCTTCGCCTTCGTGAGCGGGCCGCTCCCCGAGGGCCTCGAGATCGACGGCCGCTTCAGCGGACGGCTGCACGTGAGCAGCAACAAGCATGACTTGGATCTCACGGTTTCGCTTTACGAGCTACAGACGGATGGCACCTACTTCCATCTCTTCGCGCCAGCGGAGGAGTTTCGGGCGAGCTACCTGCACGACCCTGCCCACCGGCGCCTGCTCACCCCGGGGCAGGCGCAGTGGCTGAGCTTCACCAGCTCCCGCATCACGGCGGTGCGCATGGAGTCAGGAGCGCGTCTGGTCATGGTGTTGAGAGTCAGCAAACGGCCGAACCGGGAGATCAACTACGGGTCGGGCAGGCCGGTGAGCGGTGATTCGGTTGCCTCGGGACGCGTACCGGTGAAGCTCAGCTTGCTGCGCGGCAGCTATGTCAGTCTTCCCATTACGGAGGAAGCTGTGCCGCCGCCGCGGCCTGTTGCCAGGCACTGACAGGGAACTTTTTTCGCACGGAACCGCCGCCACCGCCGAGACGTTGGCCTGACATGTGCCATTGGCGGCCCTAAGGGCCGAGGAGCAGCTTATGATGACGGCGCGACAGGTCGGATGGCTCACGGCTTCGCTCATGGCCGTGGCTCTCGCCGGCTGTGCGACGACGCACGGCGGCCTCGACACCTCTGCGGACCGTCTAGACCGGAACGCACAGGCGTTTGCGCAGGATAGCGACGAGGCGCCACGCGGCTACTCGGACTCCGAGAATACGAGCTATACGGAGGACGCTCGGGCCTTTGCGGATCGCGCGCATGAGTTTCATCGCGTGGTAGAGGACCAGGACGAGGGTGCGGACAATCGGGACGTCAGAGAGGCTTTCGAAGAGCTCTCGCGCAGCTACCACGCGCTGCGGGATGACGTCGAGCGCTCGGATGACCGCGAGGCCAGGCGCGATCTGCATCCGGTGACCCAGGCCTATCTCGATGTCGAGGACAACATGGGCGGCGCCGGGCCGCCGAGCCGGTACTCGGACAGCGACGACGATCGCGGGCCGCCGAACTGACGCAGGCCCAGGACTCCGTAAAGCAGGAGGAAGCGCACCGGGATTCAGTCTAGGATACGCGTATCACCGCGCCCTGGATTGAAGACCGGATGACGACGCCACCTCGCTCAGACGCCATTCGCGTCATTGACTCGCACACCGAGGGCGAGCCTACGCGGCTCGTCATGGAAGGGGGGCCGCACCTCGGGGAGGGGCCGCTGGCGGACCGGCTGCAGCGCTTTCGACAGCAGCACGACGCCTACCGTCGCGCCATCGTCAACGAGCCGCGCGGCTCGGATACGCTGGTGGGCGCGCTGCTCTGCCGGCCGCATCGGCCGGACTGTCAGGCAGGGGTCATCTTCTTCAACAACGTCGGCTATCTCGGCATGTGCGGCCATGGCACGATAGGCCTCGTCGCCTCCCTCGCGCATATCGGCCGCTGTGCACCGGGGCCGCTGCGCATCGATACGCCGGTCGGGCCTGTGGATGCGCGCCTGCATGCGGACGGCCGCATCGACGTGATCAACATCGCGAGCTTTCGCAAGGCGAAACAAGTAAGCGTTTCGGTTCCCGGCATCGGGGAAGTTCGCGGCGATGTCGCATGGGGCGGCAACTGGTTCTTCCTGATGGATGCGGCATCACTCGAGGTGGATCTAACCAATCTCGAGGGTCTGACGGCCTTCGCCGCGCGCGTGCGCCGTGCCGTCAACGAGCAGGGCTTCCCCGAGGTCGATCACGTGGAGCTCTTCGGGGCACCGCGGCTCGCAGGCGCGAGCAGCCGCAACTTCGTGCTCTGCCCGGGTGGTGCCTACGACCGCTCTCCGTGCGGCACCGGAACCAGCGCGAAGCTCGCCTGTCTCGCTGCTGATGGGAAGCTGGCGGAGGGAGAGCCTTGGGTGCAGGAGAGCCTCATCGGCAGCAGCTTCACGGGGCGCTTTCGCTGGCTGGATCGGGGCAAGGGGGAGGTGGTCCCTACCATCACCGGACGGGCGTACATCACGGCGGAGGCGGTCCTGCGACTCGACCCGACGGATCCTTTCTGCTGGGGCATCGTCCCGGAATGATCCGCGCCGTCATCATCCCGGTCACGCCATTCCAACAGAACTGCTCGCTCGTCTGGGACGAGCAGAGCCGTCTTGGCGCGGTGATCGACCCGGGTGGCGATCTCGATCGGGTACTCGCCGAGGCGGATGGACGCAAGCTCACTCTGGAGAAAATCCTCCTCACCCACGCGCATCTCGATCATTGCGCAGCGACGCTGGATCTCTCGCGCGCGCGGACGCTCCCGATCGAGGGACCGCAGCGGGAGGACAAATTCTGGATCGAGGCGCTGCCCGAGTTGACCGCGCAGTTCGGCTTTCCGCCCGCTGAAGTCTTCGAGCCGGATCGGTGGCTCGAGCACGGTGACCGGGTGACCGTGGGCGCCCAGAGCCTCGAGGTGCTGCACTGTCCGGGCCATACACCCGGGCATGTGGTGTTCTTTCACCCGCAGGAGCGTTGTGCTTGGGTGGGCGATGTGCTCTTTGCCGGCTCCATCGGGCGCACCGACTTCCCGCGCGGCAATCATGACACACTCATCAGGTCGATCCGCGAGCGCCTCTTTCCGCTCGGCGATGACGTGCGCTTCGTGCCCGGGCACGGGCCCATGTCAACCTTCGGCGCGGAGCGCAGGGGCAATCCCTTTGTCGCGGATCGCCTATTCACTCGAAGTTGAAGTGAGCATCCAATGAACGGTGCGCAGCTTCTGGTAGCGGCTCTCGAGAACGAGGGCGTGAAGCGGATTTTCGGGGTCCCGGGCGAGGAGAACCTGGATGTCGTCGAGGCGCTGCGCCGCTCGGGCATCGAGTTGGTGTTGACCCGCCACGAGCAGGCGGCGGCCTTCATGGCGGCGACCCACGGAAGGCTGACGGGGCAGGCGGGCGTTTGTCTCACGACGCTGGGCCCCGGTGCGCTCAACCTCACGACCGGTGCAGCGTATGCGCAGCTTGGCGCGATGCCGATGGTCATGTTGACTGGCCAGAAAGGCATCTTGAGCCGCAAGCAGGCACGGTTTCAGATCGTCGACATCGTTTCGACGATGGTGCCGCTCACCAAGATGGCGCAGCGGATCGTCGGCACGGCAACCATCCCATCGACCGTGCGCGAGGCGTTCCGCATGGCGCAGCAGGAGCGGCCGGGCCCGGTGCACCTCGAGCTGCCGGAGGACATTGCCGCGGAAGTGGCACCTGACATGCCGCCCGTGCCGCCGCTGACCATGGCGCTACCGATTGCCCCTCCGGCCTCGCTCGATCGTGCTGCCGAGCTCGTGAAGGCGGCGGAGCGGCCGCTGGTGATGCTCGGGGCGGCTGCGAGTCGCCCGCGCCTGGCGGAGGCCCTATCGGCCTTCATGAAGCGCGTCCCGATTCCGTTTTTCAACACCCAGATGGGCAAGGGCTCGGTCGCCGGCGGATCGGGGCTGTATATGGGCACGGCCGCGCTTTCCGAGCGCGATCACATCCATCGGGCGATCGATCGCGCCGACCTCATCCTCTCGATCGGACACGACACGGTCGAGAAACCGCCCTTCCTCATGGGCCCGAATGGGCCGAAGGTCCTGCATGTCGGCTATCTGCCCGCTACCGTCGAGGAGGTGTACTTCCCGCACGCGGAGCTGATCGGGGACATCGGGCCGAGTCTCGCCCTGCTTGCTGACCGGCTCGAGGGCAAGGTCCCGAGGGCCGGTGCGCTGCTCGACCTGCGGCAGGAGATTCTGGCGCGAATCGCCGAGCGGGCGCAGGAGAGCCGTTATCCCCTGACTCCGCAGCGCATCGTCCACGATGTGCGCCAGGTGATGCCGGAGGACGGCATCGTCTGCCTCGACAACGGCATGTACAAGATCTGGTTCGCCCGCAACTATCGCACACGGGTTGCCAACACACTGCTGCTCGACAACGCGCTCGCGACCATGGGCGCGGGGCTGCCCTCGGCCATGATGGCTGCGATGCTCCACCCGCGGCGGCGTGTCCTCGCCGTCTGCGGCGACGGTGGCTTCATGATGAGCTCGCAGGAGCTCGAGACCGCAGTCCGTCTCGGGCTGAATCTCGTGGTGCTGATCCTTCAGGATGATGCCTACGGCATGATCCGCTGGAAGCAGGCGGTCGACGGCTTTGCCGATTTCGGCATGAGCTTCGGCAATCCCGACTTCGTCGCGCTCGCGCAGGCGTACGGCATTCGCGGCACTCGCGTGGCAAGTGCCGAGGGCCTGGCGCCGGCGCTCGAGAGCGCGTTCGCCGGCGGTGGAATGCACCTCATCACCGTACCCATCGACTATTCGGAGAACATGCGGGTCCTCGTGGACGAGCTTCGCGGCGCCGGGCATAGCTAGCCGGCGAGTGAAGCCCGGGTCTCGAGAATTGTCGAGGCTCTCATCGGGTCTGGGCAGTCCTTTCTTGCCAGGATTTCATGCGCAGGGAGCTGAGCGAGTCAAATTCCTCGGCGGAAGTTAAACTCTGCCTCCGGGCAATCCCGCCCATCGCGACGGAGTCGAGCTCGGCGTGGCCACTCGTACGGGCCTCTCGGCCTGCATCATCACCTACAACGAGGCCGATCGGATCGATGACTGCCTGCGCTCGGTCGGCTTCTGTGACGAGGTGCTCGTCGTCGACTCGCACTCCACCGACGCTACCCGTGAGCGCGCGGCGGCACGCGGCGCGCGGGTGATCGAGCGGGACTGGCCGGGATATCGCTCCCAGAAACAGTTCGCGGTCGAGGCGGCTCACAACGACTGGGTGCTTTGTCTGGATGCCGACGAGCGGGTGAGCGATGAGCTGCGCGCGGAGATCGAAAGCTGGCGACGGCGCGGCTTCGGGGGATTTGCCGGCTGGTCGGTGCCCAGGATCACCGAGTACTTCGGCAGGTTTCTGCGTCACGGCAATGCCTACCCGGACCGGCTGATCCGGCTCTTCGACCGGCGGCACGGCGGTTGGGTCGGCCGCGAGATCCACGAGAACACGCGCGTTCAGGGACCCGTCGGCAGATTGAAGGGCCACCTCGAGCATTACGCCTACCGCAGCCTCACCGACCACTTGAGCCGCATGCAGCGCTATGCCGACCTCATGGGGCAGGCTCTCTACGAGAGCGGCAAGCGGTGTGGGCTGGCGAAGGTGCTGCTCAACCCGCAGTGGCGGTTCCTGCGCGGCTACCTGCTGCGGCTCGGCTTTCTCGATGGCTGGCGGGGGCTGGTGTTCGCGCTGGTGGAGTCGAGCTACGTCCGCCGCAAGTACCTGAGCCTCTATATCCGCTCCCGCGGACTGCCGAGCTAGGACGCGGCAGATCGTATCCCCCGGCGAGACCGGTCCTGCTGCGGGAACGGGCCTCCCGCAGTAATATCGGCCACTATCCGTCCATGCTTGCCACCGAAAGGGAGCCGCCCATGGCCTTTACGATCACGGTGAACGGCAAAAAGCGCGTCGCAGATGTCACCCCGGACACCCCGCTTCTATGGGTGCTGCGCGATGAGCTCGACCTCAAAGGGACGAAGTTCGGCTGCGGCATGTCCTTCTGCGGCGCCTGCACGGTGCACCTCGACGGCGTGCCCACCCGCTCGTGCATAACTCCAGTGTCGCGGGTCGGCAATGCCTCGGTGGTCACCATCGAGGGCGTCGGTGACTCCGAGGTGGGCAAGCGGGTCAAGACGGCTTGGCTCGCATTGGATGTCATGCAGTGCGGTTACTGCCAGTCCGGCCAGGTCATGGCGGCCACCGCGCTGCTCACCCGAACTCCGAAGCCGACCGATCAGGACATCGACGAGGCGATGAGCGGCAATCTTTGCCGCTGCGCGACCTACACCCGTATCCGCGCGGCAATCAAGCAGGCCGCGGGGCTGTCGACGGACGACACGAGGGAGGTGTGACATGGCGAGCCTGAACGCTTACGACCCGAGCGCGGGCACCCGCGCCGGCGGTGAGCCCATTGCGGCGACTCAACTCTCGCGGCGTGCCTTCCTGACCACCGGTCTCGCGGCGGGCGGTGGCCTGCTCCTCACGCTCAACGTGGGGTGCACGCCGAGCGCGAGCCAGCCGGTGAGCGTCGGCTCGAATGCCGCGGCGGAGCTCAACCCCTTCATCACCATTGCGCCCGACGGCATCGTCACCATCGTCGCCAAGAACCCCGAGATCGGCCAGGGCATGAAGACGACTCTGCCGATGTTGATCGCGGAGGAACTCGATGCCGACTGGGTGAACGTGCGCACCCGGGAAGCGCTGCTGAATCCGATCTATGGCGATCAGTTCGCCGGCGGCAGCATGTCGACTCCTCTCAACTGGGAGCCGATGCGGCGCGTGGGTGCTGCCGGCCGACAAATGCTCATTGCCGCCGCGGCGAAGACGTGGGAAGCGCCGGTGGCAGAATGCGAGACGAGCCAGGGGATCGTGCGTCATCGGCCGAGCGGCCGTACGCTGAGCTACGGCGCGCTCGCAGCCAAAGCCGCAACCCTTCCCGCGCCCGACCTGCCGTCCATCACGCTGAAGGATCCCAAGGACTATCGGATCATTGGCAAATTCACCGGCGGGGTCGACAGCGCGCGGGTCCTAGAGGGCCAGCCTCTCTTCGGGATCGACACGGTGCTGCCCGGCATGCTGTATGCCACTTACGAGAAGGCACCGGTGTTCGGCAGCCGGGTGGTGAGCGCCAACCTCGCGGCGGTGAAGGCGATGCCGGGTGTACGCGATGCCTTCATCGTACACGGCTCGGATCCGCAGGCGGTCTTCGAGCTGGGCCTGGTCGACGGCGTCGCCATCGTTGCGGACAGCTGGTGGCAGGCGCAAAAGGCACTCGACAAGCTGCAGATTGTGTGGGATCGGCGGTCGACTCCCGGGCAGAGCACGAGCGAGTTCGAGCGACAGGCCGCGCAGCTTTCGCGGCACAAGCCGCAGTCCATGGTTCGTCGCGACGGTGATGTCGATAAGGCATTCTCCCGCGCGCACAAGGTGTTGGAAGCAGCGTACGCGTATCCATTCATTGCGCACGTGGATCTCGAGCCACAGAACTGCACGGCACACTGCAAACGCGACGGCAGCATCGAGATTTGGGCGCCTACGCAGGATCCCGATAGGGGAAGGGAGCTGGTGGCGAAAGCGCTCGGGGTGAGCGCGAGCAGGATTACCGTGCACATGACCCGCGTGGGCGGCGGATTCGGGCGGAGACTGCAGGGTGACTACGTGGTCGAGGCCGCGATGATCTCGAAGCTGGCCGGCCGGCCGGTGAAGCTCCTCACGAACCGGCGCCAGGACATTCAGCACGATGCGTATCGGCCCGGTGGCTTTCACTACTTCAAGGCAGGACTCACGGCCGAAGGCCGTCTCGACGCCTTCCGCGACCATTTCGTGACCTTCGGCCAGGGGAATACGGTCGCCCGTTCCGCCGATCTGTCTGCGGCGCATTTCCCGGCCGGCTTCGTCCCGAGTCTGGAATACGGACAGTCGCTGATCGAGCTCGGCGTCCCGACCGGTCCGCTGCGCAATCCGGGTGGCAACGCGCTCGCTTTCGCCTTCGAGTCCTTCATCGACGAGGTGGCGCACGCGGCGGGGCGCGATCCGCTCGATCTACGTCTCGACCTCTACGGTCCGCCGCGCGTAATGCCTGTGCCTTCGCGCAGGGGTCGTCCGCAGCCGCCGTTTGATACCGGGCGGGCGCGGGGGGTGCTGGAGTTGGTCGCCGAGAAGTCCGCGTGGCGCAACCGTAAGGAGTTGCCACGCGGTACCGGCATGGGGCTCGCCTTCTACTACAGCCATTACGGTTACTTTGCCGAAGTCGTCAAGGCAAGCGTTGCGGCGGATGGTACCCCCAAGGTCCACAAGATCTGGGCAGCAGGCGATGTCGGCCGGCAGATCATCAACCCCGCGGGCGCCTACAATCAGGCACAGGGCGCAATACTCGACGGACTCGGCGCCGCGCTTCACCAGGCGATCACCATCGAGGGCGGCAGGGTGGTGCAGGAGAATTTCAACACCTTCGGCCTGCTGCGCATGAGGGAGGCGCCCCCCATCGAGGTGCACTTCCGCATCACCGACAACCCCCCAACCGGACTCGGCGAGCCGCCGTTGCCGCCGGTGTTGCCGGCGCTCTGCAATGCACTCTACGTCGCGACGGGCAAGCGGGTCCGAAAGCTGCCAATTGATCCGAAGGAGCTGCGGAGCGCCTGATCCTGCCATCAGGTCGCTTCCGCGAACGCCTTGAGTCGGCCGAGTGCCATCTCCCATTGCCGGCCGATGACGTCGAGCGACCGCTTCGCCTCATCGATCTGCGCTGGATCGAGTTGCCAGAGCCGTTCGCGTCCGGCCTTCATGTCACGTACTACGCCGACGTCCGCAAGCACTCGTAGGTGCTTAGTCACTGCCTGACGGCTGATGTCGGTGTTGGCGGTGAGCTGAGCGATCGACAAAGCGCCTCCAGCGCACAATACGACGACCAATCGCAGCCGCGTCGGATCACCTAATGCGGCGAAGACGCCCGCGAGCGCTGCGCTGGAGCGAGTGAGAACGGGCAGGGTGGCCGCGCGCTCGCCGGCCGCGGCTGCCGGCTTACGGGGTGACATGGCGAACGATGTTCTCCATCTGGATGCTCCAGCCGCGATCGTTCATCCGAAAGGCCTCGAGACGGCGGCTCGGCGGCACCTTGTCGAAGCCCGACTCGACCACCGTGAGCATGGTCGCGTTTCCCGGTGCGTCCTCGAGCGTGAAGGTCACGAGCGTCGGCTCCTCGTTGCTGTAGTCGGTGTTGGGATCGATGGCGTAAGGATGCCAGTGGAAGGACAGCACATTCGGGGGCTCGACCCGATCGATGTGAGCTTCCCAGATGATGTGCTCGTATCCCTTGGCTGTGATCGGCCCGCGCGTAGTCCGTCCGGGTGAGAAGGCCTGACCGGCGAGATTGACACCGAACCAGCTGCCGAACTCCTGGGGATCGGAGAGGGCGCGCCAGACCCGCTCCCGCGGTGCAGTGATGACGACGCTGCGCTCGATGCGATCGGTCTCTGATGATGGATTCATCCACGCTCTCCTGCATGCAACCAAAGGGTTGCGTATGCTCAGTATGCGCCGTTTTCACGGAAGTGCAACTTTAAGGTTGCATGAAATTCGTCGGCCTCGGGTGTCGAATCCACGAGCGGGAGTTCGGCTAATGATCGAGATACGTAATCTTCCCCGTGACAGGAGACTCGACATGCTTTTTCTTTCGCTCTTCACCCCCGCCGTTCCGCCGAGCGGGCCGCCCTCTGCCGAGCACATGGCCGAGATGGGTCGGTTGATCGAGGTAATGTCCAAGGCCGGCGTTCTCGTCACGACCGGTGGCATCAAGTCGCGCAATACCGCGATGAAAATCGCTCGCCGCCAGGGTCGCGTCACGGTCGAGGACGGACCGGTCGCAGGCTCGAGCCTGATGCCCGCCGCCGGTTATGCGCTGCTACGGGCGAGTTCGCGTGAGGAGCTCGCGCGTGAAGTGCAGAAGTTTCTGCAGATCGCTGGCGATGGGACCTGCGAGCTCATCGAAGTATTCGATGAGGCACAGGAGGAGTGCGCCGCAGCCTGATCATTGACGCGGCGGCGGCCGCTCCAATCGAGCTTGGAGCGGCCGCCGTATCGTTGTACCAGTCGTCGTACTAGCGGGGCGGCGGTGTCGTATTCGCGGGCTGGTGCATGCGCGCGTGCATGTGGCTCCGCTCATGGCGCGTTCCCTTCTTGACGCTGTGCTCTGCGCTCGCGACGCGTCTCTCCTTCGCCTGCGCCTCCTTCATGCGATGGGTGGTCTCTTTGAGCTGAGCGGTCGCGCGGTTCAGCTTGCCCGTCGTCTGCCGCATCTGCTCGTTCTGCTGCTTCACCTGGGAGGTCAACTCCCGGACACTCTTCTTACTCGCGGGCTTATGGCTCGCGGCACTATTGCTCTGGTCACCCTGCGATGGCGTTTGGGCCATTGCAGGCCCGGCCGTCAGGCCGAAGGTCGCGGCCACCAGCGCGGCTATCACGTACTTGGAGGATGAGGTCGGCTTGCGCATGTAGGCACTCCTGTTTCCGTTTATGAGGCGACCGCTTCCCCCTCCGGGCTTGCGGGACGCCTGGGCCAATCGATCAGTTGACTCGGGCTCAAGCAAAGGCCGTTCCAGGCTTCGGCGTGTACGGGGTATATGAGCCGGACAAGGGGGACGGCCCGTGACCGTCTTTGGCGCGCCGTCGTCAGGTCGAGCGTGACCGGGGGCGCGTGAGATGGGACGGGGGACGGATCGGGCGAGCGCGAGGCGCAGCTAGACAGCTCGTTCCGCTGCGACGCCAGCGCTCGCGCGCCTGCGTGTGGCGAGCCAGGGGACACCGCGGTAGGAATCCGTGAGCACCCAGGCGGCCGTGGTCAACATCCAGGAGACGATGAACTCACCGCGTTGTCCCGCGGTGATGGTGCCCGCGAACATGAGGGGTGTCCAAACCAGCAGCGTGAAGAGGCCCATCTGCCATGTTGAGAGTGCGGCCGCCAGCCGAGCGTAGAGCCCAATGAGTATGGCCGCAGCCGCAAGCAGGTACGTCGAGCCGGTGAAATAGGCCCAGAAGACATGCCACGGCAGCCACGCGGGCACCAGCGGTGCGGTGTTGCCGAGATAGGCGAAGTGGGACAGGCCAAAGGCGATCAGGGCCAGAGCGTAGAGGATCCTCGCGTTGCGTACGCCAGTGTCGCCGGTCGCGAAAGCCAGTCGCTGCCTGTCCCAGATCGGGGCAAACCAGGCATACAGCACCCAGGCACCCGCCACCAACACCGCGGTCTCGCCCCAGCTCTGATAATAGACTTCCACGGTAGGCGAGCGGACGATGAATGGAATCTTGAACGCCAACATCCAGAGGAGCAGAAATGCCACTAGGAGGCGGGCCGCGGCGCCGCGGCCCCGCTGCCAGAAGAGACCGAGGCCGCAGGCCAGGTAGATGAAGGGGCGCAGGTAAATCAGCACCGCCAGCACTTCGCGCCAGGCGATGTCTTTCGGCAGCTGCCCGAGTATGCGCGCGAAATCACCCGGGATCAGACCCTGGATGCCGAGGACAATGAAGGTCGCCGCAAAGACCGCATGACCCACGCTAGCAATGCGCATCGCCGCCCCTCCCGGAGATTGCATGGAAGCCGCGCATATTGTAGGCGGTATTTCGCGCGCTGCCGGCGACAAATTTTATTCCGCTGTTGGCACGGCAGCGGGCGACCGCGAGCCTGCGGATCGGCCGGCCATTGACTTTTATGCGGCGGGTGCCTCTTTTGCGGATGCCGCGTATGCGGAGCTAGGTCTGCCTTCGCAGTGTGCGAAACGTAATCGAATACCGTAGGGCGGGCACCGGAGGCACGCTGTGCTGCCACTCCCAACGCGCTTCATCCTGAAGCCGATAAATTGAGCGGGGCTCGATCTCGAGCGCGATCGACCGCTCGCGAAGGCGGGGCGGGTAGTGCCGGAAACGCATGCGGCAGGAACCTGCCAGGGATATCCCCATCACGAGCTCGAAGTCCGGGACATCGCGGTGCCAGCCGAGCTGCGATCCCGGCGGATATTGTGCGATCAGCGCGTGCGTGAAATCGTCCGCGTGGCCGCCAAGCCACGCGGCGGCTCGGGCCCGCAGGGGATGGAGAAAGGGCGCGATCGGCTCGCCGGGCTGCAGGCGCTGTGCCGAGAAATCGTACCGCCCGCCGTAGCTCACGATGCGCCGGTGGGCCAGATAGCCTTTGTACTCCGCCTGCTTCAGCGGCAGGCACTCGATCTCGCCGATGAGCGCCTGCTCCTCTGCCTCGGACAGAAAGTCCGGCTCATACGCATATCCGCGTGCGAATGGGTCGCTGCTCGGGGGGAATAGACTGCGCTGCGCCATCGTTCTCATATGGGAGCCCGCGAGGGCATTCTCAACCTGCCCATACGCTGGAGTCGGGGACTAATGCGCGGCGGTCCACCGATACTACAAAGTTGGAAGCTGCTACACGCGGCGTGGATCCTTCCCGGGACCAATGTGTTGGATGCAGTCCGCGGGCGGGCCATCTCGGGCACGGCGCCGCGGTCCCTCGCGAGCCCTGCGCGGTCACATCAATCGGAGCCCGACGCGCTGTGGACTCACTGCCGGTAAGCCGTGCAAGTCATTGGTTCTATGGAGATTCTTGTGCCGGGGCCGATTTCCGATACCGCTATTCAGGTGCTCCCCGCCCGCGCGCAGGAGAGACCGGGACCTGGGTCTTTGGGATACCGCGGTTTTTGGGGTAGCATCAACCGTGGACATGAGCGTTTGACGGCTCGCCCCACAATATCCGCCAAGAAACGGAGCGAGCGATGATCCCTGGCGCGGAGCGGTGAACTGTTGGACAGGTTGGGGCCCAAACCTGGCGCGCTTTCAGTCGAGGCCGCCAAGCTGCGCACGGGCCTCGAGGTGCCGCTGTCGGCCGGACAGCGGCGGATGTGGTTTTGGCAGCAGTACGCACCGGGAACGGCCCTCTACAACATTTCCGTCGGCCTGCGCCTGCAAGGCTCACTGGATACCTCGGCGCTCGAACGCGCATTGAGGGGGCTCTTTCAACGCCACGAGGTGCTTCGCAGTCGCTGGGACAGCCCGGAGCATGTCCCCACTCAGCATGCCGTGCCGGTGGGGGACTGGAGGATGTGCCGGTTTTCTGTGGAGGAATTCGCCGCGCCGCAGCAGGCCGAGCAATTCGAACTTCTGGCCCGCGCGGAAGCCGCACGACCATTCGATCTCGGGAATGAGCACGGGATGAGGGCCACGCTCGTCACGTCGAGCGCGGACGAGCACCGGCTCCTGTGGTGCTTTCACCATGGCGTCTGCGACGGATTGTCCATCGGTGTGTTGCTCGATGAGCTCTGCGAGCTCTATCTGACTGAGACCGCGGGCGTAGCGGCGTCATCGCGCGAACCATCGGCCCAATACGCCAGCTATGCCTCCGCGGAGGAGGATTTGTTGTCCTCAGGAGTGCGAGACCGGGAGCTCGCATACTGGAGAGGCCATCTCGCCGGAGCTCCCGTTCTTCTCGACATGCCGACGGACCGCCCGCGCCCCGTCGAGCAGCGCTTTCACGGGGCGAGCCTCCCCTTCGCGCTCGATGGCGCAACGATTGCCGGGGTGCGCTCGTTAGCATCACGCAACCGCTGCACGCCGTTCATGGCGCTGATCGCGGCCTGGCAGACGCTCCTCCACCGCTATAGCAGGCAGGCGACGGTGATCAGTGGGACGGTCATAGCCAATCGAGGGGCGGATTCCAAACGTGTAGTCGGCTACTTCGCAAATACCGTCGCCATGCGGACTGACTTCCGGCCAGATCTGACAGTCGGTCAGTTGCTGCGGCAGGTCAGAGCGAACGTCCTATCGGCCCACGAACATGGACGGCTTCCCTTCGAGGAGGTCGTGGAGGCTCTCGAAATTCCGCGCGAGCCAGGCCGGATGCCACTGTTGCAGACCATGATCGCGATGGAGCCGCCGATTGCGTCCGAGCGACGACTCGGAGCCGTGCGGCTCACGGAATTTACGCTTCCCACGGTCGTCGCACGCTTCGAGCTGAGCCTCATCGCGCGAGAGATGGGTGACGCCATCGAGGGCCGCGTCGAGTACGACACCGACCTCTTCGATGAGGACACGGTTTCGCGGCTCATCGGCCACCTTCACATCCTCCTCCGCGAGATGTCCCGCGCCGCCTCCGAGGACAAGCTCTCCGAGCTGTCCTGGATGGAGACGCAGGAGCGCAGGCTGCTGCTGCAGGACTGGAACGCTACCGATCGTCCCTTTCCCGCCGGGACGGTACATCAGCTGTTCGAGGCGCAGGTGCGCCTGACGCCCGAGGCGGTGGCGCTGGTGTCTGATGCGCAATCGCTCACCTATCGGCGGCTCAACCAGAGGGCCAATCGCCTGGCGCGGCATCTGCGCGAGTGGGGCATCGGAGTCGGCGAGATGGTGCCGCTCATGATGCGCCGCTCTGCGGAGCTGATCATCGCGGAGCTGGCGGTCCTGAAGTGTGGAGCGGCGTATGTGCCGCTGGATGAGGCGTGGCCGAAGGAGCGGCGGAAATTCATCGTGCGGGATTGTCGAGCCAGGCTCGTGGTGAGCGCCAAAAAGGCTTCAGCAACCGAAATCGACGGGACTCCGTCGCACGAGATCGACCGGATACTCGACCAAGGAAGCTCATTGTCCGATGAGGACGATGACAACAACCAGGCGGTGGAAATCGATGCCGGAGCAGTCGCGTATGCGATGTACACCTCCGGTTCCACCGGAGAGCCGAAGGGGGTCCTCGTGCCCCACAGGGCGATCGTGCGGCTCGTTGTGAACAACGGATATGCGGCATTCGGGTCTGATGATCGAGTGGCTTTTGCCGCCAATGCGGCCTTTGACGTGTCGACAGCGGAAGTATGGGCGCCATTGCTCAATGGCGGACGCGTCGTCGTAATCGACCAAGAGACACTCCTGCAGCCCGAGCGATTCTCAGCGGCCCTGCGCGCCCACGCCATCGATGTGTTGTTCACGACCGTCGCGATATTCAACCAATATGCAGGGTCATTGGCGAACGAATGGGCAAGACTGCGATATTTGGTCATCGGCGGCGATGCGCTGGATGCCAAAACGATTGCCGCGGCGCTGAAGAACGGTCGACCGCGACACCTCATCAATGCCTATGGACCGACAGAGGCGACGACGCTCGCCACGACGTATGAGATCGGCGAGATTGCGGATGAGAACCAGAATGTTCCGATCGGCCGCCCGATCGCGAACACACGGATCTATATCCTGGATGAGCACCGATACCCGGTGCCGATCGGGGTCAGAGGAGAGATTTACATAGGCGGTGCGGGAGTTGCGTGTGGGTATCTCAACCGGCCGGAGCTGACCGCCGAGCGTTTCATTGCCGACCCCTTCAGCCAAAACCCTGGCGCACGGATATACCGCACGGGGGACGTGGGGCGTTGGAGAGCGGACGGGAACATCGAGTTTCTCGGACGCAATGACCACCAGGTCAAGATCCGAGGATACCGGATCGAGCTTGGCGAGATTGAATTGCAGCTGCTCAAGCATCCCACGGTGAGGGAGGCGGCGGTGGTTGCGCGGCAGCAGCAAGGCGAGCCGGGTGAGAGGCACCTCGTGGCTTACTACACGGTTGCAGGGGGCGAGACACGGGAGTCGAGCACAGCTCAGCTACGACGGTACCTGGAGGCGCAGTTGCCTCCGTACATGGTGCCTACGGCATTCGTGCGCCTCGAGAGGCTGCCTCTGACGCCGAACGGGAAGGTGGACCGCAAGGCGCTACCCGCCCCGCAGCATGAGACGTATGCGCGAGGTGCGTACGAGGCGCCCTGCGGAGTGGTCGAGGAGGCAATTGCTGCGATCTGGGAGGAGGTGCTGAAGGTCCAGCCGGTGGGCCGTAACGGAGATTTCTTCGCTCTTGGCGGCCATTCGCTGCTCGCGACTCAGGTCGCATCGCGTATCCGCCGCGCATTGGGTGTGGAGCTTTCTCTGCGCACCTTGTTCGAGGCGCGCACGATCGCTGCGCTTGCGGCACACATCGATGCCGGCAGGACTGAAGGCCGCGCGGGCGCGCTGCCACCCATAGACGCCGCTCCACGCGAGCGCCCTCTGCCGCTTTCCTTCTCCCAGCGCCGCATGTGGTTCATGCAGCAGCTCGAGCCCTCGAGCACGGCCTACAACATGCCGTTCGCGATCCGCATCCGCGGAGAGCTCGACACCCGCGCGCTCGCCGGCGCTATCGAGGCAATGGTCGCACGGCATGAAGCCTTCCGGACCACCTTTTCCATCCGCGACGGCGAGCCCGTGCAAACCATCCATGCCTCTGTGCCTGCTGAATTGCGGCAGATTGATCTGAGTCAGCGCGGAACGAGGGAGGCCGCCGAAGAGGCCGCACAGCTGTTTCGGGCGGAGTCGATGCAGCCGTTCGATCTCGCGCTCGGTCCGCTACACAGGTTGCTGCTCGCTCGGCTCGGGCCTTCGGATCACATGCTGCTGTGGCTCATTCACCATGCGATCGGCGATCTGTGGTCCATGGCCGTGCTGATGCGTGAATTCCAACAGCTCTACCGCGCGCTGCGGTGCGGTGAGATGGCCGCCTTGCCGCCTCTACCTATCCAGTACTCAGATTTCGCCGTGTGGCAGCGCCGTCACATGAGCGGCGAGGCGTTGGCAAGCCAGCTCGCCTACTGGCGCGGGCGGCTCGACGGGATCGCTCCCCTGGCGCTGCCGGCGGACCGTCCGCGGCCGCGACACCAGACGTTCCGAGGGTCCAACATCATCGCGGCAATTCCGACTTCGCTGCTCACAGCGCTCAAGGCATTTGGTGCGCGTCATGGTGTTACGCCCTTCATGACGCTGCTCGCCTGTTTCAAGATTCTGCTCGCCCGGTACTGCAATCAGGAGGACATCGCGATCGGAGTGCCGATCGCCAACCGCACGCGCGTGGAGACGGAGAGCCTCGTCGGCACACTCGTGAACACGCTCGTCATGCAGACGAGCCTCACCGGCAACCCCCGCTTCACGGAACTCCTCGCCCGCGTCCAAGAGACCGCACTCGGTGCATATGCACATCAAGACCTGCCCTTCGAGGTCATCGTGGAGGAGCTTGCCGGAGCCCGCGACGCAGGTCACGCACCGCTCGTCCAGGTCATGTTCAACGTCGCGAATGCTCTTCAGGAAAGACCGCAGCTCGACGGCCTCGCGCTCGACCCGTTCCTGTTCGACAGCGGCGCGGCGCAGTTCGATCTGTCGGTGCTCGTTGATACGGAGCTCACCGGCAGCATCATCTTCACGTATTCGACGGAAATGTTCGATGCCGTGACCATGCGACGCATGGTCACTCATTACCTCGGCATCCTCGAGCAGGCGATCTCGGCGCCCGAGGAGCGCATACTGTCGTATCCCATGCTCACGGCGGCGGAAAGAGCGGCGGCGATCGAGGGTTGGAACCGCACCATGGCTGCCTATCCGGCAGAGAAGCGTGCGTGCGACCTCATCGACGAGCAGGCCCGGCGCACTCCACAGCGCATCGCGGTCCGAATGGGCTCGCAGAGCCTCACTTACGCCGCGCTCGAAACTCGCGCGAATCAGCTGGGTGATTACCTGCAAGATCTCGGCATCGGGCCGGGCAAAGCGGTCGGAGTCTGTCTCGAGCGCTCGCCCGACATGATCGTGGCCCTGCTCGCCATCATGAAGGCCGGCGGCGCTTACGTCCCGCTCGATCCGGCGTTTCCCGCAGCGCGCCTGCAAGCGATGAGCGAGGATGCCGATCTCTCTCTGAGTCTGACGCAAGACGGGCTCGCACATCTTTTACCTCGCTCGTCCGGTGAGCGGATCTGCCTGGACGAGATTACGCGCGCGCTCGCGATGCGGTCCGCGCATTCCCTCGCCTCGCAGGGCTCCTCGGGGGATCTCGCCTACGTCCTCTATACTTCGGGCTCAACCGGCAAGCCCAAAGGTGTCGAGGTCTCGCATCGTGCCCTCACCAATTTTCTCTGCTCAATGCTCGAGCGGCCGGGATGCCGAACGGATGAAGTGCTTCTCGCGGTCACGACTCTGTCGTTCGATATCGCGGGGCTCGAGTTATATCTGCCCCTGATCGTCGGCGGCCAGGTCGAGCTCGCGAGTCGGGAGGAGGCGGCTGACCCACGGAAGCTCATGGGGCGCATGCAGGCGAGCCGGCCCACGCTCATGCAGGCAACGCCGGCGACCTGGCGCATGCTGATCGATGCAGGGTGGGGCGGCGATCGGGCGCTCACGGCGCTCTGTGGCGGCGAGCCCCTGGTGCGCGACCTCGCTGAGGCGCTTCTCGGGCGCTGCGCCGCGGTTTGGAATCTATACGGGCCGACCGAGACCACCATTTGGTCGACGTGCGAGCGCGTCCAGAGGGGGACGTCCGACATCTCGATTGGTCGCCCGATCGCCAATACGCGCGTCTACGTCCTCGACAGCGGCCTGCAGCCGGTTCCGATCGGCGTCTCGGGCGAGATCTACATCGGCGGTCATGGCGTTGCGCGTGGATATCGCAATCGTCCCGATCTGACGGCGGACCGCTTCATAGCCGATCCCTTCGTCCCGGGCGAGCGGGTGTACCGAACGGGCGACCTCGCTCGATACCTCCCGGACGGCCGGGTCCTCCATCTCGGTCGCCTCGACCAGCAGGTCAAGATCCGAGGATTCCGCATCGAGCTCGGAGAGGTCGAGCATGCGCTAGTGCGCCTTGCGTCCATCAGGCAGGCAGTCGTCGTGGCAAAAGCCGATGTTGGAGCCGCAAAGCAGCTCGTCGCCTACCTGGTCCCACGCGGTGAGCCGCCGACCGTCGAGGACATGCGAGCCCGACTACTCGAAACGCTTCCTGCCTACATGGTCCCTTCCCGCTTCGTCTTCCTCGAAGCGCTTCCGTTGACGCCGAACAACAAGATCGACGTGACGGCGCTGCCTGTGCTCGGCGCGGAGGCAGCCTCGATGAGCGCAGCTGCGGTGCAGCCACGGAACCCACACGAGCTGCAGCTCACGGCGCTGTGGCGGCAAGTGTTGCAGGACGACTCTATCGGCATACACGACAATTTCTTCGAGGTCGGAGGGCACTCGCTCAGGGCCGTGGAGCTATTCGCTCAGATCGAGCACGTGTATGGCGTCAAGTTGCCGCTTGCCGTGCTGTTCCAGAGCCCTACGATCGAGAAGATCGCGCCGATGTTGGTGTCCGGAGTGGAAGTGACCTGCCGCTCCCTCATCGCCATCCAGCCGTTGGGTGACGGGGTTCCACTCTTCGCGTTTCCGGGAGTAGGCGGAGAGGTCCTGGTCTTCGCAACCCTTGCGCAGCGGCTTGGCCGCAACCAGCCGTTCTATGGATTGCGTGCACAGGGCTTGTATGGACGGGAGCGGCCTTTCACGTCCGTCGAGGCGGCCGTAGCTCATTATCTGGCGGAGATTCGCAGCGTGCGGCCTGTCGGACCGTACTTTCTCGCGGGTGCTTGTACTGGCGGCGTGTTTGCGTACGAGGCAGCACAGCAGCTCGCTGCCCAGGGACATCAGGTCAGCCTGGTGATCATGGACAGCTGGCACCCTTCCTCCTACCGGGCGCGCAGAGCGATGCTGCCGTTGTGGCCCGCGTATTTTCTCGGATCGAAGCTCGCCGCCTACTCCCGCCAGGCGTACGGACTTCCGGCGAGGCAGTGGCCGGGCTACGTGCAACGCAAGCTCCGCGGGGCTGCCGCGGCGCTGCGGCAGACTCGTAAGGAGTCCCTCGGCACCACGGAGTTTCTATCGCAGCGGGTTGTCCAAGCGACATTGCAGGCGGTATCGAGCTATCGGGCGCGTCCCTACGCCGGCGGGCTTCTCAACGTCATCGCCGCAGGCCGGCAGGTGGCCCCTGGAACGCGCGATACGCGGCGGGCATGGGAAGAGCTCGCCGCCGGCCCGATCCGGACCGAGATCACCGCGGCCGAAGATTCGGGACGGCTGTTCGTATCTCCCCACGTCGATGCGCTCGCGCAGGCTGTGATGCAGTATGCTGGCCGGGAGTTCTCCGACTCTGCCGCAGAAGAAGCCGCCTCTGCGCCGGCATTGACTGACTCCGTCTGCGCGGGATGCTAGGCGCACCGGGGCTACAATGAGCTCGATTCGGTTGTTTCGGTTCTTGCTTCGGACATCGCGAGGGCTGGCGCTCGCGATGATCGGCGCCGGCATTCTGTCGGGGCTGTTCAGCGCCGGTGTTCTGGCGGTGATCACGCGCGCGCTCCACGCGCGCGGTGCACCGATCGCCATTGTCGCTGCATTCTTCGTGCTCGTCGCCGGCAAGATCGCCGCGAGCGCCGGTTCGCAGCTGCTGCTCGTCCGCTTCTCGCAGGGCAGTATCCTCGAGCTGTCTCTGTCGCTGTGCTCGAGAATCCTGGATTCGCCCCTGCGCCTCATCGAACGGCGGGGCGCCGCGGCAATTCTCACCGTGCTCACTGACGATGTGAGCTCGGTGACGTGGGCCGTGCAGTGTCTGCCCCAGCTTGCCACGAACGGCGCGGTCGTGATCGGCTGCGGTGCGTATCTCGCATGGCTCTCGTTCAGCATGTTCCTGAGTGCAGCGGGTGCCACATTGCTTGGCGCGCTCGTCTACACCGTTCTGCACCGGCGGGCGATACGCGTCATTCAGGCGGCTCGAGACGCGCGCGCCAGCCTGTTCGAGCACTTCCGCACGGTGACCTCCGGCACGAAGGAGCTGCTCATGCACCGGCGTCGCCGCGCCGAGCTCGTGGAGGTCGAGATCCGCGGCGCGGCGGACGCCTATCGCACCAGCAACCTGGCTGCGGTGAAAGGCTATACGCTCGCAGGGGCGTGGATTCAAACGCTATATCACGGCTTGATTGGCCTGCTGCTGTTCGTATCGCCGCTGCTGACACATCCTTCCGTCGAGCAGCTCACGGGCTACGTTTTCGCGCTCCTGTACATGATGGCCCCCCTCTGGGACATCATCAGCGCAGTGCCGGCGCTTGCGCGGGGTGAGGTGGCGTTCCAGCGCATCGAGGAAATCGGCATGACCGAGGACTTGCTGCAACAGCGGCACGCCGTAGCGGGTACCGACTGCAAGCGGCCACAGACCGGCGCGTCGATCGAAATGTCCGGAGTCCTTTTCCAGTACGAGACCGCCAATCCCGCGCACGAATTCACCCTCGGACCGATTGATTTCCACATACGATCCGGCGAGCTCGTCTTCGTCGTAGGCGGCAACGGGAGCGGCAAGACGACGTTCCTGAAGCTGCTCGCGGGCTTGTACGTGCCGTCGGCCGGCTTCATCGCGCTCGACGGCAATCGCATCACCCCCCCAACGCTGGAGTGGTATCGCGAGCATTTCTCGGTCGTCTTCGCCGATTGCTTCGTATTCGGTAAGCTGCTCGGCCTCGGCCTCGGCCCCGCGTCCCCCGACCTCGACGCGGCAACGCACCAGTATCTGAGGCTGCTCGAAATTGAGCACAAGGTCAACGTGCATGGTGGCGTGCTGACCACGACTGATCTGTCTCAGGGCCAGCGCAGGCGACTGGCGCTGGTCACCGCGTATCTCGAGGACCGGCCCTTCTATGTCTTCGACGAATGGGCGGCCGACCAGGATCCGGCTTACAAAGAGGTCTTTTACACGAAGTTGCTTCCGGAGCTCCGCGCCCGCGGCAAGGGGGTCATCGTCATCACACATGACGATCGATATTTCCATCTGGGCGATCGCATCATGAAGCTCGCTGACGGACGGGTCGCGGCGCGCTCCAATGAAGACGAGACTGCTGGCGTGGAGCGCGCGATTCACTCCGTCGGCTGACCTCACCGCGAAGTATCGATTTCCGCCGGATTCGAATCATGTCTGCTGCCATAGCGGGGGCGGAGACTGGGCGGGCGCGCAGCGCGCGACGCGGCCTCGGCGCTTTACAGCGTGCAGAGCGAATGATTAACTACTTCCCGCCGGGAGGATCGAGCGGCACAACGACACTGATCCCGCAGCGGTCCCGGACGGGTTCCCCACTCAGGCACCGAAGCTACGACGCCAACGCGCAGGCAGATCTGCGAATCTGGGAGAAAACTGTCATGAGAGCAGCCACTGAGAGTCGTGCCCGACGCTTCGCTTTGAAAACGGCAACATCGACGGCGCTCCTGCTCATGGCCGCGGGTCTCGCAATGCCGGCAAGCGCCGCAAGGTGGACCCCGTTAGTCAACACGCCGTCGGTTAACAGCATTCAACTCATGGTCCTCATGACCGACGGATCGGTCATGGTGCATACGTTTGATGACATTCAGACGTGGGTCAAATTGACTCCCGATGCGAAGGGCAGTTACGTCAATGGGACCTGGGTGACGCTCGGCAAAATGATTACGCCGAGGCTCTACTTCACCTCGAATGTCCTGCAGAACGGCAACCTCTGGGTCATGGGCGGCGAATATACCGGGCCGTTCGAGGATCCGAACTGGGGTACGCAGGCCGAAATCTATAACCCGCTCACCAATACCTGGACCGAAGCTGCCAATGATCCCCCTCAGCCGGGCTGTGGCAGGCTGCCCGTCACTTCCAATGTGAGTTTGACCACGGGTTCCACCACTGTCGGTGGGATCTATTCGACGTTTCGAATGCTGCCCGGATGGAAAGTACGAGGGGCGGGAATACCCGACAAGACGACCGTCGTCTCGGTGGATTCCCCAACCAGTGTGACCATCTCGGCTGCGGCAACGGCGAGCGGGCCGGAAATTGCGCAATTCAGTGGAGAAGTCGCGGGTTGCTTTGGCGACGATCCTTCGGCCCTGCTGCCCGGAGGGCACATTCTGGTAGGCGATCTGATCGGTCCGCAAACATCTCTGTACTCGATTGCGAATGACACGTTCGAGCCGAGCGGGAGCAAGGTTTATAGCGACTCCAGCGACGAAGAAGGCTGGACGATTCTTCCGAACGGACAGGTCCTGACCTACGACCTGGATCCGAGCATTTTGATGAACGCGGGTTTCGCGGAAGAGTACGCCCCTGCAACCGGCGTGTGGACCGGTATCAGCCCAGCGGACGGAACGGCCAGGGGGACGTTACCGGTCCTGAGCTCCTTTGCACTCGGCTTTGAGCTCGGCCCGATCCTGCGGCTCCTGGATGGCCGTGTGCTCGTCATCGGCGCCAACCAGCACACCGCTCTCTATACGCCCTCGTCGAATACCTGGCGGGCCGGGCCTGATATGTTTGCCGACCTGACGGGACCGGGCGGAACGATCCCGAACGCGCTATTCGGGGCGGACGATGCTCCTGCCGCCATTTTGCCGAATGGCCATGTGTATCTGATGGCTGACCCGGGTCCGAACCCGGTCCCCCTGAATGCAAGTACGACAGCCGGATCGGCCTCCGTGACGGTCCCCACTACCGCTGGGCTGCAGTCCACTTGGACCGTTGCACAGGCTGACGGCAAGAATACGGCGATACCGCCGTCGACGGTCATCTTCAGCGTCGACAGCCCGACATCAATTACGCTTGGGACGTTCGATGCGAGCGGCAACCTCGTGCCCATTAACGCTCTGACTACGCACCGGAGCATCGGGCTGGTGCTCGGAGGCATTTTCAGCTCTCCGTCGCAGCTCTTCGACTACGACCCAAGTGCCGGAACCATGACCCCGATTGCCGGCCCGCCAGGCTCATTCCTTTCGTCTGAACCTGCGTTTGTCACGCGAATGCTGGTGCTGCCCACGGGACAACTGTTGCTCAGCGACAGCTCGAATCAGCTCTACGTCTATACTCCGGACGGATCACCTCCTGCATCGGAGCGGCCCTCGATCTTCCATGTCAAGTACACCGGCGACGGTGTATTCCAGCTGACCGGCACACAAATAAATGGTCAGTCCGAGGGGGCGGCCTATGGCGATGACGATCAGATGAATGAGAATTTCCCGATTGTCCGCCTCGAGAATCCGGCGACCGGGAATGTCTACTACTGCCGCACCACGAATTGGAGTTCGATCGCGGTAGGCGGTGGCAGTCAGCCTCAGACGGTCAACTTCACCCTCAATGCCGCAGTCAGGCGGGGCCGTTATGAGCTGACCGTGGTTGGGGCAGGCATCGCTTCCCAGCCGGTCGGAATCGAAATCACGCCCCACGAGCTCATGGACAGGGATAGGGCGGCGGCCCAACTTCCCGCCGCCTCGAGGTCGAGCATCATGGCAACTGCTGCGGCAGCAGCTCCGGCCAAGCTGAGGCGGATTCCGACGCCCATGCACCGGCGCAACTGACACACTCATCGTGGCCATCGAGTTCCTGAGGGTGTCGCGTAGCCTCATCCCAAACGATGCCCTGCCGGAGGACTGAGTCTGCCTCTGGTCTTTATCGATGCAGTGCGCCGAACACCTTTGAGACTATCGCGCTGCCTGCCGCTGCGGGATTTTTCCGGATGGCGTGCTCTTCGTCGCCGATCATCAGATACAGACCATCCAGGGCCCTTTTGGTGACGTACGTTTCGATGTTGGCTGCATCGCCCTTTACCAGGCCGAGTCTGGCTCCCGCTTCGGCAAATTGATTGTATTTCCGTGCCAGGCCCACCCGATCAGTTGCTTTCTTGACGATCGGCAGGAATTTTGACGCCAGGGGCGCAGCGGTCTTCGCCTTGAAGAATCGGGTCACGGAGCCGTCACCGCCGGTGAGAATCTCCTTGGCGTCCTCCACCGACATCGTCTTGACCGCGTTGAGCATCAACGCCTTGGCTTCGGGTACGGCCTGTTCGGCCGCCCGGTTCATGGCGACCACGAGCTCATCGGCGTCCTTGCCTCGTCCCATCATGCGCATGCCCTTTGCAAGTTGATCGAGGGCCGGCGGCAGCGGGATCTTGACTTTGGGGTTGTTCAGGAATCCGCCCGGAACGCCAAGTTTGACGATGGCGGATGTGACTCCTTCGTTCAACGCGCCCTTGATACCTCGAGAGGCTTCGTGATTCGTCAAATCGCCGAGTCCCAGGGCGAAAGCAGGTCCAAGGACGAGGCAGCCCAGTAGCCCCGCCAGGGTGATCGAGCGTGCAGCAGTCATGGCGCGCATCCTCTTTTTCAATATATTCGGGCGATGAGCACGCGAGCGTTCGCTATGCGCATCAGGCAAGATCCGACTCGGGGCGCAGGGCGCTCCAATCTGTACGCTGCCCACCGGCATTATCTCAGGTCCACGGGGCCGCTTAGAACACTATGCGCCAGGTCGGCGAGCTACGCTCTGCTTCAGAGCCACTGCGACGCAATATTAAAGACTTAGTAACAAGGCCCATTGCCGTCCGCCGACGCCGAGCAGGGGAGGAGCGCCTCGCCCGATTTGCTGGTATGGCGGCGTGGTCCGTCATGATCCGCGCGCTCGAGAGGCTCGCCGGTTGACCGACTACCCCGCGAGATGCACCGCGCATGGCGTCTCTCGGAGTCTTCGGCCGGCTCTTGGATCTCTCGTGGAGCCGATTCCCGTGTCAGCTTCAGGCTGACACGGGAATCAATTGCGGTCAGTTCTGCTGAGCGAGAACTGCCTGCGGCAGCGGGCAGGGCGGTGCCTGGTTCGGCAGGCACGCAGCAGAGTTGCCGCTGGCGTTCGAAGTCGTGAGCGTGTCGTCCGTGTAGATGATCCCCGCCTTGCTGACCACCGGGTCGATGGCTATCTGGAACAGGTCGAGCAGGTTGCGGGTCCCGGGGCCGCAGGCGTCGCCATTCGTGCAGATGACGCCATGGTGGTTCGGAGCAGCATTCACCTGGGTCTGAGTGAAGCCGCCGCCGGCGAGCTGCGCAAAGTAGACGTGCCAGTCGGCACTCGGGTCGCTGTCGGATGCCGCCGTGGTGCCGTAGTAGACCACATCGACGATGCCGTTGTAGGCAGCCACCCACGGGAAAATGGCGGTGTTTGCCGGCGCGCTGCTGACTGTCACGGCAGGGCTCCAGTGCTCGCCCTGGTCGCTCGAGCTGCTGAACCCGACCGTATGGTCATCCGACCACACGGCATACAGATTGCCGTTGGTGGGATCCACGGCCAGCGCGGGGAAGACATTACCAAGACTCGTCCCGGCCCGGGCTGTAAACGCGACATTCGCGGTCCATTTCCGTCCCATGTCGGTGCTGCGAGAGACGATGATGTGATTGGGCGTGAAGGTCCGCCCTTTGAGAAGGCCCGTCGTGCCGGCGGCGTAGATGTCGTAGACGTTGTGACTCTGCGGGTCGGCCGCGAGATTCCCCTGGACGTTGTTGAAGGTCGCATCGGCGGTCGTGCGTGCCTGCCCCACGACCGGATCCCCCACACGCTTCCAGGTGAAGCCATCATCATCTGAGCGTTGCACGTGGATGAGGGATGCGCTGCCGGAATCGTGATACGAGATGTAAACGTGTGGGCCGTCGGAGGTGACCCATGACCGGTCCGCCTCGGTCGTGTCGATGATCTGCCGCGTGCAGGAGCTGACCGGCAAGGTACCCCCAGAAGGGCTCGGACAGGTAATCGCCGACACGCCGAGCTGCGCACCTTTTATGGGCTTGAGGAGGAAGATCAGAGTCGTCATGTGCACCCTGCCGGTCGAACCTGAGTCGACGTCGGCATCACCGGCACCGAAGACTGCCTTGCCCGGGTGCTGCAGCGTGTTGTCTACGATACCCTGAAAGCCCGGGGCAGTTCCAAACACCCCGGTCCAAAACAGAGTACCGAATGACGCCGGATCAAACAGCCACTGCAGCGATACCATGGCACTGGTGCCATCGGGGCCGATGGAGATCTCCGGCTCGCTGCTGCCGTTGTCGCGCAGCAGCGGTCAGCGTGAAGCTCGGCGCCGCGGTGGCCAGCACCGAGGCGGCTTGCAGTGCGCCAGCCAAGACGATCGTCGAGAGAGTTCCGGCGAACGAGCGGGGAGACATTCGCATGATAGACCCCCTAGGTGGTTCGAGCAGCGCGCGGTCTGAGCTGCAGAAGTCAAGTCTCGCGCCAAACGCTAAGGCGCGCAATCGCAGGCACGGCCACGAACGCTGGCTTCGCAATTCCCCGCAAGGCGTTCGATTCGAAGCGCGGGCGTCGCAATTGCTTCGGTGGCATCCGATCACGTGATGGTGTGAATAGACAGTGATCGCAAGCGCTTCTCGTAGCCGGGCCCATGCAGCACCTTGCCCGGCAAGGCGCCGGTCATCTTGCCGTCCGCGATCACCGGCACGCCGTTCACCAGCACCCAGGACATGCCCGATGCCAGCTGCTTTGGCTGCTCGAACGTAGCGGGCGCACGCAGCTTCGCCGGGTCGAAAATATCGATATCGGCCCACATGCCCGCCTTGATGACTCCGCGTTGGGTGAGCCCCATGCGCTGCGCGGGCAGAGCCGTCATCTTGCGAATCGCGTCCGCCAAGGTCAGCACATGGTCCTTACGCACGTATTTGGTGATGATCCGCGAAAAAGCAGCGTAAGCGCGCGGATGCGGGTTGCCCGTGCCGAGCGGGCCGCTGGGCATCTGAGCCGCTGCATCGTCACAGATCGACACCCACGGCTGCTCGAGGGCTACCGTGACGTCCTCCTGTGCCATCCCGAACACAGCGACGTCGGTGGCGGCATCGTCCTTGATCAGGATATCGAGCAGCGCATCGATCGGGTTTTCGTGCCAGCTTTTGGCGATGTCGTCGAGCCGCCTGCCTTCAAGATCCTTGAGCGCCGGGTTTTGCACGGCGGTGATCTCGACAGCGTGGGGACCGGGGACTTCCTGCCAGTCGTTGTTCCATGAATCCGTAGGCGTCCGCATGTCCTTTTCAATCCGCGCGCGCATCTGTGGATTCTTCAGGCGCTCGAGCAATTTTGCGGTTCCGTCCGCGTGCGCCCATGGGGGAATGAACGAGGCGAGATCGTTACCCCAGGCGGTATAGGCATAAGTGTCGGCACTGATGTCCAGACCCTCACTGCGCGCCGCATCGATCTTCGCGATCACCTTCCGCATGCTGCCCCAGTTCTGGTGGCCGGCCACTTTGAGATGGAAGACTTCCGCGGGAATGTGCGCCTTGCGCACGATCTCGAAGACCTCATCGAGCGCCGCCATTTCGGCGTCGCCCTCGCTGCGCATGTGGGTCGCGTAAATGCCGCCGTATTGCGCCGCCGTCTTGGCCAGCGCGATCAGTTCCGGGGTCGTGCTATAGGTGGCCGGTGGATACTGAAGCGCCGTCGAGACGCCAAATGCGCCGGCCCGCATCGCTCGAGCGACGATTGCCTGCATCTGCTCGAGTTCGTCCGAAGTCGGTTTGCGGTCGCCATAGCCGATCACCATTTCACGCGCAGTGGCGGCGCCGATGTAGGTGCCGAGGTTCACCGCAATACCCCGCGTTTGCAGGCGTTTGAAGTAACCGTCCAGCGTTCGCCATGCAGGCTTGTCGTGCGCGCCTCGTTCCTGGAGGATCTTGTCGTTGAGGGGTGCCACAGATTCGCCTTCGCCGGCAATCAGCGTCGTCACGCCTTCGAAGATTTTCGATCGTGCGTGGCCGTCCACCAGCAGTGTGTGTCCCGACTGGTCCAGCATGTCGATGAAACCCGGTGCCACGATCATGCCGTGCGCGTCTACGGTGCGCCTTGCATCGACATGCTCGAGCCGGCCGAGCGCGGCGATGCGACCGTCCTTGATCGCGATGTCTGCGGAATACCACGGCGATCCGGTTCCGTCGATGATGTGCCCGTTACGGATGACGAGATCATACGAGGGCTCCGGGCCGGCCTGGGACCAGAAGGCGGGCAGGCCAAGAGCAACAGCAAAAAGCAACCGGGTTAGCGGACGCATGAAAACCTTCCGTCGATGCCGTAATGACTGCGAAAGAATACCGGCATTGCCCGGGCGTCTGGTAACGGATGAGCAAATTGCCGCGACGGTGCTGATTCACGACCTTGTGGTTGTTTCTCGGAACGTCGCCCACTTCGAGCCCGCAGGCGTACGCGTTCTCAACCCGTTCACGTAGCGGGAACTCGCGTTGCGGGGAGCTGTGTCGTGACCTTAACCGGCGTGCCGCTCCATGAAACGCAACTGAGCCTGTATACTCACCGTGCGAACTCTTTCGGGCTTCGCCGGTGTGGAATAAATATCGCCAAGGGGTTCCGGACGCTCGAATTGGCGTGCCCAACAGGCGGTCACAACCTTAATCCGGGAGGAACCACCAATGCTTCGCTCCAAGTCTTCCTATCTATTCCTTGTGTTGGGGCTGATCGCCCCGCTCTACACGTACGCAGCAAGCTTCTGTGTTGCCTCGAGTGGCGGCTTCGGACACGGCGGCACGAGTTACATTGCCCCAACTTTCACGCTGCCGGCAGCAAGCCACTGCGTGGCATGGTCGGGTTTCGCGAAGACCGCTTCGACCGTTGTCCTGTTCTCGACCGGTGTGGCCTGCAAGGCCGCCGGCGGCAAAGTCGTGACGCTCAGCATCTTCAACACCGATCCCGCTTTTTTGGGTCCGGGCGTTTCAGCCTCGGATCAGATCGTGTTGTGTCCCACCGGGACCACCGCCTGCCCGGTTTCCGGCCAAGACCAGGGAGAGTTCGGTGGAAGTGCACACGAGCAGACCTGCACAACCGCCCTGCTGAACCTCCCGGTGACACACGACTGATCCACCGTCATGGCATTGCTACGCTCGCTCCACCGGAATTTCAGGCAGAGGAGGTCGAAATTCGCGTCCGGCATAGGCCGAGGCGATCGCGTCCACAAGCGGCAGCGAGAGCAAACAAATGGCGCGGCAAGGCGATCAAGTCCGACACCGAGAAATGCTTCGTCCGGGGCGGGCCTGCGCCTCAGCGGAACGATTTGCGCTTTCCCCCGGGCGGCTTGTAGAATGCGCGGCCTCCTGGTGCGGGGTGGAGCAGTCTGGCAGCTCGTCGGGCTCATAACCCGAAGGTCGCAGGTTCAAATCCTGCCCCCGCTACCATTGTTGCATAAAAACAACGTAAGAATTCAGTGGGTTGCGCCATGAGCTGTCATGGCCACTCGCTACCGACCTTCAACCGTTCGGCAGCCGTGAGTATTGCAGCCGCGTGCCGAACGTCTCCGCGTTGGATTACCGCTTCCGGCCGCCACAGTCAGCTTACGAACTTCTCTCGGTAGTTCGCGTAGCCCAGGAGCAGTCGCTGAGGAGACACGAAGCAACGGAATGCGAGTGACGCACAGCGGGGATCAGTGGGGCTTGAACTTCCGATCTTGACTACCCGATTCCAAAAGCGCTTTCCTAATCGCGCTGGCGCCGGGCACCTGATGTGCATCGCGGGGACAAAGCGCAGGACATCGCTTTGCGTCAGCGCATTCCGGTAGTCGCCGACGCGCGCCCGACAGGGGTGAGGGTGCCTCCTCCGCCGTGAGCAGTAACCTCGCACAGTAGCCTCGCAGAGACCGCCTCTACCGACCGCCCGGTACTCTCGACCGGAATGCCGCTGCCTCGGCGTCAAGGTCATGAAATATGAAGATCAGTGACCTTGTCGTAGGCAGAATGAGCAATGTACGAATGTTGCCGCGCTCGGACAGCGGAATGAACTTTATCGGCGAAATGCTGGAGTAAGGCGCAAACGTGCAATCGAATTTTGAATTGGCAATACCAATTGGCACAGGCCCCTCCCAACACCACAGGTCCATTTGATCACCGTTATCGGGGCTTCCGGGATGGTTGCGGGGCGAATCGGCGAGGATTCCAGCGGTTGGGGGGTTGCCGTCGTTCCTTCCGGTGCTGTAACCGAGATCAGAGACGTGCCAGCCACAGCGTCCCGGCTCAAAGTGATCGAAGAAGAGCGTTGCTGTGAACGTATCGCCCTGCCGAGTGACGGGCAGGTCCTCTTGGACCGAGTAAGGCTGCATCGCGCCCTCGAGTCCGCCGCTCGCATCGTATTGGCAAACCTCGCCCGGCGAGTTTTTGTCAAACATCGTTTTGGTGGTGTAGTAGACGTATAGCCGCACGGTCCAATCTGCTGGGGCCTTACCATGGATCGCGATGGCTTGACGTGCTTGGACATTGACGGCCGGGTAGTCTCGGTCGCCGCGCCGTATGTTTCGGCTGGGGGTCATCACAGGCAACGGAAGGGGCCTCCTGGCCATTGGTGCCCCGCTCCCAGACGCCAACACCCCGGGGGCGTCCACAGGAACGCCCTGAGAGCGCAGAAATGCAACCAATTCCGGGCGGTTTGACGTCAGCGCGCATTGCAGGCCGTTCCTGCCATTTTTGACAGCCGTGGTGATGTCCGCACGATGGGCGAGCAGGACCTTGAACATACCCAGACGATCCTGCACCTGGGCGTTGCAGGCCAATTGGTTGGCGGCAGTCCCATACCAGCCCACCGCGTTGAGATTGGCACCACGTTTGATTAGAAAGTCCGCTAACGCTGGCGAGGTCACCATCATGAGAGGTGTGTTGGGAGCGCTATCGACCCTGTTATCGACGTCAGCGCCTGCAGCGATCAGCAGATCGATGATCTGTTCGCGTTCAGGGACTTTATTGTCCCATTGGCCGCCCACGATCGCGTAGCGCAGTGCCGTGTTCTTGCTGATCACGTCGATATCATGGGCCAGGGAGTCGTGCCGCATGAGCAAACGGATGGCGTCAACGTCGGCGTTCATCGCCAATGTGCCCAGAGTCCGCATCGTCGGCGTGGGCACATGCAGGAGCAGCATATGCACCATGTCCGGGTGATGGTGCGCGGTCGCCTCTGACAGGGCCGTCTTTTTGTCGCCCGTTGCCGTCGAGATGTCGGCCCCGTGATCGAGCAGCACCTCCGCGGTACGCGCATTGCCGTGGGATGCAGCGATGATGAGTGGGGTGATGCCAAGCGGTCCATGCTGATTCACGGTGGCACCACCGGCAATGAGCAGCGAAGCAACCCCGACAGCGTCCGCGGCGGCCGCGCGATGCAGGGGAGCCATACCCCGATCTACTCCTCGTGTCTGCGAGGCGTCCACCTTCGCTCCGTGCTCGATGAGAAATCGTGCGATCTCGACTTGATTCTGTTCTGCCGCGTGATCCAGCAGCCCTTTGTCTAGGTCGGAGCGATCATTGACATCCACGTTCCCGAATTGCAGATAGGCCTGCAAGCGGCTGACGGATCCTTGTTTGACGATTTGCGCGAACACGGCGTCCCTGGGCGGTTGAGCATGCCGTTGAGGGCTGGTCGGCGGCGATGGCTGCGACACCAGATCCGGCAGGTGCACGGCCCGGCGGCAGCTATTAGTCAGCTCAATGAGTTTGGCCCGACGTACGTCCCAGTCCGGCATCGGATGCTGAGCTTGAACCCACCGGTTGAAATCACTGGTGCTACATCGGATGACGAATGCCTCAAGGCGGGATTGACCGGCGGCGCTGAAGGGGGGCGGGGTCGATATGCGAGTCGACCTGCTTGCCGAGGGCGCGCGGGACGGCGCTGGCGCCTCAACTTCGAGTCTCCTGGAATCCGGTCCGCACGGTGAATCCGAGAAGACGGCCTGGCCGTCTGCGCCCGTGCACTGATAAATCGCGGCCGGCATGGCGCGGGAGGCTGTCAGGGCCACGAGGAGCAGTGCCAAAGCCGAACCGACGCTAGTTCGGCGGCGGTCCCGGCTGACCCTGCCCTCGGCAGCGTGTCGCTGCAGTCCTTCTTCGGGACTTACTCGCATAATTGACCACGCCGCAAACGGGACCCGATAGTTAAAGAAAGCGTACTCAGCGTGATCCGCACATTTATGCGACCGTCTCACACTCCTTGGATTTATTGAACTCAGGGCGCGTATCAATCGTGCTTGTCCGCTGCCAAAATGTCGATAGCGTCGCAGTTGGAAAACTACGCCCAGCGGTGCGAACATGGCGCCCACCGCCCTATGCATCCCAAGCCGCCAAGCTGCTATCGAGAGATCTGCGGCAGCTCCGACGGGCCGCTTCTGGCCCGGATCCTGTCGCCCGGTTTACTTCAAGAGAGGCTCCGTCGCGCGACGGTTTGCCAAAATTTGGCAATAAGTCTAGACTGCGAGCCGTGAGCACCATGAACATTTCCCTCCCCGACGACCTCAAAAGCTTCGTCGACGAGCAGGTCAAACGGGGTTACGGCACCAGTAGCGAGTACGTGCGCGAGCTGATCCGCAAAGATCAGGATCAGCTACGTCTCCGTGAGCTGTTGCTGGCCGGGGCCGCTTCAGCGTCTGCGGCACCGGCAGATGCTGCATACTTCAAGAAGCTGCGCAATCGATCACGCGGTAGCCGGACAGCCAGCCAGCGGCGTTAATGGCGAAGTCGGTTGTTCCCCGCGAGCTCGCCAACCGCGATGTCGAAGAGGCTATTGATCACTATCTAAGCGAGGCGGGTGAGCAAGTCGCCCTTGCCTTTGTCGAAGCTCTGGAGCGAGCATACCGGCACATTAGCCGCCACCCGGCCAGCGGCTCGACGCGATACGCCGTAGAGCTGAGTCTGCCTGGCCTGCGCGCGTGGCCGCTCCGGCTATTTCCGCATGTTGTATTCTATATCGAAGCGAACGAATGCATTGACGTGTGGCGCGTGCTGCATGGCGCCCGTGATATTCCCGCTTGGATGCAGGAGATGGGCGGCGGGTAGCCCGTCGGCAGGCGCTCGGAGCAGCCTGAGTGGCTATCGGTGACGTTGCACTCCGTTGCGTTCTGATGCATCAATGCCGAAAGGCGTCCGTTGGGATCGGGTCGAGAGCACCTGCACCATGCGATTCCGGGTCATCTCGCAGGTTACACGGCTACGAATAGGCATCTACCCGGATTACTCTATCTCACATGGACCAGAATCTATGCCGCCGGCTTGTGCCGGGCCCTAAACTCGGCCGCTCGCGCCCGACCACAGCAGCGGCAGCGCCAACGACGTTTCTCATGGTCTATATTCAGATTGTCGGGCGTGAGCAAATGGCCATTGCCACAGATATCGGGTATGGCCATGGGCTCGAGGAGCCGTTCCAGGGAAAAGCACACCACATCAGTTTTGGTTGCTTCAAAGCACGCCCCCGCTACCATGTTGCATAAAAGCAACAGCAGAATTCAGAATATCACATACGTGGCAAGCCAGCGAGCCTTGGCGGACTCCCTGCTCCAGCCGCCCCTCGCCAGTGCCCAGTCGTAGCAGATGGACGTGGAAGCGCCAGTTCTGCGAGTGTAGTACACGATTGCCATGCGCGTGCCGCACCATAACCGGCACATTTTGCGAGTACCAATCGATCGCAGCGGCCGTTTGGGCGGAGTGTTGAACCTCTACGAACGAGCCGCCCTGTGAACGTGTCAGAGTTATTGAACAATACGATCCCCCCGCGCTTGACGCTCGACTTGGCCATTGATCTCGGCTCCGAACAATACGACGAATACCGAAAGCCACACCCAGGTAAGAATTATCAGCGGCAGACCCAACGAGCCATAAACCTCGCTATAGCGACCGAAGTTATGGACATAGACGCTAAACAGGATCGATCCAATCAACCATAGACCGGTGGCCGTGATGATGCCAAAGGAAGCCAATTTCCATTGTGGCTTTCTTCCGGCGGGTCCGTAGCGGTAGATCACCGACACCACACTCACAACAAACACGATCAGAAGCGCCCATTCTATAGCCAGGCTGATCAGGCGCGGCGCACTGCGCACACCGGTTCCGCTTAGCAAAGCGGGCAGGCCGGCGACAAGCATCGAGGCGATCAGCCCGCTGGTAATTATCAAGACGGTCAAAAGCAACGCAGTCGCGTAGAACCTGACATATCCACGCGTTTCGGTCTGACCGTAGGCGATATTGAGCGCTGCCATCATGCTGGTCATCCCCCGCATGCCGCTGAAGAGCGCGATCCCGATGCCGATGATGGCACCAAAGCCAAGACTTCCGCTCGATGCGGAAATCAGTTCGCGCAGCGCGGCATTGGCCAGCCGCACAATCGATGGCGGAAGCAGGCCTGACAAAGACTGTACGTCTTTTGTCATGCCCGCAGGGTTCTCGACCAGGCCGTAGACCGAAATTAACGCGGCCAAAGCAGGGAACAGTGCCACAAGCAGATAGTAGGTCACTCCGGCGGCAACGAGTGAGAGATCCTTCTTGCCGATATCCTTCCAGGTCTGGCGCAGAATGTCCGCCGAGCTACGCAATGCCGCGATGACTATGGGTGCTTCCGTCATGTCGGTCATCGAAGGCTTCACCTCCATTGAAGAACAACACGGCAATACTCGAACGTGTGAATTGCAGGACGGCGATCTGCTTCGGCAGCGATTGCTTCCAAGTTCTCTACGACGCGGACCGCGCCGACCAATCCGAATTCCGCTCTTTGGCCTGATCTTGGGGGTTGCGCGTCGATGTCTTTGACCCTAACGAAAGGATGGGCCGCCGCGAGGGCGGCGTGCCGCCTTGTTGCGTGGCGATTTTGCCACCATCATGGCAGCGAAACCGCACCTTCGGCCTGAGGGGAACGTTCATGGCGTTGCGGTGATCAGTGTCCTGGGAGTCCGGCGAAGCTCGGCGGGGTTTATTCTTTCAACATAGCTTCCATGGTAGGCGCGGTCTGTGCGCTACCGAGCGCAGGTTGCTGCGCAACCGCAAGCATCACGACGCACGTCCGCTTGCCTCATCGTCAAATCCGCGAATCCCGCGACCTCCGGCGCTCGAAGGTCTCGACGCCGATGTCGTCAGACTTTCAGCGACGATCGTTGATCAGCGCGGTTATCACCTCGCGGTGATGGCGCTACCGTCGATGTACTTTCCAATGCCATTGCGTCGTGTAGTTGCGGCACAACCCACGACAGCCAAGCACACGAGTGCGGTGGAAGATATGAGCATACGATTGACTGTCGGCACGAGATTCTCCGTTGATCATTGAGCCCAGAGGCGATATGACTACGCGCGCCGTCACGGTCTGCACGTCGGCGCAAGACGCCGTCGCCGCAGAGGTTTCAGGCGACGCCGGCCGCGTGGCGCAGTCCTACTCCGGAGCCCCGACCGCAATATCGGCCAGGTCCCGACCGGTCTCGATCCGAGACGGATCGTGCAGATTCGGCAGCAGGCGGTCGGTCTCCCTCTTCACCACGGCGTAGCACTCGCAGCACAGTTGCTCCAGCCGTGGCCGGTCGAGCACCGTGATGCTGCCGCGAGAGTAGTGGATGATCCCGAGCTTCTGCAGCTTGCCGGCCGATTCGGTGACGCCTTCGCGGCGCACGCCCGGCATGTTGGCGATGAGCTCCTGTGTCATGGTCAACTGGTTGCTGGGTAGCCGGTCGAGGGACAGCAGCAGCCATCGACATAGTTGCTGGTCGACGGAGTGGTGGCGGTTGCAGACCGCGGTCTGAGACATCTGCGTGAGCAACGCCTGCGTATAGCGCAGCAGCAGAAGCTGCATCTCGCCGTTGCGATGAAACTCGTCCTTGAGCCGCTGCCCAATCAACCGGTACGCGAACCCCGCGCTTTGCACGACGGCCCGGCTCGGCGTCGTCTCGCCACCCATGAACAGCGCCACCCCGATCAGCCCCTCGTTGCCCACCACCGAGATCTCCGCCGAGGCACCGTCCGCCATCACGTACAGCAGCGAGATGATGGAGTCGGTCGGAAAGTAAACGTGACGAAGGACGTCCCCGGACTCGTACAAGACCCTGCCGAGCGGCATCGGGATCAATTCCAGGTGCGGATAGATTCGCTCGCGCTCGAGCGGGGGCAAGGCGGCGAGGAGGTGATTGTGAGTGGGGGCGTGGGGTTGAGGTGTGAGAATCGCAGGGTCATCGTCTGCGAGCGGAAAGCTCGCGGGGCTAAGGGCATGGGCATGCCGCCAGAACGCGGGCGCGCGCCGAGGCTCGGGTGAGCATTCATCCCATCCTTCTTTAAGGAAAGAGGCGACGGGTCCAACCTCACCCTGCTCAATCGCAACGCCAGTTGGCTTCGAAAGGAGTTTTTCGAAGCCCCTTATTGACCATTTGAGGGCTCATCGCGTGTCACGGAATTGCGGAGCGATATTGCTGTCGCGGAGGCGGGAAGCCCTGTCGGGAGGGGGTATCGCATGAGCCAAATGAGGCCTCCGCTGCTCGCGGTAACGCACGGCTCGACGCGTGGAAGGCGACGGGGCCCTCTACCCGCCACGGCGGCGTCAACCGGCAACAGCATCCTTGCGGCGCTGCTCGCGACCGAATACAAGCATCTGCTGCCCAAGCTCGAGCACGTGGTATTGAAACGAGGAGAGACGGTTTATCGCGCGGACCAGAGAATCGAAGCCGTGTACTTCCCCGAAGACGCCGTGGTCGCCATGGTTGACAGCATGGCTAACGGCCGAACGGTCGAGGTCGGCATCATCGGGCGAGAGGGACGAGAGGGACTCCTCGGCATCAATATTTTCCTCGGCGGTATGGTCACCCCCGACAAGGCGATTGTGCAGCTTTCGGGAGGCGCGATGAGAATGCGGGCGAAGGACCTACGAAAGGAAGTGCGCTTCGGGAGCCCGCTGCAGCGGCTGCTGCTGAGCTATGGGCGGGCGTTTCTTGCGGTGATCAGCCAGTCCGTGGCCTGTAGCCAACACCACGACGTAGAGCAGCGCTTGGCGCGTTTGCTGCTACCATGAGTCACTACGCGGGTTCACGCGAGCTTCTGATGGTCCACGAGTCCATTGCCGCCCTGCTGGGCGTGCGTCGCGCCGGCGTTACCGTGGCTGCGAGCAATCTACAGATGGCCGGCTTGATCAGCTATCGCCGCGGCCGCATAAGCATTCTCGACAGGCGGGGCTTGCAGAGGAGATCCTGCGAGTGCTATCGGTTCATCAGCGGGCAGTACGAACAACTTCAACTCGAGCTGCGGCGAGTGTTGTTTCATAAGTGATTGCCTGAGTGGCAGGGGAGCATGCTGTGGCGGCCCCTTGTGCCTCCGGGATGGGTGTGCCAGCGCACCGACGCCGCAGGTTATCCAGGCACACTAGGCCCACGTTCCCGTCATAGACAGCTTCAATCGGTGCTCATCAATGAATACTCTGACTCGATTTTCCTCATACGGCATGATCGTAGCGGTACTGGGCCTCTCCGGATGTGTTCTGGACGGAGGAGGCCATGATTTCCGGCACAACAACCGAAGGGCAGATGTGCAGAGCAACCAGCGCAGCTGCCGTGATGGTGCGCGCACGCGTTGTCACCGAGTACCGACTGACAGTCAACGCATCCGGGACTAGACCGGCGGGCTGTCCAAGGCGCCACTGGACGGGCAAGGCCTCTCTTCAGTGATGTATGAGGCATCCCGCTCGTGTGCTTCGTGACTCGAGTCCCAGCATGGAGCTGCCCGAGGTAAGCCATCGGGCGCGGCCGCTGCCCGTCGCAGAGCTCGTCGAGGCCAGGCCGGCTGGCATTGGCAATGCGTGGCAGCGCACCGACGCTGCCCGGCTGTGGAACTATTCTGCGATCGAGGGATTTCCCGCAATCGCGCCGAGTGAATCACGGTCATGAGGACATCGAACCAGTCACCCCGTCTCGCGCCAGGCAGCCCAGGGATTGCAGCCCGCTGGACGTCCAGCGCCAAGGTCGGCATAGGCACAGCGCTCAGCACCGACAGTCACGTGTGGTTCACGCTCAGCCACGGCATCTTCAACGAGATCTATTACCCGCGCATCGACCAAGCCTGCGTGCGCGACATGGGGCTGATCATCACAGACGGTAGGGCGTTCTTTTCCGAGGAGAAGCGCGACGCCCACTGCGGGGTTCACTGGTTGGCCGAGGGCGTGCCGGCGTTCGGATTGATCAACGTCAGCCGGGACGGTCGCTACCGCATCGAGAAGCAAACCCTGACCGACCCGCATCGCGACACCGTGCTGCAACAGGTCCGGTTCATCGCGCGGCAAGGCGTCTTGTCGGACTATCGCCTGCATGTCCTGCTGGCGCCGCATCTGGGCAATCAAGGCGGCGGCAACACCGCTTGGGTGGACGATTTCGAGGGTACGCCGCTGCTGTTTGCACGGCGTGAGGGCAATGCGCTCGCGCTCGCGTGCTCCGTAGGCTGGGCGAAGCGGTCGGTTGGCTACGTCGGGTCGACCGACGGCTGGCAGGATCTGAAGGCGCACAAGCGGATGACTTGGGAATACGACCTCGCCGACAACGGCAATGTGGCCATGATTGGGGAGATCGATCTGCTCAAATCGGAGGGAGCCTTCGTACTGGCGCTCGGCTTCGGCAGCGAGCCCGAATTGGCGGCGCGAAACGCCATCGTCAGCCTGCATGACGGTTTTGCGACGGCGCGCAAGGACTACATCGCCGGCTGGCAGGGATGGATCAAGACCCATACCCCGCCGATGAAACCGGCGGCCAGCCCAGGCGATCTGTCCGACATCAGCCTCGCCGTGTTGCGTACCCACGAATCCAAGATGGTCCCCGGCGGCCTCATCGCCAGCCTGGCCATTCCGTGGGGATTCAGCAAGGGTGACAATGATCTCGGCGGATATCATCTGGTCTGGCCGCGCGACATGGTGGAAACAGCGGGCGGCTTGCTCGCCGCCGGAGCGTACGAGGATGCCCGCCGCGCCCTGACGTATCTTCAGGCCACGCAGCAGGAGGACGGGCACTGGCCGCAGAACATGTGGCTGGATGGATCACCTTACTGGAACGGGATCCAGATGGACGAGACGGCGTTGCCGATCCTCCTGGTGGACCTGGCTTGGCGCGAAAAAGCGCTGAGCCCCACCGACGTGATCCATTTTTGGCCCATGGTGCGGCGAGCCGCCGGCTATCTGATCCGCAGCGGTCCAGTGAGCCCCCAGGATCGTTGGGAGGAAGACCCTGGCTATTCACCGTTCACGGTGGGCGCGGAAATCGCAGCCCTCCTGGCAGCGGCGGACCTCGCCGATCTATGTCAGGAAGCGTCCGTTGCCGGTTATCTGCGAGAGACGGCCGATGTGTGGCACAGCTGCATCGATCGCTGGATGTACGTCTCGAGCACCGACTGGTGTAACCGGTACGGCGTCGACGGATATTACGTTCGGATAGCCCCGGAGGGCATAGGCACGCCGCTACGGCAGAAGGACGTTCGTATCAAGAACGTCGCGGCCGCGGAGGACACTCGCAGTGCCGGTCATCTGGTGAGCCCGGACGCTCTGGCTTTGGTGCGCTTCGGCGTACGCGCAGCCGACGACCCGCGCATGCGCGACACGGTCAAGGTCATTGATGCTTTACTCAAGGTCGAAACGCCGTCCGGTTCCACATGGCATCGCTACAACGACGATGGCTATGGCGAGCATGAGGATGGAGCTCCTTTTGACGGTACCGGAATCGGTCGCGGGTGGCCGCTGCTCACCGGTGAGCGGGCTCATTACGAACTTGCGGCGGACCGGATCGATGCGGCGAGGCGGCTCATGGCCATGATGGAAGCCTTCGCCAACGAGGGCGGCTTGATACCCGAACAAGTTTGGGGCGCAGCGGACATACCGGAGCGGGAGCTGCATGTCGGCCGGGCGTCCGGGTCGGCTATGCCGCTCGTGTGGGCGCACGCCGAATATCTCAAGCTGCGGCGCTCCCTGCACGATGGCCGGCTGTTCGATCTTCCGCCGCAAACCGTGCGGCGCTACCTGGTCGAAAAAGCGGTCTCGCCTCGGCTGGTATGGCGGTTCAATCACAGAATCCGCTCGCTGCCTGCCGGCAAGGCGCTGCGCATCGAAACACTCGCGGCCACCCGCATTCACTGGAGCGCAAATGATTGGAGCAGCGTCCAGGACGTATCGAGCCACGATACCGGGCTCGGTGTGCACTTCACCGATTTGTCGACTCAGGCGCTCGCAACGGGAACGCGGATCACATTCACCTTCCACTGGCTCGAGGCTGACCGCTGGGAAGGAACGGACTTCGACGTTCTCATCGGCCCGTCATGATGAACAACGCCAGATCGCGAGGCCGTCGCACGCCAGTGCGCAGATTCCCGCGTGGCAATTCCATTTTATTCCAACCGATGACCCGGAGACAGCGATGACCAAAGCCGCACCCAAGAGCGATCACGACCAACCGTTTCTGACCGACGTGCAGACGCTACGCGATCGCGCCCGCAACCATCTTGAAACCGGTAACGTGACGCAAAGTTACAGAGGCGACGTCACCCAGGCGATTGCGATCCTCCAATCGGTCCTCGCGACGGAGATCGTCTGTGTGCTGCGCTACACGATGCACTCCATCGCGGCCACGGGCATATCGAGCGAGGGCGTGAAGGCTGAGTTCGCGCAACACGCGAAGGAAGAGCAGATGCACATGATGGCGGTCGCGGAGCGCATCAATCAGCTCGGCGGCACGCCCAATTTCAGTCCAGAGGGACTGCTGACGCGCTCGGCGTCGCAATACGCAGAAGGAGGCAATCTCATCGGCATGATCCGGGAGAACTACATTGCCGAGCGAATCGCGATCGACCACTACCGGGAGCTCATCCGCTACTTTGCCGATGACGATCCTGCCACACGCACCATGCTCGAAGGCATTCTGACCACCGAGGAAGAGCACGCCAACGACATGCACGACCTGCTGGTCGCGCGCGAAGGCGGCCCCA
>DASUHA010000153.1:0-3349 GCA_036273735.1 Steroidobacteraceae bacterium | reverse complement strand
GACCGCACTCCCGTTATGCTCCGCCGAGCGCTCACCGAACAGGAGGTGTCACTTCGCGAGCCGATGGCGCGGTATGTGGGCATCAAGGCGTATGAGAAGGCCGGTGGCATCGTTCATCGCGATCTGTTTGCCGAGGAAGAGAGCGATGCTCGGCTCGATGGCGAGCTCGTCCGCAAGCTCGCGACCGCAAAGCTGGAGAAATGCGCCGAGCGTCTTCGGAAGGAGGGTATTGCCTGGGTTCACGTGCGTCCGGAATTCGATTACGCGGCTCGCGCGGTCTACGGGCATGTCAGGGCCGTGCTCCGTGAGCCGTCCGGTGAGGAGCAGAGGGCTCTTGAGGCAATCGCCAAGGAGCGGGAGCAGCTCGAGGCGCAGGTCGAGGAAGCTCAGGAGGATGAACAGCGCCTCGCGGAGCTTGATGCGTATTCCGGCGATTGTGACCGGCTATTCCGCCCGAACGTGACCGGGGATTCCGCCGGGTCGGCGCTGTGAGGGTTTATTACTCCGATCGGTCACGTTCCGTCAACGTCCGCGGCGCTCTGGGCCGCTCTTTGTTCAGCCGCTTCACGGGCAACCCGTAGGGGAGTCTGACCGCCCGGAGGGCGGGCAGAAGGTCCTGTGCGGGGACATCGACAGGGTCGTGACTTAACATCGCCTCAGTCCTTCGCTGTCTCCTTGCCAGCGCGCCTGCGCATCGACTCCTTGCCCTGCAGGTGGATCTTGTGCGAGCGGTGGATCAGGCGATCCATGATCGCGTCGGCGAGCGTGGGGTCGTTGAGGTACTCGTGCCAGTGCTCGATCGGCAGCTGACTGGTCAGGATCGATGCACGGGATCCGACGCGGTCATCGAGCAGTTCCAGTAAGTCGTTGCGCTCGCGGGGACCGATCGGGCTGATCGCGAAGTCGTCGATAACGAGGACTTGGATTTTGGCGATGGCGGCGAGGCGCTTGCGGAAGGAGCCGTCGGCGTGGCAGAGGCTGAGTTCCTCGAACAGCCGCGGTGCGCGCACGTACCAGGCGGAGAGGCCCGCACGACACGCCTGATGTGCCAGCGCACACGCGAGGTACGTCTTGCCGCTGCCGGTGGCGCCGTGGATCAGCAAGTTCTGAGCTTGGCGGATCCACTCGCAGGAGGTAAGGCTCGCGAGCTGCGCCCGGTCGAGGCCGCCGCGGCCGCGGTAGTCGATGTCCTCAACCGCGGCTGCTCGCTCCTTCGGCTGGCAAGCCTTCCAGAGCCGCCCCATGCGGCAATTTTCCCGGTAGATCACCTCTCGCTCGAGCAGCAGCGCGATGCGCTCCTCGAAGGAGAGCTGCTGGGCGGCGGTGTTGGTCATCTGCTCGCTCAAGGCGAGCGCCATGCCGTGCAGCTTCAGGCGATTTAGTGCATCGAGGGTGGGTTGGATGAGCATGTATCCTCGTCTCCTTCAGCTATCGACGGCGTAGCCGTCTGGGTGGTGGCACGGAAGTACTCCGCCCCGCGCACATTCACGTGCGAGCGCGAGGCGGTGGGCGCGGCCGTGTCCGCGCCCGGGAACAGATCGGGATGCTGGTCGAGCTTCGCCTCGAGGATCGCCTCGATGCGCTTGCGGGTCGGGGAGCCCATGGTCAGTGCCCGGCGGCAGGCGGCCTCGAGGCGCTGTTCGCTGAAGGTCCTGGCGAGGCTCAACAGCCCCAGGCACGTCCGATAGCCCTGCTCCGGATGCGGCCGGTTCTCGAACTGCCAGAGCACCACGGCGCGGGTCCCCGGACCGATCTTCTCGCCCCAGTTCAACAGTCGCCCCGGCGTCCACTGCATGTGCCGCCGGTGCGACTCGGGCATGTGCTCAGGCAAGGTGGTGTGCTTGCCGCGCTGATAGGAGCGCACGTGCGCCGCGACACGGCGTCCCTTGAAGAGGCACTCGATCGCAGACGCCGTCATCCGCACGTGCACGTGCTGGCCGACGAGCTGATGCGGGACGCTGTAGTAGTGCCCGTCGGCTTCGACGTGGTAGTCGATGTAGACCTTGGCTTTCAGCCACTCGGCGTACTCGTAGCGCTGAGGCGGGAGTGCCTTCATCGCCGGCCGGTCGATCGCCTCGAAGGCCCCGGCGCGGCAGCCGGGGAGCTTTTTGAAGGGGCGGTGGTTCAAACCGACGAGGAGCTCGGCGATCGCGGCATTGAGCTCAGGCAGGGAGAAGAACTGCCGATTGCGAAGGCGCGCCAGGATCCAGCGCTGCACTACGAGCACGTGCGTTTCTGCGATCGCCTTGTCCTTCGGCCGATAAGGTCGCGCCGGGATGATGGCGCAGCCATAGTGACGGGCCAGGTCTGCGTACGTGGAGTTCTCCTCCGGCTCGTAGCGGCAGGCCTTATTGATCGCGCTCTTCAGATTGTCAGGTGTTAGGATCTCTGGAACGCACCCCAGGTGCTCGAGCATGCGAATATGTGAGGCGATCCAGTCCGGGAGCTGTTGCGTCCAGGTGGCTTCCGCGTAGGTGTACTTGCTGGATCCCATCGAGGCGATGAAGATCTCCGCCCGCAGGATCTCGCCCGTCACGACATTGATCACCGGCACGGTGTCGCCGCTGTAATCGATGAAGAGCTTCTCGCCGGCGCGGTGGGTTTGGCGCATCGAGCGGGCGAGGCTGTCGCGAAAGCGCTGGTAATGCCAGCAGAACTGGCTGTATTGGTGGGCCCGAGCGCCGTGGGCGGCGTGGTATTCCTCCCAGAGCAGCTGCAGCGTCACCCCTTTGCGCTTGAGCTCCTGGTGCACGCACGCGTAATCGGCGTGCGTGTACTGCTCGCGCTGCACGACCTGGGGGAAAAGCAGCCGCTCGAGGGCGGCATCGTCCAGATCCTGCGGCAGCGGCCAGCCCAGGCTCTTCTGGATCGCCCGCTGCACGTAATTGCTCACCGCGCCCTTCGAGACGCCGGTCGCCGCCGCAATCCGCTCGAGGCTCAATCGCGCCTCGAACTTCAGGCGCAGTACTTCTTTGATCTTGCGCATGGCACTCCGCTTGGCTGGCATCGCTCCCCCGAGGTGAAAATCGGGCAGCTTAGCCAGCGGTCAGGGGGTCCAGCGCAGACCCGGCGGGATCATTCCGGAGGAACGTGACCGAGGATTCCGGCATCGTGACCGGCGATTCCGGGCACAAGCCCAAAATCGGTCACCTTCAGCCGGAATAAGCGGTCACGTTCGGCCGGAACGGCCGGTCACGTTCAGCCGGAATCAGCGGTCACGATGGTCCGGAATACGCAGCTTGAGGCGCGGACGGACGAGCTCGATCGCCAGGAGGATGAGCTAAATGCGCATCTGAGCGCGCCCGATCCCGAGCAACAGGCTCTTGCCGGCGCCGTCATCAGCATCGGT
>DASUHA010000152.1:0-8858 GCA_036273735.1 Steroidobacteraceae bacterium | reverse complement strand
CAGCCCGTGATTTCCTCCGTGTTGCAGGCGTACTGACGATAGGCGCGGCAGGCCACGGGATCTCGCGCCGCTATGCGCAGTGGTTCGAGGGCAGCAACAAGCCGCTGAATCCCGGCTTTCCCAACCGCGCCGGCTACTGGTTGGGTCTCAACCTGATCCGACAGCTCAGGCGAGCGTACTCGCTGGAACAGTTGGCCTCCTGGTCGCCGGCCGAGGCGCAGCAGAGAACGCGGGCGACGCTTGCGGAGATCGCAGGGGCCAGGCCGCAACGCGAGGTGGAGCGTCAGCTCGGGCACACGCCCTGACCACCCTTGACATCCGTAACCCAGTGGTTACCATTCAGTAACTCTATGGTTACGCATGTCGAGCTCCGGAGCCAGGCCGTCTTTCGCGCCCTCGCCGACCCGACGCGGCGGCAGATCCTCGGCCTGCTGCGCCGGCGCCCGCTCACGGTGGGTGAGCTTGCCGGCAATTTCCGCACGAGCCGGCCGGCGATTTCCAAACACCTGAGGTCGCTCAGGCTCGCCGGGCTCGTGGTCACTCATCAGCGCGGCACAGCGAGCGTCTGTCAGCTCAATGCCCGGCCGCTGCGTGCCGTCGACGACTGGCTGCAGGACTACCGGGCCTTCTGGAAGAGCACGCTGCGCGACCTCAAGCAGTACCTGGAGGACGAGCGATGAGTCAAACCATCGGGGCCGATACGGTAGTCGAGGAAATCGCCATCAACGCTTCCGCGGACAGAGTGTTTGCCGCGCTCGTCATCCCGGAGGAGCGGGTGCGATGGTGGGGAGCCGAGGGCAGGTTCAAGACCACCCACGTCGAATCAGACCTGAAACCCGGCGGCAAGTGGCTGATGCGCGGCATTGGAGTCGCTGGCCGGCCGTTCACACTCCAGGGTGTCTACCGGGAGATCGAACGGCCGCGCCTGCTCGTCTTCACCTGGCTGCCGAGCTGGCAGGAGGACGCTTTCGAATCGCTGGTCCGGTTCGAGCTCGTGGAAAGGAGCGGCGTCACGACAGTTCGCGTGACGCATTCCGGCCTGACGACCGAGAGCTCTCGCGCCCAGCATCGTGGCTGGCCCGACATTCTCGGCTGGCTCAAGGCCTACGCCGAAGAGGCGAGCCGGGCCTGAGCGGCGGCGGTGCTCGCGGACTACTTCTCGCGGCTGGGGTCGTACCACACCGCCTCGATGTTGTGTCCATCAGGGTCGTAGACGAAGGCGGCGTAATATCCCGGCGAGTAGTCGCGATATCCCGGACCGCCGTTGTCCTTCGCTCCGGCGGCGAGCGCCGTTGCGTGGAATGCCTCGACCTGCGCGCGGCTGGCCGCCTCGAATGCGAGGTGGGTCGGCTCCACCACATCCTTGCGGCCGATCCAGAAATCGGTGTTCTTGCCGTCATTGAAGCCCGCGGCATCGCCGTATTCCATATTGTTGCGATAGCCGAGCGGCTCGAGCGCCCTGCTATAGAACGCCTTGGACTTGCGGTAGTCGCTGACTGGAAGACTCGTGTGGGCAATCATGAGCGTCATCTCCCGGCATGCCTGGATGCAGCCTGCTCACCGCCAGCAGCCGCCGTGCCGGTGCGTTGCGATTCGTGCCAAGGCGTCACTGGGACTCGGCTGTTGGCCGCTCGGCGTCGCTCGTCAGCGCACCCCGGCCATCAGCCGCTTTACCGGCGGTGTGATCAGCAGCATCGCGATCCCTCCCCCGGCGGTCCACCAGAAGAGGGTCAAATAGAGCGCCGGCAGGGTCTCCAGATGCTGGGCGTCGTAGCCGCTCGACAGAAGACCCGACAGGAAGCTCCCGAGCGCAAGAGTGAGGAACCACAGGCCCATGCTCTGGGCGGCGAATCGCACGGGTGCCAACTTGGTCGTGGAGGAGAGGCCGACCGGCGAGAGGCACAGCTCGCCGCAGGCGTTGAGCAAGTAGGTCGCCACCAGCCAGAGCAGGGACACTTTGCTGCCGTGAAGCACACGCAGCCCCGCGACGTACATGACGAGCATGCCCGCCGCGATCAACAGTAATCCCAACGCGAACTTGGCCGGCGAGGATAGGTCCCGGTTCCGCTTCCCGAGCCACACCCACAGCATCGCGAAGACCGGCGCCAGCAGGATGATGAAGCTCGGGGAGAAGGTCTGCATGTCGCCCGGCGGCAGGTTCCAGCCGAAGACGTGAAGATCGGTGTAGCGGGCGGCGAACAGCGTCATGGGACCGAAGATCTGCATGTACGCCATCCAGAAGAGAGTCGAGGCGACAAAGAGTGTCGTCATGGCGAAGACGCGGCGGCGCTCATCACGGGTGAGTCGGCCGAAGAAGGCGATGTACAGCAGATAACCCACCATCAGGAGACCGACCACCCACGATACCCGCCCGGCCAGCGCCACCGGGTTGACCGTGACGGCGCCACTCAACATCGTTGCGGTGACCGCGCAGATGATGCCGATCAGAACCCACAGGGTGAGCCAGGGGCGCGGCCCGGTATTCGCAGGGTTGGCGCCGGCACTGCCGAGGTGGCGGCGGGTGGCGAGAAACTGCACCACGCCGAACAGCATGCCGATCGCCGGCAGCGCAAAGCCCGCGTGCCAGCCGTAGGCCTGCGCTACGATCGGGACGATGAATGGGCCGATGAGCGAGCCGATGTTGATGCCGATGTAGAAGATCGAAAAGCCGGCGTCACGGCGCGCGCCGCCTTCAGGATAGAGGTCGCCCACCGTGGCGCTCACGTTGGGCTTCAGCAGACCGACGCCGAGTACGTTGAAGATGAGTCCGAGGAAGAAGAGGCGCGTGCCGCCTGCAGCGAGCAACGCGTTGCCGGCCGTAATCAGCACGCCGCCCGAGGCGACTGCGAGCTGCCCTCCAACCAGCTGGTCGGCCACCCAGCCGCCGAGGAGCGAGAGCAGGTACGTCCCGCCCAGGTACAACCCCCAGACGGCGCTCGCGCTCTGATCCGTGAACCCGAGTCCACCGCGGCCGGTGGCAGCCGTCAGGAACAGGATCAGGATCGACTGGATGCCGTAGAAGGTGAACCGCTCCCACATCTCCGTGAAGAAGAGCGTGGCGAGACCGCGCGGATGTCCGAGTACGGTCGGCGCTGCATCAGCGGTGCTGGCACTTGCCGCGGCCGTCGTCATGTTAGGATCTGCCGGCGTACCGGTTTCGACGGCTCTACTCATGCTGCGGCGCTCCGTCAGGATGCCTGTGGTTGTTTTGTATCCGCGTCCTGACGTCTCGCGCGCTGCAGAATGCGCGCCATGATCAGGCCGCCTTCGAAAAGGAGATACATCGGTACGGCCAGCATAGATTGAGATACAGCATCCGGAGGGGTCAGGAACGCCGCGACGATGAAGACGCCCAAGAGCACGTAGCCGCGATAGCTTTTCAGCTTATCGAGCTCCACGAGACCGGTGAGAACCAGCAGTACCACCGCCACGGGCAGCTCGAAAGCGGCGCCGAAGCCGAAGAACATGAGCAGCACGAAATTGAGGTACTGGGAGATGTCAGTCATCATCGACACGCCCTTGGGCGTCGTGCTGGCGAAGAAGTGGAACATCGCCGGGAAGACGAAGAAGTAGGCGAACGCAATCCCTCCGTAGAAGAGAAAGATCGAAGAGACGAGCAGGGGCAGCGCGAAGCGCTTCTCGTGCCGGTAGAGTCCCGGCGCGACGAAGGCCCACAGCTGATAGAGCACAACGGGCATTGCGACGAAGAGCGCAACGAAGAATGACAGCTTGAACGGTGTCGTGAAGGGGGCGGCAACGCTCGTTGCGATGAGCGTCGTGCCCTTCGGCAGCTTCTCGAGCAGCGGTTGCGAGGCGAGCGTGAAGAGCTGATTGGCGTAGAACGCGCACGGCACGAACACGATCCCTACCACCACCAGCGCCCGAATCAGCCGGTCCCGCAGCTCGAGGAGGTGCGAGATCAGGGTGCCTTCGGCGAGCTTCTCAGGTTCCTCGCTCATGGGCATCCGGGGTCACAGGCTCGGATGGCGGCTCGCCATTCGAGGGGGTGGTTGCCGAGGCTGTCGGCTCCGACACTGAAGAGAGGTCCGTGAACTCCGGGGTCAGCGGCGAAGGACTGGCGGGTGGTGCGCCGCCCACCGGCCGCACCGGCTCAGGGCGGATCGTCCGGTTGCGATCATTGTCGACCTCGTCCTCGAGCTGATCCTGGAACTGGCGGGCCATGGCGCGAGCCCTGCCCACCCAGCGGCCGACCTCACGTACGACGCGCGGCAATTTCTCCGGTCCCAGCACAATGAGCGCCAGGACGAAGATGACGAGGATCTCGGAGAACCCGATGTCGAACATGAAGATTCAGCCCTGGTTGTGGCGGATGCATCCGGATTCGCCAGACCATAGAGACGCGCCCGCGCGCCTCGTGGCGGCGTCGGACCCTCCGCCCACGGTCACAGGAAGCTCAGGCGCTGCGCTCGCTCTTGGCAGCCGCCTCGGCCTTCGGGGCGGCTTTTGCCTCCGGAAACTCAGCATCGGGGCCGTCCGAGCGAATCTGTCGGCGGGCGGCGGTGGACTCTTCCTGGTCGCCCTCGTTCACCGCCTTCTTGAAGCCGCGCACGGCATGGCCCAAATCCTCACCGACGCTTCGGAGCTTCTTGGCGCCAAAGACGACGAGCACCACGACCAGGATGATCAGCAGCTCCTTCATTTCCATAAAGCTTGGACTCCGCTCCGCTTACGCGTGAGAGAACATAATAGGGACCGGATCATAGGATAAATGACCCTTTCCGGCCGAGAAAATTCACGATTCTGTGGATTCCGGCAGCGTCCTGGCTCAGGTCTCGAGCCAGAAGGTCACCGGCCCGTCATTGACCAGCTCGACCCTCATATCGGCCCCGAATTCCCCGCAGGCCACGGGTGAGTGCGCGCTGACGGCCCGCTCGAGCAGATAGCCGAAGAGCTCCCGTGCGACCTCCGGGGCGGCCGCGGTACTGAAACCAGCGCGGGTCCCTTTGTGGGTGTCGGCCGCCAGCGTGAATTGCGGTACGAGCAGCAGCCCCCCGCCGGTCTCCCGCAGCGAGCGGTTCATGCGTCCCTCACCGTCTGGAAAGATGCGATAGGCCAAGACGCGCTCGAGCAGTCGATCGGCCGCGGCGCGATCATCGTCGCGGCTGACGCCGATCAAAGCGAGCGTTCCCCGACCAATTTCTCCGAGTCCTCGCCCGTCGGAGCTGACGTTGGCGCGGGAGACGCGTTGAATGAGCGCGATCATGTACTCACCACGGCACGAGTGGGGCTGGAAGAGTGAGCGGACGAGGATACGCTGGCGTCCGGTGCGCCGGGTCCGATAAGATTCGGCGCGGTTTGCGCACCAGTTCGGAGTTCACGATGGCGGGAGGGCGGTTGCGTTCACAAATGCGTTCGAGCGTAAGGGCTGCAACGGCAGTCTTCGCGATGGGGTTGGGGTCACTGCTGGCCCAATCGGCTTTCGCCCAGCAGGCGCCGCTCACGGGCAATGCGCAGCGCGGAGCGACCCTGGCGTCCACTTGCCTCGGCTGCCACGGCATCCAGGGCTACCGCAACGCCTACCCCGATTATGCAGTGCCGCGCCTCGCGGGCCAGCATCCGGACTACCTCGTTTCGGCTCTGAAGGAGTACCGCAACGACTCGCGTCAATATCCGACCATGCATCTGCAGGCACTGTCGCTATCGGATCAGGACATCGCCGATGTCGCCGCGTACCTCGCCAGTAAGCCGCTCGTAGCTGCGAGCGACGCCAGCCCGCCGGAGCTGCCGAAGGCCGCGGTCATGTGCGCCTCGTGCCACGGCAGGGACGGAATCGGCGTGACGCCGACATATCCGAACCTGGCCGGACAGCAGGAGAGCTACCTCGCGCGCGCGATCCGCGAATATCAGACCGGTTATCGCAAGCACCCGATCATGAGCAACATGGTGGTTGCGCTGAAGCCGCAAGATATCGACGCCATCGCACAATACTTCAGCAGCCTGAAGCCGGGACTCCGTACGGATTCCCGGCCCTTCTTCAGCTGGACCGATCACCCCGTCCGGTCGAAAGCAACTGAATGAGCGGCCCAGGGCCGTTCCCTGGGCCGCGAGATCGAAAGAATGACTCGGCTGGCTGCGCAAAGCGCCGCAGGCGACTTCGCGCCAATCGACCAACCCTTACTTCACCTGCACCGGCACGAAGATTCGCGCATTGCCGCGCTGGATCAGCAGGGCCACGTGACCGCGCGACTGCTGAACCGCGGAGCGTAGCTGCTCCGCTGTGGAGACGCGCACGCCGTTCGCGGCGAGCACGACATCGCCCGGCTGAATCCCGGCGTCCTCCGATGGCCCCGTCACACTTTCGACGAGCAGCCCGCCGTGAGCATGCGCCTCCTGCTCCTCATCGTGACTCAGCGGCCGCACTGCCAGTCCGAGGCTGCCGCCCTGCTGCTGCGGATGCTGTGCGGAGGCCACGGTCTGGCTGCCCATGGAGCCCAGCTTGACGTCAACCTCGCGCTTGGAGTGGGCGCGCCACACGGTCAGGTGTACGGTCGTGCCCGGCGTCAGGCTCGCAATCCGCACGGGCAGCTCCGTGGAAGACTGCACGGGCTCGCCATTCAACGCGAGAATCACATCTCCAGGCTGCAGGCCGGCCCGGGCACCGGGTCCACCCTGCTCGATGCTCGAGACCAGCGCGCCTTCCGGCTCCGGCAGGCCGAAGGAGTCGGCGAGCCCCTGATCGACGTTCTGGATCACGACCCCGAGCTTGCCCCGACTCACGTGTCCCGTGGACATCAGCTGGTGCGCCACCTGCATCGCGACGTTGATCGGGATCGAGAACGAGACGCCCATGTAACCGCCGGTGCGGCTGTAGATCTGCGAATTGACCCCGATGACCTGGCCGTTCATGTTGAAGAGCGGCCCCCCCGAGTTGCCGGGGTTGATCGGCACGTCCGTCTGAATGAAGGGCACGTATCCGGAGTCAGGCAGAGTGCGGCCCTTGGCGCTGACGATGCCGGAAGTGGCGCTGTTCTCGAAGCCGAACGGCGCGCCGATGGCGAGCACCCACTGTCCAACCTGCAGGCTGTTGGAATTGCCGAGGTTGACGGTCGGCAGGTTGTTGGCGGAGATCTTGATCACCGCCACGTCGGAGACCTTGTCGACGCCGATGACGCGGGCGATGTATTCGCGCCGGTCGGTCAGCTGGACCGTGACCCGGCTGGCCCCCGCGACCACGTGGGCGTTGGTGAGGATGAGGCCGTCGGGCTGGATGATGAAGCCCGACCCTTCACCGCGCACCGGCTGCTCCGGCGGCGCCTGGAACGGCAGGCCGCGGAAGAACGGCGCGAACGGACTGTTGGGCCCGAACGGGTTGCCTTCGCCCTCGTCGGTGGATTTCTCGATGACGCGGATGTTGACGACGGCCGGCCCGTATTTCTTAACGAGTGTCGTGAAATCGGGAAGCATCACGGCCACGCCGCCACGCGGCTGAGCCGAGGTCACGGCTGCAGGCGGCGGGGAGCCCTGCGCGTGCGCCGTGGTCGGCGCGGCGCCGACGGTATACAGGGCCGCCAGCGGTGCTGCGCCGAGCACGACGCCCAGTACGGCTGCGACCAAAGGATTGCGGACTGCGGTCCTCACTGTCATTGCGATCTCCCGCGGAATTTGCCTGGATTCACTGCACAGAGGATAGGCGCGGACCCTTAAAAGACGCTTAAGGAGCCGCTGGGTCAAGCGGCCGGGGCTCGGAATGCGCCGCAATCGCGCGTCCGGCGGATACGGACGGGGGACGCGGCCTCAGCCGCGGCGCCTGCCGAGCCAGACGATGAGCCCCTGAGTGTTGAGGTCGAGGTCGCCCTCGAGAAGTGAGCGGACCGCTTCCGGCGCCAGGCGGCACTCGTGGCGGGCCGCGAGCTCGCACCAGAGGTCGGCCATCCCTGCGCGGATTGCCGCGGCGGTGTCCGGGGCGCTGGCGCTGCGCTCGGCAATGCGGGTGAGCTCGCGGATCTGCTCCTTCAACGCCTCGCCCAGCCGCGGTGCGTCCGTGACCCGGCTGAAGTGCATGAGATACATCGCCTGCGGCGAGTACGAGAGGAGACGGTCGATGGAGGCGATGAGCTGCCCGGGGTCGAACTGCGTCGGGGTCGTGGTCGGGATGATGAATGCGCCGCGGGGCGAGTCGAGCTCCCGGTACGAGAGGCCGAACGTATCGCCGGTGAACATGCAGGAGTTGGCGCGATCGAAGAACACCTGATGATGAAGCGCGTGCCCTGGCGTGTGCAGGATCTCCAGCTCGCGCCCCGCCAGACTCAACCTGTCTCCGTCCCGAGTCACCTGTACCCGCGCCTGCGGAATGGGCACGATGTCCCCATACAACCGATGAAAGCGCTCTTGGCCGTAGACCGTCTGCGAGCCGGCGATGAGCTTGTCCGGATCGATCATGTGCGGTGCACCGCGCGGATGCAGCACCGCCGTGGCATTCGGCAACTCCCGCATCAGCCGTCCTGCGCCGCCCGCATGATCCAGGTGCACATGCGTCAGCAAAAGATAGTCGACCGCCTCACGCGCAATCCCGAGCGCCTCCAGCGCCGCGAGCAGGTAGGGCACCGAGTCATTGGTACCCACATCGACGAAGGCTGCTCGTCCGCGGTGCTCCATGATATGCGCCGCCGCATGTCCCGGATGCAGGTACTCGGTATCGACGGCGGTGATCCCGTCGGGGTGACGGATCATTCGTGGGGTCGGCAGAGCTGCGGCGCGTTCCGGCATGCCCACAGAGTAGCAGGGTGAGTGGTAAGCACTTCCTCGGAATAGCGGATTTGAGGCAAGCTTGAGCGCATGATCCAATACGTCCTGCGGCGCCGGGCCGCTGCCGTCCCGGTGCTCGCCGCGCTGCTGCT
>DASUHA010000151.1:0-76518 GCA_036273735.1 Steroidobacteraceae bacterium | reverse complement strand
TGCTGCGAACGGTCTGGGCGGTCCGCGGTGTCGCGGACGTCGAGGACCGGCTGGCCGTGTATGAGAGCGCGGCGGGCATCTCAGCCCTGCAGGGCGGCAGCAAGTCGCCTGGGCCCCGCTTCGGGCCGCTCCAGGAAAACTGGTCGCCGGGTCTGCGGGTCATCATGGGCGCGACCGGCGGTGCGCTCCTCATCAACGCTCTCGCCGGCAGGCGGAGCGCGCTCGGCTTTCTTGGCGGGATCGGCGGCGCCGCTCTCATCGCGCGCAGCAGCGCCAATATGCCGATCGATCGCCTCGTCGGTGTCCGACGGCCCGCTGTGGAGCTGCAAAAGTGCATCGATGTCGCCGCTCCCGTCGAGCAGGTGTTTGAGACGTTCTCGCAGCTGGAGCGGTTCCCCGAATTCATGACACACGTGCACGAGGTGCGTGTCAGGGGAGACGGGACCTCACAATGGACGGTCGAGGGACCGGCGGGACGCGCCATCTCGTGGGAAGCCGTGACGACGCGGCTGGAGCCGAACAGGCTCATTGCGTGGCGGACGCTGCCGGGGTCTTCAGTGGAGCACGCAGGTCTCCTGCGCTTCGAACAGACGCAAGGTGGAACACGCGTCCTCGTGACGATGAGCTACACGCCGCCGGGCGGTGCGCTCGGTCACGCCATCGCTCGTCTCTTCGGAGCGGATCCGAAGTCGGAGCTCAACGACGATCTGATGCGGATGAAGGTTTTCCTGGAGACCGGGCGCCGTGCGCACGATGCGGCCGCCGCTCGACACTGACGATCAGTGCAAAATCTCCTCCATCGCGACCGGCCCGTTGCGATGGAGGATCCTGCGCGCACTTGCGATTTCGTAGTCCGTGCGGGGATGAACGGTCACCGCGGAGCTGCCGCCACGGACTCGCTGCGCGAGCTCATCGGCCTCGCCGTTGTGCTCTGCATCCTGATCGAGCAGCGTGTGGAAGTAATTGGAGACGCGCGCAACGAAGGCATCCCCAGGCTCCGCATCCGCCTGCCCGGTCTCGAGGAGCGACGTCAGCTCCACCCGGTCGGTCGGAAAGCCGTCCGCTACCAGCTCGGTGCGCACGCGGTCCGCAATGCCGTAGTCCTCGAATAAAGCCACGATAACGGGTGTCATGTGCCCTGCAACGGGTGGCCCGAGGTTCCGGTTCCCCCGGCGAACCCCGTGAGTCCCGCGCGCAGCGCATGAAAAGTGACCGCCGTCACGCTAGCCCCCCGGGCATGGCGACTGCTCCACCGCTACAATCTCTCATCTTCCCGAAGAAGAAGGCGTCGTGCCCATTCTGTTCAATCGTCGTGAGGCCGTTGCCGAGGCCGAGAGCGAGCCCGAGCGGCGCCGCGGACCTGACAGGCGCACGCGTGTGGCCCGCGCGCTGGTGTATGGCAGCATCCATCCGCGGCGCTTCGGTCCGCGCCGAGAGGGAGAGCACCGGCTCGGCGCCATCGATTGGCATCATCCCTGGTGGCTCGCAGTTGCATCTCTCATCCTGATGCTCTGCGCCGCCGATGCGATCCTCACGACTATCCTCATCAGCCGGGGTGCCTACGAGCTCAACCCGCTGCTCGCGCCGCTCCTCGGTGGCTCGGGTGAGCTCTTCGTGCTCGTGAAGATCGGCCTCACCGCTATCGGCGTGGTGACGCTCACCCTCCTGTCGCGGCTGAAGGTCTTCGGGCGTCTGCCGGTGGCGCTCTTTCTTTACACCGTGCTCGCCGGCTATGGAGTGCTCGTCGCCTACGAGCTGCAGCTCCTCGGCTGGCTGTAAGAACCCTTAATTCCTTTTAATTCAAGGGCCGGCATGCGGCTATCAATTTCCACGCGCGCGCGTTTCCGCTAAACTAGCGCTTCGCTGTCTGCGCCTCCCCATGCTCGAACCTACACCCCTTTTCGGCGGTAATGCCGCCTTTCTCGACGCTCTCTACGAGCAATTCCTGCACGATCCGGCTAGCGTGGAGGAGAAGTGGCGCCGCTACTTCGAGAGCCTGCCGGGCGCGAAGGGCGCCGAGCGTGCGCAGGGACCGATCGAGGCGGCGCTCGCAGAGCGCGCCCGACAGCCTCGTGCCGCCGCTCGCGCGGTTTCCTCGGGTGAGGAGGGCGGCATCAACGCCAAGCAGGCTGCCGTTTCGCGCCTCATTCAGATCTGGACGAACCGCGGCCACCTGGTGGCGAAGCTCGATCCCCTCGGGCTTACGCAGGGGCCGCGGCCGCAGGTGCTCGACCTCGGGTATTTCGGGCTCGGGCCCGCCGATCTCGAGGCGGAATTCTTCACCGGCAGCCGCACCCAGGCGGTACCGCAGAGGATGAAACTGCGCGAGATTCTCGGGCAGCTCGAGACCCTCTACGCAGGTCCGATCGGCGCCGAGTTCGCACACATGTCAGAGTCGCGGGAGCGGCTCTGGCTGCAGGATCAGTTCCAATCAGGCAGGCTCCTGCATCGCTTCGCGGGCGAGGAGAAGCGCAACATCCTCTGGCAGCTCACCGCCGCCGAAGGGCTCGAGCGGTACCTGCACACCAAGTACGTCGGCCAGAAGCGGTTCTCCCTCGAGGGCGCAGAGACGCTCCTGCCGCTCCTCGATGACCTCATCCAGCGCTGCGGCGGAGTGAAGATCGAGGAGGTCGTGATCGGCATGGCGCACCGCGGGCGCCTCAACGTGCTCGTCAACCTGCTCGGCAAGTCACCCGCGACGCTCTTCTCGGAGTTCGAGGGCGCTTACGATCTGAGCCATCTCAAGGGCTCGGGCGATGTGAAGTATCACAAGGGCTTCTCTGCCGACCTCAGGACCCCCGCCGGCAACGTGCACACGGTTCTCGCCTTCAATCCCTCACACCTCGAGATCGTCAATCCCGTGGTGGAGGGCTCCGTCCGCGCGCGCCAGGAACGCCGTGGCGATGCGACGGGCGATCGGGTGTTGCCGCTCCTCATTCACGGCGATGCCGCCTTCGCCGGCCAGGGCGTAGTCATGGAGACGCTGCAGCTTTCGCAGGCGAGAGGGTTCTATACCGGCGGCACCGTCCACGTCATCATCAACAACCAGGTTGGCTTCACGACTTCGGAGCCGCGCGACGCCCGCTCGACGCTCTACTGCAGCGACGTCGCAAAAATGGTGGAAGCGCCGATTTTCCACGTCAACGCCGACGATCCGGAGGCGGCGGTGTTCGTTGCGCGTCTCGCCCTGGAATACCGCATGCGGTTCCACAAGGACGTCGTGATCGATCTGGTCTGCTACCGCCGCCTCGGCCACAACGAGGCCGACGAGCCGGCTGCCACGCAGCCCGTCATGTACGGCGTCATCCGCCAACACGCCACCACGCGGCAGCTCTACGCGGGGCGGCTGGTGGCCGAAAGCGTCCTCACGCAGGCCGATGCGGATGCCATGCCGGAGAAGTATCGCGACGGGCTCGATCAGGGCCGGCCGCAGGCGCGCGCCGCGCTCGGCATGATCGGCAACAAGTTCACGGTCGATTGGACGGGCTACGCCCAAGCCGATTGGACTGAGCGGGTGCTCACCGGCGTCGACCCGGCGCGGCTGAAGTCCCTGGGCGAGCGCCTGACTGAGCTACCTGCCGGCCTGACACTGCATCCGCGCGTGGCGCACGTGATGAGCAACCGGAAGAAGATGCTCTCCGGGGAGGCGCCGCTCGACTGGGGTTGTGCGGAGACCCTGGCGTACGCTTCGCTCATCGAGCAGGGGTTTCCGATCCGCCTCTGCGGCCAGGACAGCGGACGCGGAACTTTCTTCCACCGGCACGCCGTGCTGCACGATCAGGGATCCAATCGGGTCTACATACCGCTGCAGCACATCACCGAGCCGCAGCCGCGGGTGCAGATCATCGATTCGGTGCTCTCCGAAGAGGCCGTGATGGGCTTCGAGTACGGCTACTCGACGACCGAGCCCAAATGCCTTTCGCTCTGGGAAGGCCAGTACGGCGACTTCGCGAACGGCGCGCAGGTGGTCATCGATCAGTTCATCAGCTCGGGCGAGGCGAAGTGGGAGCGCTACTGCGGCCTCGTGCTCCTGTTGCCTCACGGCTACGAGGGTGCAGGTCCTGAGCATTCCTCCGCGCGCCTCGAGCGCTATCTGCAGCTCTGTGCGGAATCCAACATGCAGGTGTGCGTCCCCTCGACACCGGCGCAGATGTTCCACATGCTGCGCCGGCAGATGCTGCAGTCCTTCCGCAAGCCGCTCATCGTCATGATGCCGAAGAGCCTGCTGCGGCACGATCTCTCGGTCTCGAGCCTCGAGGAGCTGACCCGTGGCAGCTTCGGACGGGTGCTCGGCGAGAGCGATGACCTGCCCGCGCAGGGCGTGCGCCGCGTGGTCTTTTGCAGCGGCAAAGTCTACTTCGACCTGCTCAAGGCCCGGCGCAAGGATGCCCTGCGGGAAGTTGCGCTGGTGCGCATCGAGCAGCTCTATCCGTTTCCGGCCGAGGAGTACGAGGCTGCCCTGGCGCGCTATCCCAACCTGCGGGACGTAGTCTGGTGTCAGGAGGAGCCGCAGAACCAGGGCGCCTGGTACCAGATCCGCCACCGGCTGCAGGAGCCGCTGGGTCAGCGGCGCATCGTGCTCTATGCCGGGCGTGCACCGGCCGCGGCGCCCGCCACCGGCATCGGCAAGATTCACGAGGCGGAGCAGCAGGCGCTCATCAACGCGGCGCTGCATGCGACGGCCACTGAGGATTCCGCGAGAGAGACGAGCCGGCTCACGCCGGGCGCCGCTCCCGCCGCGGGCAGCCAGACGGCGCCTGCGACACCGCTTAGAAAGAAGACGTCGTAAATGACCGATATCAAAGTCCCACAATTGCCGGAGTCCATCACGGATGCAACGCTCGTCGCCTGGCACAAGAAGCCGGGCGATGCCGTCAAGCGTGACGAGAACCTCGCTGACCTCGAGACCGACAAGGTGGTGCTCGAAGTGCCCGCACCAGCCAACGGGGTGTTGCGTGAGGTGAAAGTGCAGACCGGTACCGTGGTGAAAGCGGGTCAGCTCCTCGCGCTCTTCGAGGAAGGCGCGCAGGCGCTCGCGTCGGCTGCAACTGCGGCCAAGGAGGCGGCGTCCGCGGAAGAGCTCAAGGCCACCGGCACGGATGCCGGTAAGGAGAAGCTCAGCCCCTCCGTGCGCCGGCTCATTGAGGAGAATCGGCTCGATGCGGCCTCGATCCCGGCGAGCGGCCGCGATGGGCGGCTGACCAAATCCGATGTCGTCGATTTCCTCGGCAGGAAGTCGAATGTGGCGCCGGGAGCTTCCCCGGCGGCATCAACTGCCGCACCCGCTGCAGTCGCCTCCGCCGCCGCATCGGCTGCCCGCGCACCGACGCTCGCGGCCCCGGTACTCCCTGCGGCCAGTGCTCGCGGGGAGCAGAGGGTCCCAATGACGCGTCTGCGCCAACGCATCGCGCAACGTTTGATTGAGGCGCAATCCACTCAGGCGCTGCTGACATCCTTCAACGAGGTAGATCTGACTGCGGTGCAGGAGCTTCGCACGCGCTACAAGGATCGCTTCGAGAAGGAGAACGGCGTGAAGCTCGGCTTCATGTCCTTCTTCGTCAAGGCGTCCATCGAGGCACTGAAGAAGTTTCCGGTCGTCAACGCCTCGGTCGACGGCAGTGACATCCTGTACCACGAGTTCTATGACATCGGCGTCGCGGTCTCGACGGAGCGTGGACTGGTGGTGCCCATCGTCCGGGATGCCGACCTCAAGGGCTTCGCGACCCTGGAGAAGGAAATCGGCGAGTATGCGAAGAAGGCGCGCTCCGGAGGCCTTGCGATCGAGGATCTGACGGGCGGCACGTTCACCATCACCAACGGTGGGGTGTTCGGCTCGCTCATGTCGACACCGATCGTCAACGCGCCGCAGAGCGCCATCTTGGGAATGCACAAGATCCAGGAGCGCCCCATGGTAGTCGATGGCCAGATCGCCATCCGCCCCATGATGTACATCGCCATTACCTACGATCACCGCATCATCGATGGCCGTGAGGCCGTGCAATTCCTCGTGACGGTCAAGGAATGTCTCGAGGATCCCGGCCGTATGCTCCTGGGGATTTGACCATGACAGACTCTTTCGACGTCGTCGTCATCGGCGGCGGCCCGGCCGGCTATCCGGCCGCGATCCGCGCCGGGCAGAACAAGCTCTCCGTCGCCTGCATCGATGAGTGGAAGAACCGTGACGGCACGCTGTCCTTCGGCGGCACGTGTCTCAACGCAGGCTGCATCCCCTCCAAAGCGCTGCTCGAGTCGACCGAGCTGTACCACCGCGTGCAGGAGGAATTTGCGGTGCACGGCATCCGCACGAGCGGTGTGAGCTTCGATGTTGCGCAGATGCAGAAGCGCAAGGGCGGCATCGTCAAGACCATGACGCAGGGCATCCTCGCGCTGTTCAAGGGTGCGGGGGTCACCCCGCTTCAGGGGCATGGCAAGCTCCTTCCCGGCCGGCGCGTGGAATTCACCGCGGCCGATGGCACGCGCCGCGAGCTGACCGCGAAGCAGGTGATTCTCGCCTCGGGCTCAGCGCCCATCGAGCTCAAATCCGCGCCCTTCCAGTCACCGCATATCGTCGACTCCTGGGGCGCGCTCGATTTCGACGCGATACCGAAGCGCCTCTGCATCATCGGCGCCGGCATCATCGGTTTGGAGTTGGGGAGCGTCTGGCGCCGGCTCGGCAGCGAGGTCACGGTGCTCGAGGCACTGCCTGACCTGCTGCCGATCGCAGATCAGCAGCTCGCCAAGGAAGCCGCGCGGCATTTCAAGAAGCTGGGCCTCGATATCCGCCTCGGCGCCAAGGTGACCGGCGCACGCGTGACGGGTAGCTCGGTCGAGGTCGCATACACGGACCCGAAGGGCGATCAGACACTCACGGTCGATAGGCTCTTCGTGGCGATTGGCCGCCGGCCGTTTACGCGTGATCTCCTTGCGGCAGGCACGGGCGTCGAGCTCGATGAGCGCGGATTCATCAAGGTTGACCATCAATGTCGCACGGGTGCCGAAGGCGTCTGGGCGGTTGGCGACTGCGTCCGTGGCCCCATGCTCGCGCACAAAGGCAAGGAGGAGGGCGTCATGGTGGCCGACCTCATTGCCGGCCGCTTTGGCGAGGTGAATTACAAGACTGTTCCGTCGGTCATCTACACCGCTCCGGAGATCGCCTGGGTGGGTGAGACCGAGGAGCAGGTGAAAGCGAGCGGCCGCCCCTACAAAGTCGGTGTATTTCCCTTCCTCGCGAGCGGCCGGGCGCGCGCCATGGAGCAGGCGCAAGGCTTCGCCAAGATCGTCGCCGCGAAGGACGATGACGAGATCCTCGGCGTGCACATCATTGGCCCGCTCGCCGGCGAGCTCATTGCCGAGGCGGTGTTGGCGATGGAGTATTCGGCGAGCACCGAGGATCTCCAGCGCACCATCCATGCGCATCCGACCCTTTCGGAAGCCGTGCACGAGGCTGCGCTCGCGGCTGACAAGCGCGCCATAGACTCGATAAACCGGTAGCCGGCCGCGCCTACCGCGCTCGCCTCGCCTGGATGACGTTGGATACGGCGCCCAGGCGATGCAGGACGCGCGCAAGCTGCTCGAGATTGGTCACGGCTACCGTGAAGCGCACATACGCGGTGCCAGCGTCGTGGTCGGTCGTGGTCGACATGGCGTCGATACTCAACCGCTCGACGGCAAGCACGTCCGTCAGATCCCGTACGAGCCCCCGGCGATCGTATGCAGTCACCGCAATCTCCGCGGTCAGGCCCGCCGCATCGCTGGAGCTCCACTCAACCTGCAGCACTCGCTCGGGCTTGACGTCGCGCATGCGGGCGAGACCCGGGCAATTGCTGCGATGGATGGTGACGCCGCGTCCTACTGTGACATAGCCCGTGATCGGCTGCGGTGGCAGCGGCGCGCAGCAGCGGGCGAGCGTGATCGGGAGATTACCGACACCTTCGACCTCGACAGGGGATTTCCCGGCTCCCCCTGGGGGCCGTGTGGGGCGCGGCGAGGGCAGGGGCGGCTCCGGTGCGGGACTCACCCGAACTTCCTCGGGCGGCTGCCCGGGGCCGTCAGCCACATCGGCATCGTGCTTGCGAAACCAGGCGCGCACCTTCGCTCTGTTGCGGGGTGAGGCCAGAAAGCCCTGCTCGGGCGCGAGCCAGTCCCGGCTCGGTGCATCCTGTTTGCCGGTGATGATCTCGACGATCTCACCATTCGCGAGCGTGTAGGTGAGAGGCACGATCCGGCCATTCACCTTCGCGCCCCGGCAGCGATGGCCGAGCGAGGTATGTACGTTGTAGGCGAAATCGAGCGGCGTGGCGCCGCGGGGCAGATCGACCACTTCCCCCTTCGGCGTGAGCGCATACACGCAATCCTCGAAGAGCTCCGAGCGCACCTGCTCGAGAAACTCCCGGTCGGCCTCGGGTCCGGCCTGCGCGCGGCCATCCTCGGTCTGCGGCTCGAGCAGCCGCCGTACCCACTCGATCTTGCGCTGATACTGTGCATCGGGCGCCGCTCCCTCCTTGTAGGTCCAGTGCGCGGCGACGCCGAGCTCGGCGTGCTCGTGCATCTCGCGGGTGCGGATCTGCACCTCGACACTCTGGCTCTGGGGTCCGATTACCGCGGTGTGGATGGAGCGATAGAAGTTGCCTTTGGGTGTGGCAATGTAGTCGTCGAACTCGCCCGGGATGTAGGTCCAGAGCCCATGGACCACGCCGAGAGCGGCGTAGCAGTCGCGGATCGTCGCGACGATGATGCGTACGGCGCGAACGTCGAAGAGTTGCTCGAAGGCGAGCTGCTTACGCTGCATCTTCCGGTAGATGCTGTACATGTGCTTTGGCCGTCCGTAGACCTCCGCCTCGATGCCGGAGCCCTGAAGCTGCGCACGCAATCGTACGCAGAGCTCCTCGATATATTGCTCCCGGTCGGCTCGGCGCTCGTTGAGAGCGCCTGCGATCCGCCGGTATTCCTCCGGCTCGAGGTATCGGAACGCCAGGTCCTCGAGCTCCCACTTGAGTTGCCAGACCCCGAGCCGGTTGGCGAGCGGAGCGAAAACGGCGCGCGCCTCGATGGCACGACGCTCCTGCTCGGCGAGCCCGACGTCGTTGGGCAGGTCCTTCGCATGGCGAAGGTCAACCAGTTGCTCGGCGAGACGCGCAAGGATGAGGCGCGGGTCGCTGACGACTGCAAGGAGCATCTTGCGTAGTGTCTCGGCCTGGCGGCCATCGAGTCCGTGAGTGGGAGACCAGTTGCTCGGCAGGCCGAGCTCGCCAAGCTTCAGAAGCGCGGCGGCCGTATCGGCGGCCGAGCGCCCCGCGGCGGTGGCGAAGCGCTCGGCGGCGCGATGCGGATCCAACCCCGAATGTCCGGCAAGGTCGACCGCCGCCTTCACCAGCACGGCGTTCGCGAGGGCTCCATCGGACGTGAGGGCGCCCAGCACCTCGCCGGCCTCGGCCGCAAGGCTGAGCGTTCCGGGTGCGAGCGCGCTCAGCTCTTCGATGCTGCGCTGGGTGGCGGCGATCGACTCGATCAGATCGGGCGGGCAGAGTTGCCGGGTTTCCATGGTCTGTCGATTACTGTGCCTCGCTTCCCTTTACGGCTATCATCGCACCTCTGGCACGCGCAGCCTTCGGGTTCTCGGCGTGAAGCGAGCTATACCGCTCTGTCTCTTGACTGTATAAATACACAGAGATAGCCTGATTCTGGATTTCTGTGTTCCCATGGGCGGAGGGTCTCCGTCCTCAGGACGGAGAAGACGTTACGGCCAGTCATACCAAATGGGCGAATGTCCAGCATGTCACGGGGCGCGCTGCCGAGGCGGCGCGTGCGCGGGCCATGCTGCGCGACCGCTCTGACGTGCCCAGCCTCGTGCCCGTCCGTTACGAGGGTTACGGCCCGGGCGGCGGCGCCGTCCTGATCGAATGCATCACCGAAGACCACGACCGCACCCGGGCAGATCTGCGCCGCGCTTTCAGCGAGCACGGAGGACACCTGGGCGCCACGGGCTCGGTGAGCTATCTCTTCAATCATGTCGGTCTGATGACTTTTCCGCCAGGCACCGATGAGGACCGGCTCATGAGGGCGGCGCTCGAGGCCGGCGCCGAGGATGTCGTTCCCAACTCCGACAGGTCGATCGAGGTGCTCGCCGATCCGATCGAGTTCGATGCCGTGCGGGCGATTCTGACGGACTGTGGCTTCGTACCAGCGGCCGCGGAGGTGACCGAGCGTGCTTCTCTGACGACACCGCTTTCCGGGGAGCCGGCGGAGCGCATGGTGCGACTCCTCGAGACGCTGGAAGATCGGGATGATGTGAGGAACGTATACTCGAATGTCGAGATATCGCACGAGGTCCTGGCGCGCATTTGATCCGGGCGCCGCGCGCCTGCAGCCGGCTTGCGCCATGGGCGCGAGCCTGCGAATCCTCGGCCTCGATCCCGGATCGCGGCGCACGGGGTATGGCGTGATCGAGCGTCGCGGCGCCGACTGGGTGCACGTCGCGCACGGGTGCGTGACGGTGACGGCGGCGGGGGAGACTCTCGCGGAGCGTCTGCGAGTCATCTTCGAGGGGCTGCGCGAGCTCATCGCCGCCCACGCCCCGGGAGAAGTTGCCATCGAGCGGGTGTTCGTCAACAGGAACGTCGACAGCGCCCTCAAGCTCGGCCAGGCGAGGGGAGCCGCATTGTGCGCCGTGCCCAAGGGTCTTCCCGTGTTCGAATACGCGCCGCGCGCGATCAAACTCGCGCTCGTGGGCTCGGGGGCGGCGGAGAAGGTGCAGGTGGCCCACATGATCCGCACGCTCCTCGGATTACAGGGACGGGTCACGGCGGATGCCTCCGATGCGCTCGCCGTCGCGGTGTGTCATGCCCATTCGCGGCGCCTCCTGGAGCTTGCACTGCAGGCGGCCGCACCATCCCGCGGGCATACCGAGTCGTCTGAAGTCATGCAGCCCCCGTCGCGATGATCGGATCGGTACGGGGGCGCATCGTCGCGAAGATCCCACCGCAGCTCCTCGTGGAGGCCGGTGGCCTCGGCTACGAGCTCGAGGTGCCGATGTCGACCTTCTTTCATCTGCCGCCGGTCGGAGAGGAGGTGCGCCTCCTCACGCACCTCGTGGTCCGTGAGGACGCGCACGTGCTCTATGCCTTCGGCACGGAGGACGAGCGGCGTCTCTTTCGCAGTCTGATCAAAGTCTCCGGTGTCGGCCCGAAGATCGCCCTGGCGCTGCTCTCGGGCATCAGTGTCGAGGCGTTTGCGCGGTGCGTGCAGAGCCACGATGTGGCGGCGCTCATCAAGGTGCCGGGCATCGGCCGCAAGACCGCCGAGCGCCTGGTCATCGAGATGCGCGACCGCCTGGAGGCAGGCGGCCCGGCGGCTGCGAGCGCAGTGCCCGTGGGGGCGAGTCCCGAGGCCGAGGCCTTCGGTGCGCTGGTGGCCCTCGGCTACAAGCCCGCAGAAGCGACACGCTTGCTGAAGGCGGTGGGTCCGGGTACACATTCCACCGAAGAGCTGATCCGCCGCGCCCTGAAGGGCGCGGCGCCGGAGTAGACCCATCTTGCAAGCAGAGAGAACGATCGGCGCCGAAGCCACACGCGAGGATCAGGCTGTCGAGAAAGCCATCCGGCCGCGGCGCCTCGCCGAGTACGTCGGGCAGCCCAAAGTGAAGGCGCAGCTCGACATCTTCATCAGCGCCGCGCGCCAGCGGGCGGAGGCGCTCGATCACGTGCTCATCTTCGGGCCACCCGGTCTCGGCAAGACCACGCTCGCCAACATCATCGCCGCCGAGCTCGGCGTGAGCCTGCGCCAGACCTCAGGCCCCGTGCTCGAGCGCCCCGGGGATCTCGCCGCCATCCTGACCAACCTGCAGCCGCGCGATGTGCTCTTCGTCGATGAGATCCACCGCCTCTCACCGGTCGTCGAGGAGGTCCTCTATCCGGCCCTGGAGGATTGTCAGCTCGACATCATGATCGGGGAGGGGCCGGCGGCGCGCTCCATCAAACTCAATCTGCCACCCTTCACCCTCGTCGGCGCGACGACCCGTGCGGGGCTTCTGACCTCGCCGCTGCGCGACCGCTTCGGCATCGTGCAGCGCCTCGAGTTTTACGACGTGGAGGATCTGGAGCGCATCGTGGTCCGCTCCGCAGCCATACTCTCCGTCCCCGTGGAAGGTCAGGGGGCGCGCCGCATCGCACAGCGCTCCCGCGGTACGCCGCGGATCGCCAACAGACTGCTGCGCCGGGTGCGCGATTACGCGCAGGTGAAGGCCGACGGGCGCATCACGGAGCCGGTCGCGGGGGCCGCGCTCGACCTGCTCGAGGTCGACCCGCAGGGCTTCGACACGCTCGACCGCAAGCTCCTGCTGACGATCATCGAGAAGTTCGACGGCGGCCCGGTCGGCATCGACAGCATTGCGGCCGCGATCGGTGAGGAGCGCGGGACGCTCGAGGATGTGATCGAGCCCTTCCTCATCCAACAGGGGTTTCTGGTACGGACCGCGCGCGGGCGCATGGTCACCCGCGCCTCCTATCTGCACTTCGGCCTCAAGGCCCCGGAGCGCGCCGCGACCCCGCTGTCGCTTTTCGAGGACGAGCGGTGAGCGTCTTCTCCTGGCCCGCCCGTGTATACTGGGAAGATACCGATGGAGGTGGGATAGTCTATTATGCGAACTATCTGCGCTTCCTGGAGCGGGCCCGCACGGAGTGGCTGAGATCGCTCGGCTACTCCCAGCAAATTCTCGCCCGGGAGCCCGGTATCGTATTCGCGGTGGCCGGCCTCACTGCCGAGTACCGCCGCCCGGCGCGGCTCGACGATGAGCTCACGATCACCTGCGTGCCACACCCCGATCGGGTGGCCACGATCCGGTTCGAGCAGGCGATTTTTCGGGGCCACGGCCCTGAAGAGGAGCCGCCGATCTTCACCGCGGAGGTGAGGGTCGTCTGCGTCGATGCGCACACGCTGAAGCCGAAAAAGCTGCCCGAGTCCCTGATGAACGTGTTGACCTGACCGCTTGCAGACATGAACGGACAACTCTCCATCATCCGCCTGGTGGTCGAGGCCAGCATCCCCGTGCAGATCGTGGTGGGGCTGCTGCTGCTCGCCTCGCTCACTTCATGGGCCATCATCTTCAGGAAGCGACTGCTCCTCGGGCGCGCGATACGCGAGGCGGACCAGTTCGAGAACAACTTCTGGTCGGGCGGGGATCTCGCACAGCTCTATCGGGCGATCGAGTCGCACGGCGGCGCGACCGGCATGGCGAGCATTTTCGAGTTCGGCTTTCGCGAGTTCGCCCGCCAGCGCCAACAGGGGTCGGTCTCCTCCGATCAGCTCCTCGAGGGCGCGCGACGCGCCATGCGCGTGGCGCAGCTGAAGGAGATCGATCGATTGGAGCACAGCCTGGCGACGCTCGCGACTGTCGGCTCCACGAGTCCCTACGTCGGCCTCTTCGGCACGGTGTGGGGCATCATGACGGCGTTCTCCTCGCTCGGCGATGTGCAACAGGCAACCCTGGCCTCGGTCGCGCCCGGCATCTCGGAGGCCCTGGTGACGACCGCGATCGGCCTCTTTGCGGCGATCCCGGCCGTCGTCGCCTATAACCGCTTCGCGGACCAGGTGGGCCGCCTGGAGGTTCGCTTCGATGCCTTCATGGAGGAGTTCTCCACCATCCTGCAGCGGCACGCGGCGCGCGGCGCCTCGGCAACGCCGGTGACTGCCGCAGCAGCGCCAGGCGCGGCGGTCCCGCCGGCCATGATGCCCGGCACCGCCGGAGCCCGCTAGGAGGTCCGCATGGCTCAAGTTTCCCGCGGCCGACGGCTGATGGGCGAGATCAACGTCGTTCCCTATATCGACGTGATGCTCGTGCTGCTGATCATCTTCATGATCACGGCGCCGCTGCTCACACAGGGGGTCAAGGTCAATCTTCCGAAGGCTGCGGCGCAACCTCTGCCGGCGAAAGATGCCAAAAATCCGATCGTGCTGTCGGTCGATGCGCAGGGCCAACTGTTTCTCAATATCGCCTCCGACCCGCACGCAGCCGTGGATTCCGACGCCGTCCTGGCGCAGGTGACGACGGCTCTGCAGCAGGAGCCGGAAAGAGCCGTGGTGGTCAAAGCGGATAAATCGGTCTCCTACGGCGTCGTGATGCAGGCCATGGTGATCATGCAGCATGCGGGCGCGAGCAAGGTCGGGATGGCCACAGACCCACTGCCGCGCGCGCAGTCGTCCACAGGAAGGTGACGGATCATCCATCCGATGCCCTCCGAATCCGTACGCGACCGCTGGATGTCGATCGGCATGTCCGTGCTGCTGCATGGCAGCCTGGTCGCGCTGCTCGCCGTGGGCTGGTGGCATTTCCGCCATCCGGCGCCGGCGCCGAGCCTGCCCATCGATGCGAACGTCGTGGACGCGCGTACCCTGAAGGGCATGGGGACCGCCTCGATACCGGCACCCAAGCCGAAGCCAGCGCCTGAGACCCAGCCTCCGCCGCCGCCCGAAGGGCCGCCGCCGCCCACTCCGGACGAAGTGGCGATGCGCGAGCAGGCCGCCAAGCAGGAGGCCGAGCACGAAGCCAAGGCTCAGCAGCAGCTCCTCGCGCGCCAGCAGGCGAGGCAGGAGCGCGAAGAAGCCGCGCGCAAGGCCCAGGCTGCGGCGGACCAGGCCGCCGCCGAGCAGGCCGAGGCGGACAAGATCGCCCAGGCGAAGAAGCTCGCGCAAGCCAAGAAAAAGGCGCAGGCGCAGAAGCTCGCCGAGGAGAAAAAGCTCGCCGCGGCCAAGAAGCTCGCCGAGCAGAAGCGGCTCGCGCAGGAGCGCGAGGCGGAGGCTGAACGGCAGGCGCGCGTACAGGACCTGCAGCAGAGCCTGAAGGAGGAGGAACGCGCCTCGGCTGCGAGCGGCGCCCTGGCGAGCTGGCAGGCTCAGATCACCGCTCGGATCCAGCATGCCTGGATCAGGCCGCCCACGGCACAGCAGGGACTCGATTGCGTTCTAAACGTTACACAGGTGCCAGGGGGAGCGGTTACCGGGGTGAGTATAGGCGACTGTAACGGCGACGAGGCGGTACGCGAGTCGATCGAGGCCGCCGTCTACCGCGCCTCGCCTCTGCCCCCGCCGCCCGATCCTTCGCTTTTCGAGCGGCAGCTCGTCATCGAATTCAAGCCGACCAACTGACCGTGCAACAAGACTCATGAAACTGACATCCAGACCCGCGGCCTTTCTGCGCACGTTTCTGGCGGTACTGACCACCGCCTGCCTCGCGGCACCCGCCGCGATGGCGCAACTGAAGATCGAGATCACCTCCGGGGTGACCAACCCTGTGCCCATCGCGATCGTGCCCTTTGCGGAGGCGCCGACGGACAACACCGACGTCGCTGATGTCGTCCAACACGACCTCGTCGGTAGCGGGCGCTTTACCGCGCTCGCGCGCGAGCGGATGCCGGCGAAACCCACCACGGCCGCGGATGTGAAATTCGCGGACTGGAAGGCGGCCGGGAGCGACTACATGGTGGTCGGTCAGGTGACGCCGATCGCGGGCGGGCAGCTCGCAGTGGATTTCAACCTCCTCAACACTCTCACCGGCCAGAGCATCAGCCGCCAGCGATTCGTCGGCACGGCCACCGCGCTGCGCAACGCCGCGCATCGCGTGAGTGATGCGATTTACCAGGCGATCACCGGCATCCGCGGCGCGTTCGCGACGCGCATTGCCTACATTGCCCTCGTGGGACAGGGCGCCGATCAGCGCTTCCAACTGGTGATTGCCGATGCTGACGGCTACAATCAGCACCTGATCCTCGAGTCGCGGTTTCCTCTCATGTCACCGGCATGGTCGCCCGATGGCCAGTGGATCGCTTATGTGTCGTTCGAGAACCATCTCTCGGCCGTGTACGTGCAGCGCGTGCTGACCGGCGAACGGTCGCGGGTCTCCATGCGTGCCGGCATCAACGGCGCGCCGTCCTTCTCGCCCGACAGCCGCAAGCTGGTGCTGACCCTGAGCGGCGACAGCGGCCACCCGCAGATTTATGTTCTCGATCTCAGCACCCAGAACCTGACGCGCCTCACCGACACACCGGCCATCAACACCGAGGCGGTCTGGTCGCCGGACGGCCGGTACATCTATTTCACCTCGGACCGCGCCGGTGAGCCGCAGATCTACCGGATGGCGGCGCGCCCGGGCAGCCCCCCCGAGCGCATCACGTTCACGGATGAATACAACGCCGACCCGCATCTCTCACCCGATGGCAAGCTCCTGACGATGGTGACGCGCGACGATAGCGGTGGCTACCGCATCGGCGTGCAGAACCTCGCCACCGGAGACTTCCGGGTGCTGACTCACGGCCGGCTGGACACCTCACCGAGCTTCGCGCCGAACGGCGCCTCGATCATGTACGCGGTGCGGCCGGGCCAGGGCCGAGAAGGTACCCTGGCGACCATCTCCGTCGATGGGCTCACGGGCCTTTCCCTGAAGGCTACGCAGGGTGAGGTGCGCAGTCCCGCGTGGGGTCCGTTCATTCATTAGCCGTTCAGCATCGAAGTCCGAACGTCCAACAAGAGCTGCCGCCTGGCGGCGAACCTGGAGAAGGGTCCATGTACCGTAGAACTCTAATCGTGATGTTGCTGGCCGGGTGCCTCGGGCTCACGGCGTGCGCGAGTAAGCCGCCGAAGCCGTCGGCCGCGCAACAGCAGGCCGGTGCGAACGGCGCCGGTGCCGAATCGTCGGGCGCTCAGGGCGGTGAGGGCGCCAACGGCGGCCCCTTCGGCAATCAGAACTCGGTGCCCGGTCCCCAGGAAGGCATGCTTGCCAAGCGCACCATCTTTTTCGATTTCGACAGCGCCGTCATCAAGGATGAGGGCACCGAGATCGTCGCAGCCCATGCGAAGTACCTTTCGGACCACGCCGATGCGCGTGTGCGGCTCGAGGGGAACACCGACGAGCGCGGCTCGCCGGAGTACAACATTGGCCTCGGGATGCGTCGCGCACAGGCCGTCCGTCAGGCGCTGCTGCTTCAGGGAGCCTCTGCCGCCCAGCTCACCGTCGTGAGCTACGGCTCGGAGCATCCGGTCGACCCGGCACACAACGAGTCGGCGTGGGTGAAGAACCGGCGCGTCGACATCGTCTACCTGACCCCCAGCGTGCAGCCGCCGCAGGCGCCGCATTGAGGTTGGTCGTCCAGGGCACCAGTTTCAAAGGAGTCCCCCATGCGCCCCATTATTGCTCTAGCGCTCATTACCGTGCTCGCCGCCGGCTGCGCCACGAATCCTGACCAGGACCCGACGCAGATCAGACTCAACGACCTCGACGGACGGGTGTCCCGGGTCGAGAGAGTCGTATCCAACCAGAGCCTCATGCAGATGGCGCAGCAGGTGGATACGCTGCAGGCCGAGGTGCGAGACCTGCGCGGTCAGATCGATGACCTGCAGAACCGCAACCAGGCGCTGACCAAGCAGCAGCATGACCTGTATGCGGATCTCAACAAGCGGGTGGGCGCGCTCGAGCATGGAGGCTCGGCAGGCGGAGCGGCATCGGGCTCGGACAACGGGCAGGGGCCCTCAGCCACGGAGCAGTCGGTTTACAGCCAGGCCTTCGATGCCCTGAAGGCCGGCAACTACACGGTCGCGATCAGCGGCTTCCAGGATTTCCTCAACCAGTATTCCTCGAGCCCGCTCGCCCCGAACGCCGAGTACTGGCTGGGAGAAGCTCACTACGTGAATCGCGACTTCTCCTTGGCGGAGAGCGCCTTTCAGGCCGTGCTCGACAAGTGGCCGGGATCGGGAAAGGCGCCGGACGCGATGTTCGACCTGGGCAATACCCAGCTCGCGCAGGGCAAGTCGGCCAAGGGCCGCGCCACGTTGCATCAGGTCGTGACCCGGTTCTCCGGCACGGACGCCGCCAACCGGGCGCAGGCGCGGCTCAAGCAGCTTTCATCGCAGTGACGGGTGCAGGTGGCGCGGCTCAAGATCAGCGAGATCTTCTATTCCCTGCAGGGTGAGGCCGACACCGCCGGGGTCCCCACGGTCTTCGTCCGTCTCACCGGCTGTCCGCTGCGCTGTCAGTATTGCGATACGGAGTACGCTTTCCACGGCGGCGAGTGGTGGGACATCGAGGCCGTGGTTGCGAGGGTGCGCGAGTTCGGCGGCCGCTATGTCTGCGTGACGGGCGGCGAGCCGCTCGCGCAAAAGAGCTGCCTGCCCTTATTGACGAAGCTCTGTGACGCCGGTTGGCGGGTATCGCTCGAGACGAGCGGCGCCATGTCGCTGGAGGGAGTCGATGAGCGGGTGGTGCGGGTCGTAGACATCAAGACTCCCGGATCGAAAGAGGAGTCGCGCAATCGCTACGAAGAGCTCGCGAGGCTGGGTGCGAAGGACCTCGTCAAGTTCGTGATCTGCGACCGCGGCGACTACGAGTGGAGCTGCGCGAAGGTTCGAGAGCTCGGGTTGGAGGGGCGCTGCACGGTGCTCTTCTCCCCGAGCCACGAGCAGCTCCCCGCCCGCGAGCTTGCCGACTGGATCCTCGCGGACCGGCTGCCGGTGCGCTTTCAGGTCCAGCTGCACAAATATCTCTGGGGCAACGTGCCGGGGAAGTAGGATCCCGGTCTGGCTGTCCTGCGTCGTCGTCCTGAAAAGAGAGCAAACCCATGGCGTCCCACCGCGCGGTCGTACTCGTCTCCGGCGGTCTCGACTCGGCTACGACGCTGGCCCTTGCGCGTGCGCAAGGCTTCGAGTGCTATGCACTCTCCGTCGATTACGGCCAGCGCCACTCCGCGGAGCTCGATGCGGCGATGCGCGTCGCGGCCGCCTTAGGTGCGCAAGAGCACCGCATCATGCGCGTCGACCTCGCCGGCATCGGCGGGTCTGCGCTGACGGACACCTCGATTGCGATCCCGGAGCGGCCGACGGCGGGAATCCCGGTCACGTACGTTCCCGCGCGCAACACGATTTTTCTGTCGCTGGCTCTAGCCTGGGCGGAAGTGCTCCAGGCCGAAGCAATTTTTGTCGGTATCAACGCTGTTGATTACAGTGTTTCGGGGGACACTCGAGTATGGATTCGCAGCAGCGGAGGTTCACGCCTCATGCCGATTTCACAGGTGTGTGGTATTCCAAAGTCAGTGAAGTTAGAGACATTGGCGGTCGATCCTGCGAGCCTGAGTATTGCATGGCGCGGAGTGACCGGACGCCACAGGCATGAAGTAGGGTCGAAACGGTGTTACCAAGTCACCCTGGAGCGAGGGCAACAAATTGAAATTACCGAAGACCATTCTTTGTTTTCGGTAGACCTTACTGGTGGGCTGTGCACAGTCCGTGGCGACGAGATCGCGGTGGGTATGCCACTGGTGGCTCCCTTCGATCTTTCGGCTCACGCTCATGCGTGGAATAATGACCTTGAAGTCATCGACCTAGGGGAGAGCGGCAGCACTGTCGTGCGGTGCGGTGCGCGGCGATCTTCGATCATCGAAACTGATGGATGTTTAACCAACAGGTTGCGACGGGTGAGGGTTTCAGTACGCTTCCCCATTACGGACGATTTCCTGAGGATTGTGGGATTGTGGCTTGCGGAGGGTGGAAAGACGCCGGGCGGCGTGTCGCAGACGCTATCGTTCTCGGTGGGTGGCCTCGAAGGCGCACCAGAGCTCTTGCGCCGCTACTTCGGGGCCTTTGGGGTATCTGTAAAGAAATCGCCGGCGAACGATTTCGACTTCCGGGTCGGCTCGTCCGTATTCTGCGAAGTTTTCGCCCGCCTGTCCCTCCTGGGAACTGCCAAGTTCGGTACTAAGCGATTCCCGTCGTGGTTCTGGTCATTATCTCAGCGACAGCGCCGAATTATTGTCGCGGGGCTGTGGGATGGTGATGGTTGCCAAGTATGGAAGGGAGAGGCCCCCATTTACCAGAAATCGCACCAACTTATTGATGAGCTGTATCACTGCCTGCTTTTGGATGGGATCTTTCCCACGTTGCGGTCGGTAGCCCATGGACAAAAGCGCCTAGCCCTCACGCGAGCAGTCGATTTTGCGCGCTTCGTCGAGTTGTATCCGCTATGGCATCCAGCCAAGTGCGCATCCCTCCGGTCCGCCGCCCTCGTCTCAGGCCGCGATAAAGTCGCGGGCCTTTGGAAATGTGATGGTTTGTGGCAGAGCGTAGCGAATTCGGATCTTCCTGCAGGTGCTAAGACCCGCATTTACAACCGCGGTGGAAAGTACGACAAGAGTTTCCGAGCGCAGCGCTCGGCGTTTCGTGAAGTACCTGCTCTAGACCTGATAAGGGAGTCTAAGCTGGCGTTCCTCAAAGTCGCGAGAATTGAGGCGGTGTCCTATAAGTACATGTACGATCTCTCCGTCGAGGGCGCAGAGAATTTTCTCGCGAACGGCTTCCTTGCTCATAATTCAGGCTATCCTGATTGTCGCCCTGAATTCGTCTCAGCGTTCCGGCAGACGGCTGCACTGGCGACCAAAACGGGAGTTGAAGGAAAACCATGGCGCATAGATACACCCCTAATTGGTTTATCCAAGGCCGAGATAATCCGAGAAGGTACGCGCCTCGGTGTGGACTTCAGCCTCACGGTTTCGTGCTACCAGGCGGACAACGAAGGCCGGGCGTGCGGACGCTGCGACTCCTGCCGACTGCGCAGGGCCGGCTTCGAGGCCGCAGGTTTGCCCGATCCTACGCTTTACCGGTACCTGTAGTATCATCCCGGCCCCTCGGCGCGCTTCAAGGTTCCGGCGCGCCGCTCAATCCTTGCTGGGGCGTTAGCTCAGTCGGTAGAGCATCGGACTTTTAATCCGCTGGTCGACGGTTCGATTCCGTCACGCCCCAATTAAATCTCTTAATATTCAGCGCCTTGCGTGCGGATGTCCCGCGCAAGCTTCACTGTCGTGGTTGTTTCGTGCACACTCAGTGCAGTGGGCTTACTCATCGCTGCACGCAGTGCACCGAGGCGCGTATGGCTTCCATTCAACGCATCGTCAGTCCGCTGACCAACGCGGTTTCCTACCGTGCGCAGGTGCGAGTAAAAGGGCGTCCCGCGCAGTCCGAGACCTTCCCGAACCGCAAAGAGGCGCAGCAGTGGGCGCAGTCGATTGAGACTGCAATCCGCGAGGGGCGGCACTTCCCGCACGCGGCGGCGCGGCGCACGAGCTTCGATGCGCTCGCCAAGGACTACACCGAGACGGTGCTCGCGGAATTCGACGAGAAAGAGAAGTCGACGCGCACGCGCCAGCTCAAATGGTGGGCTGAGCAGTTCGCGGGTCTCGCGCTGGCTGAGATCACCGCCGATGCCATCTCCCAGGCCCGCGATCGGCTCGCGGCCGAGACATTCACGCGCGGCTTGCCGCGCAAGGACAAGAAGACAGGCGAGACGATCCCGCCGAAAGAGTACAAGCGCAGCGGCGGCACGGTGAACCGTTACATTGCCTGCCTCTCGCATGCCCTGTCCTTCGCGGTGAAGGAACGCCGGCTACTGGATCGCAACCCGGTAAGTGACATCAGCCGGAAGAAGGAGCCGCGAGGGCGTACACGATTCCTGACTGATGAGGAGCGGGCGGCGCTGCTTGATGCATGCGAAAAGTCCGAATGGCCCCCGCTCCACACCCTCGTTCTACTCGCGATCACGACGGGCGCGAGGAAGGGGGAGTTGATCCGTCTCAAGTGGTCAGATATTGACTTGAAGAAGGGCAGGGCGCTCGTCCACGAGACCAAAAACGACGAGCAGCGCACGCTACCGCTCGCCGGCAAAGCGCTGGAGGCGTTGAGGGAACTCAAGCTTCAGAGCTCCGCGCGCAGCGAGCATGTGTTCCCGCAGCCGTCCGGAATACCAGGGCCGTATGAGCATTTCGATGCGCATTGGTACGCGGCACTCGAAGCGACGGGCATCGGTGACTTTCACTTTCACGACCTGCGCCATACCACGGCGTCTATGCTCGCGGCGCAAGGCGCCTCGCTGCTCGAAATTGCCGACGTCCTTGGACACAAGACGCTAGCGATGGTCAAACGATATTCTCATCTCGTGATCGATCACAAAGCCAAAGTGATCGAGAAGATGATCGCGGCGAAGGGGCTGTGAGCTCTCGCGGCGTGCTCCGCCCGACCGCCGGCTGCCGGCACACCGTCTCGAATCAATAGGCACCCTCGACCTACGCGGTTTTCGCTACTTGGTGCATTCCTTTCCATCGATCCGTGGATTCCCTCCGCCGAACGGCCCCTCCATTACGGTCAAAGTGACCGCTCCCAGTGAACCTCGATGGATGACATGAAACTTGCCTAGCGAGTCGTTCGATGACCACGACCACGAGATAGATCGTGGGTCGACATGCTGGCTGCCCGCATGGAGGGCATAGACCCTCCCGATCTCCTCATAGTGTCTCCTATCGTCACCGTAGTAGATGATGAATTGATACGTGACGGCGGAAGGCCCCGAACCAGAAACACAATGCCAATTTCTCGCTGTTTGGAGAACTTCGGTCAGCTTTGAGGCGCGCGCCGGCGTCGGCTGCTGTTCCCAGGCGTTTACAAATGGCGGGATCGGCCCGTTCAGGCAGTAGTATTCCCCGTTGTACGGTACCGAACGCCAATTGGCCTTCTCGCACGCCAATCCTTCATTGAACCAGGCGGCCGCGCGGTCAGGAGGGGCTTTGAGCATTTCGATTGCCCGAGTGGCGCCCGAGAGCGCAACGCCGAGCTCACCGGCGCGCAGAGCGATCAAAGGTAGATCGGCAACCCCCCGATCGTTATCGGGATCGGCCGACAAAGCCAGCCTGAGCTCTTCAAGCGCCGAATCAGGCTTGCCAGCCGAATAGAGAGACTCGGCTCGACTAATCAGCTTTGTCGCCTGCTGCTGGAGCTCCGTCCTTGTCGGCACCGTTAGAAGTTGCTCCAGCTCGGGGACTTCGGTCGCCTTGATATTTGGATTCGAGCCATCGCCGGCTGTCGCATACTGGTGCAGCCAGTCCAACGGGTAGCCAGCCACTTCGCCAAAGCCTTTCGAGCGAATGTAGGTCACCGCTCCATGCGCGAGCAGGAGCTTGATAACGGCAGCGGACGCGTAGCGCGCAGCATAATCGAGCGCAGTAACATTGGTCGTTCCGAGGGAATATCCGCACGTGTCAGACGGGCGTACGGTGACCGCGTTCGGGTTGGCGCCTGCGTCGAGAAGCAATCTGGCGGACTGGAGCTGATTGTACTGAGCGGCATACATCAGCGGAGTCTTGCCGAAATCGTTTGTAATATCAGGATGAGCCCCCTTCGCGAGCAGAAGCCGCACCGCTTCCGGGTACTCGACCGCTAGACTGACGAGGGCGTCCCTGGAGGGGAGGGTCCCGTTGATCGCCAGTAGCGGAGCTGACGGCAGCCCAGCAAGCGGTCTGTGTTCGAGAATCATTCGCCGGAACAACGTTGCTTCGTCGGAGAGGTGTACGTACTCGTAGAACCCGAATCCATAACTCAGGGCATCTCGGAGTTTGTCCGCGGCCAGCGCTCTGGAACGAACCGGATCTGAGCCGAAGTCGCGCGCGTACAGCACACTAAGCGTTTGCACCGCTCGGTGAAAGGCCGACTGATAAGCCTGTAAGGCATGGAACTCGTAAATGCCGCTGACTGACCAGTCGGCCAGAGCATCGGCGATCCTCGAATAGTCTCCATAGCTATTCGGACTCGAACTGTCCGCCGTCGAAGGTGGCTTGACCGCTGATGGCCGATATACGGTCTCCTTGAGTTCCTCTTCTAGCGCTTCCGCCCACCGGTCACGTGTATGCAACGTGCCACAATTCGAGTCCGCTCCCTCCATTGTCATGGCCGCTTTGGTCATCTGATTAACCGCCAGGACTGCGGCACGCGTCTCCACATCGGAACTCTTGGAAAGATCATGCGGAGCGAGGGAAATTGCGCAGGTCATCTGCCAGTGGTTAGGCGGCGCGATCAGGAACACCTGGAGCTGGTCGTCGACGATTCCGACGAGGTAGTAGTACGCTTTCTGGTCGCGGTAGACCTTCCACGGTCCAAAGCCGGGAGTCTCCGCGATATCCGGCCCGGACGTACCCTCCGCGACCCCAGCGTTAGCGACGTCCGCGGCAATAGGCCGACGCGAGACAAGCACCCTGGTGCCCTCGCATGCGCCGCCGCATCCCGGCAGGGTAACTACATACGTGAACAATCGCGTACCGCCGGGCTGCACAAAGGTCTGACTCCTGCGTGGATCATCGGGCCCCAGCATGAAACTCCGAGTGCTGGTTGTGCTTGACACTGCAGTGAGTGCATTGAACGAAATAGAGGGCGGCTCCGGGGAGCCGACCAATGGTGTTTTCGAGAAATAAGCGGCCCGCACGTCGGGCAACAGGGTCTGGCAAATTGGTGCAGTGCTCGTCACAAGCTGAGGCTGGAAGGGTCCCGAATGAGCGGCCGACCAGTCCGCGCCAGCGGCCGGAGTCAGAAGCGTAAACGCGCCGACAAGGAGGGACGCAAGGGACACGATACGTGAAGCAATGCGGGTCATGCTGATCTCTGCTCGGAGTATGGTCGAACACTATGGAGGAGCTAGGGCGGAAAGTGGCAACGGTGTGGCAGGATAGCCGATCGGCGGCTGTTTGACGCAATCAGGTGCGTGCTACTCGTCGCACTTTTTTGGCGGCGAGGGCGCGCAGGAGCGGCTTGTCAGATCATTGGTGTACGAGCGTGCAATGCGCGGCACGCGTGTGCCGCATGTGTGTCCCAATCTTGCGTTTACGCGCAAGTTTCATCCTACTGCGCCCGTGCAGCAGTCAATCGGCGTCTGCACGTGTCTACCGGTTAATTTGTTTGCAGCGCGTTGTTTTCTGGTTTCAAATGTGGCCGATGACCGCTGGCAGACACCTCTCAACTTGGATCAGCAGCGAGACGAAGCAGCGCTTCGCGGGCGCAGCTGCGCGGCAGAGTTTGTCTGAATCGGCGCTGCTCAAGCGCCTCGTCGAGCAGATGCTGGCAAGTGCGCCAAGCGATCACCTCGCTGAGCCCATCTCACCATCCGATTCACGATATGCCCGACTGACGGTCCGGTTGGCGCCCGCGGACCGGGCGCTGCTGCGCGAGCGGGCGAACGCTCGGACTATGTACGCCGCGACCTATGTGTCGGTTCTGGTTCGCTCGCATCTGCGAAGGGTTGCGCCGCTACCCGATCGCGAGCTCTCGAGCCTGCAAGCCTCTGTGAGGGAGCTCGCGGCTATCGGCCGCAACCTAAACACGATGGCCCGGCTGCTGCAGCAGGACGCCCACCAGGCGGTGCCTGGCCTACAGGAGGTGCAAGCCATGCTGCGGGTCTGCGAAGCGCTCCGCGATCATTTCCGTGCACTCATCAAGGCGAATCTGATTAGCTGGGACATCGGACATGCGGATCAGAACCATTAGAGCTCGTCGCGACGCGCCGCTCCTCGATATTGCGAGTCTCGCCCGCCACGGACCGGCAGGCCGAGTCTGGTTGTCACGAGCACAGGTGGAGCAGATCGCGCGGACCGTGGCTCGTGCGCCCGAGGTACTCGTCAAGGTCACGCGTGGCGCGACTAGCACGGCGGGTGTCATTGCCCACCTATGCTACATCGATCGCAACGGTGAGCTCGACATCGAGACCGACGAAGGCGAGCGCCTCAACGGGAAAGGCATCGAGAAGGAAATCACTGCCGACTGGGATCTCGACTCAACGATAGCGCACGGTCGGGGGCCATACCGAGGCAAGCCGGGTCCAAAACCCGCGAGGCTCGTTCACAACGTCATCCTCTCGATGCCGAAGCGGACTCCGCCGGAGAAGCTGCTGCTGGCGAGTCGGGACTTCGCACGGGAGGAGTTCGGCCTCAAGCATCGCTACATTCTGGTCCTGCACACGGACCAGGACCATCCGCATGTCCACCTAGTGATCAAGGCGGTGGGCGAAGATGGGAAGCGGCTCAACATCCGCAAGGCCACACTGCGTGCCTGGCGCGGACTCTTCGCACAGCACTTGCGTGAGCACGGTATCGCTGCGAACGCGACTGAGCGAGCGGTGAGGGGCCAGACCCGATCAGGTTTCAAGGATGGTATCCATCGCGCCTCGCTGCGCGGCGATTCCAGGCACCTCCGGCAGCGCATTACGCGCATTACCCAGGAGCTTCGCCATGGCGGTCTCAAGCCCAATTCAGGAAAGACGAAGCTCCTCGACACCCGCCGCGATGTAGTCGCGGGTTGGAACGTCGCGGCCGATGCCCTCCTGGCTGCAGGGCAGGGCGCGCTCGCCCAGAAGATCTGGGAATTTATTGGCGCCATGCGTCGACCGCTCACGAGGGACGAGCAGCTGGCAGCGAAGCTGGAGGAGCGGACGCGCACCCGCGAGCGGGAACGGCAAGAGGAACGTACTCGATGAGCCCACGCATCAATCCGAAAGGCTACGGGCCACCGCCTGTTCAAGCCGAGCTACTCATGATCGCCGTTCCGCCTTCCGTGCCGCCAACGGCGGAGCTCGTCACCAAAGCCCAGCTTGTTGCGAAACATCCCCATTTGCTCAGCGCCAATCGTGTCACGTGGGCGCTCCGGTGTCGCGCAGTGAACGGACTGTCGGCTGCGGTCTTTGACTCTCCGTGCGGGGAGTTGCTAATTCACGAACCGTCCTTCCTGGCTTGGTTGCTCGGCTTAACCGGCCGTGCCAAGCCGCGCGCCGGGCGTAGGGCGGCGGGGCGGCTCGCAGGGCATCGAGGCCAATAGTGCTGGGCGCTGCTGAAGGAGCAGCGCCCGCTCCGATACTCAGTTTGTCACTATCCGACACTTGCGTATGATGCACATCGCATGAGAAAGAAGCGCAATCTGTTCGATGAACTGGTGGAAGGCTTTGACGCTTTGGCGGATCAGCGTGTCGGCAAACGAGCACTCCGGACTCATGTGGTGAACGCGCCGCGGACCGTCAAGGCGGGACGTGCGATGTTGACGCTCCGCTGCACGCAACGCGTCCGGAAACGGCTGCGACTGCCGGAACAACTCCCGGAAGCCCGAGCGTCGAGTGGTGCCCTCGGGGACTGGTACGTTCATCTCGTGCGTTTTGGCCATTCCGAGTTCGCCATTGTGACCAGTGAGCGTTGCCTGCTCACGATGCTGCTTCCCGCGCGCGAACTGCGCGCGAGTCTGATACCCAATCTCCACGCGTCACTGCGCGGTCTCCTCGAGCGGCTCGGTGTTCCCCAGGAGCGGATTGACCTTGAGCTCGCCGCCATGCAACCGGTCAGCTTCGCTCGCGCGACCAATCGCCGCGTGCTCGGCTCTATGAACGATTTCGCGTTCCAGGCCAGGCATTATCTGGCCCGCGGCGATGATCTGATAACGATCGCGGACCGTCTTGCAGATACCCCTATGTCTGCGATCGGAGAAGGGGCTGGGCATTTAGGATTTCCGGCTATGCTGGCTCGCGCTCTGCTTGCGGGCGGCGTGGCATAGGGCGGCTTGGCCCCTGTTCTCAATTGTGGTACGATTGTTCTCAATATGAGAACTGGACATGTCCAGCCTGTCGCGCTGCTGTTCGGCCTGTATCGCCGGCGGGTGCTGTCGCTCCTGCTGCTAAGGCCTGATGAGAGCTTTTATGTGCGCGAAATCGGGCGATTGACCGGAGTACCTGCGGGGCCGCTTCATCGCGAGCTCAAGGCGCTCACGGGGGCTGGACTCCTGGTTCGCCGGGCCTCGGGAAACCAAGTCCTTTATCAAGCTTCACGCGATTCTCCGATATTCGAAGAGCTCGCGGGGATTTTCCGGAAGACAGCAGGCCTTGCGGATGTGCTGCGCGAGTCACTGCGCCGGGTTGCGGGCGAGATCGATCTCGCATTCGTATTCGGATCGGTTGCACAGGGCAAGGAAAAGCCGACGAGCGACATTGATTTGCTGGTCGTGGGTTCGGTGCCCTTCGAGAATGTAGTGGAAGCGAGTCATGCTGCGCGCGAGCGGCTCGGCCGCGAGGTCAACCCAGTTGTCATGTCCAAGGAAGCCTTTCGGTTAAAGCGGCGGGCAAGAGATCGCTTCGTTTCGCGCGTGTTGAAGGAGCCGAAGATCTTCGTCATTGGAGACGCCGGTGAGCTTGGAAAACCTACTGAAGATCGGGCAGCTTAAGCCTCACCCGCCGGAGGCCGCGGAAATCGAGCGGCTGTTGGTTGCGGCACGCCGAAATCTGCGTGATGCGGGCGTTACGAGCATCAGCCCTGAAACGCGCTTTGACGCGGCTTACAAGGCCATTATGCAGAGCGCGCTGTCCGCACTGATGATGCACGGTTACAGGCCCGAAACAAACCGACCGGGCCACCACATGACCGTCATCCAGAGTCTGCCGCTGACCATTGGCCTCGAATCCAAGCGACTCATCGTGCTGGACACGTTACGGCGGCAAAGGAACGTAGCGGACTACACGGGTGATGACGTCGACGCAACGACCGCGGAGCACTGCATTGCTGAGGCAGGACGGCTGATCGAGGATGTCGCCGCGTGGCGCGCGTCGAAACGGCCCGATCTCGTCCCGCAGAAGCGGCGATGAGCGATTCTGCAGCGTCAGAAAGCATGAAAGCCCTAAAACCAATTCGAAGTGAGAGGGACTACGACCGTGCGCTCGCAGAGGTCGAAGAACTCTGGGGCGCAAAGGCCGGCACGCCGAAGGGCGACCGGCTCGACATCCTTGCTACGCTCATCGAGGCCTACGAGAGCGAGCACTATCCGATGGATCCGCCGAACCCGAGCGAGGCGACAATTCGCGGGGCGAAGACCGCCTGACTTCCCGCGCTCAGTGCAAATTCAGTGCAGTGAGGTACTCTTCTGCACACCCCGGCCCGCTTCTTGACGCTTTCGGTACGACGCTCGACCTCGATGAATCAATGACTTGCGCGATGGCCTATGGCGCCTGTTGGAGTCGCGGCGAGCACGCATTACGACTTTTAATCCGCTGGTCGACGGTTCGATTCCGTCACGCCCCAATCACAATTCCAAAACCCGGACGTGGCCGGAGTTGCCATAGTCGATGATAGCCTTGTCTCGCGTGGCGAGAATGAGACCCTTGGTGCGTGCGGCAGCAATCAGGAAGCGGTCCGCGGGATCTCCGTGAGGTTCTCCCGGCAGGAGAGTGCTCTCGGCGGCTGACTCCGCGTCAAGTGGGAGCAGAGCGATTCCAACTGGAGCAAGGGCGTCCCGCACCCAATCTCGAAGAGGCGAGGAGAGCTGAATTCTCCCTTTGGCGTGCTGGACCCCGATTTCCCAAATCGAAATTGGCGAGATCCGCAGCCCTTCAGCCCGGCGCGACTGATCCAGTTTCCTGACACCCGCTGCAGTCAGCCGCTCTGCATTCCCTTCGGCGTACCAGAGCCAGATGTGGGTATCCAGGAGGAGGGCGCTCACTTCTTGCGAGCCGGTTTTGCCGGGCGCTTAATGCCCTCGTAAATGTGATCCTCATCGCCAGATAAGGCGCTCCACTCTATGTCGAGCGGTGCCATCAAATCTCCGTTGATCCTCAGCGTGCCCTTCATATACCCGAACAAGGAGCCGGTGTCTGCGGGTATGGGTGCCAGCTGGGCTACGGGACGGCCATGCTTGGTGATGATGATCGGCTGACGGGTCTTCTCGACCTCATCCATTAGCTTGAGGCATTCCGCTTTGAACTGCGCGGCAGAAATGTCCATGACAACCCTAATGACCATAAAAAGTGGTCACTTATAATAGGCTCGAATTGCCATCCCCGTCAAATCGCACCCCACTCACCCCACTGGCCTTTGGCGGCCCGCGATCACCCCCAGCCCGAATGGCGGGTCTGGTAGCGGCGTGCCTTCATGCGGTTGCCGCAAACCTTCATCTTGCACCAGCGGCGCGTATGACTCTTGCTGGTGTCGAGAAAAAGCCAGCGGCAGGTCTCTGCTTCACAGGCGCGCACGCGCTCCATCTCAGGAGACACGAGCAGAGCGCGCGCCGCATGCGCCAGCGCCCAGATCGGTAGCGCTGCATCTCTTTCATCGCGCCGCCAGGACCACGTCAGGGCCGGTTGCTTGCCGGTGCCTTGCTGCCAACGCAGCTCGCGCTGGCGGTCTGCGGCGTGAAAGCAGCGCTCGAGTGCGTGTAGCTCATTTGCTGGGGATGGTCGCCCGCTGGTCACGGCGTACAAGGTCGCCGCCAGGGCCTCGCGCAGCACTTTGGCCTCACGTAGCGCGCGTGCCCCCGCTGCCGGCGTCACCGTCCGTACGAGATGTGCCACGCGTGCCGAGTCGAGCAGTTGGGTTTGAAGCGTGAATTGCAGGAGATCTTCGTAGCGCTGCAAGGCCTCGATGCAGCCTTGGCCATTGAAGCGATTGTCCAGTGAATTCACGAAATCCAGCACCGGGTGGCCTCCGCACAAGTCGAAGATCACCGGCCTGCCGAGCGTAACCGGATTCGTCGCGCTAACCATCAAATCATATTTTACAGGTTGCCGCGGATGCCTGCCAGGGGCTATAGTAACCTTCAATATATGAATTGCTGGTTATGACACAGCTGAAGTTTCGGCAATTTCACCTGGACGCGCGGGTGGCGCTCGCATTCGCTGCCATCTACATCCTCTGGGGAGGGACCTTCCTCGCGATTCGCGTGGCGGTGCTGCAGCTACCGCCATTCTTTGCGAGCGGGGCGCGTTTCCTCATCGCGGGTGCGGTCCTCTACGTCTTCATGCGACTACGAGGCGATCCCAGCCCCACATCGAGAGAGTGGTGGACCATCGCCGTCACCTCGCTGTGCCTCTTTGTCGCAACCTACGCGGCGCTCTTCTGGGCCGAGCAATTCGTGCCCTCAGGAGTCGCCTCGGTGCTCGAGGCGACGCTGCCCCTCACCGCCATGATGTTCGAGGTATTCCTCTTCCGTCAGCAGCCCTTTCGTTGGCGGATGGGCGCGGCGGTGCTCCTCGGATTTCTCGGCGTCGCGTGGCTCCTGCTGAGGAACCAACACGCGTTTCCGGCACTTCCCTGTCTCGTCATCCTGGCAAGCGGCACGGCTTGGTCATTGGGAGCCGTACTGACCCGTTCCATGAAGCGCCCGCAGTCCCTTCCGCTCACCGCCGGCGGGCAGATGATGTTGGGTGGGATGGTACTGCTGGCGCTGTCGAAGACGACGGGTGAGCTCCAAACGCTCCCCCACGTTACGTTGAAGGCGGCGGTGGCGCTTTTGTATCTCGTTGTCGCCGGCTCCCTGGTCGGATTCACCGCGTACGTATGGCTGCTCGGGCGACTGCCGGTGACTCGGGTAGCGAGTCATGCTTACGTGAATCCGATGGTGGCCTTGATACTCGCGTACTTCGCGGCGGGCGAGAGCCTGACCCCGAGCATGCTGATCGCCTCGGCGCTGGTGATAGCGAGCGTCGTCCTGATTCTGGTCACGCCGGTAGGCCCGCAGCGAGCCGCTTCTGCAAGGGGCGTCCATGCCAAACGGAGGAATATCGATGGTTGTCAGAGTATGGCGAGGCAGCACCAGTTCGGCCAAAGCCGACGACTACATGAGGTTCCTGAGGGAGACCGCCTATCCGGATTACGGCGAGGTGAGCGGCAATCGCGGCTGGATGCTTCTTAGGCGCCCGCTCGCTGACTCCGTGGAATTCATGTTCGTCTCGTTCTGGGAATCGATGGACGCGATCGGGACGTATACCGGGGGCAATCCGGAGCAACCCCAGTACTACCCCGAGGATCGGGCGGCGCTCCTGGACTTGCCGGACCGCGTCGATCATTTCGAGATCGTCGATCTGAGCATAGCGGCTCTATGAGGTCGGCAATGGGTGTGAAGTCCCGGCGAGTAACCCGAATCATCCGGATTCGGCGCTGTCTTCAGTGATGAATCCCGCCGGCAGGATCAAGGTCGGCGAGTCGTCCTCCTCGGCGTCCAATTGACCCTGCGGCTGCACGCCACCGGCACCGGCGCCGAGGCATTGAAGTGCGTCTTCCGCCTCGACCGGGGCGCAGAAGAAATTCCCCTGACCGAAGCGGCAGCCCATTTGCTCCAGCGCATCGGCAGTGGCCTGCGACTCGACCACCTCGGCTATGGGCGTGAGCCCGAGGCTCGAGGCGAGCTGCACCATGGCGGAGGCGAGGCTCGCGCCGCCATGCGGCGAGGCATTCGGGCCGACCACCCATGGCCGGTCGATCTTCACGTAATCGAACGGAAAGAGCTGCAGATGATTGAGCGAAGAGTAACCCGTACCGAAGTCATCGAGCATCAGCTGCACTCCGGTGTCATGCAACCGCTCGAGCGTCTCCCGCGCGGCCACCACGTTGCTGATCAGCCCGCCTTCGGTGAGCTCGAATTTGAGGTTGTGGGGCGGTATCGCAGTCTCGGTCAGCTGGTCCGAGACATAATCGCTCAGCTCCGGATCGCGCAGCACCGCCGCTGACAGGTTGATGCTCAGATAGAAATCGGTGCCGACCGGCAGCCGCCGCTGCCACTCGCTGGCGAGCGTACAGACCTTGTGTATGGTCCAGCGCGTGATCGGCACGATGATTCCGGTTTCCTCGGCGATCGACAGGAATCTTTCCGGCCTGAGCACTCCCTCCACCGGGTGCTGCCAGCGCAGCAACGCCTCCGCGCCCACCGCGCGGCGGCCGCGCAGCGCGACGATGGGCTGGTAGAGGAGTTTCAGCTCCCGGCGCTCGAGCGCAACATGGAGGTCGGCCTCGAGGCTGACGAGACTCTCCGCATCGCCACCCATCGAGGGCGAGTACCTTATAGAGGCCGCCTCCTCCTGCCGCTTCGCCACCGACAGCGCGACTTCCGCCTCACGCATGAGCTGGTCCGCGCGCTGCGGCCAGCTCTCGAGGGAGGTCATCCCGATACGGGCGGTGATCCCGAGGCGGTGCCGGCGCAATTCGAACGGCTCCTGCAATGCCGCCTGCAGCTCGTTGGCCAGCTGGCGCCCCGAATCGGTCGAGTCCAACTCGCGAACGAGCAAGGCGAACTGGTCGCCGCCCCAACGGGCGAGCACGCAGGAGGAAGTGACCACGTTTTGGAAGCGGCGGCCGGCCTGGACCATCAGCTCGTCGCCGGCCGCGTGCCCGAGCGTCTCGTTGATCAGCTGGAAGCGGTCGACGGCGATCAGGAAGACTCCGACGCGCCGGCCGCGGCGCGTGCCGCGCTCGCGTAGGGTGCGATCGAGCTGCTCCATGAAATAATAACGGTTCGGCAAACCGGTGAACGCGTCGTGAAAGCGCGCACGGTTGACGCTTTCCTCCAGGCTTTCACGCTTCCCGATCTCCTGCACCAGCCGCTGGTTTGCGGAGTGCAGCTGGCGCCGCGTCGCTGCGAGGTAACCGCGCAGGCGAATGGTGCGTTGCGTCACATCGTGAGCCATGAATGTCAGTATCCAGGCGACGAGCCCAAGCAGACCGATATCGGAAGCGAGCGTGCGCGTGGGATACCAACCGACCCGCGGCCGGATCTGCAGGGTCAACGTCCCGGGCGAGGTGAACTTGAAGCCCGGGGGGGCGTGAATCACGCCGGCGGCCGCATCGCTCAACGAGGTGTTGCTCGAAGCGACGAACGTCCGTGCGTAACCGCTCACGGGATCCATCTGCACGAGCGCGAAGTCATTGCCGGCACCCACCCTACGCGTGAGGTGCGCCTGCTCCAACAGGCGATCGAGATCGGCGTACGCGACCGTCCATCCTCCAGGTGATGCCGAGGCCGGCGGGCGATCGCGCGGAGCGCGTGCCGCGATGAGCCATCGGCTTCCCTCGCGCACCGGCCCGAGAAGAGCCGCGGGAGGCACGCCGCTTGCGGACGCCGCGGCTTGCCACTCGCTCACCAGCGCCTTGGCGGTCTCGGCATCGGATCGACCAACGGCCCGGATGCTGCCGTCTGGCGCCCACCCGAACACGTTGAAACCCGGCCCGGAGGCACTCGCGGCGCGCATCGCAAGCGCCTTGATCTGCTGCTCGATCGCATGAGCGGAGAGTGCCGCGGCAACCTGTGCGGCATTGCGGGCGTCAGCTGCGCGCTTTTGCACGCTCAAGACGACGAGTCGGGACCCGGCCACCGCCACCGTTGCGAACACCAGGAGTGCCGGAAGCCATGCCGTGCGCCGCCTCAGAGTCTGGAGGAGGCCGGGGCTCATCAGGCCGGGCCTCCCGGGTGCAGCGTGCAGACGATGGTGAGCGTGATGCGCTTCTCGCCGGCCACTTTCAGGTAATCGCCCAGAATCGACCAATCGGCGCGCCAGAACGCTTTCGAGACGCCTACATAGCCTTCGCGCAGCTGCGGCGCCGTCCCGGTCGTTCCCGCGTAGATGTTGACGACCGGCGGAGCCACGTGCCCCGCTGCGGCGCCCAACAGCCAGTTCACGGTGTGGCCGTAATAATCGAGGCGTGCGGCCTCCATCTGGGTGCCTAGGTTTCCCGTGAAGGATTTGGCGTACGAAATGGTCGTCTGCACCTGGGGGGTCCACAGAAAGCCCACGGAGGCCTTCGGCAGCGTGCCGTGCGTAGTGTCTATGTCGTACTGACGGGCTTCCACCTGGAGGGTCAGCTTTGCTGCGAATGTGCCGGTGATGTCGGCACCTTCGACGTCGTAATTGAAGTGTCGCGTCCCCTGGAATATGGGGATCTCTCCGTTGCCGAAATGACCATCGGCGGAGAAGGTCCACTTCGCGCTCGTGTCGCCCGTACTCGCGGAGCCCGAAAGCGAGCCGAACTGCCAATGCGCACCGGCGAGCCTCTCGTATTCGCCGCCTATGCCGAGGACCCCCGAGCTGAAATCATGCAGCCACGTGACCGAGCCGCCGCCGCCCCCGCTTGCACCCGTCAATGTCGAGCCATTGGCGCTGATGACCAGGCTGTTGGGCGAAGGCGCCGAAGGCGCGGCGGGTGGCGCCGCGGTGGAATCGACCGCGCAGGCGGCGTGCGGCGACAGCCAGGCTACAGTAAGAGCGAGGAGCGGTGAATATCGCGATGGTCTCATCGTGTCCTCGGGAGTGAGGCGCCGGGACGGAGGGCGCCGAGAGTTGGGTTGTCGAGAGTCCCCGCCCGCACGACCGGCAGGAATGCGACCACGCAGAGCCGGTCCTGCTCGCCGGGCAGCGACAGGGCGGTGCTGGTCACCTGGAACACGCGTGGCTGAATGCGTATGTGCATCTTGCGGCGGCCGCTCACTCCGGGCTCCCACCAGCGTGGCGGGGTTTCGGGCTGTGTCAGCAATGCCGAGGCATCGGCGCCAACGCGGGTCGCGGAGAAGAGGGCCAGCGCCGGCCGGTTGAAGGCGAGTACGCGATCCTGCGGGTCGATTACGACGATTGCCTGCTCCGCGACATCGAGCGCGGCGCGCACGGCAAAGGCTTCAGTCATCTCCTCGACGATGATCAGTGCCAGACGCCGCCCTTTGTACGGGATGTGCTGCGCCCGGATGCGGGCCAGGGAAAGCTCGGCGCCACGGTGAAATACGACATCCTGCGCCGTGCCGCCCATGCCGCTCACGAGCTCCTCGAGGACCTCGGGATAGGAGAAGTGGATGGCCTCCGTGAGCTTGCGGCCGACCGCGGTCGCGCCATCGACGGATACCCCGGCGAGCGCGGCGCTCTCGGAAATGACTTGGAGCGTGCGGGCATCGACCAGCACCGCCGGCAACGGCAACTCCTCGATGAGGCCTGCCCACAGCTGCTGTGCCCGGTCCGCCTCCGCCCGCGCGGCAGCAAGACCCGCGTGGAGCCGATCGAATACCGTGCCGAGGTAATCGGCCGCGAAGGCGCAGGCGAGCATCAGCACCGCGAATACCTCCATCAGCACGACGAAATACCCGGGAGGGGCATAGAAGCCGGGGAAAGGCTCGCTCCCTCCTGTCGCGCTGCCGAAGAGTCGGGTGAGCCAGGCAGACTGCGGCGCGAGTCCGCTCGCGTACCAGCGCAGCTCCGGCGATTCACTCAAGCCAACCGCCGACACGGCGAGAACCGCCAGGATGGCAATCGCATACGGTTGCCAGCGCGAGAGGAAGACCGCGCCCACGACCGGCAGCACGAAGACGACGAGGAACGCCGGATCATGAATGCCGCCCGCGTAGTGCCATATGACCGCCATCAGTACGACGCCCAAGGCATGCAGGATGGCGAGCGCGCCCCTGCGCCCGCGATTGATCCCCGTCGCCGGCGCGGTGAGCATCGTGAATCCGACGTGAATCGCCGCCAGACCGAGGAGGCCGAGCAGCGCCGCGCCGAGCCGGATCTCGAGGGAGCTGACGAGCCACGGCAGGCCCGCTGCGAGCAGGATCGCGAAGATCGCGAGCAGCCACAAATCATCGAGCAGGTGCAGCCGCGGGTCGCTCCATGTGGGCAGGGGAAGGAGCTGCGTGCTGTCGAGAGACCTCATGCCGATCTCACTGCAGCGACGTCCCGGCGGGCCGGCCGGCGACGGGGGTCGCCGAAGGCGGACCGAAGGAGTTGTGATCCAGGAACGGCGCGCCTCTCACCGTGCTGCCGTCGGGACGATCGAAGTCCTGCACGCGCAGGGCGAAGGCACGGGGCTTGAGGACATGGTTTTGCCGCAGTATGGGGGTATCTCCCACGACATCGATACCATCGTACCGCGGCTCCATGATGATGTTGTCCACAACCGTGCTCGGGTTGCGCGCATCGCCCAACACGAACGCCATGCCGTAGGCGCAGTTGTACACCCGGTTGGCGCGCACCAGAGCATTGCTCGACCCGCGGATCATGATGCCGTAAGCGGCGAGCGCATTGAGCTCGTTGCTTTCGACCACCGGTGCACGCGCGCCTTCGGCGAGGATGCCCATTCCCGCGCCGTTGCTCACCCGATTGCCCCGAACCACGGCCCCGCCGCCCACCAGATCGACTGCCGCCCCCTGGGTGCCGGTGATGTCGTTCTGTTCGATGACGACCTTGATGTTGCCGGCAACGATCGCGCTGCGGCCCCGGTCGAAGTGGTTGGCGCGCACGCTGATCGTCCCTCCCTGCTGGTCCGCGCCGCCGCGCACGGCCCAGACGCCGGCGTCCTTGTTGCCCGCGAATTGGTTCGATGCGACCGTCGTATCAGCACTCGGGCCCGCAAACTTGATTCCCACGCGATCATTGACGAAGCGGTTGTTTTCGAGCAGCAGGTCGTGCGCGTTCTCGGCCACGTCGACACCGACGTCGCAGGCATCGATCGTTGCGCGTTCGAGGCTGAAATGGACGGCTCGCACCAGGATGGCGTCGTTGGCGCAATGACTGATGGCGACGCCCTGCAGCGAGACGTTCGCCGCGGCCACGTCCAGGACCGGACTGCCGCCGCCCAGGGCGGTCGCATCGATCTCGCTGCCGACCGGGCCCGCCGCGATGCGGACTTCGTGTGAGCTCACGATCGGCGGCAGAGCGGTCGTCAGCGATATTCGCGGCACCTGCAGCGAGATACGCACCGGCCCGGGCGCGGTCGCGGCGACGAACAGCGCTTCACGCAGAGTGCCGGGGCCGCGATCGGCGCCGTTGGTGACGCTCAGGGTGATCGTGTTGGAAAGAGACTCGTGGCCTGCACGCTGAGTCTCGAGTGTCCAGCCGGCGACGATGAGTGCCGCGACCCCGAGAAACACGGCGATCGAGATCATCGAGCGGCGGCTCACGCGCACGGTCAGCCTCCCGGGTCATGTTGCAGGGCGAAGACGGCATGCCACGAGCGCTCGGTCAGCAGCCGCCCACAGAGGGCGTCGAGGGGCGCCGAGAGGGCCGTCACGAGCGCGAGCGCGATGAGGCGCAGCGGACGGGGGAGGCGGGGCAGATGCGGCAGGAGCCACGTCCTGAACGGCGCCGGGTCGACACCGGACACCGCCCGGACCTGAAGTCCGCATTCGCGGAACAGCCTGAGATAAAAGGCACGATGGCGCGCCCTGAACACGGAGGTGTTGCAACGGCTAGCCAGGCGGGCAGGTGCCGCTTCCAGAACCACCAGACGGCCATGGGGAGCCAGATGCGCTGCCATCCGCTGCAGCGCGGAGCGCAGCGCGCCGACATCGAGGATGTGCTGCAGGACCGTGACACAGATGATCAGGTCGAAGGACCCCTCGATCTCGAGGGCTGCGGAGTCCTGCACGATGAAACGGCATCGGCCTGCCAGCCCGCTGGCCAGCGCCCGGCGCTCGGCCTCCGCGATCATGGTGGGGCTCAGGTCGATGCCGGTGACACAAGCGCCTCGCGAGGCGAGCAAACGACTCCAGCGGCCGATGCCGCAGCCGACATCCAGTACCCTCGAGCCCGGGGGAGCTTTCAGCCACGGCGCGAGCGCACGCCGCTGACAGAATTGAATGAGCCTGTTGTAGAAGCCCGGCATCCCATACGAGCAGACCGCGGCGAGACCGTCGCCTTCGATCGCGAAGCGGCGGGCACGGCTTTCCCAGTACTCGGCAGGATGGTAGCCCGCCGGCGGGGAAGCTGTGCGCCGTGTCACCTCAGCCTCCTCGTCGCAAGCGTGTGTCCGCCCGGTGGCTGTTCGGGCAGCTCGCCGATCTGCGGCTCATAGTGGTCGCGATACAGCCGCCGGCCGATGAGCTTGAGCGCAAGCCAATTCGCATATCCCACGGTCATGGGCGCGATATGAACCAGCGCGTAGAACAGATACAGCGGAACGATGGGTGCCGCGTAGGCACGCTCGGCCTTCGGCACGACCGTGAAGAGCGCCACCGCGCCGAGAACCAGATAGCTGCCGGTGGCCGCCATGAAATACGCCGGGTTCGTCCAGCCATGGACGGACGGCTGCCATGAGGCAAAGAAGAGGTTGTCGACGCCGCTGGCGAAGCTCAGGAGCAGCAGCACTGCGCTCACGACTTTGAAAATGTGCAGGAAGATCGTGAGGCCGCCGACGTAGACCAGGTAGTGATACAGGGAGAAGGGGGTACGCCTGGCGATGCGCCAGACTGCCCCGAAATGCTCGAAGTACACCCTGATCAGCCCGTGATACCACCCCACTCGCTGCGAGAACCATCGGGTGAAAATGCCAGGCCCTTCGGTGCCGACTACGAGCCGGCCGTCGTAGTAGATGCGCTCGCCGCGGTCGAGCAGAATCACGGCGTTCTCGAAGTCTTCCGCATATACCGACACCGAGTGTTCCCTCAGGGCACGCATCAGGGCCTCGCGACGGTAGAGGGAGACACCGGAGGTGATGCTGTAGTCGGCCAGGCTCTGTCGCCCGGCCCGGAACGCCAGGGCGTACTCGAAAGACTGGAACCGCGCAAGAAAGCCGTCGGGCTCGATCATGACGCGAGGGCAGGCCGCTGCGCTTCCCGACTGCTGGAACTCGCTGATGAATTGCTCGAGATCGATCTCGCTGCCTTCTCCCGGATGCAGAATCCGGATGTCCGGATCGATGACCAGAACGGTCTCGATGTATTCGGGCAGGGTCTCGAGCAGGCGGCGCAGCGCGGCGGGCTTGCGGCGATTGATGCCGTCATCGAAGCAGCGCCAGCCGGCCTGGCGCAACCGCATCAGGGTATTGTCGGTAGAGCCATCGCTGATGAGCCACGTGCGGTCCCGGTACGGCGCGTAGTTGGCGATGAATTCCTCGATCCGCTCCTCCAGATTGAAGACCGAGGCGATGATTGCGTAGGGCTCGATGGGCACGACGGGAAACGCCCCGGCCGGCAGCGCGGAGGCGAGATCGATCGAGATCTCGCGCTCGCGGCCCGTGCCGCGGGCGGTCGCCGTGTGGCGCCTCTTCATGTAGAGCCGCAGCACGAAGTCGAGCGCATCGGTGTAGACGATCAGATTCGCGAGCGCATAGACCATCATCGAGAAACTGGCAGCCTCGGCGTTTGCGGCGGAGAGGGCCACCCAGAGGACCAAAAGACCGCATACGGCGAGTGGCGCCGCGATGCTCACGAAGCGGCGGGTAGTCACGCGGTCACGACGGCCCGCAGGTCCGTCGCCCCTTGCAGCCTCGGCAGGCGCGCGGCGAGCTCCGCCTGGATTTCACGCGGATCGCCGACGCAGATCCCGTAGTCGGCGAGCACGCAGAGCGAGCTCAGAATCCAGACGAGCGAGCGAACCCTGGAGGGAAGATGCGCCACTTCCTCCAGGGCCGCGATCCTGCTCTCGAAGTTGCTCTCGATGCGCAGCACCGCCTCTCGCACGGTGGGGTCGATCGGCAGGATCTTCGCGGGTTGGTCCCATTCGATGTCGGTTCCAGCGACGTGTCTGCGAGCGTGAATCGTGTACGGCGCGAGAGAGCTGTCGCGCGCGAATGCCGCGCCGGAGAACGGAATGACGTAGGGATAGATCCCGATCTCGCAGCCTCGCAGCAGCCAGCGATACGACTCGCGCAGAGTCTCGGCGACATCCTCCAGACTCGAGCGGGGAGAGCTCAGGATGAGGTCCAGGAACGGGGTGATGCCGAGCTCGAGAGCGGCGCTCAGCGCCGGCTCGATGTGGCGATGGATCTGGGCCTTGTTGAACTCGGCGAGGGTGCGCGGCGAGAAGCTCTCGATACCGAAGCCGAGCACGCGAAAGCCGGCGCTGCGCATGGCCGCTAGCCGCTCCGGCGACATCGCATCGATGCGGTTCGTGCTGATGAACTGCAGGTCGCGCGGCAGCTCGCCGCGCTCCTTCGCCGCGAGGATGCCTGCGCAAAGCGGCAGGACCCGCCGGTCCTGGGTGAAAGCGAATATGTCGTCCTGGAAGATAATGGTGTGCACGCCGGGATGAGCGGCGACGATGCGACCGATCATCGTGAGGCACTCATGCGCCTCCAGACGTGCGACGGCGGCGACATGACCCTGTGATTCGTGCAGGAAGTTCGTCGCGGAGCAGAAAGTGCAGCCCATCGGACAGTAGTTGAGCGTAATCAGCCGGACGGAGCGGATCTCCGCGAGGCGCGCCTCACGGGCCGCCTTGGTCGGCAGCTGACCCACGCGGTACGCCTGCTCGAGGCGGCTCCAGTAGGCCGAATAAGGCATGCGCGCATAGGGAATGGCGAAGATCGCCGCGCTCAGCTCCTCGCGGCTGAGGGCGCGCTGCGTGCGCTTGAGGATTGCGCCGTTGACCTTCGAGGCAGTGCCCGGGACGGCGTCCAGCGGCTCGCCGCTGCGCAGGCGCCGGACGATCTCGGTGAGCGGCCGCTCGCCTTCTCCGAGCACCACGAGATCGAATGGACCGAGCTCGAACATCAGCTCCGGCCTGAACGTCGCCTCCATGCCGCCGGCAACGATGATCGCCTTGGGCGCGAGACGACGCGCAACGTAAGCGAGCTCGAGGTCGAACCTGAGGGTCATGCCCGTTGTCGACACGCCAATCACGTCCCACGGGGATCGCAGGATCTCGCGCTCGAGCGCCCGCTGTGGCGGGATGGCGCAGCAGTTCGGATCGAACACCCTGACGTGCACGCCGGCGGATTCCAGTACACCGGCGAGGCGCCACACGCCGAGCGGCGGAGCCAGGAATGTGTACTCTCCGCAGTGCGGATCGTAGGGCCCGATCAGCAGCACCCTCGGTGGTCGCATGTCCAGGTCATTCATGGATGGCGAAGACCCCTCCCGGAACCCGTTATATGCATTGCCGACGCTGCGCACCGCGGGCGCAAGCGGATCAGCAATCGCTGTGCCCAAGTTCAATGGGGAAGCGCAAGCTGGAGCTGGGGTCGTGCCGGCGCATCGTCCGTGTCGGCTTTTCGCAAGCGTGGCCGGAAGGCCTCCCTGATCATCACTCGATGGAAGCACGTCGACGACGCGAAGGCGGCAGGGGCCGCCGCTCGGTCTCCGGCCATCTCCGGCAACTGCCCTGGCGGGCGGTCAGGAATCCCTTCGCGCCTCTGGAAGTGCTCACGGCCGACCAGGTCGAGGCCATTCATCTCACCTCGCTGCGCATTCTCGAGGAGCTCGGCATCGAATTGAGGTCGCAGCATGCGTGCGACATCATGCGAACCGCGGGCGCAAAAGTTGACGACGCCAGCAGCATGGTCCGCATCGATCGCGGCCTGGTGGAGCAGGCGCTTGCGACGGCGCCGCGCTCCTTCACACTGACGCCGCGCAACCCGGCCCGGCAGGTTACGTTTGGGGGCAATCACGTCAATTTCGGGCTGGTGGCCGGACCGCCCAATGTCCACGATCGTGAGCGCGGCCGCCGCTCGGGCAACCTTGCCGATTACTGCGACTTCATCCGCTTGGCGCATTACTTCAATGCCATCCACCTGATCGGCAACCAGGTGTGTGCGCCGGTGGAGCTGCCCGCCAACTCGCGCCACATGGATACCTACCGCGCTAACATTCGTTACTCGGATCTTGCATTTCACGTCAGCGCGATCGGCGCCGGACGGGCGCTCGATGGGATCAGGATGATGGCGATTGCGCGCGGGATCACGCTCGAGGAGATCGCTGCGAGCCCGGGCGTGATCACCATCATCTCGGTCAACAGCCCGCGGCGCTTCGATGAGGGGATGAGCGAGGGTTTGGTTGCAATGGCTGCTCACGGGCAGCCGGTCGTCATCACACCCTTCACCCTCATGGGCGCCATGGCACCGGTTTCGCTTGCCGCGGCACTTGCGCAGCAGAACGCGGAGGCGCTCTTCGGAGTGGTGCTCGCACAGCTGGTACGGCCCGGGGCGCCCGTCATGTATGGCGCCTTCACATCGAACGTCGACCTGCGTTCCGGCGCTCCAGCCTTCGGTACGCCGGAGAACGCGAAAGCGAATGTGGCCAGCGGACAGCTGGCGCGTCGCTACGGACTGCCTTATCGGACCTCTAACGCCAGCGCCTCCAATGCAGCCGATGCCCAGGGCGCCTATGAGACCGAGATGTCTCTTTGGGGGGCCGTTCTCGGCCACGCGAATCTCATCTATCACGCGGCCGGCTGGCAGGAGGGGGGACTCACCGCCTCGTTCGAGAAGCTGATTCTCGACGTCGAGATGCTGCAGCTCATGATGGATTTCCTGCAGCCGGTGCAGGTCGATGAGGCGGAGCTCGGTTTCGAAGCGATTCGCGGGGTCAAGACCGGCGGGCACTTCTTCGGTGAGCCGCACACGCTCGAGCGCTATGAGCACGCCTTCTACGAGCCGCTGGTCTCGAACTGGCAGAACTACGAGAACTGGCAGATTGCCGGTGGCCGCGATGCCACCGAGCGCGCAACCGAGATCTGGAAGCGGGCGCTCACGGAGTACCAGGAGCCCGTGCTCGATCCTGCAATTGCCGAGGCGCTCGATGAGTACGTCGAGCGCCGTCGCGGTGAGATCGGCAGCGAAGATCCCTGAGCGGCTCAACAGCGGCTGATGCCGGCGCCACAGGTGTGCGGCTCGGCTCGGGGGCGCAGCGATGCAAGGTCGTCCAAGAGCGCGGCCACGATGGCTTCCGGCGCATCCTCCTGCACCAGGTGACCGGCTTCCGGCACGATGGTTAGGCTCGATCCCGGAATTCGCTTTGCCAACTCGCGCCCCCGCTCGACCGGGATCCAGCCGTCCTGCTCGCCCCAGATGATTCGCACGGGACAGCGCATCTGCCCGTAGCGTGACTCGATCTCATCGGTGTAGCGCTGATCCATCTGCGCAATCTGCCGATAAAAGGCCGCTTGCCCCACTGCGCCAACCCACGGATCGACGTAGAGCTGCAGGGCCGGTGCAGGCAAGGGACGGAAGGCGGCTCCGCCAATGTAGGCGGGCAGGATGGCAGCGTGGATATAGGGCGGCAGCCCGGCAAAGGCCGCTTCGTGCTCACGGACGTGACGCACGAAAGGCGATCCCCAAGGCGCGAGCGCCACCGGGTCGATCAAGGTGAGGGAGCCATACCCGCAACCATGAAGCAGGTGTGCGCGCAGCGCCGTGCATCCGCCGAAGTCGTGCGCGACGACATCGGGTTGCGGGAGGCCCCAGTGGGCGAGGAGCGCTGCAAACAGTCGCCCCTGGACGGCCAGTGAGACGTCCTGATTAGAGCGCATCGCGGAACGGCCATAACCCAGGAGATCGTAGTAGAGCACGTGGCGGTGCTCAGCCAGGTGCGGAGCGATGCGGCGCCAGACGACCGACGAGAACGGAGTTCCGTGCACGAGGACGAGTGGTGGACGGTCCGCCGGGCCGAGACTGCCGAAACGGACTGCCTGTCCCTCAAAAAGAAAGGTCTCGGGAAGGCTCCATGACGTACGAGCTTCGACTGACATCGGGGCGCGCGAGAATGCGCTAACAGGCCTCGCGCAGGGCGCCGGGCGACAAACCTCGATTCAGACGGCTGCAATACCAATCGATGAACTGCTTCACGCCGCCCTCGGTCACGTTGGAAAGAGGACCGGGTTCGTAAGTCGGACAGTTCGCGCCGGTCTGAAGCTCACGCACGATTCCCCGATCCTGCTCGTTCGTTGCCAGCCACACTCGAGTCAGCTCACCGAGATCATAGTCGACTCCCTCGACGGCGTCGCGGTGCACGAGCCACTTCGTCGTAAGCGCGGTGCGCGTCGGGCCTAAGGGCAACACCCGGAAGGAGATTGCGTGATCGGCGAGGACGTGGTTCCAGCTCGTCGGATAATGAAAGAGAAGCAGCGTGCCGATATTCAGGTCGCGCGGTATGGAGTCGCTGAGCGGTCGTTTGACGGCAGGGTGGCCGGTCATAGTGTAGCTGACAGCCGGCCCGACCAGGGGCATGCGTGCGGTGCGCATCTGGCCGTCGGGCGAGAGCTGAAACCGACTGGTTAGAGCCGCCGACTCGCAGCGCTGCCAATGCTCGGTGATCTGCGGATCTTCCGCGGCGCCCTGTACGCTGGTCACTGTGGGCGTGTCGGGGAAGGTGCGCGCCAACTCGGGATGATTGGCGGCGCAGTGATAACACTCGCGGTTGTTCTCCCAGACGAGCTTCCAGTTGCCCTCTTCGATGATGGTCGACTGAAACGCCACGCGCGCCTCGGACAGGCGATGGGGCAGCAGGTAAGCTTCGAGATGCCGTCGCGTGGGCCCAAAATCCGGAGCTTCGGCCGCGAGACAGACGAAAATGTAGCCCGCGACTGTTTCGCAGTGCAGCGGTTTCAGCCCGAGCTGCGAGCGGTCGAGCTCCGGTCCCATCTGCCGGGCCGCGAAGAGTCGCCCATCGAGGTGGTAGGTCCACTGATGATAGGGACAGACGAGCCTGACGGTCTTACCTGCTGCTTCGGGGCAGACGCGCGCACCGCGATGCCGGCAGGAATTGACGAAGGCGCGGATGACGCCGTCGGCGGCGCGGGTGAGCAGCACGGGATACGCGCCAACCTGCAACGTGAGATAGCTGCCAGAATCCGGTAGCTCCGCGCTGTGTGCAACGAACAGCCAGTCGTTGTGGAAGATCTGCTCCAGATCGAGAGCAAAGATCTCGGCGTCGGTATAGAACTCGCGTGGTAGGCCCCTGCCAGGCATGCGCTCTTGCAGGCTGCGGAGCACACGGTTGCTGATCGCGCTCATGCTTACTCCCGGGATGCGGCCAATTATGATAGCGGAGGCCTGCCGGCCGCCCTTGCGGAAACCCGACACTGTCAATCGTCCCCGCGACCTTTCTAATAGCGCTGGATCCGGGCATCCTGCCCGGCCCAGCGCGGTGTTGAGCAAAAGCGCGGTTTTTGCTCAACACCTCCGCCACCTGCGGCGGCGAGGCACATCCCTATGCCTGGGACGCTCTTGCTGTCGGGATTCCGCAAGCGCTTGTCGCGAATACGACATCCGGCCGGCGAAGCGCCTGCCATGCTGACGCCCCACCAATGAAACCGCATGCGCCCACCGTGGGGGACCGCGCGTCGGTCGCCGGCAAACAGCCGCCCATCGACGAGTCGACCGACGTGCTCATCATCGGCGCGGGGCCGGCAGGGATCGAGGCGGCGCTCACCGCTGCCGCGGGCGGTGGCATTCAAGTCACGCTGGTCGATGAGAATCCCGTGCCTTTCCAGACCATGGGAGAAGATGTGCCGCTGCACTTCGGTGGCCGCATGGCTGCATCCGTGGCGAATCACAACGCGGTACTGGAATCACTGCTTCGCGCCCGGCCACAGCTCGGCGAGGTTCTGGAAGCCGGGGTCGACGTTCGCCTGGGCACGGCTGCCTGGGGACTCTTTCCACACCGCCGCACCGCGGGCTGGATCGACGGCCATGTAGCGGGACTGGCCGACGAGGATCGCGTGTACCTGTTGCGCTTCAAGCAGGTCATCGTCGCCGCGGGTTGTCGCGACATGGGTGTCGCGTTCGACGGCTGGCAGCGTCCCGGGGTGATGGGCGCCAACGCAGCGTACCGGCTGACATCGATTTACGAAGCGTTGGAATCCAGGACTGCGGTGCTCGTAGGAGGGAGCACGGAGGCCCTGCAGATCGGCAACGCTCTGCTGGATGCCGGCGTGCGCATCGCGGCAGTGGTCGAGCAGGCGGAGGCGATCAGCGGTCCGGCGGAGCTGTTGTCACGACTGGTCACGAGCGGCACGCGAGTATTCACGCGCCACATCATCCAGCAGACGATTGGCGACGCTCAGGGCGTCGCAGCCGTCAGGCTTGCCCCTATCGACGGGGAGGGGCATCGCCTGTCGGATTCCCTCGAGCGCATCGAGTGCGACACCGTGGTGCTGGGCGTGGCCGCGATTCCGGCCATCGAGCTGATCGAGGCGGCCGGCTGCACCGTGAGCTTCCAGCCTGCGCGTGGCGGCCACGTGGCCGTCATCGACGGCTCACAGCGAAGCTCATTGCCATTCCTGTATGTGGCCGGCGATTGCGCCGGCGTGTGGCCGTCGAAGTCCCTGTCCGAGAGCACGTCTTGCCGCGAGGGACGAATCGCTGCGGTTGCCGCGCGGCAGGCGCTCGGCGCCGAGTCCGGTTGCGCCGAAGAAGAGCCGGTCTCGCCCGATCCACCCGTACGGGATGTCGCGCGCGAGCGCCTGGAGTGGGTTCGGGCGATGACTCTGGAATCTCCAGTCGCGCCCTTCGTGTGCCAGTGCGAGGAGGTGACGGCGGCCGACATTGTCAGGCTGAACCCGCCTGCTTATCTGCATTGGACGCGGGAAGGCGAATCCGGGCGGCTCGGCTCGGTGGATCCGGAGGCAGCGCCTCATCCCGATGTGGTGAAGCGGCTCACGCGGGCGGGCATGGGGCCCTGTCAGGGACGGCGCTGTCGTGAGCAGACCGCGGCACTCATGGCCTTGGGTACGGGTACGGCGCTCGCCGACATCCCGCTCGCGACTTACCGCCCGCCGGTGCGCCCCTTGCGGCTCGCACAGTTGGCGGCGCTGCCCGAAGCGGCCACAATGGGCCAGGGCTGGGAAAGTTGGTTCGGCATCCCCTCGCAATGGGTTCCTTTCTGGCGCGTGCCGCCCCTGTACTCCGCTGCGGGATGTTACGACCAAGAGCCGGCGGCCGGCGAATGAGCGCGCGCGGCGGCGCCGGCGCTGCGGTCGTGATCATCGGCGGGGGCGTCACCGGATTGAGCGCCGGATGGTGGCTCGCGCGCGACGGGATCGACACCCTCGTCATCGAGGCGGGCGCGGCAGGCTGGGGCGCCTCCGGGCGCAATGGGGGCGGCTGCTCGCATCATCACAGCCCGCTCTTCCGGGAAGAGCAGCGGTTGTGGCCTCAGATGGACGAGCTGCTCGGGTACCCGACGGAATTCCGGTCCGAGCGGATCCGCATTGCGCTCGATGAGCGGCAGTTCGAGCTCTACCGGCAGGCGCTCGACAACGGCGCCCGGCAGGGTTTCCGATCCGAGGTGTTGGATCCCAAGCAGGTCCGCGAGCTCGTGCCTCTTGCGGGAGAAAACGTCTTCGGCGGATACTTTTTTCATTTCGGCGGACACGCGAACCCGCATCGCACGCTTCAGGCCTACGCCTGGGCCATGCGCGACTGTGGGGGGCGGCTCCTGCAGCACACGCCCGCGTTGGGTTTCGACAGGCGCGCCAACCGAGTGGTGGGTGTCAGGACCCCTCGCGGCATCTTTGCCTGCGATCATCTCGTCATCGCCGCTGGGCCTGCAACCGGAGAGCTGGCTTCCCTCCTGGGAGTGACGGTACCGATGATGAGCGCCCGCGCCGAGATGATCGTGACGGAGCCGCTGCCGCTCATGAGGCTGGGTGGCGTTGATGGTCACGGCCTCTATGGTCGGCAGACCCTGCGGGGCAATCTCGCCTACGGGGGCGGTCCCCATGAATGGATCGAAGCCACGGAGGTGGGGTGCACGCGCCCTTACTCTACTCCGCTGCAGGGCAGCATCGCCCGCCGGCTGTGCGAGCTGCTGCCAAGGGCAGGGCATGCGCGCGTGATACGCAGCTGGGCCGGATTCATCGAGAATACGCCCGACGGACGGCCCATCATCGACCGTCATGCAGCAGTGGAGAACCTGACGATTGCGACGCTTTCGAGCGTGGGATTCGGGCTCTCGCCCGCGGCCGGGCGGGCGATCCGTGATCTCGTCGTGACGGGGACGTGCAGCTTCGCCGACCTCTCGACTCTGACGCTCGCCCGCTTTGCGAGCCTGGAAGCGGACTGGCAGACCCTACAGGGATGGCTGCCCAGCGCCGTCAGCGCCGGTGAATGACCGGCGCTCGTGTGTGGGTGGGATACCGTACCGGCGCTTGTATGCGTGGCAGAAATGAGAAGGCGAGCCGAAGCCGCATTCCAGCGCGATCGTGCGCAGCGAGCCCAACGTCCGGCGCAACAGCGTCCGCGCCTTGGCGAGGCGCAGATCGAGATAGAAAGCCTTGGGCGAGGAGCCGAGCTGCTCGCGGAACAACCGCTCGACCTGACGGACCGAGATGTCGGCGCGTCGTGCCATTTCCCGCAGCTCCATCGGCTCATCGAGCGTCTGCTCCATGAGCGAGATCACCTGGATGAGCTTCGGGTTCTCGATGCGATAGCGTGCATGGAGATCGAGGCGCTGTTGCTCCTCCTGCGTCCGCACCTGCGGATGGATGAACTGCTCGGCAACACCCAGGGCGAGGCGGGTACCGGCTACCTGGCTGACGAAATGCACCATCATGTCGAGGGCCGCGGTCCCGCCGGAACAGGTGAACACGTTGCGATCGATGACGTAGAGGTCCTCGGTGACGTCGAGCTCCGGATACCGCGCCCGGAAGGCCTCGAGGTACTCCCAATGGACCGTGCAGCGCCGTCCGGCGAGGAGTCCCGTCTCCGCAAGAAGGAACGAGCCGCTGCTGATGGCGCCGATGATCGCGCCGTGACGTGCGAGTCGCCGCAGCTGGTGGTGGAGTTTGATGTTGCGCTCGACCTCGGGCGCCTCGAGACCGGCGCACACGATGATCATGTCGATCTTGTCGAGTTGGGCGAGCGGGCCCTGGGTCGCAACGGAGATGCCGTTGCTCGCCTCGACGGGGCTGCCGTCCGCCGAGACGAGATGCCATTCGAAAAGCCGCGTGCCGCTCAATCGGTTGGCGGATCGCAGCGGCTCGATGCCGGCCGCGAACGCCATCATCGAGAAACGGGGAACGAGGAAGAATGCTATCCGATAAGGCTTATCCGAGGATCTGAGCGCCATCGCGCCTCCTTCCCGGCAGGTGCGATGCCGGGCCGCAGCGCTAATGTAGCATGCTGGGCAGGGCTGCAATGACCGCCCGCGGCCGGCCGCAGTCGCCGCTCCCGAACTCCGCCTTCACCCCCGAGGCCGGGGCGGGCGCGGCGCCGGAGCTCTGTGGCACTCTGCGGATCGCGCCTGTGCGTATGCAGACCGATCCGGATCTGGAGCATCCACGGCTCGAGGGTCGCGATGCGCGGCTCTTTCCCGGCATCACACTGGCGTTCGTCACGCTTGGCGACATTCTCATCCCCCTGCAGCGCGGCCGCATGGTGGCGGAGCGAGGTGCGGGAAGAGCACCGAGCTACTGGTGTGTCATTCCGCAATTCGGCCGCGTTTGGCGGTCCCCGCAGGATGGCAGCTGGGCACGGGCCGCATTTCCATTGATGCTCGTCAGCGACCTGGAAAACCACGCGCATCAGGGCCTCGCCATGTTCCGCTACCGGCAGGGGCGGGTGGGACGGCTAGAGTTTCAATTCGTGCAGCAGACCTCGCCGTATCGGCTCCAACGGCATTTCATCGCATGGGGAGCGGCCCGGGCGCAATGGAGCGATGCCGGCATCGTGGATGCGACAACGCAGCGCGAGGAGGGCCGGGCTGAGCTCGCGCGCCGCCTGCCGCACCAGCCGTGGAAAGATCTCGTCGGCGGCCTTCCGCCCGGAACTCTCGCGGGGTTTGGCGGGCCGGTGCATGAGAAGTGGCGCCTGCAGGCCGCGCTGATCCGCGACGGCACCCTCTACTACCAGGATGTGCCGACACCTTGCGGCAACTATCCCTATCCGCTCGAGATGCGCTTCGGGGTCCGCTCGGTGATGAAGAGCATCGGTGCACCGCTGGCGCTGCTTCGGCTCGCGCAAGTCTTTGGGCCCTATGTGCTCAACCTGAAGATTGGCGATTACGTCGCGGGCCTCGATGCCAAGTATCGCAGCATCCGCTTCATCGATGCCGCCAACATGGCGAGCGGGTTCGGCGGCACGGGCTCGATGCAGACGCATCCCAACGACCCTCGGGACGGCTATCTCGACGGAGATTACGATGCCTGGTACACGGCACGCTCTCACGCTGCCAAAGTGCGGCAGATGGCGCGGAGCCTCCGCCCTTACCCCTGGGAGCCGGGGACGGTCGTCCGCTACCGCGATCAGGACTTCTACGTCCTGGGAGCGGCCATCGACCGCTTCCTCAAGTCGGTGCGCGGCTCGCAGGCCGACCTCTGGGATATGTTGGAGAGCGAAGTGCTCGCGCCGATCGGCATCGCACAGGCTCCCGCCGTGAGGACTCGTGAGGCGGGAGGCAGACGTGGCATCGTGTGGCTCAGCGCGGGTTACTATCCGACCCTGGACGACCTGGGCAAGATCGCGATCCTCTATCAGAATCTCGGGGCGGCGGGGTCGCGGCAGATCCTGCATCGAGGCTTGACCGAGGAGCTGCTGAGTGCACGGCAGGCGCTCGCGCAGAGCGGCGACGCCTCGCTGGGCAGTGGGACGGCTGCGGCATCAGGTTCCGATACGGGGGCACTGTACAAAATGGGCTTTCATTTCACGCCCTATGTGGCGAGGAGCGGCCGGCGGCACTACCTGCCGACGATGTGGGGCGCGGGGGAGAGCGAGGTGATCCTGTATCCGAGCTCGCTCGTCTCGATCCGCATCGCCAAGGCGGCGTACCTGCCCGCCGGGGAAGCCGCAGTCTCTGGCGCCGAGCTGGAGACGATCCGCGCGGTCGATCGCTTGTCGCCTCTCTGAGGAGCCGCGACTCAGCCATGCGGTATTCGATCTTCAGCCTGCTGCGCCAGGCCTTCGCGGGACACCGGGGATGGGAGCCGGCGTGGCGCGATGCGACACCCAAGCCTGCCTACGACGTGATCATCGTTGGCGGCGGCGGACACGGTCTTGCGACCGCGCACTATCTGGCGAAAGTGCACGGCATCACCGATGTGGCGGTGCTCGAGAAGGGCTGGATCGGTCTCGGCAATGCGGGACGCAACACGACGATCATCCGCTCGAATTACCTCCTGGCCGGGAACAACCCGTTCTACGAGCTCTCGATGAAGCTCTGGGAAGGGCTCGAGCAGGACCTCAATTACAACACCATGGTGAGTCAGAGAGGGGTATTGAACCTGTACCACTCGGATGCGCAACGCGACTCCTACGTGCGACGGGGCAATGCGATGCGGATGCACGGAGTCGATGCCGAGTTACTGGATGCCGGCGATGTCAGGCGAATGCTGCCTTTCCTCGATTTCGACAACGCGCGCTTCCCGATTCAGGGAGGACTGCTGCAACCGCGCGGCGGCACCGCGCGGCATGACGCAGTGGTCTGGGGCTACGCGCGTGCGGCGAGCGGCCGCGGTGTGGACATCGTCCAGAACTGCGAGGTGACCGGCTTTCTTTGGGAACGCGGCAGGGCTGTCGGGGTGAGGACCTCGCGCGGCGACATCAGGGCGCGCAGGGTTGGGCTCGCGGTCGCAGGCAACACTTCGACCGTCGCCAGGATGGCAGGATTGCGTCTGCCCATCGAGAGCCATGTGCTGCAGGCCTTCGTGTCGGAAGCCATCAAGCCGCGCATTCCGTGTGTGGTGACCTACGGCGCGGGTCATTTCTACGTCAGCCAGTCGGACAAAGGGGGACTCGTCTTTGGCGGCAACATCGACGGCTACAACTCTTACGCGCAGCGCGGCAATCTCCCCACCGTCGAGGACGTGTGCGAGAGCGGCATGGCACTGATGCCCGCGATCGGCAGGGTACGCGTGCTGCGCTCCTGGGGAGGCATCATGGACATGTCGATGGACGGCTCGCCGATCATCGACCGCACGCCGATCGCAGGACTCTATCTGAACGGCGGGTGGTGTTACGGCGGCTTCAAGGCTACCCCGGCATCCGGCTACTGCTTCGCTCACCTGCTCGCGCGGGACGAGCCCCACGAGGTGGCGCGAGCCTATCGCCTCGATCGCTTCGCGACGGGTCACCTGCTCGATGAGAAGGGGCAGGGGGCGCAGCCCAACCTGCACTGAAGCCACGATGCGCATCGAATGTCCTTTTTGCGGGGAGCGGGATGTCGGCGAGTTCACCTATCTGGGCGATGCCGCGTTCCGGCGCCCGTCCCCGGATGCGGCGGACGCCGCCGACCGCTTCCATGAAGCCGTGTATCTGCGTGACAACCCGGCGGGACCACATCAGGAGTTATGGCTTCACGCCGCCGGTTGTCTCTCGTGGCTGCGGGTCACTCGCGACACACGTACTCACGCGATCCTCGCGGTGCAACTCGCAAGCGAGACGCCACGCTCATGACGTCCAACCGGCTGGACGGGGAGGGGGCCATCCGGCGCGACCGCGCGGTCTCCTTCACGTTCGACGGCAAGCGCTACAACGGACATCCGGGTGACACCCTGGCTTCGGCGTTGCTCGCAGCGGGTGTCAGGCTGGTAGGCCGCTCGTTCAAATACCACAGGCCGCGGGGCATCCTGACCGCCGGCTCGGAGGAGCCGAATGCGCTGGTGGAGCTGCGCACGGGCGCGCGCCGCGAGCCGAACACCCGGGCAACCGTCGTGGAGCTCTTCGATGGCCTCGAAGCCCGCAGTCAGAATTGCTGGCCGTCGCTCGGCTTCGATGTCGGGGCGGTCAACTCGCTGCTGTCTCCCGTTTTCGTCGCCGGCTTCTACTACAAGACCTTCATGTGGCCGGCGGCTTTCTGGGAGAGAGTCTACGAGCCGGCCATCCGGCGGGCCGCGGGGCTGGGCCGCGCCAGCATCGATGCCGATCCGGACAGGTACGAGAAGGCGCACGCCTTCTGCGATGTGTTGGTCGTAGGCGGTGGACCGGCGGGCCTTGCCGCCGCGCTCGCTGCCGGCAGGGCCGGCGCGCGGGTGATCCTCTGCGAGGAGGACTTTCTTCTCGGCGGACGGCTGAATGGCGATCGGCACGACATCGACGGCAAGGAGGGCGCGCTCTGGGCGCGGCAGGTTGCCGATGAGCTGGCGTCGCTCCCCGAGGTCCGGCTCATGACCCGCACCACGGTTTTCGGGGTCTATGACGGCAACACGTTCGGTGCGCTCGAGCGCGTGGCGGACCATCTGCGTGAGCCGGGCGATCACCAGCCTCGACAACGAATGTGGAAGATCGTGGCTCGCCGGACGGTGCTTGCCGCTGGCGCGCTCGAGCGCCCGATCGTGTTCGGTGGCAATGACCGGCCGGGTGTCATGCTCGCATCGGCCGTGCGCACCTATGTCAATCGCTTCAGAGTCACGCCGGCGCAGCGGACTGCAGTCTTCACGACATGCGATGACGGCTGGAAGACGGCTTTTGATCTTTGCGACGCCCATGTTGAAGTTCCTGTCGTCGTCGATGCGAGGCGCGAGATTTCGGCGGCGCTCGAGAATCGAGCGAGCCGTCTCGGCCTGCGCGTCATGCTGGGTGCACAGGTTCTCGATACTCGTGGTAGGAAGGGAGTTGCCGGGATCGACGTGCGCGATGAGCGCGGGCGCACGATACGCATCGCGACGGACGCCATAGCGGTGGCGGGAGGCTGGAATCCGAACGTGGCGTTGTCTACGCACCTGGGGGGACGACCACGATGGTCCGACGCGATCGGAGCGTACGTACCAGCCGACCTGCCGCACCGAATGGTCGCCGTTGGGGCGGCAGCCGGTGATCTCTCTCTGGCAGGTGCGCTGCACACGGGAGCCGAAGCTGGCCGCGATGCGGCGAAGACCGCGGGATTCGACGCGCCGCCCGAGGGCCCCCCGTGCGTCGCGGACGAGTTGGTCGGCGGCAAGCCGCTCTGGCTGGTGGATGGTTTTCGCCGGAAAGCGTTCGTCGATCCCCAGCATGACGTCACGACCGATGACATTGCCATCGCGGCGCGCGAAGGCTTTCACTCAGCAGAGCTCCTCAAGCGGTACACGACCCTCGGAATGGGTACGGACCAGGGAAAGATATCGGCTCTCAACGGACAGGCCCTGGTTGCCACCCTTACGGGGCGCACGCCCGCCGACATGGGAACGATCGCCTCCCGGCCGCCGTACACGCCGGTTGCCATCGGCGCGCTCGCCGGGACACACCGCGGCTCTCACTTCAGGCCGCTGCGGCTCACTCCGAGCCATCGATGGGCGGAGAGTCGGGGCGCGACCTTCGTCGATCTGGGCGAGTGGCGGCGGGCGAAGGCGTTTCCGCTCGAAGGCGAGCGGGACTGGAAGCGCACGCTGGTACGGGAGGTGTTGAGCGTGCGCAATGGTGTTGGCGTCTGCGACGTCTCGACGTTGGGAAAAATCGATGTGCAGGGCACCGATGCAGCCGCTTTCCTCGATCGCATCTACGCGAACGCGATCGCGAGCCTGCCCGTAGGCAAGAGTCGCTATGGCATCATGCTGCGTGAGGACGGGATCGTATTCGATGATGGGACGGTGGCGCGCTTCGCGCACAGCCACTTCGTGTGCTCGACGACGACGGCACATGCAAGCAGGGTACTTCAGCACCTCGAGCACGCGCGTCAGGTGCTCTGGCCCGACCTCGATGTCCAGCTTGCCTCGGTGAGCGAGCAATGGGCGCAGTTCGCCGTGGCCGGTCCGCGCGCTCGAGCGCTCCTGGAGCGGCTGCTCGGCGACAGCCTCGATGTATCGAACGCGGCCTTGCCGTATCTCGCCTGTGCGGAGTTTCACTGGCAGGGGCGGCCGGCGAGGCTCTTCCGCATCTCATTCTCAGGAGAGCTTGCCTACGAGCTCGCAGTGCCGGCGCGCTCGGGAGATGGTGCGGTGCGGGCCATCATGGCGGCAGGTGAGCCGCTGGGGGTAGTGCCTTACGGCATGGAGGCTCTCGGCACAATGCGTATCGAGAAGGGTCATGTGGCGGGCGCGGAGCTCAACGGCACGACGACGGCGCAGGACCTGGGACTCGGGCGCATGATGTCCACACAGAAGGATTACATCGGCCGGGTGCTGGCCGGCAGGCCGGGCCTCACGGCGCCGGATCGCCCGGCGCTGATCGGCGTGAAGCCCTCGAGGCCGGAGGTGCGGCTGCGAGCGGGCGCCCATTTCCTGCGGCTCGGTGCGCAGCCGAGCCTGGCGAACGACGAAGGATTCATCAGCTCGGCTACCTTCTCGCCGATCGCCGGCCACTGGATCGGGCTCGGGTTCCTCAGTGGGGGACGGGGGCGAATCGGTGAGCGAATCCGGGCGCATGATCCGCTCTCGGGGGGCGATGTCGATCTCGAGGTGGAGGTCACGAATCCGGTGTTCTACGACCCGGACGGCAAGCGACTGAGGAGCTGAGCATGCACGTGGACCCAATGGGCGTGGCGACTTCGGCGTTCGGGGGACTGCCCACGGCGATAGGGAGCGGCCGTGGTGTCATCGCGACCGAGCGGCAAGGGCTCGCAATCGCGCGCATCGCGGCCCGCCAGGGCTACGCCGCCGAGGTGATGGAGCTCTTGCAGGCGAAGTTCGGCGTCGAGCCCCGGGTTGGGCCACGGTGTGGGAGTCTCGATGACATCGCAATCGCCGGTATCAGCCCGAACACCTGGATCGCCACGCGCGAGAGCGCAGGTAACGCGTTCGCGGCGTCTCTACACTCGTTGCTCGGCAATTGTGCGTCGATTGCCGACCTGAGCGATGCCTATGTCATCCTGCGTTTGGCCGGCCCCAGGGTACGCGAGACGCTGGCCAAGCTGGTTCCCATCGACATTCATCCCCGAAGCTTTCAGGTGGGCGGCGTAGCGCAAACCGCTTGTGGCTACATGAGCGTAATGCTGTGGCGCCTGGAGGATACCGCTGAGCGCGGTCCGACATTCGATATCTGGGGCGGGCGCAGCCTTGCGGTGAGTCTCCATCAGGCAATCGGCGAGGCCGCGGCAGAGTTTGGCTTCGTGAGGTACACCGCATGAACGACGTACAGACCAGCACGGGCCCCGCGGTCACGCCTCGTGAGCGCACCGCGCCCCTGCAATCCGCTTCGCTGGCGGAGCGCTGGTACGTCGCCGTCATGATGTGCCTGGTCTATACGCTGAGCATCTGCGATCGCTACTCGATCTCAACCGTCCTGGAACCCATCCGCAAGGAGCTGCACCTTTCAGACGCCAACATCGCATTTCTCACGGGCGTGTCGCTGGCGATTTTCTATGTCATTTTCGGCTTCCCGCTCTCGTGGCTGATCGACCGCCGCAACCGTCGCAACATCATCGGCATCTGCCTCGTGATCTGGTCGGCGCTGACGGTGGCCACCGGACTTGCTCGCAGTTACTGGCAGCTCCTCTGGGCGAGGATCGGTGTGGGTGTCGGGGAAGCCGGCGGCACGCCTGGCGCCAATTCCCTCCTGTCGGACTACTTTCCACCCTCGCGCCGTGCCATGGCGTTGTCGGTCTTCTCCCTGGGCGCGCCGATTGGCGCCTGGCTCGGCTCCCAAGTGGCCGGCGCGATCGCTTACCGGCTCGGCTGGCGATCGATGTTTCTGGCCCTCGGGATACCGGGAGTCGTGGCCGGGCTGCTCGTGCTGCTCAGCATTCGTGAGCCCCGGCGTGGCTGTCTGGATGAGTGCGAAGGACGCGGCACGGCGCCGTCCTTCCTCGAGACGATGCGCTTTCTACTGCGCCAGCGCTCCGCCATCCACTTCATCATCGCCCAGGCGGTGACGGCGCTGTGGGGTTGGGGTCTCATGTGGTGGACGCCCGCGTTCCTGATGCGCAGCTACTCGCTCAATGTCGCCCAGGCGGGGGGCATCCTCGGGCCCGTCCACCTGATCGGCGGCAGCGCGGCGATGGTCGCGAGCACGTGGCTGCTATCGCGCCGATGGCTCTCCGACGAGCGCCGGGTCATGCGTCTCCTCGCCCTCAACATCGCCCTTGCCACCGTCGTGACGGCGATCATCTACTCGACGCATTCCCTGGTGCTCACCAAGGCGCTCTTCTGGCTGTTCGTGCCATCCATTTATATATATCTCGGTCCGGGATTCGGCATTCTGAACAATCTCGCTCAGCCAAAGATGCGCGCGATGTATTGCGCCACTTTGCTGTTCCTCGCCAACATCTGCAACCTCATCATCGCTCCCCAGATGGTCGGTTTGCTGAGCGATTGGTTTGCGCCCCATCACGCTGCCGACGCGGAGTCGCTTCGGCTCGCGATGCTGTGTCTCGTGCCCACCGGCTTCTGGGCGGCATGGCATTACTGGCGGTCGGCACGCGGGGTGTTGGAGGATGAGAGGCTCGCGGCGAGCGCCGCGGCGGAACGACGCTGATGATTGGAGGACATCATGAGCGTGATCCCGGAAAACACGATGAGGCTCGCGCCGAGTCCACCGTACACCGGGACCGTCGAGCTCACTCCTTCCGCGACGATCAGCGCGACGACCACGATGGAACTGACGATGATCGATATGAGGGCTGCTGCCGGCACCCCGCGCTTCGTGATCATGGCCGCGATGATCGGCACGAAGAGCGAGCCGACGAGAAGATCGTAGCCGACCGTCAGTGCGTTGATCACGTCGTGCATCACCAATGCTACGACGGCCGCAAGCATACCCAGCACCAGTGTCAATGTACGGCTCTCGGAGACCGAGCCGGTGCCGCCGGCGCTTCTCACTGTCAGGTATACGTCCTCCAGGAACACGGTCGAGGTGGCGAGCAGGCATGAAGTTGCCGTGGACATGATTGCGGCAAGTGACGCGGACAGAACGAGCCCGCGCAGACCTGCGGGCAGCACCACTTTGACGATGTCCGCGAAGGCCAGGTCCGTGTTCGCCAACGGCGGGAGAAACGTGCGGCCCGCCGCCCCTATCAGGGCACCGGCCGCGGCATAGGCAACGCAGTAGAGGCCTACGAGCACGCCTCCGGTGCGGGCGATCGAGACGCTGCGCGCCGTGAATACGCGCTGCCAGCCGTCCTGCCCGATCAGGATACCGAGAAAGTAAAGGGTCACGAATGTGACGATCTTGTCCCAGCCGATGTGCGAAAGGGAAAAGAATGTCGCCGGCAGCCGCTGATGCATTGCCGCGAGCCCGCCGGCTCGCAGGATGGCGGCGGGGAGGAGGACTCCGAATATTCCGACCGTCTTGATCAGGAACTGAACGATATCCGTCGCAGTGAGCGCCCACATGCCCCCGAGCACCGAATAGCAGATCATCACGATGCTGCAGAGCAGGATCGCCAGCGTCCGGCTGACGCCGGTCATCACCTCGGCGACGCTCCCCACCGCGATGATCGACACGACGACGATCATGAAGTCGTAGCATCCCATCACGACTCCTCCGGCGACCCGCGTCGTGGAACCGAAGCGCCGCGCCAGAAGCTCGGGTATGGTGTAGAGCTTCAGAGCGAGCAGGCGCGGTACCAGCACGATGCCCATCACGATCATGCCCAGGCCGTACATGGACACCAGCCACATGCCGGAAACGCCGTACTCGTAGCCGAGCTTGATGCCGCCGACCGTCGCCCCGCCGCCGATGATGATTGCCGCGAGAGTTCCGGAATACAGCAGCGGTCCGACCGATCGCCCGGCCAGGAGGAACTGCTCCTGATTGGTGGCTCTGCGCCGCGACCAGACGCCGATCGCCAGCATCCCGAGCAGGTAGCCCACCAGGACCGAAAGATCCAGGGTGGTCACGCTGGCTCAATCAGGCCGTTACACGATCGAGCAATCGCAGGGCGCTGTCCACGTCCTCCTGATTGAGGTAACAGCCCTGAAGATGGCGCTCCCCGGAGGTTTCGTCGAAAGGCGCGCGCCCGTGCAGGACCCGGTTGTTGTTGTATGAGATCAGGTCACCGGGCTCGAGCCGCAGGTTGAGTCGATACTTCGGATCGCGCAGCATGCGCCAGAACTTGCCCAGCGCCTCGTACATCGGTACGACCAGGGCTTGCGGCATCTCGAGGACGCCGCGCAGCCAGTTGTTGAACCGGACCCGGGCCAATCGCCCTTGGCGATCCAATTCGATGACCGGAGCAGCCGTCCGTATGTCGCAACTAGGGTCGTGAAAACGATACTCGATGGCATGAGTGCTGAGCAGCCGGAAAGCTTCCGGATCGGCGTCTCGAAGATCTTCCGCGACTCTGAACCCGTCCGCGAACACGGATTCGCCGCCGCGCGCGCTGTTCTCGAGGCAGAAAAGGAGTTGGACATCCGGCGGCGATCGCCAGTTGGCGAGGTCCGTGTGCAGCTCCAATCCCATTGCCGTATAGGCGGATGCATTCGGATTGGGTTTCGACACCACGTCGTAGTATTCGCCGAAGTTGCTGGCGCGCACCGGTCCGATGCGGTGGGCAACGTCGAGCAGCTTGCCGTCCGTCCGCGGTACGTTGCGCAACAACACGATGCCGTGCAGCCTCACTGCCTCGATCCAGGTGCGCAAGCCCTCGTTCGACTCCATGTACTCCCTGTAATCCACGCAAGGGAGTCTGCGAGCGATTTCGGCGTCCCAAAGCGACGGTGCGGCCTGCCGCTGCCGCGTCGCACGCTCGACTTCGGCCTGGGCGCGAAGCCAGCCTCTCGTGTACCTCGAAACGTGCGTCTCCATGTCCGCCTGGAAGTGGACCTCCAGCATTCCGTCCGCGCGCTGAAGCGCCGAGACTATCGATGGTGCCGCGTGATCGATGAACATGTAGATCCGCTCGAGCGCCCGCGGGTGTCGGCATTGTGAGCACGCACAATTGTCCCGCAGCCACAGAGCCTGAAGCCTGTCGACGTGACCGTCATCCCACCGCAGAGTGATCCCGTCGGCACTGAACTCTATCCCTGCGAGCGCACGTGCGGTCTCGAGCGGTGCGAGATCCGCCATGGACGATTCACGAGCCGCGAGTGTTTTTCTGCCCATTTGGATAAGCCCGGCCGCGCGGGATTCGCACCGCCAAGGCTAGTGAGCAGGCTCGGCGGCGGCAAGCAATACCTTTTTTGGACCTGCCTTAAGTTTTTCTTTAGACTCAACCGACTCATGCACGCCAAGAAGACTCCGGTCAACTGGCTGCGCGCGTTCGAGGTCGCGGCACGGCACCTGAGCCTGTCGGCTGCGGCCCTGGAGCTGAACGTCACACCGGCGGCGGTCAGCCAGCAGGTTCGGCTCCTCGAGCACCGACTGGGCGAGAAGCTGTTCGTGCGGCATGCGCGCGGTCTGCGGCTGACGCCTGCGGGCGAGTCCCTCGTTCCCGCGTGCCGGGAATCTTTCGAGCGCCTCGATACCACCCTGACGGAGCTGTTCGGCACCCGCGGACGGCAGGCGCTCGTGATACGCGTGTCACTTGGATTTGCGCGACAATGGCTGCTCGACAGGGTGGCGGGTTTCTGGCGGCAGCATCCCGACATCTCGATTCGTCTGGTGGCGAGCGTTTGGGCAACTGATCCGCAGGATCCGGGAGTAGACGTCGATATTCGTCTCGCCGCCGGCGGGGTGGCCGGCATGGAATCGCATCAGCTGACACATGATGAGGTTTTTCCCGTCTGCAGCCCCGAGCGTGCTTCCGGCCCGCCCCGCCTGCGGCATCCCGCGGATCTGCAGCGCCAGACGCTGATCGCGACCGTGGGATTCGCGGAGGGCTGGAAGCACTGGTTGGCTGCGGTCGGCCTGACACACGAAGCCATGACGTTTGGGCTCGATTGTGACTGCATGCCCTTCGCGCTGGAAATGGCGGCTTTGGGACATGGGGTAGCGCTGGCGCGCAGCAGTTACGCCGAGGACATGTTGCGCGCGCGCCGCCTGAAACGGCTGTTCGACATCCGGCTCCGGGCAAGCGACAACGTTTATTTGAGCATTGCGCGGGGTCTGGATGCGAGATTTCCCGCGGCTCGATTCCGAGATTGTCTGCTTCGCAGACGGTGACTCTATGAGGCCCGAAGCCGCTCCACCTGAGCAAGACGGCTGCGCGACGAGCCAGGGTCTGTTCAGGTCCATCCTGGCAGGCCGCGGCCAGACGCTGCCGGATGCTTTCGCGAGCCTGGAGCGTGCCCCTCGAGTCGAGCGCCTGTGGCGCCACCCGACCCGAGACCTGCTGGGAGCGCGGGTCAGCCTCGGACCGGAGGAGGGCGAAGGCCATTGGGATTTTACGAGCGTTCGCGCGGAGATTTACGTGGTCGTCGCCAACTTCGCCTACAAGGACCCGCGGCTCGAGTTGGTGCCCGGCGACGGGCTCGTGCAATTCAATTTCAAGATATCCGGGGACATGGCCCTGGCGGTCAGCCGCACCGAGCCCCTGCGTTGGAACCGGCCGTCGCTGCTCGTCTGGTCGCAGCCGGAAGGGATGGACATCCGGGAGTGGACCGCGCCGCGCGCCCGGGAGCAGTTCATCATCATCAGCATGCGGCCGGAGTTTCTCGCGCAGCACATCCTGCTCCCTGGGGCGGAGGTTCCTGAGCAGCTCAAGGCGTTCGCCTCGAACACGGCCGGTAGGATCAACTACTGTCACCATCCGCTCTCGGCGGAAGCGTTCGAAGTGGCGAGGCGACTCATCAACAATCCGCACACGGGGGCGCTGGCCCTGATTTACACCGAGGCGCTGGCGTTGGAGCTGCTGTGCAACGCGGTAGCCGGCTTGTCATCGGTCGCGGGAGCGCCGGCCGAAGAGTATGCGGATCGCGAGCTGCGCTGCCTGCATGCGGCACGGGATATCCTCACGCGGCAGTTCGCGCCCGCGCCCACGATCGGCAAACTCGCCCGCTCGGTCGGCATGTCGCGCTCGACGCTCACCAAGGGATTCAAGGCCGTCTACGGTGAGACGATCCTCGATTTCAGCCTGCGCTGCCGGATGCGCCATGCGCTGATGCTCATGCGTGACAGGGGACGCTCGGTCGAGCAGGCGGGGCAGGCCATCGGCTACGCGCATCCGACGTCTTTCACGGCGGCGTTCCGTCGCCACTTCGGCATGCGCCCCATCGATGTCCGGCGAGCGAAGTTGCGGTAACGGGGTGGCACATTGTCACGCGCGATGCTTGCGGCCGAACTCCTAGGAAATTCCCCACGACAGCAAAGCCTCCCCGTACGGGCCCGGCGTATCGTGACCACATGGTTGCGCCACCTGTAGAGCCGGGCCGCCGAGCCCGTCCGAGTGCTCGTGATGCGCGCAAGGCGCAGCGGGCGACGCGCCCGGCCGGCCCGGCGTACATTAGCCGTGAAATCCCCCCTTACGAGCTGCTGTCGGAAGAAGGCCTGAGGGCGATCGAACACCATTCCGATCGAGTGCTCGAAGAGATCGGCCTGGAGATCCGCGGCGATGAGGAAGCTATCCGGTTGTGGCGCCAGGCGGGCGCCTCGATCGAGGACTCCTGGCGTGTGCACGTGCCGTCGGGCCTCGCGCGCGAGATCGTGCAGCGCTCCACGCCGGGCGAGTTCATCCAGCACGCGCGCAACCCGGCACGCAGCGTCCGGATAGGTGGAAGTAACACTGTGTTCGCTCCGGCGTACGGATCACCGTTCGTCAGTGATCTCGACCAGGGCCGGCGTTATGGGACACTGGAGGATTTCCGTAACTTCGTCAAGCTGACCTACCTTTCGCCCTGGCTGCACCATTCGGGGGGCACCGTATGCGAGCCGGTGGATGTGCCGGTCAACAAACGGCACCTCGATATGATTTATGCCCACATGCGTTGTTCTGACAAGCCCTTCATGGGCTCGGTGACGACCGCTGCCCGGGCAGCGGATTCGATCGACATGTGCCGTCTGCTCTTCGGCGCGGGATTCGTTGCCGAAAATTGCGTGATTCTCGGCAACGTCAACGTGAACTCTCCTCTGGTTCTCGACGGCGAGGCGAGCCGCGTGATCCGCACCTACGCCGCGGCAAACCAGGCGCCAGTATGTGTGCCGTTCATCCTGGGGGGCGCCATGGGACCGGTGACCACGGCGGGAGGCCTGGCACAGTGCTTTGCGGAGGCGATTTTTTGCGTCGCCCTCGGGCAGCTCGAGCGCCCGGGCTCACCAGCCATTCTCGGCAACTTTCTGTCGTCGATGTCGCTGCGCAGCGGGGCGCCGACTTTCGGCACTCCGGAGCCCGCGCTCGCCTATCTGGCCATCGGACAGCTCGCGCGCCGTCTCGGCGTGCCGTTGCGATGCGGAGGCCACCTCTGCGCCTCGAAGCTGCCCGATGCTCAGGCCGCCTACGAGAGCTCGAATTCCATGTGGCCCGCCTTTCTCGCGGGGGCGAATTTCATGCTCCATTGCGCCGGCTGGCTGGAGGCGGGACTGGCGATGTCCTACGAGAAGTTCGTCATGGACGTGGATCAATGCGGAGCGTTCCACACACTCGCGCGGAGCATCGCCCTCGATGAGAACGCATTCGCGCTGGACGCATTGCGGGAAGTGGGGCCCGGAAAGCACCATCTCGGCTCCACGCATACGCTGGCGAACTATCAGACTGCCTTCTACGATTTTCGTCTCAGCGACAACAACTCCTTTGAGCAGTGGAACGTGGAGGGGGCAAAGGATCAGCTCGTCCGAGCGAACGCGCTCTGGAAGGAAATGCTCGCCAGCTACGAGCAGCCGCCGCTCGATCAGGCGAAGGATGAGGCGATCCGGGAATACATCGAGCGGAAGCGGTCGAGCATGCCGGACGCGGCCGTTTGACGGACAGGTCCTCGTGCCGGCCGATCCGCTCCTTCAGCCCTACCAGTTGCGACATCTCACACTGCGCAACCGGCTGATGACTACCGCGCACGAGCCGGCCTATGCCGAGGACGGGATGCCGAAGGCCCGCTATCGGGCCTACCACGTGGAGCGGGCGAAGGCGGGCATCGCTTTGACCATGACCGCCGGATCCGCCACGGTCTCGAGGGACAGTCCGCCGGCATTCAACAACATTCTCCTCTACAAGGACGAAGTCGTCGGCTGGATGAGAGAGCTGGCGGATGCCTGCCATGAGCATGGCACCGCGGTGATGATCCAGATCACGCATCTTGGCCGGCGCACGCGATGGGACCGTGGCTTCTGGCTGCCGGTGGTCTCCTCATCGCACCGCCGGGAGGCCGCCCATCGGGCATTCCCGAAGAAAATCGAGGATTGGGACATCCGGCGGATCATCGCCGAATATGCCGACGCGGCCGAGCGCACACAGGCAGCGGGGCTCGATGGCCTCGAGCTCGAGGCATACGGACACCTGATGGACCAGTTCTGGTCGCCGCTCACCAACGCCCTGGACGGGCCCTACGGCGGGTCGCTCGAGAATAGGATGCGGTTCACCTTCGACGTGCTCACCGAAATCCGCAAGCGAGTGGGGTCCCAGTTCATAGTGGGTATCCGTTACACGGCCGACGAGCTCCTGGCCGGCGGCTTGAGCCGGGAGGACGGGCTGGAAATATCGCGGCGCCTCAAAGCAAGCGGCATGGTCGACTTCCTGAACGTCATTCGCGGCCACATAGATACCGATCCGGGTCTCACGGATGTCATTCCCATACAGGGCATGCCCAGCGCGCCGCATCTCGATTTCGCGGGCGAGATTCGCGCCGGGGTGGGACTGCCGACGTTCCATGCGGCTCGAATACAGGACGTGGCGACGGCGCGGCATGCGATCAGCGCGGGAAAGCTGGACATGGTGGGCATGACCCGCGCTCACATGGCCGACCCGCACATCGTGCGCAAGATCCGCGAGGGGCGGGAAGCGGATATTCGGCCTTGTGTAGGAGCAAACTACTGCCTGGACCGGATCTATCAGGGTGGATCCGCCTATTGCATCCACAACGCCGCCACGGGGCGCGAGCTGATGATGCCGCATGAGATCATGCCTGCGGCGATGAAGCGCACGGTCGTCATCGTGGGCGCCGGGCCCGCGGGGCTCGAGGCGGCGAGGGTGGCCGCTGAGCGAGGCCATGAAGTGGTGGTTCTCGAAGCTGCGTCCGAGCCCGGAGGTCAAGTCAGGTTGGCCGCACGGAGCAGGCGCCGCAGTGAGATGAGCGGCATCATCGACTGGAGAATGTCCCAATGTATGGCGCACGGCGTCATGTTCCGCTTTGACGTCTGGGCCGAAGCGCGCGACGTCATTGCGGAAGGTCCGGATGTCGTCGTCATCGCCACTGGAGGCTTGCCGCACGTCGAGCTTCTGGGCTCGGGCGATGAGCTAGTGGTCTCGAGCTGGGACATCATTTCCGGGTCCGTCGCGCCACGATCTGACGCGCTCATCTTCGACGATGCCGGCGACCATGCGGGGCTGCAGGCTGCCGAGGTGCTTGCCGCGGCCGGCTCCAGGGTCGAGATCATGACGCCTGATCGTTGCTTCGCGCCAGAAGTGATGGGCATGAACCTGGTCCCATACATGCGTGCACTGCAGAGGCTGGATGTTACTTTCACCGTGACGTTCCGGCTGGAACGTGTCAGCTCGGAGGCCGGACGTCTCCTCGCGGTGATCGGCAGCGACTACGGCGCCGTGAGAAAGGAGCGTCGCGTGGACCAAGTGGTGGTCAATCACGGAACCGTGCCAAACGAGGAGTTGTATTGGGCCCTGAAGCCCAGGTCCACGAACCTCGGAGAGGTCGACTACGACCGGCTCGTCACGGGCCTCCCGCAAACGGGCTGCTCGAATTCACAGGGCGAGTTTCAGCTCTTCCGGATCGGAGACGCCGTCTCTTCCCGCAACGTTCATGCGGCCATCTACGATGCGCTCAGGCTGGTCAAGGACCTCTAGGAGCGCACGTGACGATCGGCAGCAACGTCGCAGATGCCGGATCGATCCCGCTGGTTGATATTGCGCCGCTCTTAGATACACGACCGGCGGCGTGGCGGGCTCCCGACCAGGCCCTTGCAGCGGCGGCGCGGGACATCGGATTCGTCTGCGTCCGTGGATTGCCGAGTGAAGCAGCGCCCGGCTCGGCGGAAAGAAAGCGGCTGCTCGCGATATTCCGCCTGCCGGAGGCCGAGAAGCGGCGCCTCTATCGATGGAAGTTCGCGGCGGAAAATCCCAACGTCTATCGCGGCTGGTTCCCGCTGCAGCCGCTGAATCTGACCTCCAAGGAGGGCATCGACATCGGCGGCGATCTCGTCCACGGGCCGGCCGTCACGGTACCCGCGGACCCGTTGCGGGAGCCGAGTCCATTGCCGGATGAGCAGCGCCTGCCGGGCTGGCGGGAGGCGGCTGCGGCCTATTACCACGCGATGGAGCAGGTGGCCCGGGCCTTGATGCGTTCCCTTGCGCGCAGCCTGAGTGTGCGTCCGGACTATTTTGACGACGCGTTTCACTGTGGCCTGTCGACGTTGCGGTTGATCCGCTATCCACCCCGCCACGCCGCGGAGCTCGCGATGGTGCAGGATCCGGCGATTTGGGTGGACTTCCATGGAGCGAGGCGCTATCTGGCCGGTGCCCCGCATACGGACTCTGGGTTCGTGACGCTTCTCGCCCAGGATGGCGTTCCGGGCCTTCAGGCACTGTCCCGCGCCGGAGAGTGGGTCGATGTGCCGCCGCTCGAGGGCACACTGGTCGTCAACTTCGGTCAGGTTCTCGAGCAGTGGTCCGCAGGTCGGATCCGCGCCACCGAGCACCGGGTGCTCGGCTCGGACCTGGAACGCTTCGCAATCCCTTTCTTCTACGAAGCGCGCGCCGATGCGATCATTGCGCCCTTGCCAATCGACCGGCCCGATCTGTTCGCGCCGTTCGAGTACGGAGATTTTCTCTGGCGGCGCATGACGTCCTTCATCGAATTTCGAGGGATGGAACGCGAGCGAGCCGAGAAGCGGATCCGCTGAGAGAGGTGCCTATGTCCGGATCACCCATCGCCGAGCAATCCTCAGGTGCCGTCGCGCGCGGCCATTGCCTCTGTGGAGGAGTGCGGTTCGAGGTTCACGGCCCCCTTCGTCCCATCGTCTACTGTCACTGCACCATGTGTCGCCGCTCGGGTGGCCATTTCGATGCCGCCACGGCCTGCGAGCCCGGGCACCTGAAACTGCTGTCGGCCGACAGCCTGCGCTGGTATCAATCCTCCGCTACCGCTCGACGAGGCTTCTGCTGTACCTGCGGCACACAGCTCTTCTGGGAGCCCACCGGGGGTGATCACATGAGCATCTGGGCAGGGACGCTGGATGGGCCGACGGGCCTCAAGCCATCGATGCATATCTTCGTCGCCGAGAAAGGTGATTACTACGAGATCAGCGACGGGCTGCCGCAGTGGCCGCACTGGCCGGAGCGCTCTGCGGGCAGTTGAGGAGATTGTTGACAATTAACAATATGGCTGCTTGAATCTCCCGAAACTCGCTCGCTCGGGTAGCCATGCGCACAGTCGGCTTCCGGCAGATGAAGGACGGAACCCAGGCCGAATACCTGTTCCTCAGCCAGCTGGAACGCGAATACATCGCGCGCCTGCCGGAGCGCATTCTTGCGGCGCTGTGCGCGCTCGATGACGGCTTGGGTGGCTATCAGGTCACGCGTCTCGGGCATTCTCTGCAGACGGCCACTCGGGCCGAGGCGGACGGCGCTGACGAGGAGATGATTGCCGGCGCACTGATCCATGACCTGGGTGATGGTCTGGCGCCCGAAAATCACGCCAACTACGCCGCGGAGATCATCCGGCCCTACGTGCGGGCCGAGGTGACGTGGGTGGTCGAGCACCACGGCGTGTTCCAGAAGGTCTACTACGGTCACTTTTTCGGGGAAGACCCGGAGCAGCGGGCGGCGTTTCGCGATCATCCCTACTACGAGAGTTGTGTCCGCTTCTGCGAGAGATGGGACCAGGCGGCCTTCGATCCGGACTACGCGACACGCTCGCTCGAGCACTTCGAGCCGCTGGTGCGGCGGATTTTCTCCCGTCACGCCTTCGATGCGTCGATCGTGGGCCGCAAGACCTGAGGCGCGTGCCATGATCATCGGCTTCATCGGCCTCGGAAACCTCGGCTCGAAACTGGCCGCAACGCTCCTGCGCAACGGCCGTCAGCTGATCGTTCACGACCTCGACGAAGCGGCCGCGAGAGCACTGTTGCCGGGTGGTGCGCGATGGGCAACGACTCCCAAGGAGCTCGCGCTCAGGTCGGATCTCATCATCACCTGCCTGCCGTCACCGGTCATCAGCGCGCAGGTGCTCGAGCAGCCCGACGGCGTGCTCGCCGGACTCTCGGCCGGCAAGCTCTGGCTGGAAATGAGCACGACCGAGGAGAGCGAGGTCCGGCGGCTCGGCAGGCGGGTCATGCAAACGGGCGCAAGAGCGCTGGATGCGCCGGTATCGGGCGGCTGCCACCGGGCGGCAACCGGCAATATCTCGATCTTCGTCGGTGGCGAGCGCGCGGCGTTCGAGCAGGCCCTGCCGGCACTGCGGATCATGGGGCGCAGAATCATTCACATCGGGCCCCTGGGGAGCGCGTCGGTCCTCAAAGTGATCACCAACTACCTCGCGTTCGTCCATCTCGCGGCCCTGTCCGAGGCGTGGACGGTCGCGCACAAGGCAGGGATGGACCCCAAAACGACGTATGAGGCGATCAAGGCCTCCTCCGGCAACTCCTTCGTCCATGAAACCGAGAGCCAGGTGATCCTCAACGGCAGTTACGACATCAACTTCACGGTCGACCTCGTGTTGAAAGACATCGGACTCTTCCTCGACCTGGCCCGCAGGAATGATGTGCCCACGGACGTGGCCGACACCGTGACGGCGATGTTTCGTGACGCGCAATCGCGATATGGCCCCCGTGCACTTTCGCCGCGAGTCATCCAGCGGCTGGAGGACGATTGTGGCATCCAGGTGCGCGCCCCCGGATTTCCGCCGGAGCTCATCGACCAGGAGCCGGAGGAGCCCGGTGAGGAAGTGGTCGTCTCCCAGACCCGTTACGTGTTTGCAACCGGAGGCCGTTGAGGCGACATGGAAGCCAGGATCACCGAGACGATCAACAAGCAGAGCCTGGAATCACAGGCGGCCGATCTCCTGCGGCGGCAGATCCTCCGGGGGGAATTGACCGCCGGCGCGCGACTGCTCGAGACCCCGATCGCCGAGCGCTTCGGGCTGTCGCGCGGCACGATCCGCGCGGCCCTGCGCCGCCTGATCGAGGAGGGACTGGTCTGCCACGTTCCCTACACGGGCTATCAGGTCATCGATTTCAGTGATCATGACCTGTGGGAGCTCTATACGCTGCGCGGTGCGCTCGAGAGCCTCGCTGCGCGGCTGGCGGCGTTGCGCATCGAGGCGGGCGGCACCCGGCAGCTGCGCGCGGCATTCGCGGAGCTGGTGGCGGCGGCCGCGGCAGCGGATCACGAGAAGGCGGACCGCCTGGATCGCGAGCTGCACAGCCTGATCGTGCGGCTTTCCGGCCACGAGCGGCTGTTGGATCATTACACGCGCGTGGAAAACCAGTTCAGGGTCTACATCGCGCTCTCGAACCGGGACGTGGATGCGCGGGAGATCTGCGAGTCCCATCGGGAGCTCGTGGACAGCCTCTGCGCCGGCGACGCCGAGCGTGCGGCAAAGCTGGCCCAGGCCAACATCGTGCCGCCGGAGCTGATCCTGAAGCGAGGCGTGTGATGAATGGCGTGCGCATCAGGCTCGAAACGGACCCGCCCCGGATCCTGGCTCAAGTCGCGACACGCACCGTGGACCTGCCGGCGCTGTGGCTGCGGGAGCGCTGCCGAGACCCGGCGAGTCTCGATCCCGAGACCCAGCAGCGCCTGTTCGATCCACACCGCTTGCCGGATGACCTCACCCTCGTGGGCATCGAGACCACTGGTGAGAATCGCGCCCGGCTTTCCTTCAGCGACGGCTATTCGGGCGAATATGAATTGAACCGGCTCGCGGATGAGCTCGACTCGAGCGACGATCTTCCGCGGGAGGTATCCTGGCGCGCCGATCTCAGGCTCGAAACGGTGAGCGTGGATGGGCGCAGACTCTCGAGCGATGAGGTGCGTCTGCAGGCCGTCGCGACGTTCCTGACCCATGGCCTCGTCCTCATCCGTAACCTATCGACCGAGCCCGAGTGCATTCTCGAAGTGGCGCGCCGCTTCGGCTATGTGCGCGAAACCAACTTCGGGCGCATTTTCGAGGTCTATTCGCGACCTGGCTCGAACGATCTCGCCTATCGCCCGGTTCCCCTCGGAGCGCACACCGACAACCCATATCGCGAACCTGTGCCCGGCGTTCAGCTCCTGCATTGTCTGGTGAATGAGACCACGGGCGGGTGGTCGACGCTGGTAGATAGCCTGTCGGTCGCCGAAGCGCTGCAGGAAGAGGATCCCGAGGGCTTGCAGCTCCTCGCCTCGACGCCGGTGCGGTTCCGCTTCATCGACATGAACGAGGAGCTCATCGAGTGCCGTCCGATCGTGCAGCGGGATGTCAATGGGCGGATGACCGGAGTGCACTACAGCCCGAGACTCGACTATCTGCCGCTGCTCGATTCGGCCACCACGCAACGGTTCCACAGGGCGCGCCGGCGGTTGAGCGAGCTGTTCGCCGATCCGCGGTTCGAACTGCGCTTCCCGCTCCGAGCCGGCGAGCTCATGATGTTCAACAACAGCCGCGTGCTGCACGGCAGGACTGCCTACGACCCGAACGAAGGCCGGCGGCACCTGCAGGGATGTTACATCGACCTTGACGGCCCGAGGAGCCTGTATCGCACGCTCGGCAGGACGCTCAGGCCTGCGCACAGGAGCAGATGACGACGCCGACCGCAAGCACTGCGGGAGGCACGCGTAGGCTCAGGATCCGACAGACCATCGTCATTTCGCTGCTCTTTGGCGGCTATGCCTCGCTTTATTTCTGCCGCGCCGATCTCTCCGTTGCCACGCCGCTTCTTGCCAGGGAGCTCGCCCGGCACGGCCTCTCGTATGACGATGCGCTCGTGCGCATCGGCACGATCACATCGCTCGGCATCCTTGCCTACGCGCTCGGCAAACCCTGCATCGGCGGTCTCGGCGATTACTGGGGCGGCCGCATCAACTTTCTCCTCGGCCTCGCCGGTGCAACCATTTTCACGCTGCTCTTCGCCTTGTGCGGCGTGCTGCCGCTCTTCACGCTCGCCTGGTTCCTCAATCGGCTGGTGCAGGCCGGTGCCTGGGCCGGACTTCTGAAAGTGTCGTCACGTTGGTTCGACTACTCCTCACATGGCGCAATCATCGGCGTCTTGAGCCTGAGTTATCTCGTCGGGGATGCCGGAGCGCGCGCCTGGATGGGGCGGCTGATCGCGCACGGGTACGGTTGGCGGAGCCTGTTCCTGCTCGCGGCGGCCGTCTGCGCGGCGATGCTCATCGCCAACCTCGCGTTGCTGCGCGAGTCGCGGGTCGCGGCCGGGCATGAAGACACGATTGCGAATCCGCTCAATGTGTTTGGGGGCGCGAAGTCGCCGCCGCAGACCGTCAGGGAGCGGCTCGCGCCGCTCCTGAGGAGCCCTGCCTTCCTGATGGTCTGCGTCCTGTCGCTCGTCTGCACCATCGTCCGCGAGACTTTCAATGACTGGACCCCGGTATACATGCGGGATTTCATGCACCTTCGCATGAGCGATGCGGCAGCGCTGAGTGCCATCTTTCCGGCTGTCGGCGCCATATCCGTGCTCCTGACAGGCTGGCTCGGTGATCGGCTCGGAGCCAACGGCCGGCCGCTGCTCCTGTTCACGGGTTTGACCGCTACCGCGGCCGCTCTTGGTCTTCTGGCCATGATCCACCGAGGCGGCACGGATCCCACGGTGCCGATCGCGTTGATCGGGGTCGTCGCCTTCTGCCTGCTCGGGCCATATGCCTACCTCGGCGGCGCCATGGCGCTGGATTTCGGTGGCAAGGCGGCGGGCGCCCTGGCCTCGGGTATCATCGATGGCGTCGGCTATCTCGGCGCAGTGTCTGCCGGTGTCGGCGGTGCCAAGCTGGCCGTGGCGTATGGTTGGCGAGGCGTTTTTGCAACGCTCGCTGTCATCGGCACCGTCGGCGCAATTGGCGCCGGCGCACTGTACCTCATGGAGCGGCGCGCAGTGACGGCACGCGCCTTGGCAATGGCACGTGCCTAGACCCTCGGATGTGACTGTGAAATCAGAGCACGCAATCACCGAGATCAATTGGACGCCATCGGCGCTAATGTTGAAATGGGCCGAGGGAGGCCGGGTCGAGCTCGCCAGCATCTGGCTGCGGGACAATCTGCGCGCGGATCGTGATCCGGGGAATGGCCAGCGATTGATCGACGTCGCGGATCTCCCCGCGGCACCCAGGATCCGACACGCCGCCTTGCAGGATGCGGCGGTGCGGATCGAATGGGAGGACGAGGAGGGTGGGGCCTCGTTTGACCTCGATTGGCTTGGCGCGCAGGCGGCGGCCATCGCAGGTGAGCGGGCGCTGCCGCAGCCGCGGCTCTGGCTGGAGGGCAGCCGGCTGCAGGCGGCTCGCGATTTCGCCTGGGTGAGGCTCCCGACGGCACGCGAAAACCTGGGCGCTCAGGCGAGCTGGCTCGGGCGCCTGGTCACGGATGGTCTTGCGTTCCTGTTGGAGGTGCCGACCGAGCCGGGCGCCATACTCACCGCCATGCCGATCGCCGGCCAGGTCGCGGAGACCAACTACGGTCTGCTCTTCGACGTGCGTGCGGTGCCGCAGCCCGAAAATCTCGCGTACTCAGACCTGGGTCTCGGGCTACACACCGACAATCCGTATCGCGAGCCCGTGCCGGGCTTTCAGGCGCTGCACGTGCTGATCGCTGCGCCGGACGGCGGCGAGAGTCTGTTTGCCGACGGCTTCGCCCTCGCAGAGGAGCTCAGGCGCAACGATCCGGGCGCCTTCGAAGTCCTGGCGCGAACGCCGGTGCCGTTTGCCTATCGCTCGCACAACGCGGCGCTCAACGCCGAACGGCCGCTCATCCAGCTCTCCGAGCGCGGTGAGGTCGTTGCGATTCACTACAACAACCGTTCGATCCAGCCATTACCGTTCGCGGCCGAGGCGGCGGAGCGCTACTACCGGGCTTATCGGCGGTTCGCCATGCTGCTGCGGGAGCCGCGATTCATGCTGCGATTCATGATGCGAGCCGGCGATCTCGCCGTGTTCGACAATCAGCGGATCCTGCATGGACGCACCGGCTTCGCGTCGGGCCGGCATCCGCGTCACTTGCAGGGATGCTATCTGACGCGCGACAGTGTCTTCAGTCGCGCGGCGTTGCTTGCCGAAGCGGCCGCCGCACGATGAGCGTCATCGAGGAGGTATTCTCGCTCTACAGCGCTCGCGGCTCGGCGGCCTACTTCGGCGAGGCGGTCTCGATGACCGAGCATGCGCTGCAGGCCGCTCACTTCGCCGAGCTCGATGGGGCGCGCGCATCGATCATTGCCGCCGCATTGTTGCACGACATCGGCCATTTGATCGCAACCGTGCCCGACGACATCGCGGAGTGGACTGTTGACGCGCGCCACGAGGCTACCGGCGCGCGCTGGCTGGGCAAATGGTTCGGTGCCGAGGTGGCCGAGCCGGTTCGCCTGCACGTCAGAGCCAAGCGGTATCTCTGCGCCGTCGAGCCGGCGTATTTTGCGCAGCTGAGTCCCGCCTCAGTGCTCACGTTGAAATTGCAGGGCGGCCCGATGTCAGCCGGTGAGGTCGAAAGCTTCGAGGCCGAGCCCGGGTACCGGGATGCGGTCCTCGTTCGCCGCTGCGATGATCGGGGCAAGGTTGCCGGGCTCGCAACCCGGCAGCTTCGGGATTATCAGCGGCTTCTCGATGCTCTTGTTATATTATGATGATTATATTATAAAGCGCCAGGGCCGGCCACTCCATTCCGGAGCGCGGCGGCGCACCGGGGTTGCGGGTCATGAGACAAGTGAAGGTGCTGGGCCTGCTGGGCACGGGCGTGATCGGTGGCGGCTGGGCTGCGCGCGCACTGCACCTCGGCTTCGATGTCGTTGCGATGGACACGAGGCCGGAGATGGAGGCCTGGATCCGGGGCGCGGTCGATAACGCCCGCGGGACGCTGTCCCGGCTGACGCTCGCACCTCTGCCGCCTGAAGGCCGGCTGTCCTTCACCACCGATCTCGAGGCCATGGCCCGCGGGGTCGACTTCATCCAGGAGAACATCCCGGAACAGCTCGAGCTGAAACAGCGGGTGCTGGCGCAGGCGAGCCGCATGGCACCCGCGAACGTGGTCATCGCCTCGAGCACCTCGGGGCTCCTGCCTTCGGATCTGCAGCAGGAGATGATTGCGCCCGAGCGGTTTCTGGTCGCCCATCCGTTCAATCCGGTCTATCTGCTGCCGCTCGTCGAGTTGGTGGGCGGCAAGCACACGACGCCCGCGACGCTCGCAGCAGCGGAGCGCTTCTATACGGACATCGGCATGCATCCGCTGCGCGTGCGGCGCGAGATTCCGGGCCACCTCACGGATCGGCTGCAGGAGGCCCTGTGGCGGGAGATCCTGCATCTCGTCAACGATGGCGTGGCGAGCACCGGCGAGCTCGACGAGGCCATCATCTATGGGCCGGGCCTGCGCTGGGCGGGAATGGGCACGAACCTCATCTATCACCTCGCCGGCGGCGAGAGCGGCATGCGGCACATGCTGCGGCAGTTCGGCCCATGCCTGAAGTGGCCCTGGACGCGCCTCGAGGCACCGGAGCTCACCGAGGCGCTGATAGACCGCATGGTCGAGGGCACGCAGGCGCAGGCCGGCGGCCGCTCGATCCGTGAGCTCGAGCGGCTGCGGGACGAGTATCTCCTCGCCATCCAGCAGGTGCTCAAGCAGTTCGATCTCGGCGCGGGGGCGACGTTGCGCGGATTGGAGGAGAAGCTGTATGCGCAGCAAGGGGCCAAGACCAGCATTGGCATCGATGAGGCTTTGGCGGCAGCAAGCGCTCGCCCGGTACGCATGTTGGACACCTACGTGCGCCCTGAATGGATCGACTACAACGGCCACATGACTGACTCGCGCTATTTGCAGGTGTTCGGAGATGCAACCGACGCGCTCTTTCGCTGGGCGGGCGTAGACGACGACTATCGGAAGTCGGGACGGACCCTGTACACCGTTGAATCGCACGTCCGACACGTCGCCGAGGCCAAGACCCTCGATCCGCTTTACGTCACGACGCAGCTGCTGGAGCTGGATGCCAAGCGTGTGCGGTTTTATCATTGCCTGCACCGGCGCCAGGACGAAGCGCTGATCGCCGGTTGCGAGCAGTTGTACATTCACGTAGACACCCGGGAAAGGCACGCGGCTGCCATGCCAGCCGCCGTTCACGCACGACTCCAAAGACTCCAGGCCGCTCACGCGGGACTGCCGGCGCCCGCAGGCTGCGCAGGCCGATCCGCCAATTCAGGGAACCTCTGATCATCCATGCCCAAGATCGTCGATCACGAGAAACGCCGCGATGAGATCGCGCTGGTCGCCTGCCGTGTGGTCGCCGAGTGCGGCTTCGAGCAGACGACCATCGCGCGCATCGCGCGCGCGGCCGGATACACCACCGGAATGGTGGCTCACTACTTCGAGACCAAGCAGGACATCATCATCGCGGCCCTGCGGCTCATGTTGCGGCGCATCGACGAGCGGCTGCTGCGCAACAGCGAGGGCGAGCGGCCCGACCTGTTGGCCCTGCTCATGGAGACATTGCCCGTCGATGAGGAGCGCTACATCGAGTGCGCCTTCTGGACCGCATTCTGGGGACAGATCACGGCCGACAAGCGCCTGAAGCGGATCAGTGCCTGGGTCCATCGCGAGTATCAGCGGCTCTTCGAGCGCTGTCTGTCCCGGGCCTGGCCGGAATGGCCCCAGTGGCAGGAGGATGCTCGCGAGAGCGTGCTGCGCTCGGTCATGACGTTCATGAACGGCCTGACGGCAAGCGTCGTGGCGAGCCGCGGCGATTGGCCGCCGGAGAAGCAGATCGGGCAGATGCGGCTGCAGATCGCCATGCTGCATGAGTGGGCGAGCTCAGCCGCGGTGGTTCCGGCGAAGCCGCGCAAGCAGCGCTCCGCCACCGGCACTGCATAGCGGGCCAGGGCCGCTCCCTGGCCCGCGGCGAAACGTGTAGGGTCTCGCGGAAATCGTCTCGATGATTTCCGCCAATATTTAAAGGGCGCGGCGGCGACGTTCGGGCGTGGCGGCGCGGGCGGCGCGCTCTTTGCGGTCCTTCTCCAGCTTCTTGCGGACGCGCTCACGCTTGAGATTGGAAAGGTAGTCGACGAAGAGCTTGCCGTCGAGGTGATCCATCTCGTGCTGGATGCAGACGGCGAGAATCTCCTCGCAGTCCCGCTCGAAGAAGTTGCCGTCGCGGTCCTGGGCACGGACGCGGATCCGCGAGGCGCGCTTCACCTCCTCGAAATAGCCGGGAACGGAAAGGCAGCCCTCCTCCGTGGCGATCTCGCCCT
>DASUHA010000150.1:0-15056 GCA_036273735.1 Steroidobacteraceae bacterium | reverse complement strand
CGAGTCATTGGTACCCACATCGACGAAGGCTGCTCGTCCGCGGTGCTCCATGATATGCGCCGCCGCACGTCCCGGATGTAGGTACTCGGTATCGACAGCGGTGACCCCGTCGGGGTGACGGATCATTCGTGGGGTCGGCAGTGCTGCGGCGCGTTCCGGCATGCCCACAGAGTAGCAGGGTGAGTGGTAAGCACTTCCTCGGAATAGAGGATTTGAGGCAAGCTTGAGCGCATGACCCAATACGTCCTGCGGCGCCGGGCCGCCGCCGTCCCGGTGCTCGCCGCGCTGCTGCTCGCCTTTGGCCTCCCGGCCCACGCTCAACCCTTTGCCGTCCCCACTCATCGCATCGACGGCACACTCGTTTTCGACGGTATTCCTCGGGCTGATGCGGCACTCACCTCGCAGGTGAGGCGCTATGAGGAGTGGCGGCAGGCAACCTTCCTCGACTGGCTGTCCGACGGCAGCATGCTGGTGGCGACGCGCTTCGGTCAGGACACCCAGGTGCACCGTGTTTCCTCACCTCTCGGAATGCGCGAGCAGCTCACGTTCGGCGACGGTTCCGTGGTGGAGGCCCGTGCGCCGCACAGTAGTGGCGGATTCGTGTTTGTCCGGCAGGAAGCCGCTTACTCGCAACTCTACGGCTACTCAGGAGCCGGCGCGGCCCGTGAGCTCACGCAGGGGAGTTTCGTGCACGGCAGCCCAGTCTGGTCTCACGACGGCAAACGGGTTGCGTTCTACGGAACCGATCGCAACGGCGTGAATGAAGACATCTACGTCGTGAGCGTTTCCGCGGGTACGCGCCCGCAGCTGGCGATTGCGGGCGCCACGGGAAGCTGGCGTCCGCTCGACTGGTCGCAGGACGACAGCAAGCTCCTGCTGTTGAATGCCGTCTCATCCCAGAAGAGCGCGCTGTACACCGCCGATGTTGCAACGGGCGCTCTCTCGCCGGTGGTCGTGCCCCAATCCCGTATCACCGGCGCCAGCTTCGCGCCGGATGGTGTGGGGTTTTATCTGATCTCCGATGCCCAGAGCGACTTCGAGCAGCTTCTCTATTACAACCCCATCACGCACGTTACCCGTCGCGTCTCAGCCGATGTTCCCTGGGACGTCGAGGACTTCACGGTGAGCGCGGGTGGTCATTACGTTGCGTACGTGGTCAATGACGATGGCCAGAGTCTGCTGACGGTTCTCGATACGCTGCGCAACCTGGAGTTCAAACCGCCCGGTTTGACCGACGGCCGGATCGGCAACATCCGCTTCGATGACAGCGGCCAGCGGCTCGCCTTCTCCTACGAGTCGGCCCGGTCTCCTCGCGACGCCTATGTCTATGATGTCGCTCAGGGCACGGTCACACGCTGGACGCGCAGCGAGGCCGGGCCACTCGATCCCGCCAGCTTCGCGAGCGCCCAGCTCATTCATTATCCGACCTGGGACCGCTACGGCCTCAATCGACGCACCCTCTCGGCCTATGTTTATCTGCCCCGGGTGCCCTCGGCCGGGGCTGTTGGATCCGCGCGGGCGCCCGTGCTGATCGTGTTGCCCGGTGGCCACGACCTGCATTCGCAATCGCGCCCTGACTGGAATCCGTTCATCCAATTCGCCGTCAACGACCTCGGCTACGCGGTCATCGCTCCCAACGTGCGCGGCGCTTCCGGCTATGGCAAGGCATTTCGCGCGCTGGACGGGGGCAAACTGCGGGATGACGCAGTACGTGACGTGGGTGCGCTGCTCGTATGGCTGGGCCTGCAGCCGGGTCTTGATTCGGGCCGCGTCACGGTCATGGGCCACGGCTATGGTGGCTTCCTCGCTCTGGCATCGCTGGCGACGTATGGCGATCACTTGCGTGGCGCGATCGATGTGGCCGGGATTGCCAACCTGGTCGATTTCGTCGGCAATTCACCCGTCGCCGAGCGAGCGCAGCGGGTCGCCGAATTCGGCGACGTCCAGGACACCGACATGCGCGCCTTCCTGGACCGCATTTCTCCTCTGGGCAATGTCGCCCTGATCCATCGCCCGGTTCTGATCGTCCAGGGACTCGACGCCCCCGGCTCGCGCGCCGCTGATTCCCAACAGCTCGTCTGGCGCCTGCGTTCCGAGGGCAACCAGGCCTGGTATCTCAGTGCCACCGATGCGGGCAACGAGTTCACGACCCCCGCCGACCGCGAGGCCTACCTCGAGACGGCCGCCCAGTTCCTCCACATGCTCGCCAAGTAACGGTCTGCGGCGGATTCCGGCGCCGGGATTGCCGGGTCCGGCAGCGCCGCTCATTCCGCGGGAAAGTCGATCGTCACCGCCAGGCCCTGCCCGTCCGCTCCCTCGCCCAACTCGACTGTTGCTCCGTGGGCGGTCGCGATCGCCTTCACGATCGCCAGCCCCAGTCCGCTCCCCGGCGAGGGCGTTCCGGGCTTGCGGTAGAAGCGGTCGAACACCCGCTTCCGCTCCTCCGGCGGGATACCCGGCCCGTTGTCAACGACTCTCACCAGACCCCGCGCCGGTGTTCCTGCCGAGCGCTCGACCGAGACGTCCACCCGTCCTCCGTCCGGCGTATAGCGCACCGCGTTGTCCACCAGATTCCGGATCAGAGTCGCGACGGCGTCCCGCTCGCCTCGGACCATGACCGGCTGCGCCTCCGACATTCCCAGGTCGATCTGTCGCGAGTCCGCCAGCGGCACCAACTCCGCGACGACTTCCCGACCGAGCTCATCGAGCGCAAAACCCGTGCGTACCGGCTCCGCCCGAGGCTCCTGCCTCGCCATCGCCAGCATCTGCTCTACCAGACGGATTGCGCGCTGGACTCCCTCGGAGAGCTTGCCCATCGCCTCCGTGCGCTCCGCCTCGGTGCCCGCCCGCGTCAGCGCACCCAGCTGCAGGTGCAGCGCCGTGAGTGGCGTGCGCAGCTCGTGAGCGGCATCGGCCATGAAGGCCCGCTCCCGATCGAGCGCGCCGGTGAGGCGGACGAGCAGATCGTTCAGAGAGCCCACGAGCGGGCGCACCTCGTCCGGCAGCCTCGCGTCCGACAGCGGCTCGAGCGCATTCAGCCGGCGCGCTTTGACTGCCCTCGCCAGCCGCTGCAGCGGCTGCAGCGCGTGACCGACGGCCAGCCATACGATGAGTCCCAACACCGGCACGAGCAGTGCGAAAGGCCCGAGCGTACGCAGCGCCAGCTGCGCCGCCTGCTGGCGGCGGACACTCATGGGCTGAGCGATCTGCACGACCTTGGTCAGGGATTCCGTGCCGTACACCCGCCACTGACCGCTGCTGGTGTTGACTGTCGAGAATCCGATCGTCGTGAAAGTGGGCAGCACCGTGTGCGGGCGCGACATGTAGATGAGCTCGCCGTCGAGCGTCCAGACCTGCACGACGAAGTCATAGGCCGCGTTGTTGGAGGGAATCGGGGGTGGCCAATGATAATCGACCGGCTGGTCCCTCAGGATGAGGGCCGTCTCCTTCAGGTGATAGTCGAAGAACGCACTGGCCTCCGCCAGTGCGTTGCGATAGACCACGAGGCCGCCGAGTACGCCCACCAGCACGACCCCGCCCAGGAGCCATGCGAGCAGGCGCGCGCGCAGTGAGCTCACTCTCATGTGGGCCGCACCCGATAGCCGACGCCGCGCACGTTGAGGATGAAGTCGGCGCCGAGCTTGCGACGCAGGCCGTGGATGTGCACCTCGACGGCATTGCTCTCGACCTCTTCACCCCAGCCATACAGGCGGTCCTCGATGCGGCTGCGCGAGAGGATGGTTCCCGGCCGCTCCATCAGCAGCTGCAGCAGCGCGAACTCCTTCGGCGAGAGCGCGATCTCCCGGCCGTCGCGCGTCACCCCGTGCGTGGCGGGATCGAGCGCCACGCCGAGATGCTCGACCGCAGAGGCGGTGCGCCCGGATTTCCGGCGCAGGAGTGCACGGATGCGCGCCGCGAGCTCGTCGAGATCGAACGGCTTTACCAGGTAGTCGTCGGCGCCGGCATCCAGGCCCTGGACCCTGTCAGAGACGGCATCGCGTGCGGTGATGATGAGGACCGGCAGGTCATGTCCTCGTGCGCGGGCCGCAGTCAAAACCTCGAGGCCTCCACGGCGCGGGAGACCCAGATCCAGCAGCAGCAGGTCGAAGCTCTCCGTCCGCAGCACCTGCAGAGCTGACTCACCGTCATATACCCAGTCCACGGTGAAGCCTTCCCGCCTGAGGCCCGTGCGGATCGCTTCGCCGATCATGGCGTCGTCTTCTACCAGAAGCAGTCTCATTCGAAAGGGACTATGATCGATCGATGCTTCAGCGTCTGGTACACGATGCTGCCGCTCTCGGTGTGGCGCTGACTGAGCACGATGCTGCCCGACTGCGCCAGCTCCTCGAGGAGCTGGCGCATTGGAACCGCCAGTACAATCTCACTGCCATCGCAGACCTCGAGAGCATGATCAGCCATCATGTGCTCGACAGCCTGACCGTCCACCGCCATCTGCACGGCACCGCCATCGCCGATGTCGGCACGGGCGCAGGTTTCCCGGGGCTGCCGCTCGCATTGGTCAACCCGGAGCGCCGGTTCACCCTCATCGACTCGAACGGCAAGAAGATCCGTTTCGTCTCGCATGCGGTGCGGACCCTCGGCCTCGTGAACGCGGAGCCCATGCAGGCGCGCGCTGAGATGCTGCGCCCCGAACGGCCTTTCGACACCGTGCTCGCGCGCGCGTTCGCTTCCCTGCCACAGCTGCTGGAGACGGTCGCGCCGCTTTGTGGCACCGAGACCCGCGTGCTCGCGATGAAGGGGAAGTGGCCGACGAGCGAGCTCGACGCCCTGCCACCCGCGTGGCGCGTGGCCGAGTCGCACACGCTCACGGTGCCCGGGCTGGCGGAGTCCCGCTGCCTAATTGTGCTCACCCGTGGGCCTCTGCATTAAATCGAAAGCACCTGATGAAGCGGCCCAAGGCCGCCGTTGCTCGGCCCCTCCTGGGCCTCGCTCCTGCGGCGCCCCTGCTTCGCACCGTCCAAAATCGCTCCCGGCGATTTTGTGGGCCGCGAGGTCGACAAAGCCACACGGTTGGCTGCGTAAAGCGCCTCGGCGACTTTACGCCAATCAACGCAGTGGCAGGGCGGTCGTCTCCTTGATGACCGAGAGCGCGATGGAGGAATGTACTGACTGTACGCCCGGGAAGCGCGACAGATGGTCGAGGAAGAATGCCTCATACGCCTTGATGTCTCGGCAGACGATGCGGAGCAGGAAGTCGGTCTCGCCCATGAGCGTGTAGCACTCGAGGATCTCGGGATGCTGCCGCACGGCCTGTTCGAACTTGAGCAGCGCATCGCGTCCATGGCCGCTCAGCTTCACGTGCGAGAAAACGACCACATTGAGCCCGACCTTCTCGCGATCGAGGAGCGCCACCCGCTTGCGGATGACGCCCAGCTCCTGCAGCCGGCTCACCCGCCGCCAGCACGTCGATGCCGTCATGCCCAGACGCTCCGCGATCTCCGCGGCGGAGAGGTCGCCATGCTCCTGGATCAGATCGAGAATCCGCGCGTCGCCGCGGTCGAGGTCCGCCTGCATTGCTCATCTCGCGTATGAAGCCCGTAGTGCAATGAATGATTCATCGTAGTGCGCCAAAGGGCAACCTTTGTTACGCGCCTTGCAGGGGGCGGCGGGTAACGTGGATAGCCCCGGGTTTGGCGGAGCATGAGGCATGGACCTCTTCGAGATGCGCGATTTCGACGGTCACGAGCAGGTGGTATTCGGGTTCGATGCAGCCTCGGGACTGCGCGCCGTGATCGCCATCCACTCCACCGTATTGGGTCCGTCCGCAGGCGGCTGCCGCATGTGGCCCTATGCCGGTCTTTCTGACGCTGTTTCCGACGCGCTGCGCCTTTCCCGCGGGATGAGCTACAAGAACGCGATGGCGGAGCTCCCCTTCGGCGGCGGCAAGGCCGTGATCGTCGGCGATTCACGGGAGAAGACCCGGCAGCGGATGGAAGCGTTCGGGCGGCTGGTCGATTCTCTGGGCGGTCGCTATATCACGGCGGAAGACGTCGGAACGACTACACGAGACATGGAGCAGGTGGCCTGCGTCACACCGTTCGTGACCGGGCTGCCCCGACACGGCATGGACGGTGCGGTACCGCTGGCTCTGCCTGGCGGCAGCGCTCCCGACTCGGATATCCCGTCCGGGCTCGGCGATTCGCTCATGCAGGTGGGCGGCGACCCGGGGCCGAAAACCGCTTTCGGAGTGTTTCTCGGCCTCGAGGCGGCCGTACGCGTCCGCCTCGGTCGGGCCAGCGTGGAGGGAATCCGGATCGCGGTGCAGGGGCTGGGTGGGGTCGGGTACCCGCTGTGCCGCCTGCTTGCCGCGGAAGGCGCATTGCTTCGGGTTGCCGATGCACGTGCTGCTGCGGTGCAGCGCGTCTGTCAGGAGCTCGGCGCGCAGGAAGTAGCGGCCGAATCGATTCTCTTCGAGGACGTCGATGTCGTCGCCCCCTGTGCTCTGGGTGCGGTGCTCGATGCGCATTCCATCCCGAGACTGCGGGCGCGCGTGGTCGCAGGGGCGGCGAACAATCAGCTCGCCCGAGACGAGGATGGTGAGGCACTGATGCGGGCAGGGATCCTCTACGCGCCCGACTACGTGATCAATGCGGGCGGGATCATCAGCGTCGCCCACGAGTACCAGGGCGGCACGAATGCGGCTCAGGTGAGGGCGGAGATCGAAAAGATTCCCGTGCGTCTCACAGAGATCTTCGAGCGCGCTCGCCGCGAGTCCCGCCCCACGAGCAGCGTAGCCGACCACATGGCTCGCGATCGCCTCGCCATGGGGACCCGACGCAAGGTGGCCTAGAGAAGGTGCTCTAGAGAAGGTGGCCCAAGCTTGCCGGAAGCGGGCGCGGGCCGCTCCCGCGCCTGCGGGGTCGAACGAGGACGCGCAGATGCTCGCTGCAACGGCCGCAGGCCTGTTGCAGCCAATCGACAAACAGGGTGAAGTACACTCTCGCGCATGAAGCGCGTCATCGCGGTCGCCAACCAGAAAGGCGGCGTCGGTAAGACCACGACCGCGGTCAATCTGGCCGCCTCGCTCGCGGCTACCCGCCGCCGCGTCCTGCTGATGGACCTCGATCCGCAGGGCAACGCCACCATGGGCAGCGGCATCGACAAGGCGCAGCTCGAGCGCGGCTCCTGTGAGGTGCTGCTCGGCGAGGCCGAGCTGGCCTCGGCGCTCTGCGGCGTGGAGCAGGGGGGATATGCGCTGCTGCCCGCCAACCAGGATCTGACATCCGCCGAGGTGAGGCTTCTCACCCAGACCATCGGCCGTGAGACGCGTCTGCGCCGCGCGCTCGAGCCGGTACGCGGCAACTACGACGTGATCCTCATCGACTGTCCGCCGGCGCTCAACATGCTGACCGTGAATTCGCTCGTCGCCGCCGACAGCGTGCTCATTCCCATGCAGTGCGAGTATTACGCGCTCGAGGGCCTGTCGGCCCTGCTCGGCACGATCGAGCAGATCAGGGTCGCCGCCAACCCGCAGCTGGAGATCGAGGGTATCCTGCGCACCATGTTCGACCCGCGAAACAACCTCTCGAACGAGGTCAGCGCGCAGCTCCTCATGCATTTCGGCGACAAGGTCTTCCGCACGGTCATTCCGCGCAACATCCGCCTCGCGGAGGCGCCATCGTTCGGCCGGCCGGTGTTGTTTCACGACAAGGAGTCGCGGGGCGCTCTCGCGTACCTCGCGCTTGCCGGCGAGATGATCCGCCGTGAGGAGGAAGCACGACTGCCGCCGCGACCACCCGTCACCGCCGCTGAAGCCGGCGCGGATCCCAGTGCCGCTGCGGCGAGTAGCGCCGGGCCCGAGCCGAGCAGCGACGCCGAGCGCGGACCGCAGGCAGTCGATCCGGCGGCGGCAGGAGGGAGTGCGTCATGATCCAGAAGAAGCCGACCCTCGGTCGGGGACTGGCGGATCTGCTCGGCCAGGCGAGCGCGCCGCGTCCGGTCGCGCCGCCGGCGGGGGCCGAGCCTCAGGCCTCCGCTGCACCCGCGGCGGCGGCGGAAGAGGAGCTGGCGCGCCTGCCGCTCGATGTCCTGCAGCGAGGACGGTATCAGCCGCGCATCGACATGCGGCCGGAGACACTGGAGGAGCTGGCCGCGTCCATCAAGGCGCAGGGTGTGGTCCAACCCATCGTCGTGCGCCCGATCGCGGCGGCTGCTCCCGGAGAATCGCAGCGCTACGAGATCATCGCGGGCGAGCGGCGATGGCGCGCCGCGCAGATCGCGGGCCTTGCGAACATTCCCGCGGTCATCCGCCGTATTCCCGACGAGGCGGCCATTGCCGTCGCCCTGATCGAGAACATCCAGCGCGAGAGCCTCAACCCTCTGGAAGAGGCCCGTGCGCTCGAGCGGCTGATCACCGAGTTCGAGCTGACCCATGCGCAGGCGGCCGAGGCCGTCGGGCGCTCACGCGCGGCCGTCAGCAATCTGCTGCGCCTGCTCGAGCTCGCTCCGGAAGTCGGCGCGCTCGTCGAGCGGCGTGAGCTCGAGATGGGTCATGCGCGGGCGCTGCTCGCGCTCTCGACCCGGCGCCAGCAGGCGGAAGTGGCGGCGATCGTCGCAAAGAGGGGCCTGTCGGTGCGCGACACCGAGGCGCTGGTGAGGCGCCTGCAGCATTCCACGCCAGCGGCGAGCCCGGACCCCGCTCAGGCGGCGGACGCGAACGTCCGCCGGCTGGAACAGGATCTTGCCGACAAGCTCGGGGCGAAGGTGCTGATCCAACATTCGCGCGGTGGCAGGGGGAAACTCGTGGTGAGCTATAACAGCCTCGATGAGCTCGACGGAATCCTCGCGCACATCACCTGATCGAGTGCGCCAATTGCGGGCCATCCGCTGATTGGCCGGGCCGCGTTCGCAGCGCGTATGGCCTTTTCGGGACGGGATCACTATAATTCCGCGGCTTTGCCCGTCGATCGGGCGCAAGTACCTGTAGCGTAAGGCAAAAGTTGCAGCCTCATGCTGCATGGGACGGGTCAGGCCGCGTCCCGATCGACCCCACGCGACCGAGTGACACGCTCGCGCGTGAGGGGCAGGGTGCGGACGTGTCGTCAACATTCCAGGGTTGTAGAACTGTGGCGGTTCCTTCTGATCTGCCGGACGCTCAGCGTCCGTATCTCGCTGCGAGGAAGCTAGCCTTCGGGGTCGTGCGCGGACAGGCCGCGGTCACCGTGGCTGCAGCACTCGCATGCTGGGCCATCGGGGGCATTCACTCGGCCTCATCGGCTGCACTCGGCGGCGCGATCGGCACGATCGCCAGCTTCGGCATGGCGCTACTGGCCTTCAGCGGCAGGTCGACCCCCAGCCCGGCGCGCATCCTCGGCACGTTCTACGCCGGGGAAATCGTGAAGGTGGCCCTCGCAATCGTTTCTTTCATCCTGGTGCTCAAGCTCACTGGAGCCTCGCCCGGGCCGATGTTCGCCGGGTACATCGCGACCTTCATCGTCTACTGGATCGTACTGGCACGCATGGCGTTGCCGGCTCTGTCGGCCACGCGCCGGGTCAGCGCCTGAGCGGCCGCCCGATGAACAGCCCAGGAACATGACCATCATGACGCTGCCGCCGCTCTTCGCCGCCGAGACTCCGAACCTCACGGAGTACATCGTCCATCACATCACCTTCCTCACCAACAAGACGCCGGCGGGGTTGGTCGATTTCTCGGTGGTGAACTATGACAGCGTCTTCTTCTCGGTGGCACTCGCCGTCATCTTCGCCGGCATGTTTTTGTTCGCGGCGCGGCGCGCAACCACCGGCGTGCCGGGCAAGTTCCAGGGATTCATCGAGGTCGTGCTCGAGTTCGTCGATTCCCAGGTCAAGGATACCTTCCAAGGCACCAGCAGGCTGATCGCACCTCTCGCGCTCACGATCTTCTGCTGGGTGTTTCTGTTCAACTTCATGGACCTGATCCCGGTGGACCTGCTGCCCAATGTGGCGCACACGATCGGCCTCGGGCATCTGAAGGATGTGCCGAGCACGGATCTCAACATCGTGTTCGGCCTCTCGCTCACGGTGTTCGTGCTCATCATCTACTACAGCATCGTCATGAAGGGACTCGGCGGCTTCATCGCAGAGTTCACGCTGCACCCGTTTCGCGTCAAGAATCTGCTGCTGCAGGTGCCGCTCGTGTTTGTGAACCTGCTGCTCGAGTCGGTGATGTTCGTGGCCCGGCCCATCTCCCTGGCGCTGCGTCTTTACGGCAACCTATACGCCGGCGAGATGGTGTTCGTTCTCATCGCGCTGCTCACACTGACGAGTGGCTATCACGCGTTGGCGAGCGTCGGCGGCTGGGCGCTGGTCGTCCTGCAGTTCGGCTTGGGACTGGCCTGGACCCTGTTCGACCTGGTCATCGGGCTGCTGCAGGCGTTCATCTTCATGATGCTCACCGTCGTCTATCTCTCGCAGGCGTACGAGCATCACTAGTCGGACGGTTAGAACCACCAACGTCGAGAGTTAAGTTTCATCCGGAGGCTCAAAGTGGAAGGTATCGCACAAGTTCAGGCCATGACCGCAATCGCCGTCGGCCTCATCTTCGGCATGGGCGCGCTCGGCACGGCCATCGGCTTCGGCATTCTCGGGGGACGGTTCCTCGAAGGTATGGCCCGCCAGCCGGAGCTCGCACCCGCGCTCCTCGTCAGAATGTTCATCGTCGCGGGCCTGCTCGATGCGGTCTCGATGATCGGCATCGGGTTCGCGCTGTTCTTCATGTTCGCGAATCCCTTCCTGACGGCCCTGCACACGGTCGCGGCGCACTGATCGTCGGCCTCAGGCGGACCCGGGACGCACGCCGCGGCGGGCTTGCCTGACGTGCTTCGCAGTACTCGCAACGGGAGACCAGAGTGAACATCAATTTGACGCTCATCATCCAGATGATCGTCTTCCTCCTGCTCGTCTTTTTCACGATGAGCTTCATCTGGCCGCCGCTCATGCGCGCGGTGGAGGAGCGGCAGAAGAAGATCGCGCAGGGACTCGCGGCCGCGGACCGCGGCGAGGAAGCGTTGCAGAAGGCGCGCGAGAGCGCCGATGTGATCCTGCGGGAGGCGCGCGAGCGCGCGGGCCAGATCATCGATCAGGCGCAGCACCGCGCCAACGACATCATGGAACAGGCCCGGACCGGCGCTCAGCAGGAAGGTCAACGTCTCGTGGCTTCGGCGCAGCAGCAGATCGGACTCGAGACCACGCGCGCGCGCGAAGGCCTGAGACGCGAGATCGGCGAGCTCGCCATCGCGGCGGCCTCCAAACTGCTCGAGCGCGAAATCGATCCGAAAGCGCACCAGGATCTCATCAGCAAGCTCGCGGCGCAGATCTGACGGAGCGATGACGGATGGCAGATAAGAGCACGATTGCCCGACCCTACGCCAAGGCGGCCTTCGAAGAGGCGCGCGACCACAAGCGGCTCGGCCCCTGGTCGGAATCGCTCCAAACCGCTGCCGCCGTGATTGCCGACGCGCGGGTTGAGGCGCTGCTCGGCAACCCTCACGTCACGCCGGAGGAGCTGGCCGCGCTCGTCACCGGGATCGCGGGTCCAGAGCTCGACGAGCAAGGTCGCAACTTCGTCCGCACCCTTGCGGACAATCGGCGATTGGCACTGCTGCCGGAGATCTCTGCGCGCTTCGATGAGCTCAAGAGTGAGGCTGAGGGTGTCATCGACGTGACTGTCACCTCCGCCGCGCCGCTCAACGATTCCCAGCGAGGCACGCTGGCTGCGGCCCTGGAGCGGCGGTTGGGACGCTCCGTGCGGTTGCAATGTGTCACGGACCCGGCGCTCATCGGCGGCGCGGTACTGCGCGCCGGGGATCTGGTCATCGACGGCTCGCTGCGCGCAAGGCTCGAGCGCATCGCTTACGAGCTGACAGCCTAAGTAATTTTTCGGGGAAACACTCTCATGGCCATCAAGGCAAGCGAAATCAGCGATCTGATCAGGCAGCGGATCGAAGGCTTCAAGTCCGTCACAGAGGCTCGCAACGTCGGTACGATCGTGTCCGTGACCGACGGCATCACTCGCATCCATGGCCTGGCCGATGCCCGCTACGGCGAGATGCTGGAGTTCCCGGGCAACACCTTCGGGCTGGCGCTCAATCTCGAGCAGGACTCCGTCGGCGCGGTGGTGCTCGGCGATTACAAGCATCTGCGGGAAGGCGATCAGGTCAAGACCACGAGCCGCATTCTCGAGGTGCCCGTGGGCCGGGAGCTCCTCGGCCGCGTGGTCGATGCGCTCGGCCGGCCGATCGACGGCAAAGGTCCGATCAACGCCGCGCGCACCTCTCCCATCGAGCGCGTGGCGCCGGGCGTCATCTATCGCAAGTCGGTCAGCCAGCCGGTGCAGACCGGCTACAAGGCGGTCGACTCCATGGTGCCGATCGGCCGCGGTCAGCGCGAGCTGATCATTGGCGACCGTCAGACCGGCAAGACCGCGCTCGCCGTCGATACGATCATCAACCAGAAGTCTTCCGGCGTGAAGTGCATTTACGTCGCGATCGGGCAGAAGCAGTCGACCATCGCCAACGTGGTGCGCAAGCTCGAGGAGCACGACGCTCTCAAGCACATCGTGGTCGTCGCCGCTTCGGCCTCCACGCCGGCGGCCATGCAGTACATCTCAGCCTATTCAGGCTGCACGATGGGCGAGTTCTTCATGGACAACGGCGAGGACGCGCTGATCGTGTATGACGACCTGTCGAAGCAGGCCGTTGCGTACCGGCAGATCTCGCTCCTCCTCAGGCGCCCGCCCGGTCGCGAGGCGTTCCCTGGCGACGTGTTCTACCTGCACTCGCGTCTCCTCGAGCGCAGTGCGCGCGTGAATGAGGAGTACGTCGAGCAGGTGAGCAAGGGCGCGGTGAAGGGTAAGACCGGCTCGCTCACCGGTCTGCCGATCATCGAGACGCAGGCAGGCGACGTCACGGCGTTCGTGCCGACCAACGTGATCTCCATCACCGATGGTCAGATCTTTCTCGAGACGGATCTCTTCAACGCGGGCATCCGGCCGGCGATGAATGCAGGCATTTCGGTGTCGCGCGTCGGCGGCGCCGCGCAGACCGACATCATCAAGAAACTGGGCGGCGGCATTCGTCTCGCCCTGGCGCAGTACCGCGAGCTCGCGGCGTTCTCGCAGTTCGCCTCCGACCTGGACGAGGCTACCCGCCGCCAGCTAGAGCGCGGCCAGCGCGTCACCGAGGTGATGAAGCAGAAGCAGTATGCGCCGATGTCGGTCGCGGAGATGGCGCTCTCCATCTACGCAGTCAACAACGGCTACATGGACAAGGTCGACCTGAAGAAGGTGGTCGCCTTCGAGGCGGCGCTGCAGGCCTTTGCGCATACGAGCTACCAGCCGATGCTCGATCGCATCAACAAGGAGCCGAAGCTCAAGGACAACGAGGCAGAGCTCAAGAAGTGCGTCGAGGATTTCGTGAAGACCGGCACCTACTGACGGATCACCGACATGCCCGGCACCAAGGAAATCCGCTCCAAGATCTCGAGTGTGAAGAACACTCAGAAGATCACCAAGGCCATGCAGATGGTGGCCACGAGCAAGATGCGCCGCGCGCAGGAGCGCATGCGCCTCGCGCGCCCCTATGCGGAAAAGATGCGTCAGGTGATCGGGCACCTCACCGAGGCCAACCCTGATTATCGCCACCCCTTCCTGCAACCCCGCGACCAGGTCAAGGGCGTCGGCATCATCGTGGTCGCCACCGACCGCGGCCTTGCCGGCGCGCTGAACGCCAACGTCTTCAAGCAGACCCTGTATCTGATGCGCGAGTGGCAGGGGAAGGGCGCCGAGGTCAAGCTCTGTCTGATCGGCGCGAAGGGCCTCGCCTTCTTCCGTCGCCTCGGGGTGCCGATCCTCGCCAACGTCTCGCACCTCGGCGACCGCCCGCACGTCAAGGATCTCATCGGCACCGTCAAGGTGATGCTGGACGCCTATCGGGAAGGCCAGATCGATCGCCTCTTCCTGGTGAACGCCCAGTTCGTCAACACCATGACGCAGAAGCCGGTCGCCGCGCAGCTGCTGCCGATCGAGGCGATCGATACCGAGGGACTGCAGGAGCACTGGGACTACATCTACGAGCCGGAAGCCGCGCAGATCCTCGACGGCCTGCTGATGCGCTACATCGAGTCACAGGTGTATCGCGCGGCAGTCGAGAACGTCGCCTCCGAGATGGCGGCGCGGATGGTCGCCATGAAGGCTGCTTCCGACAATGCCGGCAAGCTCATCAGCGAGCTGCAACTCATCTACAACAAGGCCCGCCAGGCCGCGATCACCAAGGAGCTCTCGGAGATCGTGGGTGGCGCAGCCGCGGTTTGAGAGACATACCACATGGCTAATACGGGCGAAGGCACCATCACCCAGATCATCGGCGCCGTCATCGACGTCGAGTTCCCGCGCGATGCTATTCCGCGCATCTATGAGGCGCTGAAGCTGAAAGACTTCGACCTGACGCTCGAAGTGCAGCAGGAGCTCGGGGACGGCATCGTGCGCGCGATTGCGATGGGACCGTCCGAGGGTCTGCGGCGCGGCCTGTCCGTCCTCGCGACCGGGGCGCCGATCAGCGTGCCGGTAGGCAAGGCGACGCTTGGACGCATCATGGACGTGCTCGGGCATCCGCAGGACAACCGGGGTCCGGTGCAGTCGCCTGAGCAGTTGCCGATTCACCGGGCACCTCCGGCGTTCGACGAGCAAGCGGGCGGTCAGGACCTGCTGGTCACGGGCATCAAGGTCATCGACCTGCTGTGCCCGTTCGCCAAGGGCGGCAAGGTGGGCCTGTTCGGCGGTGCCGGCGTCGGCAAGACTGTCAACATGCTGGAGCTCATCAACAACATCGCCAAGCAGTACAGCGGCCTGTCGGTATTCGCGGGCGTCGGCGAGCGTACCCGCGAGGGCAACGATTTCTATCACGAGATGATCGAGTCGGGCGTCATCGATCCGAAGACCCTGTCGAACTCCACGGTGGCCATGGTCTACGGCCAGATGAACGAGCCGCCGGGCAACCGCCTGCGCGTGGCGCTCACCGGCCTCACGATGGCGGAGTACTTCCGCGACGAGACGCGCGAGG
>DASUHA010000149.1:0-28207 GCA_036273735.1 Steroidobacteraceae bacterium | reverse complement strand
GGAGCCTTCGTCGGCCGACCGGGAGCGCCACCCATTGGCGTCGGCATCGGGCTCGTAGCGCCCTTGCTCGTATTCTTCGCATGCCTGCAGCTCTCGGCCTCGTTCCGCGCCTTCGTCCTCTCACTCGACCTGCGCCTGATTGCAAGCATGCAGGCATGGCGGTGGGCAGGGCTGGGCTTTCTTTTCCTGTATGCCTACAAGGTGTTGCCCAGCTACTTCGCCCTGCCGGCCGGGCTCGGCGACATGGCCGTCGCCTTCGCCGCTCCGTGGATGGTTCTGGGTCTCACGCGTCGGCCCGACTTCGCGGCCAGCAGGGCCTTCGTCCGCTGGAACCTGCTCGGCATACTCGATCTCATCGTGGCTCCGAGCATTGGAGTCCTGAGTGCCATGCTGTCGGCGGCCGCGCCCGGCGCCCCGAGCACCGGTCCAATGGCGAGCCTGCCCTTGTTGCTCGTCCCGGCCTTCCTCGTCCCGTTTTTCCTGATGTTGCACACCACAGCGTTGATGCAGAGCCGACGGCTGATCCGTAGTCGAAGGGCATAGCCCCTGCAGGAAGCTGCCGCGCTGCCGGCAGAACGGCAGCCCCTGGGCGCCGGAGTGAATCACCTGATGTCCTCCAGGAAGTCCGTGACCGAATCAGGGCTCGGCTTGATGCCTTTCAATTGAAGAACGGCACCGGCGTTGCCCCGGTGGTAGGTTCCGTGCAGGCATACGTGCAGGATGATCTCGCCCCGCCGCAGGCACGCCGGCTTGCCGCTGGTGAAGACGAGATCCACGGGCTCCTCGAAGGCGCTCGGCGCCAAACTGCCCACGTAGGAGGCATACCAGTCGTCGACTTCCCGCGCGGAGTCCGCGAGCGTGCGCAGATTGGGCACCGATTCGGAGCGCGGCGCCTGGAAGCCGTGCGGCAATCCCTGCAGATGATGTTGGAAAATCCTGTCGACCACGTGGATGTGGTCGAGGATGCGCAGCATGATCGACGACTCCTCGCGGGTCAGCCGATCGAAATTCCGGCTGACCACATCGTAGAGGCCGCGGTCGGCCCAGCGCTTCACGGCGATGAGCTGCGAGTAGGTCTGGGTCATGACGTTGGTCCTGCCTCGTTGATATTGCAACCTTCGGGTGCATAATACGAGCGATCGCTCTCATTCAGCTACTCGCATTCGGAGCGCGGAAAATGGCGCGCAGACCCCGCACCCATCCCAGGAAAGAGGCCTCGCAGGCGAGATCGCGCGCGACCGTCGCCGCCCTGATCGAGGCAACTGCTCGCATTCTGGTCCGCGACAGCTTCGACAGGGCCAGCACGAACCGGATCGCCGAGGAGGCGGGTGTGAGCATCGGCTCGCTCTACCAGTATTTCCCGAGCAAGGAGGCGCTGGTTGCCGCCGTCATCGACCGCCACAATCGGGAGCTCACACGGGTCGCCCGCGGCGCGCTTGCGGAGGTGGCGGCGCTTCCTCTGGAGCAGGCGGTACGCAGGCTCGTGGTCATCGCCTTCGAGGCGCATCGCGTCCAGCCGAGGCTGCACCGTGTGCTCGCGGAGCAGATTCCGCGCACCGGGAGGCTGAAGAACATCGAGGCCTTCAACAGGGAAAACTATGCCCTGTTCAGAACCTATCTCGAAGGTCATCGCGATGAGATCCGGTCGGTCGACCTCGAGCTCGCCTCGTTCGTGTGCGTGACGACGGTGGAGGCGCTCACGCACACGGCGGTCCTCCACCATTCGGAAACGTTCTCGGAGGAGACGTTTGCCGCGCTCATCGATGAGGCCACGCGGCTCCTGGTCAGGTATCTGCGATAGCGGGGCGGCCTTTCAGCCGCGGCAGCCGACTCCGGGAAAGGTCGTTGCGGACGGGCTCAGAGCCCGAGATCGGACAATCCGGGATGATCGTCCGGCCGGCGGCCCAGAGGCCAGCGGTACTTGCGCTCGGCGTCGGTGATCGGCAGGTCGTTGATGCTCGCGTGCCGGCGGCCCATGAGGCCGCGCTCATCGAACTCCCAGTTTTCGTTGCCGTAGGAGCGGAACCAGGAGCCGCTGTCATCGTGCCACTCGTAGGCGAAGCGAACCGCAATACGATTGCCGGTGAACGCCCATACCTCCTTGATCAGCCGGTAGTCGAGCTCGCGCGCCCATTTTCGCTCGAGAAAGGCGATGATCTCCGCGCGGCCGTTGATGAATTCCGCGCGGTTGCGCCAGCGGCTGTCCTCCGTGTAGGCGAGCGCCACGCGCGCGGGCTCACGGGTGTTCCACCCATCCTCGGCGGCGCGCACCTTCTGCGCGGCCGTTTCGGCGGTGAAGGGAGGCAGAGGAGGGCGGCTCGACATCTCAAGCTCCGATGCAATTGCTCGACGACCCAGGGTCCGCCGTAAGGTAGAGCCCGTCTGTCGGGCCGTCAACAATGTGCTCAGTACCGGGACATCGCTTGCTGCCGAGCCGGCGAGCCCGCCTGTCAGCGCGGGTCAGCCTGCGGCTGAGCCGCCGTCCGCCGATGTTGGATGATGCTCGATCCGCGGTACCCAGCCGCCCGGGCGCCGGCTGAGCACCAGCCGATACCACGCAAACGCGGCAAGCAGCAGGGCGCCCAGGATCACGAGGCTGGGGCGTCCGGCATCCGGATCGGCCCAATCGGCGGCCGCGAACGCGAGCGCCAGCACGAGTCCCAGGATCGGAGCGAGCGGATAGAGCCAGGAGCGCCATAAACCGCGGCAGCCGGTCTGGCCGCGGGCACGGCCCATGAGCACTGCGAAGCTGACGAGCGCGAACGAGTACACGATCAGTCCTGAGACGAAAACCAGCAGAACGTGAGAAGAAAGGAGAGAGCAGATTCCGGCTGCTATGGCCACGCCGATCGTGGCCGTGCGCGGTACTCCCGAGGCGCCGTGTACGCTTGCCAGAGCCAGGTTGATCCGCCGCGGAAAGATCCGGTCGCGCCCGAAGCTGAAGAAGAGGCGCGCAGAGAACAGCAACTGCGCGATCAACGCGTTGAATACGGCGAGTGCCACGGCGGCGCTCAATGCCCGTCCCGCGGCCGGCCCGGCCACGGCCGCCACGAAGGCGCTGAGGGGAGCCGCGCTGCGGAAGATCGCGGGGTGCCCTCCGGAGCTCCAGGCCACTGCAATGACCGGGACTGCGATTGCAACTGCGCCGGTCATGCAGGCAATCAGGATGACACGCCCCATGTTGCGGTGCGGTGCGATCAACTCCTCACCGAAGGCGATGGCTTGATTGCCACCCATCGTCGCGAACGCCGCACTCACCGCGCCCATGGCCAATGCCCCGGAGGCGACCGGTAGCCAGTGGCCGGCCGCGTCGGGCAGGCGCGGATGAGCCAATATCATGGTCAGGCTGCCTGACGGGTGCCAGAAACCTGCCACGATGAGCGCAAACACCGCCAGGAGCTCGATCGCGAGAAAGACCCCCGTCAGCCATGCGCTCGCGCGCACGGCGAGAAGCGCCGCGCCGGTGGCCAGAGCCATCGAGGCGAGCGTGACGGACTCGAGCGGCCTGGCGGACAGTGCCTCCGCCACGTACACCGCGACCATTTGCGCCAGGTAGGCGCTCAGCGGCAGGACCACCACCGCCCAGAGAGCAAGGCATACGAATCCCGCTCCCGGACCCAGGACGGAGCCGACGCCGACATAGTCACCGCCTGCATAAGGATAGGCAGAGCCCAGCTCCGCGTAGACCGTCCCCCACACCGCGGATGCGCCGATGCTGATCAGGAACAACACCGCCGCGCCGGTGCCGGCGTGCTGCAGCACATCCGAGCCCGGGCCGTACACCGAGAAGACCGGCGAGAGACAGGAGAGCGTGAGAAGCAGGGCATCGAAAGCGGAGAGCTTGCGGTGAAGACACGATGATGCGTCAGTCGAGGGCGAGGCAACCTCGTCGTCCGAGCGCATGGCGCTGGTGCTGGCCTGTCTGCTCAAGTGAACCGGCTGCTGTGAGCCGCCCCCGTAGGACTCCACGCCATCTTACCTGTACTCCGGGCTCCGTGGTCGGCGTGCGCCGCAGCCCCTCGGCGGCCTGTCGCGGGTAGAATGCGCGCTCGTGCCCCGAAGGACAGAAGATGACTGCACCTTCCCCACTGCCCATCGTCCTGGTACCGGGTCTGCTGGCCTCGCCTCGACTCTACGCGGAGCAGATCCCGGAGCTCTGGCGGCTGGGTCCGGTCACCGTCGCGATGCACACGCGCGATGACAGCATGGATGCCATAGCGCGGCGCATTCTCTCGAGCGCACCCGCGCGATTTGCGCTCGCCGGGCTGTCGATGGGTGGCTATATCTGCTTCGAGGTGCTGCGCCAGGCGCCGGAGAGGATCGCCAGGCTGATACTGCTCGACACCAGCGCGCGCCCTGACACCCCGGAGCAGAGCGAGCAGCGGCGCTCGCAGATCGAGATCGCCCGACGCGCCGGCCTCGGCGGGCTCGACGAGGTCACGGACACGCTCTTCCCGCGGCTGGTGCACGCGCGCCGTTGGGGCGATGCGTCGCTGCGCCGCATCGTGCGTGCCATGACACACGAAGTGGGCGTGGATGGATTCATCCACCAGCAGACTGCAATCATGGGCAGACCCGATTCCCGACCTGACCTCGCCGCCGTCAGTTGTCCGACGCTGGTCATCGTAGGCGACAGCGATTTGCTCACGCCGCCCGAGCGGGCAGAGGAGATCGTGAACGGGATACCGGGCGCGCGCCTGAGCGTCATCCGGGACTCGGGTCACATCTCGACGCTCGAGCAGCCTGCCGCGGTGACCAGAAGCATGGTGGAGTTCCTGAACCGATGAGTTGGAGGTAACGTGACTGCTCACTATCTTCTGAAGACAGAGCCCTCGGAGTATTCCTTTGCCCATCTGTCGCGGGACAAGGAGACCACCTGGGATGGGGTATCCAACCCGGTGGCGCTCAAGAACCTGCGCGGCATGAGTGCCGGCGACAGGCTCATCATTTACGAGACCGGCGACATCAAGAGCGCGGTAGGAGCGGCGAGCGTAGTTTCGGTCCAGGGGTCGGACGCGAAGGAGCCGAAGGTGAGAATCAAGGCCGGCAAGCTGTTGCCCAAAGCGGTGCCGCTCTCGGAGATCAAGGCAACCAAGCTTTTTGCGGATTCACCGCTGGTGCGCCAGGGGCGCCTCAGCGTGGTGCCGCTCAGCGAGGCGCAATACCGGCATCTGACCGGCGAATAGGGCGAGCATCGGGCACGGTGCTTGGTAGCAGACAGCGCATGCAAGCGAAGTCCCTGGCGATCATCGGTGGCACGGGCGCGCTCGGCCGCGGCCTGGCCATCCGCGCCTTGCGGCATGGGATTATGGTTTGCATCGGCTCGCGCACTACAGAGAAGGCCGAGGCTGTCGCGGCGGAGCTCGGCGCTGAGCATCCCGGCACCCGGGTGAGCGGGGCTTCGAATGCTGCGGCAGCCCGGACGGCAGAACTGATCGCGGTCACCGTCCCATTCGGCAGCCAACTGGAGACGCTGCGCACAATCCGCGAGGCCGCGCAGGGGAAGATCGTGATCGATGCAACGGTCCCCCTCGTGCCTCCGCGGGTCGCACGAGTGCAGCTGCCGCCGGAAGGGTCCGCCGCCATTCGTGCGCAGAAGGAGCTGGGGCCGGGTGTGCGGGTGGTATCGGCGCTCCACACGGTTGCCGCAACGCGGTTGGGCTCCGATGCCTCTGCCCGGGAGATCGGGGACGTCCTGGTGTTCGGCGATGACAAGGCGAGCCGCGAGGTCGTGGTGGCGCTTCTGGCGCAGATGGATCTTGCGGCACTCCACGGCGGCTCGTTGGCGAATTCGGCCGCCACGGAGGCGTTCACTTCGGTGCTGATTTTCCTGAATAAGCACTACGGCACCGACCATGCGGGACTGAGAGTGATCGGAATCGAGAGCGGGCGGCCAGGCTGAGCGCTCGCGCCTGCCGTCACGGGCGGCTTGCCCGCGGCCTGACCACCGCCTACGCTTGACGCAATCGCTCAGGCTCCGAGGAAACCCGATGTCGGTAGTTCTGCTGGAGCGGCCGGTCGCGGGCGTCGCGTTGCTGCGGCTCAACCGTCCGGACCGCCTCAATGCCCTCAACATGGCGGTGCGGGAGGCTCTGGCCTCGCATTTCACGGGGCTGGCCGCGGACGATTCCGTCCGATGCATCGTCATCACCGGAGACGACAAGGCATTCGCGGCCGGCGCCGATGTGGCGGAGCTGGCCGACCGCACGCCGGCCGACGCGGCGTTCGCGAAATCGCGTGCCGCCTGGGCCGCGCTCGACCGCTGTCGCCGGCCCATGATCGCGGCAGTGAACGGATTTGCGCTCGGCGGCGGCTGCGAGCTCGCCATGCATTGCGACATCATCATCGCCGGGGAGAGTGCGAAGCTCGGCCAGCCGGAAGTCAAGCTCGGGATCATGCCGGGTGCCGGGGGCACGCAGCGTCTCGTGCGGGCAGCGGGCAAGTTTGCCGCCATGCGCTGGCTGCTCACGGGCGATCTCCTGAGTGCAGCGGATGCGTTGCGCCTGGGCCTCGTCTCGGAGGTGGTGCCGGATGCCCGAGTGCTGCCGCACGCGCTCGAGATCGCAACTCGCATCGCGGCCTTGCCGCCGATCGCCGTGGCCGCCATCAAAGAGACCGTGCTGCGCGGCGCCGACCTGCCGCTCGATGCCGCGCTGCGCCTGGAAGGCGAGAGCTTTCAGGCGCTCTTTGCCACCGAGGACCGCACCGAAGGGATGCGCGCCTTCCTCGAGCGGCGCAAGCCGGAATTCAAGGGCCGTTAGATGTCAGATCAGGCTCGCTCCGAATCGCTCGACACCCTCGGCATCGTGGGTGCGGGCGCCATGGGCGCGGGCATCGCGCAATCGGCGCTGGTGGCCGGCCTCAAAGTGATTCTCCACGACTCAAATCGCACTGCGCTCGAGAAGGCGCGCGGCGAGGTCCAGGCGCGGATCGCCCGACTGGTGGAAAAGGGCCAGCTCGCCGCCGCCGCGGCCCCGGAAGCCGGTCTGCGCATGACATTGGCCGAGCGGCTCGAGGAGCTGGCGCCGGCGCAGCTCGTCATCGAGGCGATCGTCGAGCAGCTCGAGCCGAAGCAGCGCCTCTTCACCGCACTCGAGGACATCGTTGCCGCCGATACCGTGCTCGCAACCAACACCTCATCGCTGCCGGTCGCAGCCATCGCGCGTCCCTGCCGTCACCGGGACCGTATATGCGGACTTCATTTCTTCAATCCCGTGCCGCTCATGCGGCTCGTCGAGGTGATCCACGCCGCCGACACCTCGGAGCGCACCGTGCAGCGCGCCCTTGCGTTGGCAGAGCGCCTGGGCAAGACGGCGGTCAGGGTGAAGGACGTACCCGGGTTCCTGGTCAATCTTCTCGGGCGCGCCTACCTCACGGAGGCCCTGCACATCCGGCACGAAGGCGTGGCCGAGGTGGCGAGCATCGATCGGATCATGCGCGAAGCGGCGGGCTTTCGCATGGGCCCCTTCGAGCTCATGGACCTGACGGGCATCGATGTCAACTTTCCGGCGACGCGGGCCGTCTACGAGGGCTTCCAACACGACCCGCGCCTCAAGACCACGGTGCTGCACGAGTCTTTATTCATGGCAGGCCAGCTCGGGCGCAAGACCGGCCGGGGGTTTTACGACTACGGTGAGCCGGGAGCCGCCGCGCCCGCGCCCACCCCCAAAAGCGCAGGGCCCGGCACTGCGCCCGCCGGGCCGCCCCTGACCGCCTGGGTCGCCGAGGATGCTTCCGGCTTCGAGCTGCTGGCGGGGCGGGGCATCCGGCTGGTCGGGGCGAATCAAGCCGAGCTGATTCTGGTGAGTCCTGTCGGTGAGGATGCGGCAACGACTGCCGCGAGGTTGCGTCTGGATCCGGCGCGGGTGGTGGCCGTGGATTTCCTGGGAATGGAGAAGAGCTTCCTGACATTGATGGCGCCGGTCAGCGGTGATGCCGCGGCGCAGAAGCTCGCCGCTCACCTGCGTGGCGCCGGACTCACCGTGGCCGTGATCAAGGACTCGCCGGGCTTCGTGGCGCCGCGGATTCTCGCCATGATCGTGAACCTGGCTTGCGAGATTGCACAACTGGGCATCGGTACGCCGGAGGATATCGACATCGCGATGCGCCTCGCGCAGAACTACCCGCGCGGCCCCTTCGAGTGGGGTGAGTGGCTTGGACCGCAACGGGTCCATGACATGCTGCGACAGATTCAGGAAATCACCGGCTCCGATCGGTATCGTCCGAGCCTCTGGCTGCGGCGGCGGGCGATCCTCGAGCTGCCGCTGCGGGCTCGGGAGTGACTGCAATGGTGACTCCGCTCGAGAGGAAGAATCGCACTTGAGGCTGGCTGCTCTCGCTCTGCTGTGCGTCGCAGCAGTGTCGTTTTCTTTTGAGTCCGCAACGGCTGCAGACGCAGCGCGCCCCCGGCTCGCCCCGACACTATCGCCCGATGCGCGCGCGGAGCTCGCGCTGAAGGAGATGAACCCGAAGGAGAAGCGATCGCTGGTCTTCGGGTATTTCGGGTCGCCCAAACCGGACGCATCCTATCGACCGCCACAAGCGGCGCGGATGGGCTCGGCAGGGTATGTGCCGGGGGTCCCCCGCCTGGGCATTCCGCCGCAGTGGGAAACCGACGCCGGCCTCGGTGTTGCCACACAGGGAGCGTCGACGGATGCGTATCGGGAGCGGACGGCCTTGCCGTCGGGACTGGCCACTGCGGCAACCTGGGACCCGCAGCTCGCGGAGCGCGGTGGCGCGATGATCGCGGCCGAAGCGCGTGCCTCCGGATTCAACGTGCTGTTGGGTCCCGGCGCGGATCTGGTGCGCGAGCCGCGGGGTGGGCGCAGTTTCGAGTACGCCGGGGAGGATCCCTTGCTGGCCGGCACGATCGCTGGCGCTGCGATCCGCGGCATTCAGTCGCAGCACGTCGTTGCGGTGCTCAAGCACTTCGCGCTCAACGACCAGGAGACGGGCCGCACCCTCCTGAGCGCCGACATCGATCGGGGACAGGCACGCGAGTCGGATCTGCTCGCTTTCGAGCTGGCGGTCGAGCAGGGCGATCCGGGCGCCGTGATGTGCGCCTACAACCGCATCAACGGTGTCTACGCCTGTGAGAGCCGCTGGCTGCTCGAGGCCGTGCTGAAACGGGACTGGGGCTTCGCCGGTTACGTGATGTCCGACTGGGGCGCGGTGCACAGCACCGAAATTGCCGCCCTTGCCGGCCTCGACCAGGAGTCCGCTGCGGTTTTCGATCATGAGCCGTACTTCGGCGCGCCGCTCGAGGAAGCCATTGCGGCAGGAAAGTTGCCACAGGCGCGGGTCGACGACATGGCGAGGCGGATCCTGCGCGCGATGTTCGCGGTCGGGGTAGTGGAGCATCCGATCGATGACGCGCCGGCGCCGATCGACTTTGCTGCCGATGAGCGTATTGCCGAGGCCGATGAGGCGCAGGGCATCGTGCTTCTCAAGAATGCCGGTGGGATCCTGCCGCTTGCGCGCGATACGAGGCGCCTGTTGGTCGTTGGCGGTCACGCGGATCGCGGCGTGCTCTCCGGGGGCGGCTCTTCCACCGTGTATCCGGCAGGGGGAAATGCAGTGCCCGATGCGGGACCTCAGGGCTGGCCCGGGCCTGAGGTGTATCTGCCCTCATCTCCGCTCGCGGCCCTGATGGGGCAGAGCCCGCAGAGCCGGATCCGCTATCGGTCCGGCAACGACATTGGTGAGGCGGTACGGCAGGCCAAGTGGGCCGATCGGGTGATCGTGTTCGCCACCCAGTGGGCGGCCGAGAGCCAGGATGTCTCTCTCACCCTGACCGGGAATCAGGATGCCTTGATTGCGGCCGTGGCGGCGGCAAATGCGCACACGGTGGTGGTGTTGGAAACCGGAGGACCGGTACTGATGCCGTGGCTGTCGCAGGTGGCTGCGGTGCTCGAGACCTGGTACCCGGGCAGCGGCGGCGGCGAGGCGATAGCCGGGGTGCTGTTTGGCTCGGTTGACCCGTCGGGGCACCTGCCGGTGACCTTCCCCGAGTCGCTGCAGCAACTGCCGCACGTCAGCCTTCCGGGAACAGGCCGGCCGGCTGGCCAGGCATTCCAGGTCGAATATCGCGCGGGTGCCGCGGTGGGCTACAAGTGGTATGACCGCCATGGCCTGAAGCCGTTGTTCCCATTCGGATATGGCCTTTCGTACACGCGCTTCGACTACGGCGCGTTGCGTGCGCGCGTGGAGAATCGCCGGCTGGTGGTGTCGTTTGAAGTCAAAAACGTGGGCCAGCGCGCAGGTGCCGCGGTGCCGCAGGTATATGTGGGGCCGAAGGCCGGCGGCTGGGAGGCGCCGAAGCGACTGGCAGGCTGGTCGAAGGTGCCTCTCGCACCGGGCGCCTCTGCGAAAGAATCCGTCACCGTGGACCCGCGGCTGCTCTCGACGTTCGACGAGGGCAGCCAAAGCTGGCGAATCGCACCCGGCAGCTATGAGATATGGCTCGGGGAGTCCGCCGCTGACCTCAGGCTATCCGCCGAAGTACGGCTTGCGGCCTGGCGCCATGGCGCACGATGGACGGAGCGGGGGCGGTTGCCAGGACGGCAACCGCCATCACCACGGGATCCGCCTAGCGCGGTGTCAGCTGCGCGACTTTCACCCAACCGGCCCGGGGCTTGAGCACCGCGACGAGATAGATCCCGTCCCGGCTCTTGCCGAGCGATGCCTGTCCGGCGCTCATGGCCGCGGACAGCTGCTCGGGGGTGAGCTTGTACATGCCGCCGTCGATGGCGTCGACCGCGAGGCCAACCAGGCCGCCGAATACGATGTTGCCCCACACCCAGCCGCTGACCCCACGTGTCAAGGTCATGTCGTAAGGCTGATAGCCCGCCAGAGTTACTCTCACGACGTGGTTATCCTTGCGGCTCAGCTTTGCGACCACCGGAGTGGTCCCTGAGGAAACATTGTCAACGGTGACCGCGGCGCCCGTCGGTACGCTGGTGATGCCGACGTCCTGATGCGTTCCGTGGATGATCGAAGCGCAGGAAGCGAGAGTCAGCGCGGACAGGCAGGTGAGAGCGGACACCGTGATTGGGCGTTTGAGATTCATTCTGATCCTCTCCTGGAAGCGTTGAGTTGTAAACGCGCGCGAAGTCTGCGGGTGTCAGCTGCAGGCGACCATGCGCTGTCTCACATTAGTGGATGCAACTGTGAAGCCCAGGCTTGTATACTGAGACGCAGGTCGCAGGTTGACGTGCGTCGCGAAACGACGCTTAGAACATCCAACGGGCTGGCGGCTCTGGGCGCCGACGGGTGCCGACGGCTGCCCAGAGAGCTATTTCCTGCGAGCGCGTGCCAGCCGCCTGTCGAAGTTGATGGGCTCGGCGTAGCCGAGCATCAATTCGGCGAAGCCCGGGTGTTGGGGATTGAGCAGGTAGTTCGACTCCTCCGGCACGATGGCCGAGGGCACCTTCAGGCAGGCTGTTTGGGCCCGATGCAACCATCGTTGCCCGATATCCCGCAACAATGATGGGGGGCTGGGAGCCCGCCAGTCATCGGGTAGCGCCGCCGTTGAAGCGGACTCGATGCCGACGTGGTCCGGAATCGTCGCCCGCGCGAGTACCGAAGCCGGAATCCAACCGTGCCGCTTGTAGTTGAGCGCGTACTCCAGAATCGCCAGTGAGATGCTCTGGGATGTGTAGATGACCGGCAGGCCCCGCGACGTCCAGCGCCCGGACGCATAGAGTCCTCCGAGACCGGAAAACACCTGGTCCCGATACCGCTCCTTGGTGATCCTATAGACCGCGGTCGTCACGAATAGACGCCGTGTTCCATCTCGTACAGCAGGTTGGTTACTTTCTCGGCGCCGAAATCGCTGCTGATCGCCTGCAACGGCGTACGCCCGCTCAGAGGGTCGCTCGGTTCGCGCAGCCAGGCGATCGCGTGCGATTGACTCTCGAGTACGTGGATCGCCAAGGCGAGAATGCGCGCAATGCGCAGAACGCGATCGGAGGTGGCCGGATCCAATCTGCTGCGCTGCTTCCAGCGGACGCGAGTGCGCAGGCTGACCTGCAGCAGCCGGTCTTCCTCTGAGGGGGTCAAGTCGAGCGTTTTCGCCAGCGCGTCGTATGCCTTGACCGGCAGCCCCCGTTCTCCTTCGGCCAGGAGATCGACCTTGCCGGAACCGGTGCCGAAAGCTCGCCGTCCGCCCAATGCCTTGATGATTTCTGCTTCCATCGCCATTCGGTGCCAGATGTCACGCATCTTAGTGCCATTTGGCAAATAGTGAAAGAGCGCCTTGCAGCATTGGGATGTGAGTTGAGCGGCCCATCCCGGCTCACGTGTGTAAAATCGCGGCATATGGCTGCAATGACCGAAAGCCTCGATAGCCGTTCGTGGCTGTTCGCCCCGGGTGACAGCGAGCGGAAGATGGAGAAGGCGACCGCGGGTACCGCAGGCGTCGTCCTTTTCGATCTGGAGGATGCGGTGGCTGAGGGCGAAAAGGCGGCGGCCCGCGCGCGTACCTCCGCATTCCTTGCTGCGCAGCCCTCCGACCGCGCTCGACTCTGGGTGCGTATCAACCCGCTGCAGGGGCCGCACGCGCTCGCCGACCTCGCGGCAGTGGTCCCATCGCATCCGGGGGGCATCATGCTGCCCAAGTCGTGCGGGCGGGCAGATGTCGAGCGCCTGGATCACTATTTGTCCGCCCTGGAGGTCGCTGCCGGTATCGAGCGCGGGACCACCGCAGTGATCGCGCTCGTGACGGAGACGGCGACAAGTATGTTCACTACCGGGACTTATGCGGGCGCACCGCGATTGGCTGCTCTGACCTGGGGGGCGGAAGATCTGGCGGATGCAGTGGGTGCAGTCGACAACCGCAACGCCGACGGCAGTTATGCCTTCACTTATGAGATGGCGCGCAGCTTTTGCCTCCTGGGTGCCGCTTCCGCCGGTGTTGCCGCTGTCGAGACCATCCATGGCGACTTCCGTGACGAGGCGGGTCTTCGCCGGCGGGCGCAGCAGGCGCGCCGCTGCGGCTTTTGCGGCATGCTCGCCATCCATCCGGCGCAGGTGGATGTGATCAACGAGGCCTTCACGCCGAGCGCCGAGGAAGTGAGGACGGCGCAGGAGATCGTCGATCTCTTTGGCGCGAGCCCGGCTGCCGGTGTGGTGGCTCACAAAGGCGTGATGCTCGATCGCCCGCATCTGGCGCGGGCGCAAGCCGTACTCAGGCTCGCTGCACGCACATCCGTGAAGAAGGGGAGCTGAATGGCAGGCCGCTGGTTCGATGAGTGGCAGGTGGGCGAGCGGATCGCTCATGAGATCCGCCGCACCGTGACGGAGACCGACAACCTGCTTTTCTCGACGATGACGCACAACGCCCAGCCGCTGCACATCGACCTCGAGGCGGCGAAGGCGAGCGAGTTCGGCCGGATACTGGTCAACGGCACGTTCACCTTTGCGCTGATGATCGGCCTCAGCGTTGCCGACACGACAGTGGGCACGCTCGTCGCCAATCTCGGCTACGACCAGGTGGTCATGCCGAAGCCGGTGTTCATCGGCGATACGATCCGGGCGGAGACCGAGGTGGTGAGCCTGAGGGAGAGCCGCTCACGTCCCAACGCCGGGATCGTCACCTTCAAGCACCGGGCGATCAATCAAAGGGACGAGGTCGTCTGCGAGTGCATGCGCTCCGCCCTCATCAGGCGCAAACCTGCCTGAGCCGGGCGCAGCGCCAGCGAGCGCTTCAGCGCGCAGTCGGCATGGCGAACTCGGCACCCCGCTGCGCGCTCACGGGCCAGCGCTCCATGACAGACTTCTGGCGCGTATAGAAGCGCACACCCTCCTCACCGTAGGCGTGCATGTCGCCGAAGAGGCTGCTTTTCCAGCCTCCGAACCCATGCCAGGCCATCGGCACGGGGATGGGCACATTGATGCCGACCATGCCTGCCTCGATGCGCCTGGCGAACTCGCGCGCCACACCGCCGTCGCGCGTGTAACAAGCGACGCCGTTGGCGAGCTCGTGAGAATTGACCAGATGCAGGGCCTCGCTCAGATCTTTGACTCGCACGCAGCTCAGCACGGGACCGAAGATTTCCTCTTTGTATATCGTCATGTCGGGCCTGACGTGATCGAAGAGGGTGCCTCCGAGAAAGAAACCGCCCTCGTATCCGGATACCTCGAGAGTCCGGCCGTCCGTCAGCAGCTGCGCCCCTTCGCGAACGCCCGTATCGATGTAGCCTGAGATCCGCTCGAGCGCCTGCCGGGTGACGACAGGGCCCATTTCCACCCCGTTGTCCATGCCATTTCCGACACGTAGGGCGCGGGCTCGCTCGGCCAGGCGGGGAACGATCCGGTCCGCGGCGTCACCGACGAGTACGGCGACACTGATTGCCATGCAACGCTCGCCGGCCGATCCGTAGGCCGCTCCGATCAGCCCGTCGACCGCCTGGTCGAGGTCGGCGTCCGGCATGACGACCAGATGATTCTTGGCACCGCCGAGTGCCTGTACGCGCTTGCCGAGCTCCGCGCCGCGTGCATAGAGGCGCCGGGCGATCGGCGTCGAGCCGACGAAGCTGAGGGCCCTTACCTCCGGGTGCTCGAGCAACGCCTCGACGGCCACTTTGTCGCCCTGGATGACATTGAATACGCCATCCGGCAAGCCGGCTTGCGTCAGAAGCTCCGCCATCATGAGCGAGGCCGACGGATCGCGCTCACTGGGCTTGAGTATGAAGCTGTTTCCCGCGGCGATGGCGATCGGAAACATCCAACAGGGGACCATGCAGGGGAAGTTGAAGGGCGTGATGCCGGCGACCACCCCGAGCGGCTGGCGCAGCGTCCAGTTGTCCATGCCCGTCGAGACCTGGTCGGTGAAGTCACCCTTGAGGAGCTGGGGAATGCCGCACGCAAATTCCACCACGTCGATGCCGCGCATGACTTCACCCTGCGCGTCGGAAAACACCTTGCCGTGCTCCGAAGTGATGAGCGTGGCGATCTCGTCGCGACGCTCATTGAGGAGGCTGAGGAATCGGCTGAGGACGCGGGCTCGGCGGATGGGCGGCGTGTCGGACCAAGCCGGCCATGCCGCCGCGGCGCTCGCGACCGCCCGGCCCACTGTGGCGGCATCGGCCAGGGTTACGCGGCGGGTCACTTTGCCTGTCGCGGGGTTGAAGACATCCTGGGTGCGGCCGGCATCAGGTGGCGCGGCCTGGCCGCCGATCCAGTGACCGACGAGAGGGGTGCCGGCGGGGACAAGGGAAACGGATGGGGTAGCCATGGTGGAGGTTCCGAGGAGTCTGAAGACGAGTCTAGGATCGACGGCGGCCGTTGAGAATCACCCTGCTGCGATTACAATGTTCAATAAATCGAACAATCAGGATGAGCACCGATGAGCTCCCGCGACTTCGAGGCCGCGCTGGCGGACCTCCACATGCTGACCGTGATCGCCGAGACGCGCAGCCTGACGCAGACTGCACGCCGTCTCGGGGTCGCGAAGTCATCCGTCAGTATCCGGCTGAAGGACCTGGAGCGCGTCCTCGGCGTGCCGCTCGTCCGGCGCACCACGCGCTCGATCACGCTCACTCCTGCGGGGCAGCAGCTCGTGGACGAGACGGGCGCTGCCTTCCTGCATATCGAGCAGGGGATCGCGGGCGTGAGGGATCTCGCCGGCGTACCGCGAGGGCTGGTGCGCATGACGGCGCCGGTGGCATTGGGACGGCAGCACATCGCGCCCGCGATTCCACGGCTGCTCGAGCGCTATCCGGAGCTGCGCCTCGAGCTCGATCTCAACGATCGGTTCGTCAACCTGACTCAGGAGGGCTTCGACGTTGCCGTCCGCCACGCGAGCCGCGTACCGGAGTCTCACGTGTCCACCGTGTTGTGTGAGACCCGCTCGGTGCTCCTGGCGAGCCCGAAGTACCTGGCCCGGCGGGGTGTCCCCGAGCATCCCAGCGAGCTGGCGGGCCACGCGTGCCTGCTTTACCTGCGCGATGGAGGCTCACCCGCCTGGTCGTTCGAGCGGCGCGAGCGCCGCGCCAGGATTGCCGAGCGCGTGAGCGTGCCGGTGAGAGGGCCGCTGCGGGCCAACAACAGCGAAGTCCTGCGCGAGGCGGCGGCAGCCGCAATGGGCGTCGGCATGCTGCCCGACTTCACGGCGTGGAGCGGGGTGGCTTGCGGCGAGCTCGTACCGGTTTTGCCGCAGTGGCGTCCGGTGGGATTTTTCGGGGAGCGGCTGCAGGCCATCAGGCCGTGGTCACCGCGCACACCGCGTGCGGTGCAGTGCGTCATCGATCATTTGCGCGAGACGCTTTCGCAGGGCTTCAGTCCCCCGTCCTGAATGCGTATACTCGTTGGAATCCAACTGGTTTCACGTCATTCAGCCTGAAGACTCGCTTCACAGAGCTGCTCGGCATCGAGCATCCCATCGTTCAGGGTGGCATGATGTGGGTCGGCCGTGCGGAGCTGGTCGCCGCCGTTTCCAACGCGGGCGCACTCGGGATCCTGACGGCACTCACGCAGCCGACGCCCGATGCCCTGCGGCAGGAGATCGAGCGTTGCCGGTCCATGACCGACAGGCCGTTCGCGGTCAATCTGACCATTCTGCCGGCCATGAGTCCGCCGCCGTACGCCGAGTACCGTCGCGTCATCATCGAGAGTGGTATCCGGATCGTCGAGACTGCGGGCCACAACCCTCGCGAGCACGTCGATGACTTCAAGGCGCACGGGATCACCGTGATCCACAAGTGCACCTCCGTGCGCCACGCCCTCTCGGCGCAGCGCATGGGGGTCGATGTGATCTCGATCGATGGCTTCGAGTGCGCCGGGCATCCGGGCGAGGATGATGTGCCGGGCCTCGTGCTCATTCCTGCGGCGGCAGATCAGGTGCAGATTCCCATGATCGCCTCGGGCGGCTTCGGTGACGGCCGGGGCCTCGCGGCGGCGATTTGCCTCGGAGCCGATGGCATCAACATGGGAACGCGGTTCTGCGCCACGGTCGAGGCGCCGATCCATCCGCGGGTGAAGCAACTGCTGGTCGAAAATGACGAGCGTGGCACTCACGTGATCTTCAAGTCGTTGCGCAATACCGCCCGTGTGGGCAAGAACAGCGTCTCCGACCAGGTCGTGGAGATCCTGAAGCGCCCCGATGCGAAGTTCGAGGACGTAGCGCATCTGGTGCGCGGCGCCCTCGGAAAGGTGGTGCTCGAGACCGGCGACATCGACGCGGGCCTCGTCTGGGCCGGGCAGGTGCAGGGCCTGATTCACGACATCCCGACCGTGGCGGAGCTCATCGCTCGCATCGTGCAGGAGGCTACGGATATCATCCGGCGGCGGCTCCCCGCGCTCCTGGAGTGACATTCCGATGGTTTCGCGGTCATCCTCCCGGCGCTCCGTCGTAGTCACGGGCGCATTCGGCAATCTCGGCCTCGCGGTTGCCCGCACCTTTCGCGACCGGGGGGAGGCTGTCGCTCTCCTCGGCCACTCCCAGCCGGCCGCGCAAGTGATGGCGGAATTCCCCGCGCCGCACTGTGTGTTGGGAGGAGTTGACCTGACGCGGGTCACGAGCGTGAACACCGCAATGGAGACGGTCCGCGCGAAGCTGGGCTCGATCGACGTTCTGGTCAACATCGCCGGCGGATTTCGCTGGCAGACCCTGGAGCAGGGTGATATCGAAGGCTGGGACGCGATGTTTGCCAGCAACCTGAAGACTGCCGTGGTGAGCACCAGAGCGGCGTTGCCGGGTTTGCTCGCGAGCCCGGCCGGGCGGATCATCAATGTCGGCGCCGGCGCGGCCGAACGGGCTGCAGGGGTGGGCATGGGTGCCTACACGGCCTCCAAGGCCGGCGTTCACAAGCTGACGGAGAGCCTGGCGCAGGAGCTCAAGGATCGGGGCATCACGGTCAATGCGGTATTGCCGGGCATCATCGACACTCCGCAGAATCGGGCCGACATGCCCAAAGCAGACTATTCGCGCTGGGTACCGCCGGCTGCCATCGCCGCAGTGATTGCATTTCTCGCCTCCGAGCAGGCGGCTGCGGTGACTGGAGCGTTGCTCCCCGTTTACGGCCGGGGCTGAGAGACACCCCGGGGTACCCGTCCCGCCGAATCCTACTGCGGCGAACGGCAGTCATCACGGTACTCTCTTCAGGTAAGATCAGGGACGTATGGAGCCGGAATCAGAATCGGGCCGTGCCCGCCGGCGTCGCGGAGCCAAGCTCCGTCTGCCGCTCAAAATCACCAGCATCTCCTGGTCTGATCTCGCCCACACGCTCGGCCCAATCCTGCTCGCCAGCGGCCTCGCCATCTGGCTGGCGCTGCATTTCGTGCGACCGATGCCGCCGCGAACGCTCGTCATGAGCGGCGGACCGAAAGGCAGCTCCTTCGAGACCTTCGCCAAGCGCTACGGGGCCATTCTTGCCGAGAATGGCATCAACCTCAAAATAGTCCCGTCGGCAGGCTCCCTGCAGAACCTCGATCGCTTGAGCGAGGCGCACTCGCATTTCGACATCGCGCTGGTGCAGGCGGGCATCACCGAAACGGGAACCGCGAAGCAAGGGGTCGACACCCAGAACCTCGTGTCCCTCGGCAGTATGTTCTATCAGCCGCTCACGATCTTCTATCGCGCACGGCGGCGGATCTCGCGTCTGTCGCAGCTCGCGGGCGAGCGCATCGCGATCGGCAAGCAAGGAAGCGGCACGCGCCTCCTGGCGTTGGCGTTGCTCAACGGCAATGGTATCGGGACCGGCACGCCAGACACGACTCAACTGCTCGACCTCGATGGCGACGCCGCCCGTAACGCGCTCGTCGACGGACAAGTGGATGCAATCTTCCTCACTGGCGATTCCGCTCCACCGGCGACCATTCGTGCGATGTTGCATACCCGCGGCGTCCGCATGTTCGACTTCCCGCAGGCGGATGCCTACGCGAGACTCTTTCCCTACCTGCACGAGCTCGCGATTCCGGCGGGCACATTCGATCTCGGGGCCAATCTTCCGCGCAGGCCGCTCACGCTGCTCGCCCCGGCGGTGGAGCTGATCGCGCACTCTGATCTGCATCCGGCGCTCTGCGACCTGCTCATCCAGGCAGCCCAACAGGTGCACGGCCGCCCCACGCGGCTGCAACACGCGCGCGAGTTTCCGAATACCTATACCTACACTTTCCCGTTGGATTCGGAAGCGGCGAGCTACTACAAGTCGGGCGGCGGCAGTGTCGCCTATCGTTACTTACCCTTCCGCCTGGCGAGCCTGGTGACCCGCATCGCCGCGGTGCTCGTCCCCATCATCGTCATCCTGATCCCCGGCCTGCGCTATCTGCCGAACCTCTACGCGTGGCGCGTGAACAGTCGCATTCACCGCCGCTACGGCGAGCTCATGGCGCTCGAGCGCGAGTCTCTCGGAACCCTGACGCCGGAGAGGCGCGAGGCGCTCCTCGAGCGCCTGAACGAGATCGAGCGCTCGGTCATCCTGCGCAAGATCCCAGGCTCGCACGCCGAGCAGCTCTATCAGCTGCGGGAACACATCCGCTTCGTGCGCAGAAATCTCAACCGCTCAGGGGTGCGCGCGAGTCCGGAAGCTCAGCCAGCCGAGACCTGAGCGATCCGGGCCGACACCTCCCATAGGCGGCGCGCATCCACATCGCTTTGCGCCTCGAGAGAGGGCTCGGCGAGCGCGCACCGGTCGTAATAGCCACCGCTTCGGCCCGCGACCTCCGCTGCGGTGGCGAGATACACCATCGTTTTCGCTCCCTCTTCGGCTGAGAGTGCGAAGAGCCGCTTGGCGATTGCGAGGCCCGTGCGCAGCGCGCCGCCGGCGTTGTCGCCGAAGCGGGTTGCCACGAACCCCGGGTGCAGGCAGTTGGCCGTCACGCCGGAGCCTGCCAGGCGCCGCGCGAGCTCGCGCGTGAAGAGGATGTTGCAGAGCTTGGTCGTGCCGTAACCGGCCGACCCCTTCAGCTCCTGGAGGTGATCGAAGTCGAGCTGCCCGCGCCGATGCGCTTCCGATGCCGTCGAGACGATCCGCCCGCCGCTCGTCCTCAGGCGCTCGAGCAGAAGGTCGGTGAGCACGAAATAAGACATGTGATTGGTCGCGAACATCAGCTCGAGGCCGTCTTCAGTCTTCCGATTGCGCGAGCAGATGAGTCCCGCGTTGTTCATCAGCACATCGATCCTGGGCTCCGTGGAGGCGATTTCCGCCGCCACCCGCTTCATCTGCGCGAGGCGGGAGAGGTCGGCGTAGAAGGCGGTATGAGCCTGTCGGGCGTTGGCGTTGTGCAGGTCGCGCAACGTGACTTCTGCTCTCTGCCTGTCGCGAGCGACGATGATGATGCGCGCACCCTGCCGGGCAAGATGCCTTGCCGCGACCGCACCGATGCCGGAGGTGGCGCCCGTGATGACGACGGTCTTGCCCTGCATCAGCTGAAAAAACTTTTCTTACTTGAGGTCCGCCGCGGACGGCGGGTCGGCATCGTCCGGGTTGAGAACCCCGAAGGCCGTCGGCGTATAGGCGTAGAAGAGCCGTACCTTCTCTCTGTGCAGAAGGTCGAGGAGCTTCACGGCCTCCTCTTGGGTGACGATGAACTCCACCTCGACGGTGAGGGTCCCGGCAAGCTCGACGAAGCGAGCCTCGTGCAATACATGGTGGCGGCCAAATCCCGCCATGGCTTTGAACGCCGAGCCGCCGCGGATGCCGAGCGCGCTCCCTTGCTCGAGCAGCCATTCCCAGACGAGACGACCGTGGTGGCGGTGATTTTCGTGTACGTAGAACCGGAAGAGTGAGCCTTGCATGAGAGCGCTCCTCGCTTCGCCGAAATTCAGTCTAAGGGGCCGAGCGGCGGCGGGCAACGAGTGGCTCAGGTAGACTCTCATCCCCCATGCCGGCGCTTTCCTTGTCTTTTCTTCTGTCGCTGCTCCTCCCCTGGGAGGTCTCGCCGACCGTCCTCGTCACCGTCGCAGTCGTGGCGATACTTTATGTGAGAGGCGCTGCCCGTACCGATCCGCCGGCATCGGCAGGCCAGCGTTTCGTCTTTGGTCTCGGGCTCTTACTCGTCTATGCCGCGCTGCAGACCCGCTGGGACTACTACGCGAGCCACATGTTCTTCGTGCACAGGATTCAGCATCTCGTGCTTCATGACGTCGGGCCCGCGCTGCTCGTGGCGACAGGGCCCGGCGCGGCGCTCGCCTGTGGGTTGCCGCCAGCGCTGCGTCGCAGGCTCGGGGCGGTCAAGAAAATGCTGCGCGTGCCCGCCCACATCCTGCTCGATCCCTTCACCGCCACGCTCATGTACATCGCGAGCCTGCTGCTGTGGCTGTGGCCCGCGGTGCACTTCGATGTGATGCTCAGCGACTGGCTCTACAGGACGATGAACTGGAGCGTCGTGCTCTGCGATCTGCCGTTCTGGTGGCTCGTCCTCGACCCGCGGCCCTGGCCGCTCGCGCATCTGAAGCCGCGCTGGCGCGTGCTGATGCTCGGCGTCGTCATGCTGCCGATGATGCTGGTCGGCGCCGTACTCAGCCTCTCCACGCACGACCTTTACACCGTGTATCAGATCTGCGGGCGTTTCCTGCCTATCTCGCCCGTGTCGGACCAACAGCTCGGCGGCCTCGTCATCTGGATCCCCGGCGCCTTCGTCATCGGCGTCGTATTTCTGGTCGTGCTCGCGCGCATGCTCGGTCATGAGAGGCAGGCTGAGCGCGCGGCAGCGGCTCTGCGCGTGGCCAAACCGGTACTGACGAAGTAAGCTCACGGGCGATATGGAAAAGCACGAGCTGCGCGCCGCGGCGTCCCTGGCGGCGGTGTTCTCCGTGCGGATGCTGGGCCTTTTCATGGTGTACCCGGTGTTCGCCGCCTTCGCCCGCCATCTCACCGGCGCCACGCCCTACCGGATCGGAATCGCGCTCGGCATCTATGGCCTGAGTCAAGGCCTGCTGCAGATCCCTTTCGGAATGCTCTCCGATCGCATCGGGCGAAAGACGATGATCGTCCTCGGGCTCATCGCCTTCGGGATCGGCAGTGTGGTTGCCGCGGGCGCAACCAGCATCGGTGGAATGATCCTCGGACGGCTGCTTCAGGGTGCCGGCGCAGTGGGCTCAGTGGTTCTCGCTCTCGTCGCCGACCTCACGGCGGAGAAGAGCCGAACCAAGGCGATGGCGCTCGTCGGGGTGAGTATCGGTTTCTCCTTCCTGCTCGCGATCGTGACCGGGCCGGTCATTGCGGGTTGGATCGGTGTCGCCGGCATTTTCTGGCTGATGGCGCTGCTCGCGCTCGCCGGCATCGTGATCACGCTCTTCGTGGTTCCCGCGCCGCCGCGCCTGCAGGCTCAGCGACGGATGAAGACGGTTCCGGCGCTGCTCGGCGCGAGCCTGCGCAACCCTGACCTGCTGCGCCTGAATTTCGGCATCTTCGCGCTGCACGCGATGCTCACCGCAAGCTTTCTCGTCGTGCCGGCGCTCCTGCGCGGCACGCTCGCCGTGAGCAGCAGTGGGCAGTGGCGGGTGTATCTGCCGATATTGTTGGTGTCGGTCGCCGTGATGGCGCCGGCCATCATCGTAGCGGAGCGCTATCGGCGGCTGAAGGGCGTGTTGGTCGGCTCGGTGGCAGCCATGGCGGTGAGTCAGTTCATGTTGGCCGTCGGAGGCAGGGATACTTACGTCCTGCTGGGTGCACTGGTCCTGTTCTTCTCCGGCTTCAACGTCATGGAGGCGAGCCTGCCCTCACTCGTCACCAAGACCGCTCCGGCGGGCTCGACGGGCACGGCGACGGGAATCTACTCGAGCTCGCAGTTCCTCGGCATCTTCGCCGGCGGCATCCTCGGCGGCTGGGTGCATCAGGCGGCCGGCGTCGCCGGAGTATTCTTTTTTGCGGGCAGCCTCGCCATCATCTGGCTGTTGGTCACCGCGGCAATGCACGGTCCGGCTCTGAGCCACGATGGCGGTCATCTGCCGATCACGGCTCGGCGAAGCCCGAAGCGATGATCCGCATGCCACGCGGAAGACCCGATCTCGAGCGGGTGATGTCGTCAATCGGGGACATGTGCGGCTGCCCGTTGAGCGGCGGAACTGCCGAGATCGACCGGTTTGTCGAGCGCCCGCAGCCGTAATATAGACCGATGCAACTGCTTCGCCTGATTGCGCTCGCTCTTCTCCTGTGCCCACTGGCCGCGTTGGCCGAGGGGGTCGCACCGTTCGATCTCATCGGACCGGATCTGCAGGTGACGGTGGGCCGCGGACAGGAGACGCTGCCGGTCGCTCAAGTGCCGAACCTCGCCACCGGCGATCGCCTGTGGATCCGAGCCGACCTGCCGGCGACCCAGTCGCAGCACTACCTGCTCGTCATCGGCTTCCTGCGCGGCGCCACCAACCCGCCGCCGCGCGACTGGTTTCACGCCTGTGAGACCTGGAAGAAGAGCTGCGCCCGGGACGGCATCAAAATCACCGTGCCCGATGGTGCGGAGCAGGTTCTGATCTTCCTCGCTCCGCAGGCGGGCGGAGATCTGAAGACGCTGATCAACGCCGTGCAGGGGCGTCCGGGTGCCTTCGTGCGCACCTCTCAGGATCTCAACCAGGCGACGCTCGACGGCTCACGGCTCGACCGGTACCTGCGCACGATTCATTCCATCGAGGAGCGTGCGCCCGGCAGCTTGAAGGAGCTGGCGCCGCTTCTGGGAAGGAGCCTCGCGATCAAGGTGAAAGCGGCCTGCCTCGACCGCATTCCGGAACTGCAGGCTTCCTGCCTCATGCAGGGCCAGGAGTCGCTGATCCTCAATGATGGCCACAGCACCTCCATCGTCGAGGCGCTGACCTCGGGACCGGCGAGCGATCTGGCGATGGAGGCAAGCTACACGCCGCAGTTGAGCTATGGGTACTACAGTCCCTATCTGGCCTCCATACTCGATATCGCGCGCATCTTCGGCTCCTTCACGACTGCGCATTACCAGTACATTCCCGCGCTCGCTACGCAACGCGGCGAGGTGCTCGCGCTCACCCTCAACACCCCGCCATCCTTCCATGATCCGAAGTCCGTCCTCGTCACCGCGCTGCCGGCCATCGAGCCGCCGCAACCGCCGCCGCTGCATGCGGTAGACCCGAAGGAAATCTACTGTGCGCGCCGGAGCTCGCTCGTGCTGCCAGTGGAGGGCGCGCCTCTCGTATTCTCGACAGGCTACGCGCACGACATGCGCCTGAGTCTCACGGGCAGCGACGGCAAGACGATCGACCTGCCGGCCAAAGCGGACGCGGAGCAGGGCGGCTTCGTGGTCGACACTTCGGGCGTCGGCACCACGACTCTCGGCAACACCGTCAGCGGAGCGCTGAAGGGATACTGGGGGTTCGAGCTCTTCGAGGGACCTGCATTCCATCTCGTCAACGCGCGCGCGGAGTCCTGGCAACTGGCTGCCGACGAGAGCGCGGCGATCGTCGGTCGTGAGGACACCATTCATCTGCAGGCGAGCAGCGTGAGCTGCATCGACCGCATCATGGTGCGCGATCCGGCGGGCAAGGAGCTCGCGGCCGAATGGAAGCCCCTGCACCCCAACGAAGTGGAGGTGAAGCTGCCGCTGCAGACCGCAAAGCCCGGGGAGCTCACCCTGCTCGTCAAGCAGTACGGCGCGAGCCCGGCGCAGGCGGTGCCGCTGCGAGCGTTTTCCGAGGCTGCGCATCTCGAGAGCTTCATGCTGCACGCCGGCGACAGTCAGGGAGTGCTCACCGGCAGCCGCCTCGATGAGGTCGCGGGACTTGCGCTCGCGGGTGTCGCCTTCGTGCCGGGCGCGCTGGCGAGTACTCAGGGGACGGACCAGCTCACCATGACCGCGCAGGACGTGCCGGCGGCGCAGGCGCTGAAGCCGGGTGATGCGGGCCTCGCAAAAGTCAGGCTGAAGGACGGGCGGGTGCTCGATCTGGAAGGCATCGTTGCCGCACCTCGGCCAAGCGTCTCCCTCATCGGCAAGAGCGTGCAACCCGCGTCCTCGGACACCGGTAGCCACATTCAACTCGCGAGCGATGACGAGCTGCCACAGCGTGCGCGCCTGACGTTCTCCCTGCGTGCAAAGTCGCCCGCCTCTTTTGATCGCGAAGAGATGATAGAGATAGGCACTGCCGACGGCGCGTACTCCACGACGCTCAGCCTCGCAAATGGCGGCATCACGCTCGAGAACCGCTCCGTCGCGATCGTGACCCTCGATCCTGCCCGGGCGTTCGGCGCCTCGGCATTCGGTCCTTTGCAGTTTCGCGTGGTGGACGGCGGCGTGACCGGCGACTGGCAGCCGCTCGCGACCCTGGTCCGTTTGCCGAAGCTGCGCGAGCTCGTGTGTCCGGCGACGCCGGAGCTGGCATGCAAGCTCTCGGGCAGCGGTCTCTACCTGGTCGACTCGATCTCCACTGAGCCGGACTTCGGACATCCCATACAGGTTCCGGACGGTTTCCCGGGGTACGCGTTGCCGGTGCCGCATCCGAAGGACGGACAGCTCTTCGTGAAGCTGCGCGATGACCCGAGTGTCATCAATCTCGCATCGATCGATACACGGGAGGTGGCATCGACGCCGCAGGAAGCGGAGCGTGCGAGCGCGCGGCATGCCGCCGCAAGCTCACCCTCGAGCGAGCCGCCGCCGAAGCCAACACCCGCGCCGCCTGATGTGACGTGACGGGGACCGGGCACATTTGTGTATTGAGCTCTTGACATTCGCGGCATGAGACAAAAGAATCCGCGCCCAGCTCAGTCACCGGAAATCGTATGGACCCAAGCCCTAGTAGTTGCTTCATCGCCATCTGACAGGCGAGACGTCATAGGGCCGCGGTCCTCAAAAAAACCGCGTCCACGCCGTCCCGCCATCTGATGCGGGACGGTGCATGCCGTACGGCCAACGGGTCGCGGCAACGGAAGCCAGAGCTGGCTTCCCGCATCTCCATGAAGCGCTCCCGACACGGTGCTCCCGCACGCCTGCCGCCACTCGGTCGGCTGCGGAGCCGCACCGCGAAGCATGTTTTTCGAGGATTCGCTCATGTCTTACTCTGACGCTGTCACTGCGGTCGCCGATGGCGTTCTGGATGATGCCCACACCGGGGACATCCACGGCGCTTTCGGCACCATTCGCCGCCACGATGTCGGACCGCGTGCCGGCTGGGGTGCGCGGCTTCGGACCCTGCTCGCCATTCTGGGCCCCGGGCTCATCGTCATGGTTGGCGACAATGACGCCGGCGCATTCGGCACTTATGCGCAGGCCGGGCAGAACTACGGCACCACGCTGTTGTGGACGCTGCTCTTGCTGGTGCCCGTCCTGTACGTGAATCAGGAAATGGTGCTGCGCCTCGGGGCAGTGACGCGGGTCGGGCATGCCCGGCTCATCCTCAAGCGCTACGGCAAGTTTTGGGGTGCCTTCAGTGTCGCCGATCTCTTTCTCCTCAACGCGCTCACCATCGTCACGGAATTCATCGGCATCAGCCTCGCGCTTTCCTACCTCGGGGTCTCGCGGCCGCTCGGCGTGCTCGCCGCAGCGGTGGTCGTCGTGGCGGCGGCCGGCACCGGTGACTTCCGGCGCTTCGAGCGCTTCTCGCTGCTGCTCGTGCTCGGCAGCCTGCTGCTCGTTCCGGTGCTCCTCTGGGTGCATCCGCCAGTGGGACAGATGGCCCACGATCTGGTGGTGCCGCACGTGCCGCAGGGCAAGCTGAGCGAGATCATGCTGCTCATCATCGCGATCGTCGGCACGACGGTCGCGCCCTGGCAGCTCTTCTTCCAGCAGAGCTACGTCATCGACAAGCGGATCACGCCGCGTTTCATCCGCTACGAGCGGATCGATCTCTGCCTAGGGATCGCGCTCGTTGTACTGGGTGCCGTCGCCATGATCGGCTTCACGGCGGCGACGTTCGCCGGGCATGCGGAGGTCGGTGCGTTCCAGGACGCCGGCGCGGTGGCCGCAGGTCTCGGCAGGTACGTCGGACATGCTGCGGGTGTGTGCTTCGCAGTTGCCCTCATCGATGCCAGCGTGATTGGCGCCATGTCCGTGTCGCTGTCGACCGCATATGCCATCGGCGACGTGCTGTCGCTTCGCCACTCGCTGCATCATCGTCCGAAGGAGGCCAAGACCTTCTACGCCGTCTATGGTGGACTGATCGCGCTCGCCGCGGCACTCGTTCTGACCCCGGGTACGCCGCTCGGCCTGCTGACCAACGCGGTACAGACCTTGGCCGGTGTGCTGCTGCCGAGTGCGACCGTGTTCCTGCTGCTCCTCTGCAACGACGAGGAGGTGCTCGGCCCCTGGGTGAACGGCCCGTGGCTGAACCTCTTCACCGGCACGGTGATCGGCGTATTGCTCCTTCTCTCCGTGATCCTGACCGCCGCGGTCCTCTTTCCGGGCCTCAGCTCGGGCGCCATGCTCGCCATCCTCGGCGGTGGCGCGGCGATGGGGCTCATTGCCGCGGTGCCGGTTTTCATGAAGACGCTGCGCTCACCGGGCTGGCGCATCGATGCGCGGCTGCGGGACGCCTGGCGCATGCCGGCGCTGAGCGGCCTGGGGCCGGCGCAGATCACGCCGCTCACCCGTCTCTCGATGCTGGCTCTGCGGGGTTACCTCGTGATTGCAGGTGGACTCGTGATCGTGAGAATGGTGGAGTTGGCGGGCGCACATTTCTGAGGTCCCAATCGATGCGCAATTGCCCGCTCCGGCTGCTGCTCGCGGCGAGCGTCGTGCAGCGGGGAGGGTGCCCTTAGACTCCAGCCAACGGCGCGGCTACGTGCATGCGCCGCCGAGAAGCCCCGTGCGCAGCTCGGCGTTCGGGGGCGAGGGTCCGAGCCAGATGGCAAGGAACGCGCGGGCGAAATCATCGCCGGCGATCGTTCCCTGCACTTTGCCGTCGAGCGCGTACCGGATGCCGACTCCTGGGATGCGCAGGAATGTCATGCGCTGGCCGGACTTGACGCCCGTCATCCAACCGTTGAGCTGGGCGATTCGGCTTTGAAGCTGCGGCAGCTGGGTGCCCGCACTCTTCTCGAAGCCTTCCTTCCAGGCATTGCGCAGCTGGCTCGCGCTCACGCGAAAGACGAAGCCCAGATCGATCTCGGCCGGCTCCCTCGAGCTCAGGATGGCTTGCGCGTCCCGGGTCGGATGCGCAAGGTAGAGCGCACCCACATAAACCTTGATGCTGAAGACGGTCGCCTTGCGCAGCCCGAGCCCGTTGAGCGTCAAGGTCCCGGCGCTCGACTGAATTTGCTCGGGGAAGGAAACCCCGTCGCAGTCGGCGGCGGCGACGGTCGGAATGAAGCCCGCC
>DASUHA010000148.1:0-15490 GCA_036273735.1 Steroidobacteraceae bacterium | reverse complement strand
GATCATCTCCTGCCAGTGGGCAACCCAGCCGACGGTGCGGGCGATCGCGAACATCACCGTGAACATCGAGCGCGGAATGCCGATCGCGCTGTAGATGATGCCCGAGTAGAAATCGACGTTCGGGTAGAGCTTGCGCTCGACGAAGTAATCGTCCTTGAGGGCGATCTCCTCCAGGCGCAGCGCGAGCTCGAAGAGCGGCGTGTCGGTGCGACCGAGGCGCGCGAGCACCTTGTGGCACATCTCGCGGATGATCTTGGCGCGCGGGTCGAAATTCTTGTAGACGCGGTGGCCGAAGCCCATGAGCCGGAAATGACTCGACTTGTCCTTCGCCATCGCGAGGAACTTCGGAATATGGTCGGCGGTGCCGATCTGCTCCAGCATCGCGAGCACCGCCTCGTTGGCGCCGCCGTGCGCCGGCCCCCAGAGCGCCGAGACGCCCGCGGAAATGGCGGCGTAGGGATTGGCACCGGTGCTGCCTGCGAGCCGCACCGTCGAAGTGCTGGCGTTCTGCTCGTGATCGGCGTGGAGGATGAAGAGCAGATCGAGCGCCTGCGCGGCGACCGCATCGACGTGGTACGCCTCGCACGGCACCGCATAGAGCATGTGCAGCAGGTTGCTGCAGTAATCCAGGTCGTTGCGCGGATAGATGTACGGCTGCCCGAGAGCGTGCTTGTGAGCGGCCGCGGCGATGGTTGGGATCTTGGCAATGATGCGGTGGGCAAAGATCTCCCGCTGGCGCGGGTTATGGATGTCCATCGTGTCGTGATAGAACGCGGACATCGAGGCGACCACCGCCGAGACCATCGCCATCGGGTGCGCGTCGTAGTGGAACCCGTGGAAGAAGCGCAGCAGCGACTCGTTGATCATCGTGTGATGACGGATGCTGCCCTCGAATTCCTCCAGCTGCTTGCGCGTCGGGAGACTGCCGTGCAGCAGGAGGTACGAGACCTCCATGAAGGAGCTCTTCTGCGCCAGCTGCTCGACCGGGTAACCGCGATAGAGCAGCACGCCGGCATCGCCGTCGATGTAGGTAATGCGGCTTTCGCAGGAGGCGGTGAGGCCGAATCCGGGATCGTAGGTGAAGACCCCGAGGTCCTTGTTGAGCGCCGCGATGTCGACGACGGCGGGGCCGATGGTCCCCGCTCGAACCGGGAGGGTGACCTTGCGGTCGGAGGCTCTATCGACGAGCTCGAGAGTCTTCTCTGTCATTCGATGACTTTGCGTTTGGCCTCTGAGACCCGCCGTCGCGAGCTGCCAATGCTTCGGGGAACGGCCGTCGGCGCCAGCGGGGGAGAATTGGAAGGTTTACACGGTCCACGCTCCGAATCAAGACGCAATTGCGGCCTCTACCCTACCGACGGGTAGAAAAGCGGCGGAGCGACTATAGAATGGGTTCCGGATCCTCAGCAGTCACTGTCGTGCTCGAAACCCCACCGCTCGCGCTTTATGTGCATTTTCCGTGGTGCGTGCGCAAATGCCCGTACTGCGATTTCAACTCGCACACCCTCCACGGCGAGCTCGAGGAGCGGCGCTACATCGAGGCTCTGCAGTGCGATCTCGCGACGCAGGCGCCTGCGGTCGCCGGCCGCGAGGTGGTCAGCGTCTTTCTCGGCGGCGGTACCCCCAGCCTGTTTTCACCGCGCGCGGTGGCGGCCTTCCTCGCATGCGCCGGGCGGCATCTCGCGCTGGCAGCCGACCTCGAGGTGACCCTGGAGGCAAATCCTGGCACGATCGAGCGCGGTCGGTTCGCGGAATACCGGGCGGCCGGTGTCAACCGCGTCTCCCTCGGCGCCCAGTCATTCGACGATAGGCGACTGGCCGCGCTCGGGCGCATACATTGTGCGGAGGAGACCCGGCGTGCCGCAGCCGAGCTGCACGCCGCCGGCCTGGAGAATTTCAACATCGATCTGATGTATGGCCTCCCGGGTCAGGACGTCGCCGGCGCGCTGCACGACATCGACGAAGCGCTGGCGCTCTGCCCGAGTCATCTTTCCCACTACCAGCTCACGATCGAAGCGGGCACCGTCTTCGCAGGCCGTCCCCCGACGCTGCCCACTGATGAGGCGACGGATGAGATGCTGGATGCCTGCCGGAGCCGGCTCGACCGGGCGAAGTTCACGCAGTACGAGATCTCCGCCTACGCCTTGGCCGGCGGACGCTGCCGGCACAATTGCAACTACTGGCTCTTCGGGGACTATCTCGGTGTCGGCGCCGGGGCGCACGGGAAGCTGACCTCGGCGTCAGGGGGAGAGGTGGTGCGTACCACTCAGGTGCGCGAGCCGCGCCGCTACATCTCATCGGCAGGACGCGGGACCTTCACGCGCACACCGGTTCCGGCCTGCGAGCTGCCGTTCGAGTTCATGCTGAATGCGCTGCGGCTGATCGAGGGATTCGAGGTGAAGACCTTCACCGGTAGGACGGGTCTACCCTGGGAGAGCGTCGCTGGAAAGATGGCGGATCTCGTCGGCGAGGGCTTGCTCGTCGCCACGGGCGCGTGTTATCGGGCGAGCCCGCTCGGCCTCAGATTTCTCAACGAGGTCCTGTTACGTTTCGTGACGGAAATCCCGAAAACAGCCGGTCAATCGAGATTGTCAACCGCTCTGCAGCCTGCGCCAGCGCTGTCGAAGCGCGCTTTATTCACAGGGGTGGGGGGTGGGAACGTAAAATGAGCACATTAGCGGTCAAACCGTCCATGTAGGTCAATGATGTGCTCGTAAGCCTATGATAAAGCAGGACAAAAATAGGTGGTCATTTTTTAGCCATTGCAATAAATATGCAATATAGCCGGGAAATTTTACCCATGGCGGGATGCTCACCCACAGAGTTATCCACAACTTCTGTGGATAAGGAGACCTTGGGCTCGACCGGTCATACGTACAACTCCCTAGAAGCGTGGCCCTGCACCTGGCGGCGCCCATCGAAACGCTTGTCGCGCCTGGGATCGACGGCTAAACTCGCCGGCCCTTTGAATCGAAGCCGCCCGGCCCCATCTACGGACGGACCGCGCCACCGCCTGAGATTGCCATGAAACCCGATATCCATCCTGCGTATACAGAGATCACGGTCAGCTGCACCTGCGGCAATTCGTTCAAGACGAGCTCCACGCTCGGACATGACCTGCAGGTGGAAGTCTGCTCGAGCTGCCATCCGTTCTATACGGGCAAGCAGAAGATCGTCGACACTGCCGGCCGCGTAGACAAGTTCCGCAAGAAGTACGCTGCCGCCACCGGCGCCGGCAAGTAACCGCGGGGGCGCTACTCTTCGAGCAGCGCCTCGACCTCGACAGCACTGGCCCGCTTCATCGGCCGGCCATCCACCGGGCTCACCGGGGCCTGGCGGATACCGTCGGTTGGGAAGACGGTGACCTCGATCGCCTGATCCTCCACCTCGAAGCGCAGCCCCGGGTAGGCGAGTATCCGCTCCGGGCTCATCCGCACGCGCCTCTCGGTCACCTCGTGTGAGATGCCATGATCGATGAGCTTCAGCGCGACCGTTTCCGCGCAGTCGGCAAAGAGGTGCAGCTGCACGTCCGAATGCTCCGTCGCAGTGCCGCTCAGTACCGGGCCGACGAGTCGCGGCTCGAACTCGCGCAGCTGCTGCATGGCAGCGAGGGCCGCGCGGCGCTGGGCGAGCAGTGATTCCTCGTGCGTCTCGCGGCCGAAGAGGCGCTGGTATTCCGCCAGTGCCGTTTCGATTTCCGTGTTCTTCGGCAGTGCGGCCACGCCGTCGGTGACACCGAGCCTCTCTGCCGCCTTGCGCTTCGCGATGAAAAAATCGCGGATGCCGTGCTCGGCCATGATGCGCGCCGCTTCCTGAGCCAACGCGCGCCGGAGATTCTCACCGCGGGGTGTCGGGTGCCGTCTCGCCATGGGATCAGAATATCGAATCCGCACCGGACTGCGCCTGGGCTCCCGGCGCCGGAGATCCCGGTCCGGGCGCTGCCGTCGGCAGGTGGTTGGCCATGAAGACCTCCGAAATGCCGTCGGGATTTTCGTCGCTCACCAGCGCGCCGCTCTGAGGCGAGACGCGCAGCGTGACGACGCCCGATGGCATGGGACGTTGCCACTGAGGAACGCCCGCGAGCGCGTAACGCATGAAGTGCATCCAGATCGGCAGCGCCGTGTGGGCGCCCTCATCGCCCTGCCCCAGCGGCCGATTGTCGTCATATCCTACCCACACGGTGGCCTCGAGCTCCGGTGTGTACCCGTTGAACCATGCATCACGGTAGTCGTTGCTCGTACCGGTCTTGCCGGCGATGTCCGCGCGATTGAGGGAGAGCGCCCGCACGGCAGTGCCGTACTTGATGACATCCTTCATCATGGATGTCATGAGGTAATCGTTCTGCGCGCTGATGATCCGCGGCGCGAGCCGGTCGGGCGGAAGCGGCCCCGGGCCGCCGCGCAACGCATCGGCCTCGGCGAGAAACGCCGCCGGGGTCGGCGCGGGTTTCAGATCACTCAGCGAGGCCGGATCGCTGCACAAATCGCAGGCGATGCGGGGTGTTGCCTGCCAGACGACTTTGTCCGACGCATCCACGACCCGATCGATGTAGTAAGGGTCGACCTTGAAGCCGCCGTTGGCGAACACCGAGTAGGCAGTTGCCATCTGCAGCGGAGTCGCCGGCAGCGTGCCGAGCGCCAGAGTCAGGTTCTGCGGCAGGGTCTTCGGGTCGAAGCCGAAGCGGGTGGCATACTGGCTGACATACTGCAGGCCGAGATCGCGCAGCAGGCGGATCGACACCAGGTTGAGCGAATGGGCGAGCGCCACGCGCAGCCTTACCGGTCCGCTGAACGAGCGGGTGTCGTTCTCCGGCCGCCACGTGGTCTCGAGGCCGCTTCCTCCAACGACCACCGGGGCATTGAGCAGCGTACTCGCCGGGGTGAAGCCGTCCTCGAGCGCCGCAGAGTAGAAGAACGGCTTGAAGCCCGAGCCCGGAAGCCTCTGCGCCTGGATGGCGCGGTCGAACTTGTTGGCGAAATAGTCGAAGCCGCCGACGAGTGCCGCAATCGCTCCGTCGTTGGGGTCGAGCGCGACGAATGCGCTCTGCGCCTGCGGCACCTGCGCGAGCTGCGCGTGGCCTTCCTTGTCTGCGACGACATACACGACATCGCCACGAGCGAGGACGTCCGCAGCCGTCTTCGGTGCATCACCCAACACGTCGTCTCTCAGTGCCTTGCGTGCCCAGGAGAGGCCGCTCCAGTCGATGTTGGCGAGGCCGCGTGATCTGACGTAGACCTGGGCATCCTGCGTCCCCAGCTTCACCACCACGGCCGGCAGGAGCATGCCGAGAGGCGTGTATTCGTCCACCAGCTGCTCGAGTTGAGCCGGCGTGGCGTCGGCCGCGAGCACGGTGCGGCCGACGGGACCCCGCCAGCCGCGCTGCCGGTCATACTCGATCAGCCCGAGCTGCACCGCGCGGTTGGCCAGGGACTGGAGCCGCCCATCGACGGTCGTGTAGACGCGGTATCCCGCTGTCTCGGCGGCGGGGCCGTACCACTGCTCCATTTGTTGGCGGACCATCTCCGCCACGTAAGGTGCGTTGACGTCGACGTGCGGGGCATGCGCGCTGGCATCAACGGGAGCGTGGTTGGCTGCCTCGGCAGCGGCAGCGTCGATGTAGCCGAGGTCGAGCATCCTCTGCAGAACATACACGCGGCGCGCCTTGGCAAGATTCGGATGGATGATGGGGTTGTACAGTGAGGGCGCCTGAGGAATGCCCGCCAGCGTCGCCGCCTCCGCCACCGTCAGCTGATCGAGTCGCTTGCCGAAGTAGGTCTGCGCCGCCGCCGCGACGCCGTAGGAGCGCTGGCCGAAGAAGATGACATTGAGATAGAGCTGAAAGATCTCCTCTTTGGAGAATTCGTGGTCCATCTCGTATGTGACGAAGGTCTCCTGCAGCTTTCTGCGGAAGGTCTTGTCGAGCGTCAGGAACATGTTGCGGGCGGCCTGCATGGTGATGGTGCTGCCGCCCTGGACTTTCTTGCCTGCGATCAGATCGACGATGGCCGCGCGTGCGAGTGCGAGCGGGCTGATGCCGCTCTCCTGAAAGAAGCGATGATCCTCCGCCGCGAGAAACGCGTCCCGAACGAGGGGCGGGATCTGGTCATAGCGGACGGGCGTGCGCTGTTGGGCACCGATCTGCGCGATGAGATCACCGTTCGAGGTGTAGATGCGCAGCGGGACTTTCAACTCCACGTTGCGCATCTGCGCGCTCGTCGGCAACGAGGGCTGCAGATACACATAGGTGCAGGCGTAGAGATACACCCCGAAAAGTGTGATCAACATCACACCGCCGAGGGCGGTGACTCCAATTCGAACCTGTTTCCATTTCACAGAAAACGACTCTCTCTGCTTGCGCTCCCGGCGGGGGCTATGCATAGTAGCGCCCGTTTAAGGGCAAACTCACCGAAAGGTGGGGACGCAAAGCCTCCGGTCTACGGGACACATGTGCCTATGACAGCGGGGTTGCCGGTCGGTTTCTAGACCAGACCGTCCCTCGCTTCGCACTTGGCCGCCCGTCCCGAAGGCGCGTCTCCAGAATGCTTGGGTACGGCACAGCCACCTCTATCGTCCATTTGGCTGAAAGGCGCCTGCGGCGCTTTCAGCGAGACCCTACACGCTTGCCGCGTGCAAAGGGAGCGGCCCTTTGCCCGCTGTGACGGCAGGGGCACTTTGTGTGCCCGTTCCCCGGGGCCCCTCCACCCGCGGCGGCGGCGCTCGGGGCGACCTTCCTACGGAGTAATCGCCCGGTTCCGTGAGCCGGCTCACGTTCTATTTAACTTTGCGCTGATATATAGTGCACCGGGCATTCATGCGGGGCGGTCGTTTTCAGGCGTAAGTACCTGAAAAGGAAATAAAAATGTTCCTCCTTCAGCGCAAGCACCGGCCTCTCCTGGGACTTGACATAACCACGTCCTCGGTCAAGCTGATCGAGCTAAACATGTCCGGGGGGCAATACCGGGTCGAGGCCTATGCGGCCGAGCCCACGCCACAGAATGCAATCAATGAGAAGGCCATCGTGGACGCCGAGGCCGTAGGGGAGGCCGTCCGCCGGGCCGTCAAGCGCTCCGGCGCCAAGAGCACGGAAGTGGCCATTGCGATCAGCGGCGATGCCGCGATCACCAAGGTCATCCAGATGCCGCGTGCGCTTCGCACCAACGACCTCGAGGCGCAGGTGGAAATGCAGGCCGATCAGTACATCCCCTTCCCCATGGACGAGGTCAGTTACGATTTCGAGGTGCTCGGTCCGTCCGAGAAGGATCCTGACACCAACGACGTCCTGCTCGTTGCCACGCGCACCGAGAACGTCGAGCAGCGGCAGGCGGCCGTCAAGGCGGCCGGGCTGACCGCGAAGATCGTGGATGTCGAGGCGTTCGCGCTGGAGAACGCCTGCAAGCTGATGACGCATCAGATGCCGGACGGCGGGATCGACCGGACCATCGCGGTGGTGGATTTCGGTGCGAGCAGCACCACCTTCAGCGTACTGCGTAACCTGAGGGTCGCCTACACCCGCGACTTTTCGTTCGGTGGCCAGCAGCTCACCGAGGAGATCATGCGCACTTACGGCCTTTCCATGGAGGAGGCCGGCCGCGCGAAAAAGGAAGGGGGCCTGCCGGGCAACTACCAGGGCGAGGTACTCGACCCCTTCACCGATGACATGACTCAGCAGGTCAGCCGCTCGCTCCAGTTCTATCTCGCCTCCGGCTCCGGCCGCGAGCAGCCGGAGAAGATCCTGGTCTGCGGCGGCTGCGCCAACATCCCGGGTGTCGCGGAGGTGATCGCGAGCCGCGTCGGCATCGCCGCCGAGAAGGGCGAGCCGCTCGGGCAGATGAAGCTATCCTCGCGCGCCAAGGCGCAAGCGGTGCAGCGTGATGCGACCGCCCTGCTGACGGCGTGCGGACTGGCGTTGAGGAGCTTCGACTGACATGCCGCGCATTAACCTACTTCCCTGGAGAGAGGCGCAGCGCAAGGACCGCAAAGTCGCCTTCATGGTCGCCCTCGGCGGCGCTGCCCTCTGCGCCCTCGTAGTGATGGGCGCCGTCTACGTGCTCTACAACGGAATGATAGACGCGCAGGTCAGGCGCAATGATCTGCTCAAGGCGCAGATCAAGGTCCTCGACCGGCAGATCGAGGAGATCAACGACCTCGAGCAGACCAAGAAGCAGTTCATCGCGCGCATGCAGATCATCGAGAAGCTGCAGCGCTCGCGCCCCGAGATCGTGCATGTCTTCGATCAGATCGTGAAGACGTTGCCGGACGGCATATATCTCACGGGTGTCTCGCAGACGGGCGATCACCTGAAGTTCAACGGCGTGGCCCAGTCGAGCACGCGGGTCTCGGCGTTCATGCGCAACATCGACGGCTCGCAGTGGATGAAGAACCCGACCCTGGAGGTGATTCAGTCCTCGCAGGGGGCGTTCGGCTCGAGCTTCACGCTCGATGCCGAGGAGTCCGCGGAAGCGGCTGACGCCGACGCTGACGGCCCGGCGCGTGGCCCGGCGGCCCGGCGCATCATGGCGAAAGCCGGGAGCCCTAGATGAACCTCAGCTTTCTCGAGGAACTGCGCGACCTCGACCCGCGTGACCCCGGGCGTTGGCCGCTGACTGCCCTCGTGGGTGCGGTCGCAGCGACCTTCCTGGTACTGACGCTGTTCCTGACCTGGTTCTTCGTTTGGCAGGATGTACGCCCGCAGCTGCAGCAGAAGGAGGCCGAGGAGCAGTCGCTGCGCACGGAGTTCCAGCAGAAGCACGCGCGGGCGGTCAACCTCGGTGTCTACAAGCAGCAGCTGAAAGATCTGCAGCGCTCCTTCGGTGCGTTGCTGCGCCAGCTGCCGGGCAAGACCGAAGTGCCGAACCTCCTGGTCGACATCTCGCAGACGGCCCTCGCGGCAGGGCTGCAGCAGAAGCTCTTCCAGCCCGAGCCCGAGCAAGCGCAGGACTTCTACGCCGAGCTGCCCATCAAGATGGAGCTCACGGGCAGCTATCACCAGTTCGGCGCGTTCGTGAGCGGGATCGCGGCCCTGCCGCGCATCGTCACGCTGCACGACATAGACATCAAGCCGGCCGGCGCGAGCGGCGGCTATGACGACTTGACTCTGACCCTCACCGCAAAGACTTACCGCTATCTCGATCAGGATGAGATGGCCGCGGCGCAGAAGGGCAAGAATAAGTTCGCTCATCCTCCGGGTCACTGAGGAGCGCAGCGGGGTGGTCACTCACATGCGACAGTACATTCTTGCCGGTATCGGCAGCGCTCTGGCCTGCGTTGCGCTGCTCGGCCTCGCCGGCTGCACCAGCGCCGACAGCGATCTGCAGCAATTCATCCAGCAGACCGAGCAGCAGCCGGGTGGCCACGTCGAGCCGCTGCCGGAGATCAAGCCCTACGAGACCTTCGTCTACGACGATGAGAGCCTGCGCTCGCCTTTCGTGCCGAGTCAGGCGACTGGATTCAACTCCGTGCACCGGGATAACAAGCGGCCGCGTGAGTTCCTGGAGCAGTTCTCTCTCGATACGCTGAAAATGGTGGGCACCCTGCGGCTCGGTGGAGGGATGTACGGTCTGGTGCAGACCAAGGACGGGATAGTCCATCGCGTCACGGTCGGCAACTACATGGGCCAGAACGACGGCCGCATCACCGACATCTCGCCCTCCAAGATCGACCTCACCGAGATCGTACCCGACGGTCTCGGTGGCTTCATGAAACGGCCGGCGGCCCTGGGCCTCAGCCAGTAGGGAGTCTCCAACAATGAAATCCCTTTCCCAGATGTGTCGGATCCTGAGCGCAGCCGCCTGGCTCGCGGCTCTAGCCGCCTTCGCGACACTGCCGAGCGGGCCCGCGTACGCCGCGGATGGCCCTGCCCTGCAGTCGATCGACGTGCAGCCGCTCTCGAGCGAGCGCATGCAGCTCACCCTGCACCTCTCGGGACCGGCACCGCAGCCGCTCACTTTCACCATCGACAACCCGGCGCGCATCTCCATCGACCTCCCGGACACCACGCTTGCGCTGCCCTCGCGACGCATCGACGTGCAGTCGAGCGGCCTCGACTCCATCCTCGCCGCGGAGGGCAAGAACCGCTCGCGGCTGGTGTTGAGTCTCGACAAGATGATGCCTTACGACGTGCAACGTGAGGGTAATACGATCGTAGTGACCCTGGGCGCCGCCGGCGGCAACTCGCAGACGCAGCCGCAGATGGCCAATGCCGGGCCGGCGACCGCAGACAGCACTCCGGCCGCGGCGCCCGCCCAGAACAGCGGCTACGGTCAGCCATGGGAGCTGCGCAGCATCGACTTCCGCCGCGGATCCGACGGCTCCGGCCGCGTGGTCGTGCGCCTCTCAGACCCGCATATTCCGATCAACCTCCAGCAGCTCGGCAACCAGATCGTGGTGGACTTCACCAACGCTTCGGTGCCGCAAAATCTGATGCGCCGCTATGACGCGACGGACTTCGGCACGCCGGTCAATTCCTTCGACGTGACCAATGGCAGTCACGGCGCGCGCATCGCCATTGATGCCACCGGCGAGTACGATCAGCTGGCTTACCAATCCGACAATGAGTACGTCATCGAGCTGCAGCCCTTGAAGAAGGGCGAGGCCGCTGCGCGGGCGCCGAAGTACACCGGCGAGCGCCTGACGCTCAACTTCCAGGACATCGCGGTGCGCGCCGTGCTGCAGCTCCTCGCCGACGCCAGCGGCCAGAACATCGTAGTCAGCGACTCCGTCAACGGCAGTGTCACGCTGCGCCTGCAGAACGTGCCGTGGGATCAGGCTTTGGCCGTCATACTGCAGAACAAGGGGCTCGGCCAGCGCAGGGAGGGCAATGTGATCATCGTGGCGCCGCAGGAAGAGCTCGCCTCACGTGAGAAAGCGGACCTGGCCGCACAGAACTCCGTGCAGCAGCTCGAGCCGCTGCGCTCGGAATATCTGCAGATCAACTACGCCAAGGCCGCGGACCTCGCGACGCTCGTCAAGACGCAGAGCAACTCACTTCTGTCCAAGCGCGGCAACGTTGCCGTGGACGACCGAACCAACACCCTGCTGCTGCAGGACACGCCGGAGAATCTGGAGCAGATCAACCGGCTGGTGGCGCGGCTCGACATCCCGGTGCGGCAGGTGGAGATCGAGGCGCGCGTCGTGCTGGTCAACGATGACTTCGAGCGCCAGTTGGGCGCGCGGCTGGGCATCACCGACGTCGCCGCGAACGGCGCCAAAGGCCTGGTGACCACCACGGGCACGGCGGCCGGCGCGGACTCGATCCTGGGCTCGGCGATCACCAACGATCAGAGCACCGGCACACCGTTCCCCGTCTCCGTCCCCACGGCAGGTAACCGATACAACATCAACCTGCCGGTATCGAATCCCGCTGGCTCGATTGCCGTCGGGATCCTGAGCGGGGGTCACCTGATCGACCTCGAGCTCTCCGCCGCCCAGGCCGAGACCGAGGCGAAGGTCGTCTCCTCACCGCGGGTGATCACGGCCAACCAGAAGCAGGCGACCATCATGCAGGGCGTGGAGATCCCGTATCAGCAGTCGGCTTCCAGCGGCGCGACTTCGATCTCCTTCAAGAACGCGGTTCTGCAGCTTCAGGTCACTCCGCAGATCACTCCGGACAACCGCATCATCCTCGATCTCGACGTCCGCGACGACGAAGTCGGGCGTGTGATCGTGGAGTCGGGCGGAGTCAATGTGCCTGCGATCGATACACGCGAGGTCACCACGCAAGTGCTGGTCAACGACGGCCAGACCGTGGTGCTCGGCGGCATTCTCACGACGAATGCCCGCGACGCCCAGACCAAGGTCCCCTGGCTGGGCGACATCCCGGTGCTGGGCCATCTGTTCAAGAGCACAGACCGAACCAACAACAAAGATGAGTTGCTGATCTTCGTTACGCCGAAAATCGTCCGTCAAGGGGTCAACGTGTACTGATGCGGAGGGCGACCGCGCGGTGCAGACATTCAGGGTAGAAGGGTGGAAGGTAACATGAAGAAGCTCGTATTAACGGTGGCCGCTGCAGTTCTGCTCGCGAGCTGCGGAGGCGGAAGTGGCCCGATAGTAGGAGGGACGTCGAGCGGCAGCTCGCCGCCACCACCTCCCCCACCAGCTACCTATAACTTCACGATGCTGACGAGCAGCCCACAGATGCCGTCCGACGGGTCCAAGCCGGCGACCATCTCGGCGCTCGTCCGCGATTCCAAGAACAACGTCGTTGCCAATGTCCCGGTGACCTTTCAGGCCTCTTCCGGCGCTCTGACTGTGACACAGGGTACGACCGCGGCGAACGGGACCGCCACGGCCACACTGGCCACGGCGGGTGACCCTACGGATAGGGACATCAAGATAACCGGCACTGCAGGCGCGAGTACCGCGACGGTGGATGTGAGCGTGATAGGCACGAAGCTCAGCCTGAGCGGACCGAGCAACATGGTGCTGGGCGATACCCAGCCCTATACGGTTTCCCTGGTGGACTCCGCCGGCGGTGGAATTTCCGGCCAGTCCGTAGATGTCACGTCGGCAAAAGACAACACGCTGAATCCGAGCACCTTCACGACCAGCACCTCCGGCCAAGGCAGCTTTACGGTGAAGGCCGTCAATAGCGGGACGGACACACTGACGGCCGCTGCCGCCGGCCTGAAGGTGAGCCAGGCCGTCGCCGTGAGCAACGATTCGTTCACGTTCACTTCGCCTGCGGCCAACGCCAACATCCGTATCGGGACTCCGGAGACCGTGACGATCATATGGAAGTCATCGGGCGTGGCGAAGGCCGGCCAGACGGTCAATTTCAGCGCGACGCGAGGGACACTCAGCGCCGCGGCTGCGACTACGCTCGCGGACGGCTCGGCGTCGGTCACGATCAGCTCGACCACCGCGGGACCGTCGGTTATTTCTGCCAGTAGCACCGGAGTCTCGGCGCAGGTCATCGTCAATTTCATAGCGACCACGCCTCACGCGATCGCCCTGCAGGCGAGTCCCACCACGGTTTCGACGCAGGGTCAGGCGACGATCGCGGCCACGGTGCGCGATCTGACCGGCAACCTCGTGGCAGGGCAGGTGGTGGACTTTACGCTCAATGATTCGACGGGCGGTACGCTCTCCGCAGCTTCCGCCACCACCAACGGACAAGGACAGGCGAGCGTGACGTACAAGGCCAGCTCGACTACCAGCGCGACGAACGGAGTGGCGGTCACCGGCACGGTCCAGGGGACTTCGATCACCGGGTCCACCACTCTTACGGTCGCCGGGGAGACGGTCTTCCTGTCGCTCGGAACCGGAAACACGATAGCGAAGTTCAGCGATACGCAGTATGAGCTGCCCTATACGGTGCAGGCGGTGGACTCTTCCGGCAACGGAGTGAATGGAGTCACAGTCACGTTTTCCGTCGCCTCGCTGGGATACGGGAAAGGTGCGATGGGGTGGAACGGGGCGATATGGATACCGGGAGGAGTAGGCAACCAGCCGGTCTTCAGCACCGAGCCGAATTTCGCAACCGACAGTTCACACGGCTATGCAAGCACCATCGCCGGATTGGACGCGTGCAACACGGAGGATCCCAACAACGATGGCATCGAAGACGATGACTACAACGGCGACTTCGGTTCGAAGCAGCCGGGTGAGCCCGTAATCTACCCTGGGCAGGTGGCCTCGACCGATGTGGGATCGGCCGTCACCGCCAGCGGCGGTACCGCGAAGGTGAATCTGATCTATCCCAAGGATCATGCGGTCTGGGTTCCCGTGCGATTGACCGCCACCGCTACGGTCCAGGGGAGCCAGAGCAGCACGTCGGTCGATTTCTGGCTTCCGGGACTCGCTGATGACTACAATAAACAGAACAACACCCCCCCCGGGGTGGTCAGCCCGTATGGGACAGCGAATACCTGCGCTAATGCCAACTGACCTGTAGGGACGTTCGTTCTGACACGGCCGCCTTCGGGGCGGCCGTGTCGTTTGCGGAGCCCGCCGAGCGGCTTGCGACGCTTTTGCCGGCCATGCGCGGCGCGGCCAATAGCATCCTCATCGGTTCGATCGTTCGGGCAAAGCCGAGATCGGCTGCGGCATCGCGGGCATTTGGCCGCAGCAGATCGTTCGCTTTACCAACGTCTTCGGCAGGCGGCGGCGCTTGGCGGTTGCTGGTGGCGGGGGGTTCGGGCGAGCGGAAACCGTACTCGCCTCGAAAGGTGATGTGAGCGATCTGAGGAATTCGATCATGTCCTCGATCTGTGCGTCCGAGAGCACGATCGGCCGGAGCTGACCGTTCTTTCGACTGTAGAGCTCCAGTTCCACGGCATCTCGAAGCGACCCAACGCTTCCGTCGTGCATGTAGGGGCCAGTTACCGCCACGTTGCGGAGGGACGGGGTTTTGAACCGACCTATATCGGCTGGCTGGAGTGTGACGACAAAGCGGCCCAGCGACGCGATCTCAGGATCCGTCGAAATCAAACCGGTGACTTTGAGTTTCGTCGCCCGCGCAGCCGCCAGGGTACGAGTGATCTCTGCGAGATCTCGATCTGCCGCTGCTGATAACCGCACGGGTGATACATGGAACAGTCCGTCCGAAAGCGGCGAAGCACGATCACCAATTTTATGGCACGAAGCACAGTGTGCCCGTCCTCGGAAGAGCTCGAAGCCGCGAGTCGCGGCGGCGGAAATGGCGTCCTTCTCTCCTTCATAGAAGTATTGATCAAAAGGGGACTTCCCAGGCGCCAGGGTTCTTTCGTAAGCCGCGATTGCTCTCGAGATTGTTGCCAACGAAATAGGCCGGGGGGCCGCAGGAAAAAGCCGACCGAATGCATTTGCATATCGCCTGTCCCGTGCCAGCCGAAGGACGAGATTCGACTCAGACTGGGGACCAAACTCCGCCGGGTTCAGCACGACTTGCCTGACCTGCATCTCAAGAGTCGTTGCTCTTCCATCCCAAAAATACGAGCTCTCTTGCGCGACTCCGATGAGTTCTCCCGGGCGGAACCGTGTTGGTATTCGGAGGCACTGGTTCCAACGGAGAGCCCATCGCCTCTGCTGAGCTCATCGATCCGTTGGCCGGAACCGTTCGAAGTCTCAGTATTCCGGGCCTGATTGCACGCGCCGATCACACCGCAACGGTGATGACGGATGGTACGGTTCTCTTCGCCGGAGGCCACAATGCGGCAGGGGCGCCGATTGCGAAGGCGCAGATCTGGAATCCAAAGAGCAATTCGGTGAGTTCGTGGGAGCCGCAGTTGCTCGCCGCCCGCTACCGGCACACTGCTCAATTGCTTGCGGATGGAATGGTGTACATCGCCGGGGGGACTGATGGTTCGTCGAAAGAGGGGCTGCGAGCCGAAGAGTACGATCCTGCCACCAACCTCTTTCAGCCCGCTCCTCTAGCCCGGAAAATTCGTGATTTCTGAAAGACAAAAGCCCCTGTCGTGGTAAAAAGGCTGTGCTAGCAGTTCTTTTCCCACTCGAGAGGCTTTTGCGTGACCGAGGATACCACGGCACAAAGTGTTCTGTTCCCCGACCT
>DASUHA010000147.1:0-22041 GCA_036273735.1 Steroidobacteraceae bacterium | reverse complement strand
CCGTCGGAACACAATGCCGGTGTCAGCGGGGGCCGGACGGAGCGTCATCAGGACCTTCTTGCCCGTGTGAAGCCCGACGCCCGTAGCGCGGATGGAAGTCTTGAGCGTCCGCTGACCGACCATGTTTATAGCTGCGTGAGTCCTTCGTCTCTCAACGATCTTGCCGGGCCGTGGATGACACCGCGGCGCACCGCCCCGCAGTCCGTCGACCCGAGGGCCATGACCCGCCACCACATGGCCCCTGGATGAGAACGGTTGCCGCGGACGCTCGGGTCCGCGGCGCGGAACGGCGCGCTAACGTATCACAAGCTGGCCAGTTACGCTCAATCAGCTTGGCGGCGCAGAAATGCCGGAATGTCAAGCAGGTCGTCCGGCTGGACGTCCTGCCGCAATCCGTCGCCCACCGCTCGCTGCCGCTGAACCGTCGGCTTGTCGAGCTGGGCGTAGTCGCTGCTCGAGAGGGGGCTGCGCCGCACCACCCTCATGGGCGGCTCGCGCGTCTCCCGCTCCCGGCCCGGCGGCTCCCCACGCGGTGCAGCCTCGGGCTGCCGGAATCCCCCGAGCGGCTGCGGCCGGGCCGCTACGGCCGGGCGGCCGAGGCCGGTGGCTACGACGGTCACCCGCACCTGGTTGCTGAGCTCCGGATCGATCACTGTGCCCACGACTACCGTGGCGTCCTCAGAGGCGAACTGCTTGACGATCTGGCCGACCTCCTGGAATTCCCCGATCGAGAGGTCCATGCCGGCCGTCACGTTCACGAGAATGCCGTGTGCGCCTGCCAGGTTGATATCCTCCAGAAGGGGTGAAGATACGGCCGCTTCGGCTGCCGCCCGCGAGCGCCCTTCGCCGCTCGCAGCTCCGGAGCCCATCATCGCCATGCCGGTCTCTGCCATGACCGTGCGTACGTCGGCAAAGTCGACGTTGATGAGGCCCGGCCTTGTGATGAGCTCCGCGATACCCTGCACCGCCCCCTGCAGCACCTGATTCGCCGACTTGAACGCATCCAGTAGTGTCGTTTGTGCCCCGAGGACCGTGAGAAGTTTCTGGTTGGGAATGGTGATGAGCGAGTCGCAGTACTTGCCGAGCTCGGCGATGCCGTGGTCGGCCATGTACGAGCGCTTACTGCCCTCCATCTCGAAGGGCTTGGTCACCACCGCAACCGTCAGGATCCCGAGCTCCTTGGCGACCTGCGCCACCACAGGCGCGCCGCCCGTGCCCGTGCCGCCGCCCATCCCCGCGGTGATGAACAGCATGTCGCATCCCTCGACCAGCTCGACTATCCGGTCGCGGTCCTCCATCGCCGCCTGGCGGCCGACTTCCGGATCGGCCCCGGCGCCGAGCCCCTTGGTGATGTTGGTGCCGATCTGCAGGGCGGTCTTGACCTTCGCGTGCTTCAGGGCCTGCGAATCGGTGTTGATGCACATGAACTCCACCCCCTCGATACCGGAGGTGACCATGTGGGCTACGGCGTTCCCGCCGCCGCCGCCCACGCCGATGACTTTGATGACAGCGCTTTGGCTGTAGGCGTCCATTAGTTCGAACATTGCGCGTGCTCCTCGAAAATGAATCGGTTGATTGAGAGGGTTGCTTTGGTTTTCTTGGGATCGTTCGGTCTGTCAGCGTCAAAAGTTTCCCTGGAACCAGGCGCGCATACGGTCGAGCGCCGTCTTCGCGTTGCCCAGGGACCGCCCGCGACGCGCGGGCAGGAAGTTGTCACGGGCGTAGAGCAGCAGCCCCACGCCGGTGGAGAAAACGGGGTTCTTCACGACATCGGTGAGCCCATGCACCTGCTGAGGGAGCCCCAGCCTCACGGGCACGTGGAAGACCTCCTCGGCGAGCTCGATCGCGCCTTCCATCTTGGCGCTGCCGCCGGTGAGCACCACGCCCGCGGCGATCACTTCCTCGAAACCGCTGCGCCGCAGCTCCTCGCGTACGAGGCCGAAGAGCTCCTCGTAACGTGGCTCGACGATCTCGGCCAGCGTCTGGCGCGCGAGGCGCCGCGCCGGCCGGTCGCCGACACTCGGCACTTCGATGCTCTCGTCCGGGTTGGCGAGCTGCGAGAGCGCGCAGGCGTAGCGGATCTTGATGTCTTCGGCGTGTTGGGTCGGCGTGCGCATGGAGACCGCGATGTCGTTGGTCACCTGATCGCCCGCGATCGGGATCACTGCCGTGTGGCGGATCGCCCCGTGCGCGAACACCGCCAGATCCGTCGTGCCGCCGCCGATGTCGACCAGGCAGACGCCGAGCTCTTTCTCATCGTCGGTGAGCACCGAGAAGCTGGAGGCCAGCTGCTCGAGCACGACATCGTCGACTTCCAGCCCGCAGCGCTTGATGCACTTCTCGATGTTCTGCGCGGCGCTCTCCGCGCCGGTGACGATGTGCACCTTGGCCTCCAGGCGCACACCCGACATGCCGATGGGGTCGCGGATGCCCTCCTGGCCGTCGACAATGAACTCCTGCGGCAGCACGTGCAGGATCTTCTGGTCGGCGGGTATCGCCACCGCTTTCGCCGCATCGATCACGTGCTCGACATCGCCGTGGGTCACCTCGCGATCACGGATCGCCACCACGCCGTGCGAGTTGAGACTGCGCACGTGGCTGCCGGCGATTCCGGCGAACACCGAGTGGATCTCGCAACCGGCCATGAGCTCGGCCTCCTCCACGGCGCGCTGGATCGACTGCACCGTCGATTCGATGTTGACGACGACGCCCTTCTTCAGCCCGCGCGAAGGTTGGGAGCCGAGCCCCAGCACCTCGATGGTGCCGTCGACGCCGACCTCCCCGACCAGGGCAACCACCTTGGAGGTGCCGATGTCGAGGCCCACGATGAGATTTCTATCGGACCGCTTAAGCATGACTTGCACCTGCCCGCCAACCGATCGAGAAGCCGTTTGTGTAGCGCATATCCACGTACGAAATGTCCCCCGCGCGGCGCTCGACGATGGCGAGTGCCGCGCTCATGAATTTCTCGAACCGCTCATCGACCTGGGAGCGCCCAAGCCTCACCGTGATGCCGTTGGCGAGATCGAGCTGCCAGGCGCCGCGCGCATCGAGCCGCAGAGCCGTGATCGTGAGGCTCACGCGAGTCAGGCGGCGCTGCATGGCGAGATAGCGCTGGGTGACCTCGGCCTCGGAGCCATCCGGTCCCGAGAGACGCGCAAGCCCCACGGGGAAGCGGCTGACGCCGGTGGCAAACACCACGCCGCTGCCGTTGACCAGACCATCGCTGCCCCAGCGCGCGGCGGCCACCTGCTCCACGATCAGCACCGAAAGGCCATGTGGCCAGTCGCGCTCGACGCTCGCGGCATCGACCCAGGGCAGCGTGTGGATCGCCCGGCCCACCGCTGCGAGGCTCACCGTGAGCAGGCCCTGGCCGCGCACCTGGCGTGCGACGATCCGCTCGATCTCGGCCGGGGCGATGTGTTGGAAACGTCCCGTTACCTCCACCGTGCGGATCGGCTGGTTGAGCGCCCAGAACACGACACAAAGCGTCGCAAACACTGCCCCGCCCGCAGCGAGCACCCGGGCGACGGCGCCCCAGGGGAGCGCCGCCCGCTGCGCGGCCTTCTGGTGTGCCTTGATGCGGTTGCGGGTCCGCTTCCACATGGTCAGCGCCCTCTCCCGGGGTAGCGCACGAAGCTCGTCTCGAGCACCCGCCAGACGAGCTCATCGAAGTCGATGCCGGCCGCGCGCGCCGCCATCGGCACCAGGCTGTGGCCGGTCATCCCGGGGACGGTGTTGACCTCGAGGAGCAGCGGCCGCCCGGCGGCGTCCATCATGAAATCCGCCCGTCCCCAACCTTCTCCGCCCACCGCCGCGAACGCCGCGCACGCGAGGCTCGCCAGGTGCTGCTCTGCCGGTTGCGAGAGCCCCGAGGGACAGAGATAGCGCGTGTCGTCGCGAAAGTACTTCGCCTGGTAGTCGTAGAAGCCTGTCGGCGTCTCGATGCGGATGGACGGCAGTGCGTGGCCCTGCAGCAGTGCCACGGTGTACTCGCGGCCGGTGACCCACTGCTCCACGAAGACGCTTCGATCGACCGCTGCGGCCGCCGCATAGGCCGCCGGCAGCGCCTCGGCGCTCTCGACCTTCGTCATCCCGACACTCGAGCCCTGGCACGCCGGCTTCACGATGAGCGGCAGGCGCAGGCGCTCGAGCGCCAACTCGAGGTCCTGCGGGCCATGGAGCTCCAGAGCATCGGGCGATGGCACGCCGATCGCCTGAGCCAGGCGCTTGGTGCGCAGCTTGTCCATGGCCATCGCCGAACCCGCGACGCCACTGCCGGTGTAGGGAATACCCAGGTACTCGAGCGCGCCCTGGACGGTACCGTCCTCGCCCCCGGGGCCGTGCAGCGCGATCCACACCCGGTCGAAGCGCTGCTCGAGCAGGTCGGGCAGGGAGTGCTCGCAGGGATCGAAGGCGACCGCCTCGACGCCTCGACGAACGAGCGCTGCCAGGACGGCATGGCCGGTGAGGAGTGAGATCTCGCGCTCACTCGAGTCACCGCCGAGCAGCACGGCCACCCGGCCGAACTCGCGGGGCTCGGCAGCGTGGTGGGCGCGAGTCGGATCGTGGGCGAGCCGCATCAGCGCCTCTCCTGCAGAGGCTCGCCGACGATGCGCACCTCCGGGTGCAGGCGCACGCCGTGCGCGCGCTGCACTTCATCCTGCACGCGTCCGATCAGACTCTCGACATCCGCAGCCTTGGCCTCTCCGTGATTGATGATGAAGTTGGCATGCTTCATCGACACGGAGGCGCCGCCGACGGCGAGACCCTTCAGGCCCGCGGCCTCGATGAGGCGCGCGGCATGGTCGCCGGGGGGGTTGGTGAACACCGAGCCGCAGCTCCACTCCCCGATGGGCTGGGTCGCTTTGCGCCGCTCGAGGAGGGCATTCACCTCGCTCCGATGCTCGGGCGGCCGGACCTCGAAGCGCAGTCTCGCGGCGACGAACCACTCCTCCGCCACGGGCGGGTCGATATGACGGTAACCGACGGCGTACTCGCTCGCCGGCCGGCGATGCTCGCGGCCCTGCCGATCGATGGTCTCGACCTCCACGACGTGCCGCCAGGTCTCACCGCCAAAGGCGCCGGCATTCATCGCAAGGGCGCCGCCCAGCGTGCCGGGGATGCCGGCGAAGAACTCCGCCGGGCCGAGACCCCATTTGATGCACTGTCTGGCAATACGGGCACAGGCGACTCCGGCCTCGCAATGCACGGTCTCGGGCCCATCGCGCTCCAGCCGGTCCAACACGCCGTGCGTGCTGATGACGACTCCGGCGATTCCGCCGTCGCGCACCAGCAGGTTGCTTCCGAGTCCGACCCAGCAGACCGGCACATCGGCCGGTACGCTCTGGAGGAATGCCGCGAGATCCGCCCGATCGCTCGGTGTGAAGTAGATCTCCGCGGGTCCGCCGACGTGCCAGGAGGTATGGCGGCTCATCGGCTCGTTGCGGCGGATGCGCGGCAGGAACTCGCTTGCGACCGCCAGCATCAGGCACCCCTCCGCGGCGGCAGGAGCACACCGAGGCGCTCCTCGAGCCGGTGCGCCACCGCGCTGATGTTGCCGGCACCCATGGCAACGATCACATCGCCATCGCGGATCACATCCTTCAGCGATTCCGCCAGCTCCTCGACGCGCTCCACGAAGAGTGGCTCCACCTGACCGCGGCTGCGCACCGCGCGGCAGATCGCACGCCCGTCCGCGCCCGCGATCGGCGCCTCACCCGCGGCGTAGACCTCTGTCACGAGAAGCACGTCCACGGTCGACAGTACCCTGCCGAAGTCATCGATGAGATCGTGAGTGCGCGTGTAACGGTGCGGCTGGAAGGCGAGCACGATCCTGCGGCCAGGGTATCCCTGACGCAGCGCTTCCAGTGTCGCTGACACCTCGGTCGGGTGATGGCCATAGTCATCGATCACAGTGACCGTGCCCACGGTGGTCTGGATATCGGCAACGTGCTGTATCCGCCGATCGATGCCCTGGAAACCCGCGAGCGCCCGCCCGACCGCGGCATCGTCTATGCCGAGCTCCGTCGCCACCGCAATTGCAGCAAGCGAGTTCAACACGTTGTGCGCGCCTGGAAGGTTGACGGTGACCTCGAAGGGCGCCCCGCCACGGCGTGTAACCCGGATCCTCGTCTGCAGCCCGAGCCGCCGGACGTCGACGGCGCGCACGTCGGCCGCCTCGCTGAGGCCGTATGTCAGGACCGGCCTGCCGACGCGCTCCAGAATGCTGCGCACGTGCTCATCGTCCAGACACAGTACCGCCAGTCCGTAGAACGGCAGGTTGTGCAGGAACCCGACGAAGCTCTGCTTCAATCGCTCGAAGTCGCCGCCATGGGTCGCCAGATGATCGTTGTCGATGTTGGTGACGACCGCGACGAGCGGCTGCAGATGCACGAATGAGGCGTCGCTCTCGTCGGCTTCAGCGACCAGATAACGGCCGGTGCCGAGCCGGGCGTGGCTGCCGGCGCTCTTCAGGCGGCCGCCGATCACGAACGTCGGATCCTCACCACCTTCGGCCAGCACGCTGGCGATGAGGCTGGTCGTAGTTGTCTTGCCGTGCGTGCCGGCCACCGCGATGGAGTAGCGAAACCGCATGAGCTCGCCCAGCATCTCGGCGCGCGAGACCACCGGCAAGCGACGCGCCAGAGCCGCGTCGACCTCCGGATTGCCTCGCGCGACCGCGCTCGAGACCACCACCACGTCCGCACCGTCGACATTCTCCGCCGCATGTCCGAAGCGCACCTTCGCACCGAGCTGCGCCAGCCAGTCGGTGACCGGCCCTGCCTTGAGGTCCGAGCCCTGCACGGCGTAGCCGAGATTGAGCAGCACTTCGGCGATGCCACTCATGCCACTGCCGCCGATGCCCACGAAATGAATCGTGTTGATGCGGCGCATGCGGTCGCGGCGCTCGGGGCTCGCGCGCCGCTCTGCGAAGGGTCGCTGCAATACGCTGCGCCGCTCGTCGATCATGCGGCGCTCCTCGCGAGCTCGAGACAGGAGGTGGCCAGCTCCTCGGTCGCATCGGGCCGCGCGAGCCGGCGCGCGCGCTCGGCCATGGCGAGCAGCTTCTGCCGGCCGGCGGCACACAGCCGCTCGAGCTCCGATCCCAGCCGCTCGGCGGTCAGGTCACGGTCGGCGATCAGTACCGCCGCCTCCTCGCGCACCAGGAATCTCGCGTTGTGAGTCTGGTGGTCATCGACCGCAGCGGGGAACGGCACCAGAATCGCACCGACGCCGGCCGCGGCGAGCTCCGAGACGGTAAGAGCGCCCGAGCGACAGATAACGAGGTCCGCCCAGCCGTAGGCCTCGGCCATGTCTTCGATGAAGGGCCGCACGTCGGCACGCACGCCGGCGTCGGCGTAGCTCTGCCGACCTGCCTCGATCCAACGCTCTCCTGCCTGGTGGCGAACATCGAAGCGGATCACGCCGGCCAGGCGCGCCAGCGCGTAAGGCACGACGGTGTTGAGTCGAACCGCGCCTTGGCTGCCCCCGATCACGAGGAGTCGCACAGCGCCTTCGCGCCGGGGAAAGCGCTCGCTGGGCGGCCGCAAGGCGCTGATGTCACGGCGGACCGGATTGCCCACCGTGCGCGCCCTGACACTCCCGCTGAAGCTGTCGGGAAATGCCTCGAGCACCTCCCGCGCCAGATGAGCGAGACAGCGGTTCGTGAAGCCGGCAATCGCATTCTGCTCGTGGATGATCAGCGGCCGGCGAGTGAGCCATGCGGCAATACCACCGGGGCCCGTGACGAAGCCGCCGAGTCCGACGACGATCGCCGGACGGCGGCGCCACATGACACGCAATGCCTGCAGCAAGGCGACCGTGACCCGCCAGGGCGCCGCGAACAGCGTGCGCCATCCCTTGCCGCGCAACCCGCCGACCGAGAGCCACTCGATGGGGATACCCTCGGCGGGAATGACGCGAGCCTCGAGTCCGCGCCGCGTACCGAGCCAGATGACCTCGATGAATTCTTCGCGCAATCGCCGTGCGAGGGCGAGAGCGGGGAACACGTGCCCACCTGTTCCACCTGCCATGATGAGTATGGTGAGCGGGGCCGTGCCACTGACCGTCCCTGGAGGTGGGGCCCCCGGCCCGCGCGTCGTGCGCTCGCCGCTTCGCGCCTCGCTCATGATGAGGATCGGCCGATCGGTCACGAGGCACCCCGCGGCGTAACGGTTGCCGAGCCGCGCCGCTCCATCATCGTCTCGTGATAGACGCGCAGCAGCATCCCCACCCACACGAGCGTCACGATGAGACTCGATCGCCCGTAGCTCATGAGCGGCAGCGTCAGCCCCTTGGTCGGCAGCACGCCCATGTTGACGCCGATGTTGATGAAGGCCTGGATGCCGATCCAGAGCGCGAATCCTGCGGCGAGATAGCTCTGGAAGTCGAGGCCGGCCTGCGCGGCGAGCCGCGCGATGTGGAACGCGCGCCAGATGAGCGCCACGAAGAGTCCGAGCGTGAGGAGCACGCCGAGGAGCCCGAGCTCCTCGGCGAGCACCGCGAAGAGGAAGTCGGTGTGCGCCTCGGGCAGGTAGAAGAGCTTCTGCACGCTGTCACCGAGCCCGACGCCGAGCCACTTGCCGCGGCCGATCGCGATCAGCGACTGGGTGAGCTGGAAACCGCTGCTGTACGCGTGGGCCCAGGGATCGAGGAACCCCGTCAGGCGGCGCAAGCGGTACGCGGAAGTGACGGCGAGCAGCGCAAAGACCGCGCCCGCCACGGCGGTGAGGACGATGACATAGCGCAGCCGCGCGCCGGCGATGAAGAGCATGCCGAAGCCGGTGGCGAAGAGCACCGTCGCAGCGCCGAAATCAGGCTCCCCGAGCAGCAGCACTGCCACGAGCGCGAGGAGCAGCAGCGGCTTCAGGAGCCCGGTGAAGGTCTCGCGCAGCTCATCCTGGCGCCGCGCCGCGTAGCTGGCGACGTAGATCAGTACCAACACCCGCGCGAGCTCCGATACCTGAAAGCTCACTCCGGCCAGGCGCAGCCAGCGCCGGCCGCCGTTGACGACCTCCCCGAGCCCCGGCACCAGCACCGCGAGCAACATGAGCAGCGCGCCGACGAGGAGCACCTGCGACAGTCGTTCCCAGCGCTCCATCCTGAAGCAGAAGACGAGCACCGCCCCCGCCACTCCGATGAGCGCGGTCAGCAGCTGCCGCTCGAGGAAGTAGAACGGATTGCCGGTATCGCGGCTGGCGATGGAGATGGAGGCAGAGGTCACCATCACGAGCCCGAAAAGAAGGAGCGACATCGCCAGCGCGAGCGTCACGCTGTCGATGTGGATCGCGGCGGCGCGGCCGCGAGCTATCTGGCCGAAGGGAGCGCGCGGGCTTTCGGCCGTCATGCCGCGAGCTCCTTCACCGCCTGCGCGAAGACTGCGCCGCGATGCGTGTAGTCGCGGAACATGTCGAGGCTCGCGCAGGCGGGCGAGAGCAGCACGGTATCTCCCGGCCGGGCCGCGGCTGCGGCGGCGCGCACCGCCTCCTCGAGCGAGCTGCAATACTCGGTCGTCGAGACGCCGCGCAGGGCCTGCGCGACCTGCCGCCGGTCACGGCCGATCAGCACCGTGTGGCGCACCTTGCCGCTGAAAGCGGCCGCGAGCGGCGCGAAGTCCTGGTTCTTGCCATCACCGCCCGCGATGATGATCAGCGGTCCCTGCATGCCGGCCACGGCGGCGATCGTCGCTCCGACATTCGTGCCTTTGGAGTCGTCGATGTACGTGACTCCCGCCACCTCCGCGACCCATTGGGTGCGATGCGGCAGGCCGGTGAATTCCTCCAGCTCCGCGAGCATTGCGGGCAACGGTAATCCCAACGCCTCGCCGAGCGCGAGGGCCGCGAGTGCGTTGGCTGCGTTGTGCAGCCCTCTGATGCGCATCGCCGAGACCGGCAGCAACGCCTCACCGCGACGCGTGAGCCACGCGCCACCGTCGCGGAGCGCCACGGCGTAGTCGGCACCGATGGCGGCACGCAAGGAGAAGCTCAGCGTGCGCTGGCCCGGACGCGGCATGGCGACGACGAGCGGATCATCCAGATTGATTACCGCGGTGTCGCAGCGAGCGAAGATACGCGCCTTGGCCGCGGCGTAGGCGCCTACCGAAGCGTACCGATCGAGGTGATCCGGGCTCACGTTGAGAACGGTCGCGGCGGTGAGATCGAGCGAGTGAGTCGTGTCGAGCTGGTAGCTCGAGAGCTCGAGAACATAGAGCCCCACGACCTCCCCGGCGCGGTGCGCCGCGGCGAGCAGATCGAGCGCCGGCTCACCGAGATTGCCACCGACCCGCACTTGCACGCCGGCACGCGCGGCCATCCGACCCACCAGAGTCGTGACGGTGCTCTTGCCATTGGTACCGGTGATACCGACCACCGGGGCATCGACGGCACGCGCAAACAGCTCAATGTCGCCCACGATCTCGAGCCCGCGGCGCCGCGCTTCGACGAGGAACGGCTCTTCCAGCGACACGCCGGGAGAGACGACCACACAGAGCGCCTCATCGAGGAGCCGCGCATCGAGTGCGCCGAGCCGCACGGGAATCCGTGGATCGAGCGCGCGCAGCGCAGCGAGCTGCGGCGGCTCGGCACGCGTGTCGGTGACGGCGAGCCGCCAGCCGCGCTCGATCAGGTATCGGGCGCAGGAAAGGCCGGTGCGCCCGAGGCCGACGATCACGGCGGAGGATGGCTTGTGGTTGGGGGCGCTCATCTCAGCTTCAGGGTCGCGAGTCCCGCGAGAACGAGCAGGAAGGAGATGATCCAGAACCGCACGATCACCTTCGGCTCCGCCCAACCCTTGAGCTCGAAGTGATGATGGAGCGGCGCCATCCGGAAGATGCGCCGGCCGGTGAGCTTGTACGAGGCCACCTGCAGGATGACCGAGGCGGTCTCGAGCACGAAGAGGCCGCCCATCACGAGCGCCACCAGCTCCTGGCGCACGATGACCGCAATGACGCCAAGCGCCGCACCAATCGCGAGCGCGCCGACATCGCCCATGAACACCTGTGCCGGGTAGGCGTTGAACCAGAGAAAGCCCAGGCCTGCACCGGTGAGCGCCGAGCAGAAGATCAAGAGCTCCCCTGCCCCGGGAATATCCGGGATCTGCAGGTAGTGCGCGAACACGTGATTGCCGCTCGCGTAGGCGAAGATGCCGAGCGCTGCGGAGACGAGCGCGGCCGGCATGATGGCGAGCCCGTCCAGACCATCCGTCAGGTTCACCGCGTTGCTCATGCCTACGATCATGAAGTAGGCAATTGCGATGAAAGTCACGGCCGACAGCGGCTCGGCGAAGGTTTTGACGAACGGCAGGAAGAGCGTTCTCTCCGCAGGCTGCGTCGCCGTGTAGTAGAGCGTTGCCGCGGTGGCGAGACCGGCCACCGACTGCCAGAGGTACTTCCAGCGCGCAGCGAGGCCGCGGGGATTGCGCACGACGAGCTTCAGGTAATCGTCGTAGAAACCGATGAGGCCGTAGGTGAAGGTCACCCCGAGCACCGTCCAGACCAGACGGTTGGAAAGCTCCGCCCAGAGGAGCGTGCTCACGAGCGTCGTCACCAGGATGAGCGTGCCGCCCATCGTCGGCGTGCCAGCCTTGGGCAGGTGGGTCTTCGGCCCGTCGTCGCGTACGACCTGGCCGATCTGATAGCGCGACAGGCGATCGATCAGGCTCGGCCCCACGAGAAGTGAGATCGCAAGCGAAGACACTGCGGTCAGGATGGCCCGGAACGTCAGGTACGAGAAGACGTTGAAGCCGCTGTGCCAGGCCGTCAGTCGTTGTGCGATCCAGTACAGCACTCAGTGCCCGTCCGATTTGTCGTTGGTGTTGTGAACGAGCGCGCCGACCACGCGCTCCAGCCTGTTGACCCGCGAGCCTTTGACGAGGAGTCGCACATCGGCGGTCAGCGCCTGACGGAGCTCCCGGGTCAACGCTTCGGTGTCCGGGAACCACTGCCCGCCGGTGCCGAAGCGCTCGACCGCGAGTGCCGCGAGCGGACCCGTAGCGAGCAGCCGCTCGATGCCCCGCTCGCGCGCAAGGACACCGATCTGCGAATGCGCGTCGGCCGCGAACTCGCCGAGCTCCGCCATGTCTCCGAGCACGAGCCAGCGCCGGCCCTCGACCGAGGCGAGCACCTCGATCCCGGCCTGCACGGAGCTCGGATTGGCGTTGTAGGAATCATCGATGATCCAGGCGCCGCAGACGGCCTGCCTCAGCTGCAGCCGGCCCGGCACCGGCCGCACGGCGGCGAGGCCGGCCACGATGTGCTCGAGCCTTGCTCCGGCCGCGGCCGCCGCAGCCGCGGCCCCAAGCGCGTTCGCGACATTGTGTCGGCCGCCGAAATGAAGGTTGATGTCCGCACTACCGAGCGGGCTCGACAGGTGAAAGCGAGTCAGGAATCCCTGCGCACCGAGGGTTGTCCGCAGGTCCGATGCACCGAAGTCCGCCGGGTTCGCGATGCCGAAAGTCACAACGCGTGCACGCGTCATGCCGCGCCAGAGAGTCACGAATTCATCGTCCGCATTCAGCACCGCGGTGGCTCCCGCTGCCAGGCCCGCAACCGTCTCGCCCTCCGCGCGGGCCACTCCCTCGAGACTGCCAAAGCCTTCGAGGTGCTCTGCGCCGGCGTTGGTGATGAGGCCGACCGTCGGGCGTGCCACCTCGACGAGCTCCGCCACCTCGCCTGCCCGGTTCGCGCCCATCTCGACGACTGCGAAGCGGTGGCGGGCCTCGAGACGCAGCAGCGTCAGCGGGACGCCGATGTGGTTGTTGAGATTGCCGCGCGTGGCGAGACAGCTGCCGGCCTGAGAGAGGATCGCCGCCGTCATTTCCTTGGCCGTGGTCTTGCCGTTGCTTCCCGCCACTCCGATCACCGGGATGTCGAGCGCCTCGCGCCACGCGTGTCCGGCACGCGAGAGCGCGGCCTGGGTATCGGGAACGATGACTTGCGCGAGCGCAACCGGCTGCGGCGTATCGACCAGCGCGCCCGCCGCGCCGGCCGAGACGGCCGCAGTGACGAACTCATTGCCGTTGAAACGCGGCCCGCGCAGGGCGACGAAGAGATCGCCGGGCGATAGCGTGCGGCTGTCGCTCGACACGCCGACGAACGCGCGATCGTCGCCCTCGAGCCGTCCACCGCAGGCCCGCGCGAAATTTCCGAGCGTCCGTGCCACCGCTGGATCACCGCTCACGGCTGCCTCGCCTCGAGCGCCGCGCGCGCCACGCTCTGATCGCTGAACGGACGGCGCTCACTGCCGTAAATCTGATACTCCTCATGCCCCTTGCCGGCAATCAACACCACATCGCCCGCGCCCGATCGCGCCAGCGTGGACTCGATCGCCAGCGCCCGATCATGCTCGACCTGGGCGGCAGCGCCTGCGGGAATGCCGCTGAGGATCTCATACACGATCTGCTCGGGAGGCTCGTTGCGCGGGTTGTCGTCGGTCACCACCGCTTCATCCGCGAGCTCGGCGGCGATGCGACCCATCATCGGGCGCTTGCCCGGATCACGATCGCCGCCGCAGCCGAACACCACTCGAAGGCGCCCGCGGCAGTGCACCCGCGCAGCGCGCAGCGCCTTGGCGAGCGCATCCGGCGTGTGCGCGTAATCCACTATCGCCAGGGGCGCCGCACCCTGGCCGCCGAAGGCCTCCATCCGTCCAGGCGCGGCCCGGCACGACTCGAGCGCCGCCGCCGCCTCGGGCAACGGGACATCCCACGCGAGCAACACCGCGAGTACCGTGAGCACGTTGTCGGCGTTGAATTCACCGATCAGCGGCACGCTGAGCTTCGCAGCGCCCCAGCTGGATTCCACCTCGAGCGCCAGACCGGAGACCGCGGCCTCGACGTGCACTGCCCGCACCACCCGCGCATGAGATGGCATCGCACTCGTGATGCCGTGGCGCATGGTGATGACCAGCCGCGCCGCGGAAAGTTGCCCCGCGAGCCGCGCCCCGAACTCGTCATCGACGTTGATCACCCGTACGGCGAGGGAGGGCCAAGCGAAGAGGCGTGCCTTGGAGTCGGCGTAGGCGGCCATCGTCCCGTGGTAATCGAGGTGATCGCGCGTGAGATTGGTGAAGGCCGCGGTATGGAAGCGCACACCGCCGACCCGATTCTGATCGAGCGCGTGCGATGACACTTCCATGCTCACGACTTCTGCCCCGAGCGCTTTCAGCTCCGCGAGCCTGCGGTGGACGGTGACTGCATCGGAGGTGGTGTGCTCAGTGTCCGCGAGCGCAGCGGGGAATCCGAAGCCGATCGTCCCCATGTAGGCGGCCGGACGCCGGCACTGCTCCAGTGCCTGCGCCAGCAGCCATGCGCAAGTGGTCTTGCCGTTGGTGCCCGTGATGCCCGCGACCGTGAGCGTCTGCGAAGGTCGGTCGAAAAACCGGTCGGCAATGACTCCGGCATGTCGGCACAGTTGCGGCACCGCGGCCACGAACACTCCGGGCGACAGCTGCGGACGGCCGCCATCCGGCCGGTCCGCGTCGGGCTCGTAGAGAACCGCGCGCGCTCCCCGACCGACGGCCTCGGCGGCAAACTCCGACCCATGTCGGCCGCGCCCGCGACAGGCGAGGAACAGCGCCCCGGAGGAGACGCCCCGGCTGTCGAGTGTCACGTCACTGACCGCGAGCGCCGCGGGCACATCGAGCAGGCCGACCGTGAGGTCGGCCAACCGCACGCTGCGAGTTGGAATAACTGTCGCGGCCGGATTCATCGGGTCTCCGGCGCCGAGGCTCCGGCCTTGAGGTCAGAGGGGACGCGCAGTGAAGCCGTCCGCAAGCCTTCGGGCTGCTCCACCGGCTCATCCGGCGCCACGGCCATCAGGCGCAGGGCTCTGCCGATCACCTTCGAGAACACCGGCGCGGAAACATCGCCGCCGTGATGGATTCCGTTCTCGGGGTCGTTGATGAATACGGCGGCTGCCAGTCGCGGCGCGCTCGCCGGAGAGACGCCGGCAAAGACAGAGACGTAGTGATGCTGCTCATAGGAGCCGCCGTCGGCCTTCCAGGCCGTCCCCGTCTTGCCGGAGACCGTGTAACCCGGGATCGCCGCAAGCGGCGCCGTGCCCTCGAGCGAAATCACCGAACGCATCATCGCAATCAGCTCGCGGCAGAGTCTGGGGTCCATCACCCGCGTGCCCTCGGGCGGCGTGTCGACCCTCATGAAGGAGATGGGCCGCGCGATGCCGAGCGCGCCGACCGTCGCATAGGCGTGCGCCAGCTGCAGGGTCGTCACGGAGATGCCGTAACCGTGCGACATCGTGGCGATGTCGATGGGGCGCCAGGTATGGAGCGGCGCCAGGAGTCCCGCGGATTCTCCGGGATAGCCGCTGGTGGCGAGCTGTCCGAAACCATAGCCCCGCAGCGTCGCCCAGATGAGCTTCGGCGGCAGAGACAGCGCCAGATGCGCCATGCCGACATTCGAGCTGTGAGCGAGCACCATCGCGATGTCGATCGGGCCGTAGTCGTGGCCCTCGTCACTGAAGACGTGCGTGCCGACCTTGATGAATCCCGGCGAGGTGTTGATGATCGAGTGATCGTCGTAGCGACCGGAAATCAGCCCCGCGGCGACGAAGAACGGCTTCATCGACGAGCCGGGCTCATAGACGTCCGTGACGGCGCGATTGCGGTACCGGTCCGGCCGCATCTGGTCGCGATCGTTGGGATTGAAAGCCGGCTGATCGACCATCGCGAGCACCTCGCCGGTCGCAATGTCGATCACCACCATGGCGCCCGAGCTCGCCTTCTGGTCGGCCACCTGCTCCTTCAACGCGCGATAGGCGAGATACTGGATGCGCAGATCAATCGACAGGACGAGGTCCCGTCCGGGACGGGCGGGCCGGATACTCTCGATGTCCTGCACGATCCGGCCGTAGCGATCCTGAATGACGCGCTTCTCGCCATCGATGCCGGTCAGCGACTGGTCGTTGGCGAGCTCGAGTCCGGCCTGACCCTGATCGTCGACGTTGGTGAAGCCGATGAGTTGGCCCGTGACCTCTCCCGCAGGGTAATAGCGGCGATACTCACGCGAGAGGTACACGCCGGGAATCTCGAGCGCTTTGATCCGCGCCGCCTCGGCAGGCTGGCACTGGCGCGCGACGTAAAGGAAGTCCCGATCGAGATTGCTCGTGACCCGCCGCAGCAGCTCCTGTCGGTTGATGCCGAGCGCTTCCGCGAGTCGCACGATCTGACCACTCGCGCCCGCGATCTGCTTCGGATTGACCCAGATCGAGTCGACGGGCGTGCTCACCGCCAATGGCTCACCGTACCTGTCGGTAATCGTGCCGCGGTGGGCTGCGATGTCGACCACGCGTGTGAAGCGGGCATCGCCCTGCTTGGAAAGGAACGAGTACTCGACGAGCTGCAGATCGACCGCGCGGCAGACGAGCGCCCCGGCCACGAGCGCGAGCAGGCCCACGAGGAAGTGCGCCCGCCAGCGGAACGAGGCAGACGCGGACTGACGTGCGCTGCGGGTTCTCATGGCGGGACGATCACGATGTCCTTCGGCGCCGGCATGGTCATGCGCAGCTTCTTGCCGGCGACCGTTTCGACGAAGGCGTGGGTCGACCAGGCACTCTGCTCGAGCTGCAGCTGGCCCCACTGGATGTCCAGGTTGTCCCGCTGCGCGCTGAGGCGCTCGAGCTCGATGAAGAGTTGGCGCGCGCGAAACTTGCCGTACACCGCGCCCGCCGCGGATAGCAGCACCGCAGCCCAGAGCACCGCGGTTGCAAGGCCCAGCGAGGTGGCGGCGGGCCTCATGCGACCTTCTCGGCGACGCGCAGCAAGGCACTGCGTGAGCGTGGATTGCGCGCCACCTCTTCCCTGCTCGGGCGGAGCTTGCGGCCGACCCGCTTCAGGCGTGGCGTCAGTTGCGGCGGAACGATCGGCAGTTGGGCAACGTCCGGGTCGAGCTGCGACTCGCGCTGCATGAAGCGCTTGACCACCCGGTCCTCGAGCGAGTGGAAGCTGATGACCGCCAGACGCCCCCCGTTGGCGAGCGAGTCAACAGCGCCAGTGAGCGCCCTCTCGAGCTGTCCGAGCTCATCGTTGATATGCATCCGCAGCGCCTGGAATGTGCGGGTGGCCGGATGCTTCCCCGGCTCTCGTGTCCTCACGGCACGGGCGACCAGTTCCGCGAGCGCTCGCGTGCGCTCGATCGGATGCTCGCGCCTCGCCTCGACTATCGCCTGCGCGACGCGGCGCGCAAACCGTTCTTCCCCGAGGGTCGCGATCACCTCGCGAATCTCGTCGACGCCCGCACGAGCGAGCCACGCAGCGACCGGCTCACCACGTGTCGGGTCCATGCGCATATCGAGCGGACCGTCGGCCCGGAAGCTGAAGCCGCGCGCCGGATCGTCGAGTTGCGGCGAGGAGACACCGAGGTCGAACAGAACACCCCGGCAATCGCGGCCGCCCGCGTATGCTGGCACCAGCGCGCGGATATCGGCAAACGACGCGTGCACGAGCGCAAGCCGCATTTCGTGGGCAAAGCGCTGGCTGCCAGCCGCGATGGCCTGCGGATCCCGGTCGAGCGCGAGCACACGGCCTTCTCGACCCAAGGCCTGGAGTAGGAGTGCCGTATGACCGCCGCGCCCGAACGTCGCATCGACATAGTAACCGTCCGGCTCTAGAGCTAATGCCCCGAGCACCTCTTCTGCGAGCACCGGGATGTGCTCGACCATGCCCCTGACTCTTACAAAGACAGCGAGTCGAGCTCCGACGGCAGATCCGTCGAGGCTTCCTCGCTCTTCAACCAGTCATCGAGCCGCTCGCCCCACCGCGACTCATTCCACAACTCGAAGCGATTACCCTGGCCGATCAACATGCCGTGGCGCTCGAGGCCGGCGAACTCGCGCAGCTCGGGCGGGAGTAGAATCCGCCCATGTCCGTCGAGCTCGAGATCGTTCGCATGGCCGACCATGAGGCGCTGCAGCCGCCGTGCCTGCGCATGCAGGGTCGGCAGACTCATCAGCTTGCTCTCGATCAGCTCCCACTCGGGCAGCGGGTAGATGAGAAGGCAGCGGTCCCGATCCACCGTGACCACGAGTCTTCCCTGGGCGCGCTCGACGATCTGCTCCCGATAACGGGTGGGCATGACCATCCGACCTTTTTCGTCCAGGGTGATTTTTGTGGCGCCGCGAAACATGGACCGGTTCCCAATGCCCTCGGCATCGTGGGTGCGGGTCTCAGCGGACGAGGAGATTACCCCATCTCGTCCCACTTTCTCCCACTCGCTGCCACTATAGGAATCGCAGACGCGCTATGTCAATTGAAAAAGTGAGAAATTAGTCGCAATCACAGGGAGTTATGTAGAACCAAAAAGCGCTTCAAACAGTGCTTTTCAGCCATTCGTCTTAGCAATCAGCAGCTTGCCCGGGTAACCTTATCCAGTAGGTTATCTAGGCCTCGACCGCGGCTCTTCAGAGGGAGAAGGCGTGTTTGATCCAGAGGACTTTCGGGCAGTCGGAGCAGGGGTCGGCGACGACGATGACATCGAATCGAACGCGCAATCGCGCGAAATCCCTGCGCTCCTGCAGCAGGCGGCTCGCGGCGCGGATCAGCCGCTGTCGCTTACTCCCATCAACGCTCGCGGCAGCGCCCCCATAAGCATCCGATGAGCGGGTGCGAACCTCTGCGATGATGAGCTCGTCCGCGCCGATGCGGGCGATGATGTCGAGCTCACCGCAGCGGCAGCGGTAATTTCTCAGGAGAATCTGCGCGCCCTGTGCCTGCAGAAATCCGGCCGCGGCCTGCTCGGCACTCATCCCGATCCGCTGCCTCCATGTGAGCAGGGCGCCTTCCATGCGGGCTTGCTCCGCTCAGCTCAGCCGCCGCCCGGTGCGCTCGGCAGCGCAATGACCTCGCCGCCGTGAAGCTGGGCCCACATGAGCTGGCGATGGACGTGCCCATCGGGATCGAGAGTCAATTGTCCGGTGAGGCCGCTCAGATCGAGCGACGAGGGGGTACGGCTCTCGCGGAAGGCCGCGGCGATCCGGTAGGCATCGAAACCGAAGGCGAAGAGACGCCCGCGCGCCGGGCCACCGACGGGCCAGGCCTGGCTCGCCGCCGAGTGGACGGCCTCGGCGAGCGGGCCACCGAGCATCCACGGCATGTCGGGGAAAATCAGCCCGTCGAGATCCTGGTTGGCGCGGGGATCCGGCTCGAAAGCATCGGAGGTCGCGTAGGCCGGTATGCCGCCCGCGTAATAGAACCGCAGCTGCGGCTGCAGCTGCCGCTCGATGCCCGCCGGCGCGGGCGAGAAGATGAACTCGATGTCGTCTCGCCGTCTCGGCACGAACTCGAGACGGGTGCCGAGAAGGGATTCCAACCGGTCCAGACGGGCACTACTCTCATCGATGCCAAGCACCTGCTTGAGCCGGTCGGAGTAGTCCGCCTCCGAAACGTCGATCATGGTGCTTGCGAGCAGGGTGCCACCACCGCTCCGAAGCTGTTGGGTGAAGGCGCTGAGCACACGCGAGCCCCAATCTCCCGCCGGTACGATCGCAATGCCCATGTGGTGTCCATCGCTCAACACCCGACGGGCGACCAGCCTCGCTTCCTCGACGGGCGAGAGAGCGAACTGGAAAAAAAGCGGCGGCGCCTGCTCACCGTCGGGCAGGAAATTGAGCGCCAGCAGCGGCGGCCGCTGCATTCTGTCCGCCGCCGCGGCGGCCACCGCCTGCCGGGTGAGTGGTCCCACGATGATGTCGGCGCCCGCCTGGGTTGCTGTAGCAATCGCATCTGTAACGGATTGCTCGCCGCCCGTGTCGTAGACGCGGACCACGGGCCTCTGCTGCATCGGGGTCTGGTAGTACGCGCTCAGGAACCCGTCACGTACGCTGGCCGCCAGAGCACCCGCAGAGCCGGTGATGGGTAGCAGCAAGGCGACGTGCGCCTGGGCGGCAAGCGACTGCGGCTGCTGCCCGAGAAGCTCGATACGCACGGCCTCCTCTGCCGGATGGCCTGGATGGTCTGACAGCCACGCATTCAGGTCCGCCGTCGCCGCGGTCGGGTTGTGCGCCGCCTCCGCCGCAAGGGGTGCCAACTCGAGCCAGCCGCGAACGACCGGGCTCTTCTCTGCGCCCGGCTGCGCCCTGACGCCGCGCTCGGCTGCATCGCGCAGGGCATCGAGGAGCCCGACCCGACTCTGCTGAACGGCAGCGGCATTGAGCAGCCAATGCTCGAGCTGGGTTTCCGCCTCGACCGCCGCAGCGGGCTGGCCGGCGGCGAACGCCACCTGCTGCTTCAGACGCAGATATCGGGTCGCCGGATCCGCCTGATTCGGTACCGCCAGAGCCTGGATACGTGTCCAGGCCTCTGCTGCATGGCCGCGCAGCAGCGCCAGCCGGACCTCGATGAGCGAGCGATCGAAGGTCGCATCGGCCGAGAGCCGCGGCGAAACAAGATCCAGGGCACGGGCCGCATCGTCCGGCCGCCGCGCAGTGAGATAGGCTTGAGCAGCCTGCAGCGCGAACTCAGTGCGCTGCGCGCCCTCGCTCGCACCGGCGGCCAGCGCCTCGTACATCTGCGCGGCGCCACCCGGGTTCCCCTGGCGGGCGAGCGCCGCGGCTTGGTCGGCGGTCGGCACGGGGCCTCGCGGAACGCCGGCGCAGCCCGCCAGGACTAAAGTGACTGCTGCGAGCGCAGCCAGGCTGACGGTCCATCGCGCGTGCATGGTTGAGAAGCCTCTGTGCCGGAGCCAAGCTTACGACCGCCCCCGGCGCCCGGGGTGCGGCATGAGGTGAGGATTATAGTGGGCAAGCCAGCGGGCCGACTGCAAGTCGTTGCGACGCCAATCGGCAACATGGGTGATGTCAGTCCCAGAGCGCGGCAGGCGCTCGAGAGCGCCACCGCCGTTGCAGCCGAGGACACTCGGCATACGGGACTGCTGCTGCAGGCGTTGGGTATCGCGCGCCCGCTGCTTTCGCTGCACGCGCACAACGAAACCCAGCGAGTACCGGAGATCGTGGCTCGGCTCGCGGCCGGGGAAACGATCGCGCTCGTCAGCGATGCAGGCACCCCACTTCTGTCCGACCCCGGTTATGAGCTGGTGTACGCCGCCGCCGAGGCAGGCATCGCCGTCGAGGCTATTCCCGGACCCTCCGCCATCACGACCGCATTGGCCGTCGCCGGGCTTCCCGTCAGCCGCTTCTGCTTCGAGGGATTTCCACCCGCGAAAGAGCGCGAGCGGCGTGCCCTCATTTCCGAGCTTGCCGGCGAGCCGCGCACGCTCGTCTTCTTCGAGGCACCCCACCGCATCGCAGCAACCCTGGCCGATCTTGCCGCAGGGCTCGGCAACGAGCGGCGCGCAGTCGTGGCGCGCGAGCTCACGAAGGCGCACGAGACCATTTATCGGGGCACGCTTGCGGAGCTGGCAGAAAAGGCCATAGCGGAAGACAACTTCAGACGTGGTGAGATCACGATCGTCGTCGCAGGCGCCGCGCGCGCGGCTGCAGGTGTCGACACCGCCCTTCTGCGCCGGGCCATTGACCTGCTCTCCAAAGAGCTCTCCCCCGGGAGGGCCGCCGCCATAGCCGCCCAGCTGACCGGCGCCACCCGCGCGGAGGCCTACGCCCTGATCCAGCGCAGGACCGACTCTCCGCGGCCCGAGAGTGACTGAGCCGAGCTGACGGCTCGTCACGCCGTATAATGTCCCGGGAAGCCGGCCGGGCAATCGCTGCTCCGACGCAAGTCGGGGGGGAGGAAAGTCCGGGCTCCGGCGGATCAGGTGCCAGGTAACGCCTGGGGGGCGTGAGCCCACGGAAAGTGCAACAGAGAGCAGACCGCCTAAGCTCTCGCGGCTCAGGCCGCGGGAGCCGGTAAGGGTGAAACGGTGCGGTAAGAGCGCACCGCGGCCTTGGTAACAAGGCTGGCATGGCAAACCCCACCTGGAGCAAGGCCAAATAGGGAAGCAGCGGGCTCTGGCAACAGAGCGCGCAGCGCCGATCCGCGCGCGCTTCCGGGTAGGCCGCTAGAGGTCCACGGCGACGTGGATCGCAGAGGAATGATTGCCCTCGACAAAACCCGGCTTACAGGCCGGCTTCCTCCT
>DASUHA010000146.1:0-2186 GCA_036273735.1 Steroidobacteraceae bacterium | reverse complement strand
GTTGATCAGGAAGTCGCCGCGTCCGAGCAGCGGATTGAGGATACGGCGGTAGTTCTCGCGAGTCAGGCGCTCCTTGATGAAGCGGATGCCGAAGCTCGCAGCCTCGGCGTTACCCCGATCCTCGGCCGTCAGGATGGTGATGCGCTCGGGCGCAATGCCGATGTGCCGGAGAATGAGCGGCAGGACGCCCTGCCCGATGCTGCCGAAGCCGACGATGAGAATGCGGCCGGGAAACTCTACGTGGATTTTGTGCTCGGTCATGATCCCGCTAGCGTATCAATCTTGGCACTGACCGTGCAGTCCTACCGTCCGAAAGCAAGTGAGTGAGCGGTCCGACGAAATCGCCGGGAGCGATTTTGGACGGCGTCAGCCGCCCCGAAGGGCGAGGCCCAGGATGGGCCGAGCAACCCGCCCTCGGACCGCAGGGTTGCCGACAGTCCAAGGGCTGGCCCGCGCAAAGCGCCGTCAGGCGTCTTTGTGCCAATGAGGCGGGAAGGTGCGCTCGTATCCGGGCAGAGACTCGATGCGTGCGACCCAGCGGCCGACTGCGGGATAATAGAGCTCCACCGGCATGAAGCGGGAGGCGAGCTCGCGGGCCTCGGGCCGCTCGAGCGCGCGCTTGAGCAGCTGGAATCCGGGAAAGATGACCATGTCGACCGCCGAGAAGCTCTCACCGACCACCCAGTCGGATTTCGACAGGCGGCCTTCGATCGTGCGCGCCTCGCTCGCGGCCGCGTGCATGGCGCGCGTGATGTCATCGCTGCGCAGATTGCCGGCCTTCGAGAACACCGCCTCGGTGATTCTCGAGAGGTGCGGCTCGATGTATGCCTGGTATTCGCAGATGACCCGCATGATGGTGCCGGCCTCCTCGGGGCTGCGCCCGAAGATCGGCGGGTCGGGATATTTGAGGTCGAGGTAGTAGAGTATGGCGAGCGACTCGAAGCACACGTACTCGCCATCCTTGAGCACGGGAACCCGGCCGCGGGGGTTCATGTGGAGCATCTGCGGCGATTTGTGCTCCTGCTTGGAGAACTGCAGCAGGTGGCTCGTGTAAGGCAGGCGCTTGTACTCGAGCGCGAGCAGCACCCGCCAGGCGTACGGGCTGCCGCTGCCCCAGTAAATCTCGATCGCCATTGTGGGAATTGTAGCTTATGTCTCAGACGCTCATAACTCCGCAGCAGCTCGCCGTGCGGCTCGAGGACCGGGACCTGGCGGTCATCGACTGCCGCTTCGACCTGGGACGCCCGCAGTGGGGTCGCGAGGCGTACGCAAGCGCCCGAATTCCTCATGCGCTCTACGCGCATCTGGACCACGACCTGTCCGGCAAAACCTCACCCTCCACGGGGCGCCACCCGCTGCCGGCCATCGATGATCTTGCAGACCGGCTTGGCCGGTGGGGGATCGATGCACAGGTGCACGTCGTCGCATATGACCAGGGCTCGGGAGCCCACGCTGCACGGCTGTGGTGGCTGCTGCGCTGGCTGGGGCACACGCGGGTCGCAGTACTCGACGGCGGCCTCGCGGGCTGGCAGGAGGAGAAGCTCCCGCTCGATACCGCGCGCATTTCCCAGGCGCGCGCCGGACGGCCGGTCCGCCGCTTCGAGCCGCGGCCGGATGCGGACATGGTGGTGAGCACGAGCGAGCTCGAGCGTCTCATCGGCGAGGGGGAAATCGCTTCCGCCGATCAGGTGTTGATCGACGCCCGCAGCGCCGAACGGTTCGCAGGCCGCGGGGAGACGATCGATCCCGTCGCCGGCCACATCCCAGGCGCACGCAATCATCCGTTCGCGGACAACCTGGACAGCACGGGTCGATTCCTCGATCGCGGCACGCTGCGCGAGCGGTTTGCGAAGACGCTCGAAGGGGTACCGCCCGACGCTGCGATCTGCATGTGCGGCTCGGGCGTGACCGCATGCCACAACCTCCTCGCGATGGAGGTAGCGGGTCTCGAAGGTGCGCGCCTCTACGCCGGCTCCTGGAGCGAGTGGATCCGCGACCCCAGCCGCCCCATCGTCCGCTATGCCTGAAGCAAAGCGGGCCAGGGCCGCTCCCTGGCCCGCGGCGAAACGTGTAGCGTCTCGCGGAAATCGTCTCGACGATTTGCGCCAATAGGCCACAGGCCGGGCCGCTCCCGGCCCTGCGGCGAAACGTGTAGCGTCTCGCGGAAATCGTCTCGACGATTTCCG
>DASUHA010000145.1:0-3286 GCA_036273735.1 Steroidobacteraceae bacterium | reverse complement strand
GAAGTACCCGACCGTGCCGCCGTAGAGGCCGCGGCTGACAGGCTCCAGCTCATCGATGATCTGCATGGCCCGCACCTTCGGGGCACCGACGAGCGTGCCTGCCGGGAATGTCGCGGCGAACAGGTCGAAGGCATCACGCTTTGGTGCTAGGAGTCCGTTGACGCCGCTCACCATGTGCATGACGTGGCTGTAGCGCTCGATCGCGCGATACGGGTCGACGCCGATGCTGCCCGGGAGCGCGACGCGCCCGAGATCATTGCGGGCAAGATCCACCAGCATGACGTGCTCGGCGTTCTCCTTGGGATCAGCACGCAGCTCTGCTTCGCGCGCAATGTCGATTGCCGGATCGTCCGCACGGGGTCGCGTACCTGCGATGGGGCGAAGCCGGGCGTGGCCATCCTTCAGACGGACCAACGCCTCGGGCGACGAGCCCACCACGGTCACATCACCCAAGGCGCAGTAGTACATGTATGGCGAGGGATTGATCAACCGGAGAGCCCGATACGCCTGAAAAGGCTGGAGCTCATGACGTCCTTGAAACCGCGTGGAAAGAACGAGCTGATAGACATCGCCCGATGCAATGTATTCCTGTGTCCGCCTGACCCCAGCCAGGAAATCATCTCGACTGAACGCTGGCACCGGACGTCCGTAACGGCCTCGACGAACTCCGTTCGGCAGGCCGCCTCTGAGCGCGCGAACCACTTCGGCTCTCAGGCGCCGACGGTCTTCTTCCGACCCGTCATGGAGCAGCGCAATGCCGCGAGTGAGGTGATCGAACACGAGGAGCGAGCGCGGAGCCGCGTAATGAAAGGCGGGTACCCCGTTGTCGCGTCCGGGAGCCAACGGCAGCCGCTCGAAGAACCGCACGACGTCATACGACGCGTAACCCACCAGCCCACCGGCCAGCGGGACCCCGGCAATCTGTGGCCCCGGCTTGGGCGCGCGCGCCAGTGCATCCCGGAGAGCCGCTAGCAGCTCTGCTGTGGTTGCGGGCACGGGCTGGCTGCGGCCACCGGCATGGAATCCGTCACGGTCCAGCCGCACCTCGAGTCCTTCGCCGAAGCCGATGAACGAGTAACGCGCCAGCCGCTCCCCGCCCTCGACGCTCTCGAGCAGAAAGCGGGGCGAGAACGCGGCGAGCTTCATGAACGCGGAGACCGGCGTGTCCAGATCTCCCGGGATGTCAAATGGTGGCTTCATCATGGACGACAAAAAAACCCACACCGGAGTTACCGGAGCGGGTCCTCGTGACGTTGGGTGTGTTTAGTAGGGTGTCGAGAAACTAGCAGCCGCGTCCACGTCCAGGGGCCCACTCAGATTGAGGGCGCCACCACCACTGGGGACGGCTGTGCTGCTGTGACATATCCGGAGCCTATCACCGGCGGGCGGTGGGCTACAATAGCTGCCCGTCGTCCCTGCCTCTCGCTTCGTCCGGACGCCTCAAAGGACCGTGCCGTGCCGTCTTTCGACGTAGTTTCCGAGCTCAACGCCCACGAAGTGGCCAACGCCGTCGACCAGGCCAACCGAGAGCTGGCCCAACGTTTCGATTTCAAGGATACCGGGGCGCGCTTCGAGCTCGAGGAATCGACCGTGACCCTGCACGCGCAGGTGGACTTTCAGCTGAAGCAGATGCTCGAGATCCTGAAGTTGCGCTTCGGCAAGCGCGGCATCGACCTCGCCTGCCTCGACCTCAAAGACCCCGAGACCACACTCTCCGCCGCCCGCCAGCAGGTCATCCTGAAGCAAGGCATCGATGCGGAGACGGCTAGGAAGATCGCCCGCATCGTCAAGGACTCGAAGCTCAAGGTGCAGGCCGGTATCCAGGGAGAGAAAGTCCGCATCACGGGCAAGCAGCGGGATGACCTGCAGACGGCGATCCAGCTGCTGCGCGGCTCGAAGGTTGATCTGCCCCTGCAGTTCAACAACTTCCGGGACTGAGAGCGGGACCGGCGTGCTGAAGGCTCCCTCGATCGTCGGCTGGCTGTGGGCCGGATTCGTCATCTGCTGGCTCGTCCTCGCGCAGTTCAACAAGAAGGCGAGCCGACGGTCGCCGGCGCAGACCATATGGTGGCTGCGCGTGGTCCTGCTCGTGGTCGTACTCACCGTCCTGCTCCTGCGCCACGGCCTCGACGGACGGCTTGTGTCCATCCGTCATGACCTGCCGGCCCGCCCGGGAGCTGCCGCGCAGTGGCTGGGTGTTGGATTGTGCGTAGTCGGATTCGCCTTCGCCGTTTGGGCTCGAATACATCTCGGGCGCAACTGGGGTATGCCCATGTCGCTGCGCCAAGGTCATGAGCTCGTGACTTCCGGCCCCTACGGCTTGGTACGCCACCCAATCTATACCGGCATCATGCTCGCCATGATCGGCGCCGCCCTCACCCTGAGCTTCCTCTGGCTGATCCTCTTCACGCTCTACTTCGCCTACTTCATCGTCAGCGCGCGCACCGAGGAGAAAATGATGCTCGCGCAGTTTCCCGACACCTATCCCGCTTACCGGCGGCGCACGAAGATGCTGATTCCCTTCGTCTTCTGATCCGCGGCGGACGTCACACGTTGTGGCGATCCGTCGGGTCGTTGTCGTCGCTTCTTTCCGCGTGGCCACCGAGCCTGCCGATCGCTGACAGCACGATGAGCGCGAACACGACACCGATGATCGCATCGGCAAACTGGCCGAGCCCGGCGGCGATGCTCGCCGCTGCGGTGAGCCAGATCCCGGCTGCGGTCGTCAGACCCCGGATCTCGTGCTCGTGCGTCAGCTTGAGAATCGTACCGCCGCCAAGAAAACCGATGCCCGTGACCAGCCCCTGGATGACACGGGAGACATCGGCCGATGCCATTCCGGCATTGACCGCGGCTACGACCAGAAGCGCCGTCCCGAGCGCCACCAGCAGGTGAGTGCGCAGCCCCGCGGGCTTGTGAGTCAGCTCGCGCTGCAAGCCGATGATCAGCCCGACGATGAGCGCAACCAGCAGCCGCAGCCCCACACGCAACACCTGATCGGCGTGGGGCAGGCCCCGGGCGAGCTCCTGCCAGAGCGGGGTCAACGGCGGCTCCCGGCGGCCCGTGGCCTCCGGCGTACGGGGCGACGCCGTACAGTTGGCACGCGCAACCGCAGCTTCAGCGGCTCATTGAGATTCTGCAGAAATTCCCGCCGCTGCGCCGGGGTGAGGCTCGCCCAGTCGACCTTGTCGGTATGAGTCCGCCGCAGCTCGCGATCACTGATGCGCGCCTGCGCACGGCTGTTGCCGCTCCATCGGCAGGGCAGCCGCCTGGTGGTTCCAGTGCG
>DASUHA010000144.1:0-10544 GCA_036273735.1 Steroidobacteraceae bacterium | reverse complement strand
GCATCGACCTCGTACTGCGAGGCTCCCTGGCGGCGGGCCTCCGCGAGCACAACGCTCACGGCGTCCTGGAGCAGGGAAGAAGAAGAATCCGCCGCCTCGACTGCCTGTGGCATACGCGTTCCGCTCGAATCCGGGAAATGGAGCAGAATTTGATTCTAGCAGCCGCAAGACCCGAACCGTTCGAGCCGCAGTGACCACCGATACTCCTGAAGACTACCCCGATCCGGATGCGTCCGAGCGGCCGAGCAAGAGTCAGCGCAAGCGCGCAGCCCATGCGGCCCAGGATCTGGGCGAGGCGCTCATGCGGCTGCGCGATACCGATCTCGAGGCGCTCGGCCTGCCGGAGCTGCTGAGCGATGCCATCCGCGAGGCGCGCCGGATCACGAGTCGCGCCGCCGGGGCGCGCCAGCGTCAGTACATCGGCAAGCTCATGCGGGAAATCGACCTCGACCCCATCCGCGCGGCGCTCGCCGCGCGCAGCGAGCGGGATGCGCTCGAGACTCAGCTCTTCAAGCGCGCCGAAGGGTGGCGGGAGCGGCTGATCAGCGAGGGGGATGCCGCACTCGATGAGCTCGCGCGCCTGCGGCCCGGGATCGAGCGTGCAGAATGGGGGCGCCGGATCGCTGCGGCGCGCACCGAGCGCAGCTCCGGGACCGGCGGACCGGCCGGACGGGAGCTGTTTCGGGCGCTGCGGACGCTGCTCGGCTAAAATGCCCCGATGAAAGCGCTGGTCGGCATCATCATGGGCTCCTCCTCTGACTGGGAGACCCTGCGCAGCGCCGCCGAGATGCTGGAAAAGCTCGGCATTGCCCATGAGGTGCGGGTGGTCTCGGCCCACCGCACCCCGGACCTCCTCTTCGAGTACGCCTCGAGCGCCCGCACCCGGGGAATCGAGGTCATCATCGCCGGCGCTGGCGGCGCGGCACATCTTCCCGGCATGACGGCCGCCAAGACCAGCCTGCCCGTCCTCGGCGTGCCGGTGCAGTCGAAGACGCTGGGAGGCCTCGACTCTCTGCTCTCGATCGTGCAGATGCCGGCGGGAGTACCGGTTGCCACCTTCGCCATCGGCCCCGCCGGCGCGACCAATGCGGCACTCTGCGCGGCTGCCATCCTCGCCAACAAGTACCCGGCGGTTGCCGGGGCGCTCGAGACCTTCCGCGAGAGTCAGACCGCCGGCGTACTCGCCAATCCCGATCCGCGCGCAGCTGCCCGCTCATGACCGTCGGCATCGTGGGGGCCGGCCAGCTCGGCCGCATGCTCGCGCTGGCCGGCTATCCGCTCGGCCTCGACTTCCTGTTCCTCGATCCTGCCCGGGATGCGCCCGCCGGCCGGGTCGCGCCGGTCCTGCACGGCGCCTTCACGGACCCCGAGCTGCTCGGCCGGCTGGCACGCGAGTGCGCAGTTCTGACGTTCGACTGGGAAAACGTCTCCGTCCAGGCGCTGCGCGCCCATGCAGCATCGGCACACGGAGCGCGTATCTGCCCCTCGATCACCGCCCTCTCCACGGCCCAGGACCGAGTGGCGGAAAAGCGGCTTTTCGAGCGGCTCAGAATCCCGACGACCCGCTGGCAGGCGGTCGCATCGCGCCCGCAGCTCGAGCGCGCGCTGCAGCGGATAGGCATGCCGGGCGTGCTCAAGACACGGCGGCTGGGATATGACGGCAAGGGGCAGGTCAGGGTGCAGACGGCCGAGGATGCTCATCGCGGCTGGGACGCCCTCGGCCGGGTGCCGCTCATCTACGAGGAATGGGTGCCGTTTGATTGCGAGGTCTCGATCATCGGTGCCCGCAGCGCCAGCGGCGCGCTCGCCGTCTATCCCCTGAACGGCAACGTGCACTCGCAGGGAATCCTCCGCCTGACCCGGGCGCCGTACGGGCCGCCGCGCTGGCAACGCACCGCCGCCCGTCACCTCGAGAGGTGTCTGACGCACTTCCGTTATGTTGGCGTGCTCACGATCGAGTTCTTCGTGCGGCACGGGCGGCTCATCGCCAACGAGATGGCGCCTCGTGTACATAACTCGGGACACTGGACGATCGAAGGTTGCGTGACCAGCCAGTTCGAGAATCACCTGCGCGCCATCCTCGACATGCCGCTCGGCGCGACCCGCGCCCTCGGCTTCAGCGCTATGGTAAATCTGATCGGCGACATGCCACCGCGCGAGGGGCTGCTCGCGAGCGAGGGGCTGCATCTCCACGACTACGGCAAGCAGCCGAGGCCGGGGCGCAAGGTGGGGCATTGCACCGTCGTCGAGCCCACGGCCTTGCGCCGCGACCGGCGGGCACGGGGGTTGCTTGCGAAGCTGGCTCCCGGATTGCGCATCCCGTAAGATAGCCACGAACGAGCCCGGCCAGAGCGGGTCAAACGGCCAACGGCGCGCCGCCCTGTCGGCAACAGAAGACAGCATGTATCTCGACCCGTTCAAACTCAAAGAGCTGCCGTTTCGACTGAGTCCAGACCCTCAGTTCCTCTACCTGTCCAAGCAGCACGCCCGCGCCAAGGCGTACATGGAATCGACGATCTGGTTCACCGACGGCTTCGTGGTGATCACCGGAGAAATCGGCTCCGGCAAGACGACCCTGATCGAGTCCTTCCTGAAGGAGATCCAGGCGGACGTCGTGGTGGCACAGATCAACCAGACACAGGTATCGGCGATCGACTTCCTGCAGGCGATCCTGGTGCAGTTCGGCTTCTCGCCCTTCAAGATGAAGAAGGGCGAGATCATCGCGACTCTCAACAACTTCCTCATCGAGCAGTACGCTGCCGGGCGCAAGGTCCTGCTCATCGTCGATGAGGCGCAGAACCTCTCGCAGCGGGTGCTGGAGGAGATTCGTCTCCTCTCCGGCGTCGAGACCACCAAGGAGAAGGTGCTGCGGATCATTCTCGCCGGCCAGCCGGAGCTGAACGCCAAGCTCGATGCGCCGGAGCTGGTGCAGCTCACGCAGCGCGTGCGCCTCCGTTTCCATCTCACCGCCCTCTCCGAGAGCGAGACGCGGGGCTACATCCAGCACCGTCTGGAGGTCGCCGGGGCAGGCGATCGCCCGATCTTCGCCGAGGACACGTTCGCTGAGATCTTCCGCTTCGCCGGCGGCGTGCCGCGGCTCGTCAACACGCTGTGCGACACCGCGATGATGGCGGCCTACGCCGCTGACCGCGAAGAGGTCACCCTGGAGGACATCCAGAGCGCCGTCGGCGAGTTGCAGTGGGTCGAGTTCGCCGCCCGGACACAACAGCAGCTGCGCGCCGCCACGGAGCTGGCGCTGCCGCGCATGCGCAGCGCGGACCCCGCGCTACCGCCCCTGGGCAAGCTCCTGGTCGCAACCGACGGCCGCACGGTGCAGGAGATCCCCCTCACCCAGGGCAGGATCATCGTCGGCCGCACCGCCGACAACGATCTGCAGATCGACAGCCGGTTCGTGAGCCGGCACCACTGTCAGATCACCACTTCCGCCAACTCGTGCGTCGTCGAGGACCTCAACAGCACGAACGGCATCTATGTGAAGTCGCGGCGGGTGCGGCGGCACTATCTCAACGACGGCGATGTGGTGCTCGTCGGCAAGCACGAGCTCATCTACGTCGACGAGCGCCTGGCGCGCACGCGCGGCAGTCTCAACGACACGGTGCCCGGAATTCCGGTGCTGAAGCACGCCGAGGCGGCGGACAGCGAGGAGGGGGAGGAAGTCGAGACGGCAGTCGGCCTCGAGACGACGCGCGATCAGTCCTGATCTTTGCGCTGGGTCAGCTCGGGCTGACCATACTGCGAGCGCAGGTCGCGGTAGTTGCGGCGCCGGAGCAGCACCACCACCCCGCCGAGCAGCGCGGCGAGCCCACCGAGCCCCGCCGGAAGGCCCAGGGCGTGGGAATCCCCGATCAGATAACTGATGCCCAGAGCAGCGATGCCGCCGGCGATGTAGAGCCAGGGCAGGCCTTCGTACACGGGGCGGGAAAGGCGCATGGAGCCACACGATACTACGGTGGCGCTGCCGCGGCACCTCGAGCGGATTATTGTTCAATCACCGGTGAGTCTACCCGGTGCCGCCGACCGTCAGACTCTCGATCTTGAGGGTCGGCTGGCCCACTCCGACCGGGACGCTCTGCCCATCCTTGCCGCACGTGCCGACACCGTCATCCAGCTTCAGGTCATTGCCGACCATGGTGACGCGGGTCAACACATCGGGCCCGTTGCCGATCAGGGTGGCGCCTTTCAGGGGGGCGCCGATGCGGCCGTTCTCGATCGCGTAGGCCTCGCTCGCGGAGAAAACGAACTTGCCCGAAGTGATGTCCACCTGGCCGCCGCCGAAGTTGACGGCGTAGATGCCACGGGGCACGGAGCGGATGATCTCCTCGGGATCGTGGGGTCCCGGGCGCATGTAGGTGTTGGTCATGCGCGGCAGGGTCACGTGCGCGAACGACTCGCGCCGGCCGTTGCCGGTGGGCCGCGTGCCCATGAGGCGGGCGTTGAGCCTGTCCTGCATGTAGCCCCGCAGCACGCCATTCTCGATCAGCGTGGTGCACTCCGTCGGAGTACCCTCGTCGTCGACGTTGAGGGAGCCGCGGCGCTGCGAGAGGGTGCCGTCATCGACGACGGTGCACTCCGCGGCCGCGACCCGCTCGCCGATGCGATTGGCGAATGCAGAGGTACCTTTGCGGTTGAAATCGCCCTCGAGCCCATGGCCGATCGCCTCGTGCAGCAGGATGCCGGGCCAGCCGGGCCCGAGCACGACGGTCATGGGACCTGCAGGCGCCGGGACCGCCTCGAGATTGATGAGCGCCTGGCGCGCGGCCTCCCGCGCCAGCGCCAGTGGGCGGTCCTCGGCGACGAGCTCTGCAAGCGAGAAGCGCCCGCCGGCGCCGCAGTAGCCCTGCTCACGCCGCCCGTTCTGCTCGACCAGCACGGACACGTTGAAGCGCACCAGCGGCCTGACGTCCGCGGCGAGCTCGCCGTTGCTCGTGGCTATGAGGATCACTTCGTGAACGGCAGTGACACTAGCGGTGACGTGCACGATGCGCGGATCGATCTTGCGGGTCTCGCGGTCGACCCGTTCCAACCATGAAACCTTGTCCTGGTCGGAAAGCGTGGCGACGGGGTCGTCCGGCAGGTAGAGGCGATGGCCCGCCTGCCGGTGCCAGGCGCTGACGCGCCGGTCGCCTCCCTGCACGGCGATCGCACGGGCCGCGCGCGAGGCCTCCTGCAGGGCCGGCAGAATGATCTCGTCGGAGTAGGCGAAGCCTGTCTTCTCGCCCGCGAGCGCGCGCACACCCACACCCTGCTCGATGCTCGCGCTCCCGTCCTTCACGATGCCGTCCTCGAGCGACCAGGATTCCTGGCGGGCGAGCTGGAAGTAGAGATCGGCGAAGTCGACGGAGTGCGTGAGCACCTCGCCGAAGATGTGATCGAGACGGCTGTCATCGAGACCGCTCGGCCTGAGGATGAGATCGCGGGCGAGCGACAGCGGGTCGGAAGTGGGGGCGGTCAGGTCTGTCACGATTGGATTATTGCCGGTGTCCATGATGAAAAAGGTCAATGGAGTACACGATGGGCGAGCGACGGGAAGCTGGCACGATCGCGCTGCTGCCGCTCGAGATCGATCTCGGCCGTGATGCAGCCGCGGCCTCGCGGCAGGCGCTCGAGCACCCGCCCCCAGTGATCGACGATCATGCTGTCGCCGTAGGTCTCGCGCCCGTTCGGATGAAACCCCGACTGCGCCGGGGCGAGCACGAAGCAGAGATTCTCGATGGCCCGAGCGCGCAACAGTGGCTCCCAATGCGCGCGCCCCGTCGGCTCGGTGAAGGCGGACGGGACTACGAGCAGCTGTGCCCCGGCGGCGCTCAGGCCGCGAAAGAGCTCCGGAAAGCGGACGTCGTAGCACACAGAGAGCCCGAGGCGGCCCACGGGGGTCTCTACGACCACCGGCGACGACCCGGGAGCCACGTTCGCCGACTCGCGATAGGTGTCGGTTTCCTTGCGCTCCGGGACCTGCACGTCGAAGAGGTGGATCTTGTCGTACCGGGCCCGCCGCACTCCCGCAGAGTCATAGACCAGGGATGCGGCAGCGACACGGCCGTCGCCGGCGCCGCGCAGCGGCACAGTGCCGCCCACGATCCACACTCGGAGCCGTCGGGCCGTGTCCGCGAGAAAGTCCTGTACGGGGCCGTGGCCGTCGTCCTCGGCAATACGCCGCTTATCGGCATCGGCGAGCCCCATGAAGGCGAAATTCTCGGGCAGCGCTGCTAGCTGCGCCCCGCGGTCGGCTGCCTCTTCCAGAAGCGCGCGCGCGTCCTGCAGATTGGTCGATACGTCCGGACCCGACGTCATCTGTATCGCGGCGATCAGAGGCATGCCGCTACTATGGGGTCGCCTGAGGGCGCCCGCAACTCAGCCGCTCAGGCCTGCACGATATCGAACTGATCGACCCCATACAGGCCCTCGACCTGCAGCCGAACGGGGCGGCCGACCTGGGCCTTGAGCTCACTCAGAGTGGCGGCCTCGGCCTCGAGCAACCGTTCGATCACGTCCGCGTGCGCCAGGATCAAGAGCTCGCGGGCGGAGCCGTGTGCGCCCTGGCGCAGGATCTCGCGGAAGATCTCGTTGCAGACGGTCTCGGGTGTCTTCACGAACCCGCGCCCCTCGCACGCCCGGCATGGCTCGCAGAGCAGGTGTTCCAGGCTCTCACGCGTGCGCTTGCGGGTCATCTCCACGAGGCCGAGCGGTGAGAGACTCACCACGTGGCTCTGTGCGCGGTCGCCGACGAGCGAGTGCTCGAGCGCGCCGAGCACCTGGCGCCGATGCGACTCATCGTGCATGTCGATGAAGTCGATGATGATGATGCCGCCGAGATTGCGCAGCCGCAGCTGCCGGCCGATGCTGGCCGCCGCCTCGAGGTTGGTGCGGAAAGTGGTCTCCTCCAGATTGCGGTGACCGACGTAACCGCCGGTGTTGACGTCGATCGTGGTCAACGCCTCCCGCTGATCGATGACGAGGTGGCCGCCGGATTTGAGCTGGACCTTGTGATCGAGCGCCCTGGCGATTTCCTCCTCGATGCCGTGCAGATCGAATATGGGCCGCGCGGCGGAGTGCAGCTCGATACGCCCCGCCGTCGCCGGCATGAACTGCGCCGCGAAGGCGGTCATGCGGGCGTGCTCCGCCGCCGAATCCACCAACACGCGGCCAACACCGCGGGACAGCTCGTCCCTCAGGATGCGCAGCGGCAGCGGCAGATCCTCGTGCACCATCGTGCCCGCAGGCGCCTCCTGTGCGTGCACCCGGACGTGGTTCCAGAGCTTGCGCAGATACTCCATGTCTTCGCGCAGGCTCTCGACCGGCACGCCCTGCGCCGCCGTGCGCAGGATGTAGCCGCCATCCGAGTCCGTGCCGCGCAGCTCCGCGATCGCCGTCTTCAGTCGCAGGCGCTCCGCCTCATCCTCGATCCGCGCCGACACACCGATTCCATCGCCTCGGGGCAGATATACGAGGAAGCGCGCGGGCAACGTGATGTAGGTCGTCAGGCGCGCTCCTTTGGTCCCGATCGGATCCTTGATCACCTGGACGAGGATATCATCGCCCGGGCTGAGCAGCCGGCGCACGTCCTCGACCGCCGTTGCCCCCAGGGGCACCAGCGAGACGACGGTCTCATCCGGAGGCGGGCTCGCAATGTCGGCGGCATGCAGAAAGGCGGTCCGCTCGAGCCCAATGTCGATGAAGGCCGCCTGCATCCCCGGGAGGACGCGCGTGACCCGGCCCTGATAGAGATTGCTGACCAGGCCGCGGCGGCTGTGACGCTCGACGTAAATCTCCTGGACAAGCCCGTCTTCCACCAGCGCAGCCCGTGTCTCGCCGCTCCCCGCGTTGACCAGGATCTCCGCGGTCACGGTGCGGCTCCGATCCAGTAGGGTAGGTCGGCGTCGCGCAAAAGCTCTGCCGTCTCGAGCAGCGGCAGTCCCATCACGGCGGAATAGCTTCCGCCCAGTGCCGCAACGAAGACCGCGCCATATCCCTGGATCGCGTAGCCCCCGGCCTTGTCGTGCGGCTCGCCCGTCTCCCAGTAGCGCTCGATTTCCGATCCATCGATGTTGCGAAAGCGGACAGAGCTGACATTGACGCGCAGTGCAACGCCCCGTTGCGTCGCGAGCGCCACGGCGGTCAGCACCTCATGCGTCCTGCCGGCGAGTCTCGCCAACATGGCGAGCCCGTCGCCGCGATCGGCAGGCTTTCCGTATGCCACGCCGTCCAATACGACAGTCGTATCCGCCGCGAGTACCGGCAGGGCCTCGCCCCTATCCCGCACGGTAGTGGCCTTGAGCCTCGCCAGACGTGCGACGTAGTCCGCGGGCGACTCCTCCGGCAACAGGCTCTCATCCACGTGCGCCGCGAAGACCGTGTGAGGCACTCCGATCTGCGCCAGCAACTCACGCCGCCGAGGCGACATGGAGGCGAGGCATATGACCGGAGGCTTCGTCATTGGCTCAATCGCGATGATACGGATGGTGGGTCAGTATGCTCAAAGCGCGATAGAGCTGCTCTGCCAACATGACGCGCACCATAGCGTGCGGCAGCGTGAGGCGCGACAAAGAGAGCGAGAAATCGCTGCGCGCCAGCACTTCGGGTGCCAACCCGTCGGGGCCGCCTATGAGGAAGGTGAGATCGCGTCCTTCCTGCATTCGGGTGCCGAGCCACTCGGCGAGCTCGCGCGTGCTCATCTGCTTGCCATGCTCATCCAGTGCCACGACACACTCATCGGGACGCAAGGCGGTCATGAGCTTGCGAGCCTCGGCCTCGATGGCCTTGTGCGGACTTTGGCCGGCGGTGCGCGGGCCGGGCTCGATCTCGACCAGAGCGAGCTTCAGGTGTGAGCCGAGCCGGCGGGTGTAGTCGGCATAGGCCTCACGAACCCACGCGGGCGGACGCGTGCCGACAGCGATCACCCGCGTCCGCATGTCGCCGGGAAGGGCAGGGAAGCTGAAAGCCTACGGAGAGTGCCGAGCCAGGTGAGCCATGGCACCCGCTCCGTCGTGTGCGGTACCCGCATCCCACAGCCGCTCGAGGCCATAGAACTCGCGGACGCGGGGCAGCATCACGTGCACGACGACGTCCTGCAGATCGACCAGAACCCATTCGCCCTCGCCTTCGCCTTCGGTGCCGAGCGGCCGAAAGCCGTTGCGTTTGGCCTGCTCGATCACGTGATCCGCAATGGAGCGCACGTGCCGGTCGGAGGTGCCGGAAGCGACGATCAGGGTGTCGGCGAAATCGGTGAGGCCGCGCACGTCGAGCACTTTGACGTTCACAGCTTTCATGTCTTCGAGGGCGGAAGTGACGGCCTGGAGCAGGGTTGGCGCGCTGCAGGGCGGGGACGCCGGACTGCGGGGCGAGGATGCGGGTCGTGCGGACTTGGAAGCCTGCGCGGGAGCGCCGCGGCGCCGGACTGTGCGGGTGGTCATGTGAGGAAGAGGTCTCTCCTGTGGGTGGGGTCACTCCTGAGCATAGCACTGACTCTCGCGCAGGATGTGTCGCACTTCATCCGGCACCAGATAGCGCGGATCGCGGCCGGAAACGACGAGCTGGCGCAGCTCCGTGGAGGAGATCTCGAGCTGTGTCACGGCATGGACGTAGATTCGCCCTGCGGTCTTCTCGTGCAGCTCGCGGATCGTGCCGGTGCCGTGGTCCACCATGACCTCGCCGAGCGGCCCCATGGTCGGGGCCTTCCAACCGGGGCGGTGGGCCACCACGATATGCGCGAGACCGAGGAGGTCGCGCCAGCGGTGCCAGTTCGGCAGGCCGAGGAATGCATCCATCCCGAGCAGCAGGCAGAGGGAGCGCTCCGGATACTCGGCCCGCAGCTCCGTCAGGGTATCCACCGAGTAGGAGACGCCCGTGCGCCGGACCTCGCGGTCATCGACGATGAAGGCAGCCTGGTCGGCGACGGCGGCCTGCACCATCCGCAGCCGCAGCTCTGCGCTCGCCAGCGGCTGATCGCGATGCGGCGGGCTGCCGGTGGGTAGGAAGCGCACTTCGGCCAGCCGCAATTCCTGCCACAGCTCGAAAGCCGTGCGCAGATGGCCGTAGTGAATCGGATCGAAGGTGCCGCCGAAAAGACCAATGGGTTGCATCGCTGCTGCCTAGTTTGAAGCGTTGGATCCGGGCTCCTGCCCGGCCCAGCGCCGCTTTGGGCAAAAAGCGTGGTTTAGGCAGGACGCCGTGCCCAAAGCTCCGCCACCTGCGGCGGCGGGGCACATCCGATGCCTGTTTACCGGGTTGTACCGCTTCATGACTCGAAGTCGAGGTGAGTTGATGGGCAACTATTTGAACACGGACTGCGGTGGGGCAATCGCCGGCTGCCCGCAAATGTCCGCCGCGAGCAGCGCCATCTCATCCCACGCGTCTCCCTGCAGCCTTCCCTTGATCATGCGGTCTGCTCGGGTGGCCCGCAGCGTGAGCGCCTGAAAGGAAAGGCGCGGCGCACGGCGCGCGGCCTTCTCCAGGGCTGCAGTCTGCCGCTGCCAGCCCCCCCGGGCCCGCCCCGCACCCGGGCTCGAAACCGCGCTCCACAGGTC
>DASUHA010000143.1:0-55013 GCA_036273735.1 Steroidobacteraceae bacterium | reverse complement strand
CCGTATGTCGATGTCATGTCGGGGTCGAGCGCGATCGCCTCGTCGTAGCTCGCGACCGCAGCTTCGGCTTGCTCGAGCATGACCAGCGCGTTGCCGCGGTTGTGGTGCGCGCTTGCGGCAGCGGGCTCGAGCGCGATCGCTCTGTCATAGCTCGCGAGCGCCGCCTCGAACCGGCCGAGTGAATACAACGCATTGCCGCGCACGTACCACGCGCCGGGATGGCCGGAATTGAGCGCGATCGCCCGATCGAGACTTGCGATCGCCGCCTCGCAGCGCCGCAGCTCGACCAGCGTCCTGCCGCTCTCGAAGTGAGCCGCCGCGTGGTCCGGCCGCAGCGCGATCGCCCTGTCGTAGCTCGCGACGGCGGCCTCGTGGCGCCCGAGCGCGCGCAGTGCATTGCCCCGGTTATTGTGCGCCGCGGCGTTCTGCGGATCGAGCAGCAGGACCTCGCCAAAGAGCCTGACGGCACCCTCGGCGTCGCCCGTCTGAGCGGCAACGATGCCCAACAGGTGTAGCGCCTGCGGCTGCCGCGGTCGCCACTGCAGCACCTGCAGGCACAGGGCGCGGGCTTCGTCCAGCCGCCCGGCCTGATAGGAGGAGCGCGCCGTACGCAGGGCGGACTCAACCTGGGCTGCGACGTGACTCGTCATGATGGAGGGCGACTCAGAACGGAAGGCTCCTGGAACGTACCGAAGGCCTTGCCGGTGTGCGCACACCGGCACACCGCTGAAATCCCACCCTCTCGCTCCCGCCCGGCGGTCTCGTTGGTGACCCCATGACGCTCTCACTCAAAGAGATCGCCGGCCAGGACCTCCACGCGGAGCGCTTTCAACGCGAGGTGGTCGCGGGCTGTCAGCCCGTGGCTCTGCGCGGCCTCACTGCCGACTGGCCGGTCGTTCGCGCCGCACAGCAGTCGGCCGGGCGATTGAAGGACTATCTGTCGGCGTTCGATGTCGGCTGTCGGGTGGAGGCCTTTCTCGGCAATCCGGCAATCGGCGGCAAGTACTACTACGCGGCCGACTTCAAGGGATTCAACTTCGAGCGTCGGATGATGAAGCTCCTCGATGCTCTGCAGATGATGGTGGAGTCGCTGCACCGTACGGACACACCGTCCATCTATGTCGGCTCGGTGCCGACGGGCGATTCCCTGCCGGGCTTCGCCGCCAGCAATCCCATGACGCTCCTCGGGCAGGGGGTGAGCCCGCGCATCTGGCTCGGCACGCGCTCGAACGTTTCTTGCCATCACGACACCTTCGACAACCTCGCCAGCGTGATTGCGGGCCGGCGGCGATTCACTCTATTCGCGCCGCAGCTCATTGGAAAGCTCTACGTGGGTCCCATCGACAGCCTCCCGCTCCCGCGACCCGGAATGCGGCCACGAATCCGGCCCAAGACGCAGGCTCCGGCGCGGTGCGCTCGGCCAGCGACACGGATAATCGTCTGACGACCATGGTCTTCCTCAACGGCGCCGGACCATACCACTCCTGGTGGACACGGTGCTGCCGCGCGCATGAGGATCGTGGACGGCTATCTCGGACTCGATGTCCTCGATCAGCGGCGGGTGATCTTCGATTTCAGGGCCGGAACTCTGACCGTGACCGAGGGGATTCTTCTCGTCCCTTTGGGCTCACGGAAATGAGGCCGTGGTGCGCACGCTCGGCACATCGGGACGGCTGCGGGCATCGAACTGCCGGGTCAATGGCGTCCGCGCAGCCGCGCTCGTCGATACCGGCGCGGAAGTCTCGGTGAGTAATCCGGCGCTCTACGTCGCCCTGCAGCGGCATACTGCGAATCGCCAGGTGTTGCACGGAGAGGTGGGACTCTACGGCGTGACGGGCCGCAAGGTCATTGGTCTCGATATCAACATCGATGAGATCCGCCTCGACCGGCTGGAGCTGACTTACACCGAGCTCGTCGTCGCCGGTCTCGAAGTGTTCGATCTATGGGGCCTCAGCAACGAGCCGCCGCTGCTCATCGGCATGGATTGCCTGCGGCGCTTCTCGCGCGTCTCCATCGACTACGGACGTTGGGAGCTGCGCTTCGATGTGGCGACGATCCCACGGCCACTCGAAGCCGGGCTGCCACCGCCCCTCGCCGGCTGAAGCGCCCCATCCAACTTGCAGTTGAAACCATGCAACACTCGGGGTGTTGCATCGGCGACATTGGGCAATGATTCACTGGGCCGCCGCAGCCGGGAGATCGCCGGTCGGGAGGACGGCTCAGTATTTGCAGTGCCGCGCGCTGCGGCTGTCGGCCAGCTCCGGCCGCCCGACTTCGGCCCCGGATCGAGGTTTCTCTCCGTCCTGAGATCGGATCCTGCCTCGCCGCCTCGGTGAGCTCTGCCGACGTCGTGTCCCGTGGCAGGCCAAAAAAAACGCCTCTCTCGTTGCAATTATCGTGCAGTGTACGACCACCCAGGAAATGGCAGTTGTGTAAGTAAGTCAAGCGCTTGTGCCATCGCGATGGTTAAAACACTCCTCGCGCCCTATGGCCACGAGCAGAAATACGCTGCACGTGTTATGGCCGTCCGAGTGCTGCGCGTGTTATATGTTGTTTTCCGGCGCGAGCGCGCTATTGACAACAGAAAAACGCTGAGTATTCTTCGCTGCGGTAGCGTTACCAACAGCGCCCAGTCTCACGAGCATGCATCGCATGAAGAAGATCCGCATTCGCAACGGCAGCGCTGTCATTGCCGGCGTTGCCCGCTCGCAAACATTCCGGGGTCTTATCCAGAGGGGAGTCGCCTGATGAGTCGGAAGTCTTCACGCAATGCGTCAAAGCGCGCATCCAAGAACGCCTCACAGCTTGGCCTTTCGAGCCTCGCAGTCGGGTCGGTCACCTTCGGCCTGGCCGGTCTGCTGCACGCGCAGAATGCCCAGCCCGTCAGTCCCACGGATCACACACCGAAACCGAATGCGGATCGGGCGGCCGCAAAATCGAATCGCTGGCGTGCCGTGAAGGTTGCCGCCGGCGGCGTCGCGCTTCCCGCGGATGGCGCGGGGCTGATGGCGCAGACTTCGCCGGCTGCCACGGCGGCTGGCGCGAGCAACGTTGCCGCGCCGACCACCGCCCCCGCGCAAAGCGCCAACACGCTGGAAGAGATCGTCGTCACCGGCATTCGCGGATCCCTGCAGCGCGCCCTGCAGATCAAGAAGCTGTCATTGGGGGTCGTCGATGCGGTATCGGCGGAGGACATCGGGCAGTTTCCCGATTCCTCCATCGGCGAGGCCATCGGGCGCATGCCCGGCATTACCGTTAACCGTGGATCGATCAATGGGACGAACAGCGCCGGCGCGGGCACGGCTACGGGGTCGGTCACCGGCGTGGCCGTCCGCGGATTCGGCGCTCAGTTCAACGAGCTGCTGGTGGAGGGTAGACCGGTTGCCTCGGGCAATGGTCAGACCTTCGATTTCAGCACGATGAGCGCGAACTACATCGGCGAGATCGATGTGCACAAAACGCCGGACTTCAGCATCTCTTCCGGTGCAGTCGGCGCGACGATCAATGTCAAGTTCCCCAACCCGTTCGACCATCCGGGCTTGCATGCCCAGGGCTTCGTCTCGACGACCGATTACGCGATGGATGGCGGTGCGCGGCCGGCGTTCGGTGGCCTGCTCAGTGACACCTTCGATGACGGCAAATTCGGGATCCTGGTCGACGCCGACTACACCGATAAACACATTCTGGGACACCACCAGGACATCGTGGGCTGGAAGGCGGCCAAGCTCCCGTGCTCCGCTTTCAACCAGAACTACACCACGGCTTTCGGCTCCACTGGCTGTGCCGCGGTCGGCGCCGGTGCAACCGGTACGGCCGCAGTGGACAGCTGGTATCCCCAGGACATGGCCATGTACTTGGAGCGCACCGATTCGCGGCGTAAGGACGGACGCCTGGCATTCCAGTGGCACCCGACGGACAACGTACTCGTGACCCTTGACGACAATTACTCGTCGGACAACGAGCACACGGAGACCTTCCAGCGCAGCACCTGGTTCGGGGTCTTTCCCTCAAACAACCCCGCGAACGTGGTCCTGGACAGCAACGGCACCATCACCGACTTCACGGATGCGGGTCCGACGGACTTCAATGCGAACATCGACGACACATACATCGTGACGAATACACCTGGCATCAATGTCACTTGGGATGTGAGCGATGACTGGACGGCGGAGCTCGACGCCGACCAATCTGTCTCGAAGCTGAACCCGAACGGCGGCTATACGGGTGTCGATGCCGACGTCGGATACGGGCCGAACACCCCGTTGGGCACGAACGCCTACAGTGGTGGCCTGGTCCTCAACTCTAACAACAGCGTACTGCCGTACTGGAGCGCGGTGGGTCCGAACACCGTCGCCTCGGGCTCGAGCCCGGTGATTTCCCCGAACTACAACGGACTGAATCCCTACATGATCGGTTCGCATGTATTCCCCCTCACCGACCAGCAGAACTCCGACAAGGTCAATCAGGTGAAGCTGGATGGCGCTTGGCACGCGGGCAGCACCAAGGTGACCTTCGGCGCCCAGTTCGTGGATGAAACGTGGAATTTGAAGTCGTACGGGACATTCGACAATAACTATTGGCAGCTCTGGGCCGGGTACGGTCCCGCTTCCAACAATTACACCTCGAGTGGTGTGCTGCACGGCGTGCCGCTGCCGCAGTCGCTGTTCTCGGCCGTCAGCGTGAGTCCCTGGATGCCGGGCTTCAGCGGTGCGGGCAACCTGCCTTCGACTGTGCTGGAATACAGCCCGTATTCGGTGCTCAACTATCTCATCACGCAGCCGATCAATGCGGACTGGAGCCCGTCCGGGACTTACCCGAGATACTCGGGGGGGTACCCTGCCATGGTGTTGAACGTGTCTTCGGTGGAGCACGTCGACCGCGCCAACTACTCACCGTTCGTGACGGCGGAGCACAATTTCGAGCTCGGGAACATGACGCTCAATGTCAACGCGGGGCTGCGCTGGCAGAAAACCAAGGAGCAGCTGGCGGGTCTTGACACACAGCTCGTGAGCCTGACGCTTCAGCCGGGCGATATCACGGCATATAATTTCAACCGCGGGCCCTCCACTTGGACGGCGACGACGTTTTCTTACAGCTATCTGCTGCCGTCCTTGGACCTCAATCTGATGGTCAGGCCGGACCTGAAGATCCGGGCGGACTTTTCCCGCACCGAAACTCCGCCCAACAACACGCAGCTCATCCCGAATACCGCATACAATGGGCGCGTTGGAGCTCTGAGTGCAACGGGCAACAATCCGGATCTGTTGCCATACCTGTCGGATAACTACGATCTGGGGGCAGAGTGGTACTACGGGTCGAACGACTACGTGGCGCTGGACGGATTCTTCAAGCATGTGAGCCAGTTCCCCGTTTCGAGCGTGCAGACGCTGACGGTGCCGGGTCTGATCGATCCGAGCCCGCTGTCGCCGAATTACGGCAAGCTGGCGCAGTTCGCCGAAGCCACCACGGTGAACGGCCACGCCGCGAACGTTAAGGGTCTGGAGGTGACCTGGCAGCAGATGCTGGGGTACGGTTTCGGCTATCAGATCAACGGGACGTATGCGCACTCCGACGCGAACTTCAACAACTATGGGACGGTAGCGGATCAGTTCGCGCTTCCCGGCCTCGGCAACTCGGCGAATCTGATCGGCTTCTACCAGAGGGACAAGCTGCAGGCGCGGCTCACCGTCCAGTGGCAGGCTGCCCAGCTCCTGGTTCTTGGCCAGGAGCAGAACGGAGGGGATTTCGCGCCGGAGCCGGTGTATCTCGCGAGCTCGACCGAATTGGACTTCAGCACTCAGTACGACGTCACCAGTCATTTGAGTGCGTTCTTCGAAGCACTCAACCTGACCGATTCCGTGTACCACACATACGGACGCTTTAGTAACCAGACGCTGAATCTCGTGGATTACGGACGGTCGTTCACGATGGGAGTACGGGCGAAGTTCTAGAGGGAGTAACGCATTGTGACGCAGATCGCTACGCTGAGCAGTGAGGTGCATCGCTCATTGCGGGTGGATGGCCGTGCATCGGTCGCGTACGGAGACAACCAGAGGTTCGTGCGGGTGATCGTCGGGGAGTTCGCACACCTCGTGGTCCACTATCCGATTCTCTTCTCGAAAGATGTGGTGACCGGGCAGTTCTATTGCGGGGTCATGTTGGGATATGAAAAGGACGAGAATCTGTATCTGGAGGATTGGCGGGCGGGACTGGCCTACAGGCCGCTCATTCTGCAGAAGGCACCGTTTTGCACCCACGGCCTGAGTCTCGCCATCGATCTCGATCATCCGCGCGTCGGGGTCGCGGCCGGAGAGCCTCTTTTCATGGAGAACGGGCGTCCCACGCCCTATCTGCAGAGCGTGAAGCAGGCATTCCGATATTTGCATTCGGGCATCCGCGCCACCGATGCGTTCGTGGCGCGGATCCTGGAGCTGAAACTCATCGAGCCGATCGACCTGGAGGTTGAATTCGACGATGGCTCGAGACGCGATGGCGTTGGGCTCTATACCATCGATGTCGGCGCCTTGGCGGTGCTGAGCGATGCGACGGTCGTGGACCTGCACCGTCATGGATACCTGCGCCTCATCGACTTCATGACAGCTTCCCTGAAGCAGCTTCCAGTGCTGACGGCGCGCAAGAACGCGCGGTTGCTTCGAGGTACCGAGGCTCTGGCCGGCATGCGGCCTTGCGGCCGCGGCTGACAGGCTTTCTCTCTCCCACCGGTGGTCTCCGGGGCGGCTCTATACTCCCTCAATGCCCCAGAGATCGCCGGTCGGGAGGACCTGCTCAATGCCTGCCGGCAGGGGGCCGGCGCCCGTTGCCTCAGGCGTCTATGTGGATGTGCTCGGGTGCCAGGCCGGCATGATGTCGCTCATACATCCTCTCGTAGGCGGTTTCGAGATGCCTGGCGAATGCGGCAGTGTTGAATAAGCGTGTCGTGCGAAGATCGCCTGCGAGCTTTGCTCTGATGTCAGCCATGAGCTTGGGGTTGCTCGCCAGCTCGACGGCCAACCCCTCGTATTGCTCCGGAGTCGAGGCGATGAGCTCCGGCAACCCTACGGCTTGCAACAGGCTCGCCCCGACCCTGCTCGCAAACGACTCTCCCGTGCAGGTGAGGACCGGTAAGCCCGCCCACAAAGCATCACTCGCGGTTGTGCCAGCGTTGTACGGCAGCGTATCGAGGAACAAGTCGGCCGCGCGGTAACGGGCCAAATACTCGGGAACGGGCAGCTTCGCGCCAAAGACGATCCGGCCGGGCGCGACGCCTCGCGCGTGTGCCTCCCGCCGCAGATTGCCTTCGAGTGAGGCGTTGCCCCCCACGAGAAAGAGGACGCTGCCGGGCACTCTCAGCAGAATGCGCATCCAGCCGTCGAAAGTACCCGGGGTGATTTTGTAGGAGCCGTTGAAGCAGCAGAATACGAAGCCGGTCGAGGGCAACCCGAGCTCCTCGCGGCCAAAGCGCCGCTGCGCAAAGCGCCGCTTCGAGTCGTTGACCTGATAACTGGGCAGGTAGACGATCCTTTCGGAATAGTACTTCCGATGCGTCTCGGGAATGATCGTATCGTCCGCTATCAGGTAGTCCATGTAGTCGGCCGACATCGTACCGAGATAACCCAGATAGCTCGCCTGGAGGGGCGCGGCCCGCGTGGCGAATATCCTCGGCCTGCCGCCCCGGGTAAATCCGCCGAGATCCACGGCGATGTCTATCTCCAGGCTTCGGGCGAGTCGCGCGATGTCATGGTCGGACTCGCGTTGCACATCCAAGAAACGCTCGAACGCCGCCTCGATCCGCGTTCTCATCTCGTCCTTCGTATTCAGACCCAGCGAGAACGCGGTCAGCTCGAACTTGCGCCGATCATGGGTCTCGAACAATTCAGCGGCCAGGAATGAAATCGCGTGGCTGCGGAAATCCGCGGAAAAGTAGCCGACCCTTATCTTCTCGTGCCGGCTCCACTTCGGTAGCGCGGGCAGCATGTCATTCGGGGGGCACTCTTTTCGCACCCAGTTCTGCGCGGCGCGCTTCTGCAACGGCGGGGAGCCGCACAGGGCGAGGACGGCGAAAGGATTCGATGCGGCCTCGTTGCGCTCGATTCGCTCCGCCAGCCGTGCAACCTCGGGCGCGAAATCGCGCCAATCGCAGATGTGCATCCGGGCGTGCAGACGCTTGCCATACGCCGAGTTGCCGTCCGGATCGAGCGCGATCGCCTTGTCATAGCTCGCCAGTGCGCTCTCGTAGCGCTCGAGCATGAGTAGCGCGTTGCCATGGTTTTCGTAGGCGCTCGCATCGGCAGGTGCGAGCGCCATCGCTCTGTCGTAGCTCTCGAGCGCCGCCTCGAACCGCTCGAGCGAATACAATGCATTGGCGCGGATATACCAGATGCCCGGATGCCGGGGCTCGAGCGCGATTGCCTTGCCGAGGCTTTCGATCGCCGCCTCGTAGTGCCTCAGTCCGGCCAGTGCCCGGCCGCGATCCACGTAAGCTGCCGCGTAGCCAGGCCTGAGCGCGATGGCCTTGTCATGACTCGCAAGTGCGGCCCCGTACCGCTGGAGCTCGAACAACGCTCTGCCCCGATTGCAGAAAGCCTCGGCGTAATCCGGCTGCAGCGCGATCGCCCTCTCATAGCTCGCTATGGCCTCTTCGTAGCGCCGCAGCTCATGTAGCGCCTTCGCGCGGCTGTAGTAGCTCGGCGCGTGATCCGGCTTGATCGCGATTGCCCTGTCATGGCTGGCGATGGCGGCCGCCGGCTGCTGCAGGGCCCGCAGAGCGTTGCCCTGATTGTTGTGAGCCGCGAGATTTTGCGGATCGAGCTGCAGCACCTCGCCAAAGAACGCAACGGCGCGCGCAGGGTCGCCTGTCTGGGCGGCGATTATGCCGAGGAGATTCAACGCCTCGAGCTGCCGCGGCTGCAGCTGCAAAGCGCTCAGGCACGAGGCACGGGCCTCGTCGAGCCGCCCGGCCCGATGGAGCGAATGGGCGTCGCGAAGCGCCGAGCGAACCTGGGCTGTTACATCAATCATGAGCGGCGATGGGAGCCGTCGACTCAGCGTCGGCCGCGGCTGGCAATGGCTGCAATCCCGTCATCGATGCCTGCTCTGCAAGGTGAGCGCTCTTCAGTAACATGATAATGGCCTGCCGGCGACCGGCTCTCCTTATAGTACAGAACCGCCGCGTGCCTTCTCCTACCGCCTCTTTTCCAATCCGGGTTACCATCGCCCCTATGGTAACCGCCGGCAACCCGCAACGAGCTTCGCTGCCGAACCTCCCGAGGACCGCGGAGTGGCGTAACGTCGACCTGAAGACATTCCGCAACGAAATCATCCCGCGCGATCGGCCGGCGGTCCTCAAGGGATTGGTCGAGCACTGGCCAATCGTGCGCGCGAGCGCGCAATCCCCGCAAGCGCTGCTCGACTACATCCGCGCCCGCGATTTGGGCCATGGCGTCAACGTGATGGTCGGGCGGCCGGAAATCGAAGGTCTTTATTTCCTTCGCGACGACATGATGGGCCTGAACTTCGAGCTCGAGAGCCATCCGCTTCATGCCACCCTCGCGCGCATCCTGGCCAACGCCGAGCGTCCGGATTCGCCGGCCATCTATTCGATGGCAGTGCCTGCCGCCGAAAATTGCCCGCAGATCGGCCGGGAAAACACCATCGATATCCTGGACAAGCCGGCCCAGCCCCGGCTGTGGCTGGGGAATGACGTCACCACCGCCACGCACTATGACAACATGGACGGGCTCAACTGCATGGTCGCGGGGCGCAAGCGCTTCACGTTCTTTCCGCCGGATCAGTTGCCTAATCTGTATGTTGGGCCGCTGGAGCTCGGTCCGGCCGGACAGCCGATCAGCCTGGTGAAAGTGTCGGCACCCGATCTGGAACGGTTTCCCCGATTTGCTCAGGCGTTGGCCGCAGCGGAAGAGGCGGAGGTCGAGCCGGGAGATGCGATCTACATCCCGAATCTCTGGTGGCACAACGTCGAGTCGCTGGAGCGGGTGAATCTGTCGGTGAATTACTGGTGGTTCGACGCCGTCGAATGGGAGGCGGAGCCTTTCGCCGCGCTGGTGCACGGATTGATGGCGCTGACCCCGCTACCCGCGAATCGGCGTGCGGTCTGGCGAATGATGTTCGATCATTACGTGTTTCAGACCAACGGCGACCCGGTCCCGTATCTGCCGCCCGACCGCCGCGGGATGTTGAGTCCGTTATCTCCGGCGCTGGCGAACTATTTCAGAAAGCATCTGATCAGGTCGCTCGCGAAGCGGTTGCCGCAAAGCCTGCGGGACGCAATCATGCGCCTGCTGCTGTCCTCGCGCTGATTTGCCTGACGCCCGTCGGGCGTTGGTGGGCGTGCTGCGCGGATCGGGTACGTTGCACCGGAGCCTGCTCTTCGGGGCACTTTGCCCGCTCCTGCCACCTTGCAAACCGCGCCGCGCTCGGCAATGATGGCGCGGTCACAGTGATAGCGCTGTCATTTGAGGGGTTTTCGTGCTCAGATCGCGCCTACCCGCCCACGTGGCTGCAGAACAACGCCGGCAGCCGCTTTCGGGCGCACGAGCCGGTGGTCTTGCGGCGACCGTACCGGGTGCCCGCGACCTCTCGATCGCGGGGATGGTCACGCAACCATTGGCGCGTTCGACTCGGCCGGCCGGAGTGATGGGGGCCCGCGGACAAATGCTTGCGCCGCGCGCAATTCTCGACGTCCAGACGGGAAATCTGCCGGCGGCGGAGCTCGATCGTCTGCTGCGCGCCACGGCAGTTGACATGGGCCGAAGAACGGGCACATACTCCGAGCACGTGAAGGTAGCGCTACCATAGCGAACGGTAGCACCAGGAGCGCTATGTACGTACGGGGGTCTCCAAGTTTCTGACTTTCGGCACGGGCCGCGTGCCGATGCCGTCTGTTGTGTTTACGCAACGTCCAGAGCTGTTGAGGGGGAGATATCTGATGAGCCGCAAGTCTAGGCGAAGCTTTTCGAAGAACACCGCCAAGGCAGAGCGCCCGCCTGCGCTGCGCCTGCCCTACACATCCCTTGGCCTGTCCAGTCTGGCGCTAGGCTCCATGGCCTTTGCCGGAGCGCTGCATGCGCAGGATGCGTCGCCGACGAAGGACTCAAATGCCGCCGATGCTGCCAAGCCGAAGGCCGCCCCGAGCACGCAGCAGTCGAAGTCGCTGCGCAGCCAGCGCACCCGCGTCGCCTCGAGCGGAGCGCTGCCGGCCGGTGGTGCCGATCTGATTGCGCAAAACGCACCCGCCGCTACCGCGGCGCAGGACACGAATCTCCCGGCCCCGACGACCAGCGCGGGGACCCTGCAGGAGATCGTGGTGACGGGTATCCGGGCGTCACTGCAGCGAGCTCTACAGATCAAGAAATTGTCACTAGGCGTGGTCGATGCGATTTCTGCCGAGGACATTGGACAGTTCCCCGACGCATCGGTGGGTGAGGCCATCGGACGCATACCGGGCATTACGGTCAACCGCGGCTCCGTCAACCAGATGGCCGGAGGCGGTGCTCCGACTGCGACCGGCAACGTGACGGGAATCACCGTTCGGGGATTCGGCACGCAATTCAACGAGGTCCTGGAGGCAGGCCGGACGATCGCCTCGGGCAACGGCCAGAACTTCGATTTCAGTGCGATCGGGGCGAATTACCTCGGCGAGATCGATGTGCTCAAGACCCCGGACATGAGTCTCTCCTCCGGGGCCATCGGCGCGACGATCAACATCAAATTTCCCAATCCTTTCGATCACCCCGGTCTGCACGCCCAGGCCTTCGTGCAGGCGAGCGACCACGATCTGGACGGCGGGGTAAGGCCTTCCTTCGGCGGATTGCTGAGCGATACTTTCGCCGATGGCAAGCTCGGCATCCTGATCGATGCAGACTACTCGGACGACCACATCCTCGGGCATCATCAGGATATCGTGGGCTGGAAGGGCACCTATCTGCCCTGCTCCTCGTTCGCGAACCCGGCCGCCTGCACGCCCGACGCCCTGGGCAACAGCGTCAAACCCCAGTGGTTTCCGCAGGACATGGCCATGTACCTGGAGCGCACCGACTCGCGGCGCAAGGACGCGCGCGCGGCACTGCAGTGGCGCCCGACGGACGCGGTGCTGGTAACGATCGATGACAACTACTCGTCCGACAATGAGCACATGGATCGTTGGCAGCGCAGCACCTGGTTCGGCGCGTTCCCTGATGCGACCGTCGACCCCAACGGCACGATCACCAGTTTCAACTACACCGGTCCCACTGATTTCAATGCCTTCATTACCGACATCTACTTCGTAACCAACACGCCGGGTATCAATGTCCAGTGGGACGTGAGCGACAACTGGTCTGCCGAGCTCGATGCCGATCAGTCGGTATCGAAGCTCAATCCGAACGGCAGCCTCAGCCAGATCGACGCCGATACCGGTTATGGCAATACCCGGAACAACTACACCGGCGGCCTGGTGCTCAACTCCAACAGCAACGTGCTGCCTTACTGGAGCGCCTACGGCCCGAACGCCGTTGCCTCGGGCTCCTCCGCCGTGGCATCGCCGAACGCCAATGGACTGAATCCGTTCATCGTCGGGTCGCACGTGATCGTGGACGGGATACAGGAGAACACGGACAAGATCAACGAGGCGAAGCTCGATGCCACCTGGCACCGGGACAGCACCAAGCTCAACTTCGGCGTGCAGTTCGTGGATGACCTCTGGAACTCGCATGCCTTGGATACTCTCCAGAACAACTACTGGCAGCTCTGGTCGGGCTACGGGCCTGCGTCGGGCAACAGCGTCGGTCAGGCTCTGCCGTCCTCGTTCTTCACGGGAGTGAATCTCGGCACCTGGATGCCGGGTTTCAGCGGCGGCGGAAACCTGCCCGGGAGCCTGCTCGAGTACAATCCGTACACGGTGGTCAACTACCTGATAGGCAAGCCGGTCAATGCGGGCTTCAGTCAGAGCGCGGGCTATCCGCCTTATACCGGCGGCTTCCCGCAGCCCGGCCTGAACTACGGCACGGTGCAGCACGTCGATCGCCAGAACTACGCGCCCTTCCTCACCGCGGAGCAGAATGTCCCGCTCGGCGACATGACGTTGAAAGTCGATCTGGGACTTCGCTATCAGAGAACGAAGGAGGACATTGCGGGACTCGCGGCGAACTTGGTGCGGATGGACTGGTCGGGACCCGGCGATGCCACGGCGTACAAGTTCAACCTGAGCAGTCCGCAGTGGACGACCAGCAGCAACTCCTACGGCTACTTCCTGCCGTCGCTCGATCTCAACCTGATGGTCCAGCCGGACCTGAAGGTGCGAGCCGATTTCTCCCGGACGGAGACGCCGCCGGCCAACAGCCAGCTCATTCCCGGTGTCACCTACAGCGGGCGGGTCAACGCGCTCAGTGCGACCGGCCAAAACCCGAAGCTGCTACCGTATCTGGCCGACAACTTCGATCTGGGGGTTGAGTGGTACTACGCATCGAACGACTACGTGTCGGTGGATGGCTTCTTCAAGCACGTCACCCAGTTCCCGGTCTCGAGCATTACGCCGCTCGCGGTTCCCGGCATCGTCGATCCTGCTCCGGCCATCAATCCCCTGACGGGCGGACCGCTGTCGAACACCTCCGGCAAGCCGGTGGTGTTCCAAGAGAGCACCATCATCAACGGACTCTCTGCCAACGTGACCGGAATCGAGGCCACCTGGCAGCAGATGTTGATGTACGGCTTCGGGCTCCAGGTCAACGGGACTTACGCGCACAGCAACAGGAACTTCAACGCCACGGTCTACACCAGCAACCAATTCGCGCTGCCGGGTGTCGGCAACTCGGCGAACCTCATAGCCTTCTACCAGGCGCATGGATTGCAGGCTCGGCTCGCGCTGCAGTGGCAGGGCAGCGAGCTGCTCACGCTGGGTCAGGAGCAGAGCGGTGGAGCATTCGGCAACGAGCCGGTGTACCTGGCGTCCTCGACCAATCTGGACTTCAGTACCACCTACGACATCAGCAGCCACCTGAGCGCATATTTTGAGGCGCTGAATCTCACGGACAGCGTCTACCATACCTACGGGCGCTTCAAGAATCAGACATTGAACCTCGTGGATTATGGGCGCTCCTACACGCTGGGGGTACGCGCCAAGTTCTAAGATGGTGCAACCTGTCAAGGCGGTCGTCATCGTCGGCGGAGGAACCGCCGGGTGGCTCACCGCAGGGCTCATCGCCGCCCGCCATCAGGCTCGGATGAAGGCGGGCGGCCTCTCCATAACGCTGATCGAGTCTCCGGACATCAGGATCATCGGCGTGGGGGAGGGTACGTGGCCGACCATGCGCTCTTCACTGGAGCGGATCGGTGTGTCGGAGACGGCTCTTTTTCGCGAGTGTGACGCCGCGTTCAAGCAGGGAGGAAAGTTCACGGGCTGGACGACCGGGGCGCAGAATGACGCCTACTATCATCCTCTGATGGTTCCGCAGGGGTTCTCGCAGGTGAATCTCGTGCCGCACTGGGTGCGCGAGGGCCACGGCAGAAGCTTCTGCGACTTCGTCACGCCCCAGGGACGGCTCTGCGACGACGGGTTGGCGCCGAAGACGATCACCCACGCGGAGTACCGGGGGCTCGCCAACTACGCCTATCATCTGGATGCCGGCAAGTTCGCTCCCTTCCTGGCCAAGCATTGCATCGAGAAGCTGGGCGTCCGTCATGTGCTGGCGGATGTCGTGCAGGTCAATCAAGGGGAGTCCGGCGACATCGAGAGCGTGCTGACGAAGCAGGCGGGGGAGATCCTCGGCGATCTTTTCATCGACTGCAGCGGCTTCTCCGCGTTGCTCATCGGCAAGACGCTCGGTGTTGGATTCAAGGGGTGCGGCGATGTCCTCTTCTGCGATACCGCGCTTGCCGTCCAGGTGCCGTTCGACACCCCGGATGCGCCCATGGCCTCCCAGACCGTCTCGACGGCACACGAGGCCGGCTGGACCTGGGATATCTGCCTGCCGACCCGGCGCGGCGTCGGCTACGTGTACTCGAGCCGGCATCAGAGCGAAGAGGCGGCGCGCGAGACTTTGCTCAGGTATGTCGGGCAGCAGCACAGGGACCTGCCGGTCCGCAAGATTCCGATCCGCTCCGGCCATCGCGAGACGTTCTGGAAGAACAACTGCGTCGCGGTTGGGCTCGCGAGCGGTTTTCTCGAGCCGCTCGAGTCCTCGGCCATCGTCCTCGTCGAGCTTTCCGCCAAGCTCATCGCCGAGCAGATGCCGGCGTGCCGTGAAGTGATGGACATCATCGCGAAGCGATTCAACGACGTGACCATGTATCGCTTCGGCCGGATCGTCGATTTCCTGAAGCTGCACTACGTGCTCACGAAGCGCACCGATACGGCTTTCTGGCGGGATAATGTGGATCCGGCGACCGTGCCTGAACGTCTGCGGGACCTGCTCACGCTGTGGAAGTACCAGTCGCCCTGGTTCTTCGATGAGCTCGATCGCCTCGAGGAGGTCTTTCCCGCGGCGAGCTACCAGTACGTGCTCTACGGCATGGGTTTCGAGACCCAGGTCACGGCGGAGGATACGGTCGAGACCGCACTGGCCGCCTCGCGGCTTCTGAAGGAGAATGAGCGGGCGACGGGTGAGATGCGCGGACGCCTGCCAAAGAACCGCGAGCTCCTGAACAAGATATATGAGTACGGACTGCAGCCCGTCTGAGGGCCGTCCGGGGACTGGATTTCGATGACTCAGATCGTTCCGCTCAACAAAGTAACCCACAAGTCGCTGAAGGTCGATGCGCGGGCGTCGGCGGCCTACGGTGACAATCAGCGCTTCGCGTTCGTGATCGCCAACGAGTTTCCGCAGCTCCTCGTGCATTACCCGATCCTCTTCTCGAAGGACCGCAATACCGGCGAGTTCTACTGCGGGGCCATGCTCGGATTCGATGAGGGGGAGAACCTCTTTCTCGAGGAGTGGCGCGACCTGCAGTTCTACCGGCCACTGAGCCTGCAGCGCGTGCCGTTCTACGCGCACGGACCCGACGTCGCGATCGACCTCGATCACCCGCGGGTTGGCGTCGAGGACGGCAAGGCACTCTTCACCGAGCACGGTCAGCCCACGCGCTACCTGCAGAGCATCATCTGGGCTTTCCAGGATCTGAAGCCTGGGATCGAGGTGACGCGGCACTTCATTGCCCGCCTCCTCGAGCTGAAGCTCATCGAGCCGGTGGATATCGAAGCAGAATTCGACGACGGCAGGATCATCAACTGCGAGGGACTTTACACCGTTAACCAGGAGACGCTGAGCAGGCTGCCTGATGCGGCCGTGGTGGAGCTCTGCCGACGCGGCTACATGCGCCTCTGTCACTACATGATCGCCTCACTCAAGCAATTTCCAGTGCTGGCGCGCAAGAAGAATGGACGCATCCTGGAAGGCACCGAGGACCTCGCGGTCGTGCGCGCATCGACGCACGGCTGAATTCCCACCCTCTCGCTCCCGCCCGGCGGTCTCCGCGGTGACCCCATGACTCTCTCACTCAAAGAGATCGCCGGCCGGGACCTCCATGCGGAGCGCTTCCAACGCGAGGTGGTCGCGGGCTGCCAACCGGTGATCCTGCGCGGTCTCGTCGCAGACTGGCCGGTCGTGCGCGCGGGGCAGGAGTCTGCGGGGCGGTTGAAGGATTATCTGTCGGCATTCGATGTCGGCTGCCGGGTGGAGGCCTTTCTGGGCAATCCGGCAATCGGTGGCAAGTACTACTACGCGTCCGACCTCAAGGGATTCAACTTCGAGCGGCGGATGATGAAGCTCCTCGACGCGCTGCGGATCATGGTGGAGTCGCTGGATCGCGCGGACGCACCATCAATTTACGTCGGCTCCGTGCCGACCGGCGACTCCCTGCCGGGCTTTGCAGCCAGCAACCCAATCGCGCTGCTCGGGCAGGGGGTGAGTCCGCGCATCTGGCTCGGCACGCGCTCGAACGTTTCCTGCCATCACGACACGTTCGACAACCTCGCCTGTGTGATCGCAGGCCGGCGGCGATTCACGCTGTTCGCGCCGGAGCTGATCGGCAAGCTCTATGTCGGTCCGATCGACAACACCATGGCCGGCGCTCCGGTGAGTCTCGCCGCCTCCGCGGAGGATCCGCCGGAAGGGGACTTTCCGCTGTTCCAGGAGATTCGCGAGCAGGCGCTGCGGGTGGAGCTCGGGGCAGGAGATGCGCTCTATCTGCCGAAGCTCTGGTGGCACAAGGTGGAGTCGCTGGCGCCGATCAACGGCCTCGTTAATTACTGGTGGGACGCATTCAGCGCCGGGCCCGATGCGCCCTATACCACCATGCTCCTCAGCATGATCGCGATCGCGGAGCGGCCGGCTGCGGAGCGTCACGCCTGGAAGGCGTTTTTCGACCATTACGTGTTCCGCACGGGCGGCCACCCCCTGGCGCACCTGCCGCCGGAGCAGCACGGGCTGCTCGGGCCGCTGAAGCCCGAGAATTACGCTCGGATCCGCGCGCGGGTCATGCACATGCTGCGAGGCGTCTGAGCAGCGGGACGGCGGCTTCCGGCGCTGTGCCCGAAACGCGGGCAAGGATGGTCCCCCGTAATGGTCCAGTGACACCGCCCCGGCGAAGGCGCATGCTATGGGCAGGGTAACAACCGAGAGGCGCCCAGAGAGCTGCCATGGACGGGAACCCCATCACTTCAGTCGGGTGCACGGCTCCGTCGGGGACGGCGGGTGCGTCTGCCGGTTGGTCGCGGCGGCGGTTCGTGGCCCAAGGGCTCCTCACGGTCGCCGCAACCGTACCTTCGCTCGCGCGGGCAGTCACTGGCCCCGCCGTCGAGGCGCCTCCAAACCTCACTACCCAGAAGGCGGCGGCTACGGATCCGGGGCAGTACGCCGGCTCCGGCGCGGTGCGCTCCGCGAGCGACACTGACAGCCGGCTGACGACCCTGGTCTTTCTCAACGGCGCCGGACCGTACCATTTTCTGGTCGATACCGGCGCCGAGCGAACGCTGATCGCCGAGGACATCGCCACGCGGCTGGCGCTACCGCGCGGGCGCGACGTGATGGTCGAAGGCATCATCCGGGGTCAGGCGGCACACTTCGTCAACATCGAGCGGCTGGAGATGGGAGGTCTCGTCTGTCCGCATCTCGAGGTGCCGGTCCTGCCGCGTGCAATGATGACCGTCGATGGCTACCTCGGTCTCGATGTTCTGGATGAGCGGCGGGTGATCTTCGATTTCAGGGCCGGAACCTTGACCGTGACCCAGGCACGGGGATTCTTCTCATCCCTCTGGACTCACGGGGATGAGGCCGTCGTGCGTACGCTCGGTACATCGGGACGGCTGCGCGCGACGAACTGCCTGGTCAACGGTGTGCGGGCAGCGGCGTTCGTTGATACCGGCGCGGAAGTCTCCGTCAGCAACCCGGCGCTCTACGCAGCCCTGCGGCGGCGCGCCGCCAATCGTCAGGTGTTGCACGGGGAAGTGGGCCTCTATGGCGTGACGGGCGGCAAGGTCACCGGTCTCGATACCAACGTCGATGAGATCCGGCTCGACCGCCTGGAGCTGACCTACACGGAGCTCGTCGTCGCCGCGCTCGAAGTGTTCGATCTGTGGGGACTGAGTGAGGAGCCGGCGCTGCTCCTGGGGATGGATTGCCTGCAGCGCTTCTCCCGCGTGTCGATCGACTACGGACGCAAGGAGCTGCGCTTCGAGATCGCGAGCGCACAGCCTGCGCAGCCGCTGCAAGCCAGGTTACGAGGGGCGCTCCTCGGATGACGGCCCGGCTATCCGGGTGCGGCGGCACAGTTGCCGATGATGAAGTCCTCGTGTAACGGCATCGTCGCAGCGCAATTCGCAACGACTTCGCGCGTCTCGTCGAGCGCCTGCTGGGCCTGCTCGTCGCTCAGGCTGTCTGCGATCGGGTCGTAGCCAGCGGGTTGAACGTTCTGTCCGGTCAGTAGATACAGCCAGCTCTGAAGCGTGAAGAGCTCGCGGTCGTCGCGCAGCAGGCGGCCGTGACTGCGGAAGAGCTCGAGACGCTCCTTCAGGCTGTCTGGAATGGCGACATTCCGGCAGCTCTGCCAGAATTCGCCCGGGCGCTCCGTCAGATGGTAGTGCGCCACCAGAAAATCGCGGGCATGCTCGTAGTCGAACGCAAGTTGCCTGTTGTATCGATCGATGTCCGCCTGCCTGAAGTGCCGGTCGGGAAAGAACGTCAACAGCACGAAGATGCCGCGCTGGATCAGATGGATGCCGGTCGACTCGAGCGGCTCGAGGAATCCGGCGGAGAGGCCGATCGCGACACAGTTCTTGTTCCAGGAGAGTCGGCGCCGGCCAGTGGTGAATTTCAGCCGCAGGGGATCGCGCAGCGGCCGCCCCTCCAGTCCCGACATGAGGATGTCGTGCGCCTGCTCGTCGCTCACGAGCTGACTGCTGTAGAGGTAGCCATTGCCGACCCGATGCTGCAGAGGTATGCGCCATTGCCAGCCGACCTCTCGCGCGGTGGCCAGGGTATGCGAAGAGAGCGGGCCGGCCCGCTCGCAGGGCACGGCCACCGCCCGATCGCAGGGCAGCCAGCGGCTCCAGTCGTCGTAGCCGGTCTCGAGGGCGCCTTCGATCAGCAGCCCGCGAAAGCCCGTGCAGTCGATGTAGAGGTCGGCCTCGATCCGCTCCCCACTGGCCAGCGTGATCGACTCGATGAAGCCATTCTCGGGTCTGAGCGCGACGTCCCGGACTTTGCCCTCGATGCGGGTGACGCCGTGAGCCTCGGCGTGATTGCGCAGATAGGCCGCAAACAGGCTCGCATCGAGATGCAAAGCGTACGTGATCGTCTCCAGGGGGGAGCCCGGGCGGCGGATCGGGCGCATGAATTTCCCTTGGCGCGCCGCGACGGCCGGCAGTGAATACTCCTCGAGGGGAGCGACCGCGCCGCGCTCCAGGCGCTTGCGCCAGTACGCGCCGAATGGCACCCCCCTTCTTGCCACGCCGGTGGGACCGAACGGGTGGATATAAGAATGCCCGGGCCGCGTCCAGTCGTTGAATACGATCCCGAGCTTGAAGGTCGCTTGGGTACTGCGGACGACCTCGTTCTCGTCGAACCCGAGTGTCCGGAGGTACTCGATGATCGGCGGGATGGTCGCTTCGCCGACGCCGACCGTGCCGATCTCGGCGGATTCGATCAGCCGTATCCGGCCTCGGAGCTGAGGGAAGAACTGCGCCAGCGTCGCGGCCGTCATCCAGCCCGCCGTCCCTCCGCCGACGATGGCGATACTGCGGATGGGATCGATCGGCACGGCCTCGCGCAGGCTCCTCAGTACTTGCAGTGACGCGCGATAATACTCTCGGCCAGCTCCTGGCGGCCCGACTTCGGCGCCGGATCGAGGCCCTTCTCCACCGCCAGGTCGGCGAGGGTCGCGAGATCGATGGCGCCGCTCTCGATGCGGGCACCGAGGTCGCTGCTCCAACGCTGATAGCGCTCCTGCCGCAGGCGGGCAAGCTTGCTTTCCGTCACGATGTCGGCCGCTGCGAGCAGGGCGCGCGCCAGCGTGTCGATGCCGCCGATGTGCGCGATGTAGAGATCGGCCGGATCGACCGACTGGCGGCGCAGCTTTGCATCGAAGTTGAAGCCTCCGGTGCTGAAGCCCTTGTCCTCGAGGAGCTGGATGAAAGCCGGCACCAGCTCCTGTGCGTTGTTGGGAAACTGGTCGGTGTCCCAGCCGTTGCGCGCATCGCCGCGGTTGATGTCGATGGAGCCGAAGATGCCGTAGGCGCGAGCCGCGGTGACCTCGTGCTCGAAATCGAGGCCTGCGAGGGTCGCGTGGTTGACCTCGATGTTGACCCGCACTTCCTGGGTGAGTCCGTACTTCTGCAGGAAGGCGAACACCGCCGCCACGTCGCGGTCGTACTGATGCTTGGTGGGCTCGAAGGGCTTGGGCTCGATGAGGATCGTTCCCTTGAAGCCGATGCGATGCTTGTGCTCGACGACCATCGAGAGGAAGCGGCCGTAGTGATCGAGCTCGCGTTTGAGGTCGGTGTTGAGGAGCGAGTCATAACCCTCGCGGCCGCCCCAGAGCACATAGTTCTCACCGCCCAGCCGGTGGGTGGCATCAAGACAGAAGCGCACCTGAGCGGCGGCCCAGGCGTAGACCTCCGGGTCGGGGCTGGTCGCGGCACCGCCTGCGTAACGCGCATGGCTGAAGAGGTTTGCGGTGCCCCAGAGGAGCTTCATGCCGGTCGCAGCCATCTTCTGCTGCATCTTCTCGACGATGATCTTGACGTTGCGGTCGTGCTCTTTGAGCGTGGCGGCCGTCGCCATCGCATCGACATCGTGGAAGGTGAAGTAGGGGATGCCGAGGCGCTTGAAGAAATCGAAGGCAGCCTCGAGCTTCTCGTCCGCCATCTCCTGGGTGATCTTCGGCGCGAGCCACGGGCGGGGCAAGGTGGCGCCGCCGAAGATGTCATGGCCGGGCCAGTTGAAAGAGTGCCAGTAGCAGACCGCGCATCGCAGCCAATCCTCCATGCGCTTGCCGAGAACCTTGCGGTCCCTGTCGTAGACCCGGTAGGCAAACTCATTCGCCGTCTCCGGGCCCTCGTAGCGGACCGGATCGATGCTGGAAAACAAAGTCATGAGCGAAACTCCACGAACGTATTCTTGAGATCCCGGTACAGCCGCTGGAACGTGCGGCGGCGGCTGGCGAGCAGCGCCGACAGCGCCATATCGGGCTGGACCACCCGCTCCACGGGCGGGGCGGTACAGACTTCCTCCTCACTCCCTTCACCGGCCGCCAGCCGTGCGAGGCGTGCCGCGCCCAGAGCTGCGCCGACCTCGCCGCCTGCGCGGTAGGTAAGCGGCCGGCGCAATGCCGCGGCGATCAGGCGCCCCCAATAGGGCAGCCGCGCGCCGCCGCCGGTGACGCTGATGTCGTCCACCTGCGGGCCTGTCCGATCGCTCTTTTCCGTGAGGACATCCAGACCGTCGGCGAACGCGAACGCGACGCCTTCGAGGACTGCTCCGGTGAGCTCCGCCGCAGTCGTATCGGGCCGCAGACCGAAGAAGACACCCCGGCAGTTGGGATCATTGTGAGGCGTGCGCTCGCCGGTCAGGTACGGGAGAAAGAGCGTTGAATGCCGGCTCAAGCCGAGCGCTTCGGCCTGTGCAACGAGCTGCGGCAGGTCGGAGGAGCCGACGACCTGTGCTACCCAGTCGAGAGTGCTCGCCGCGCTGAGCATCACGGACATCTGGTGCCAACGATCAGGGAGACAATGACAGAACGCGTGCGCGGCGCGGTCCGGATTTGGGCGGAACCGGTCAGTGACCACAAAGAGCACTCCGGATGTGCCAAGCGAAAGGAACGCCTGACCCGGGCGCACTACGCCGAGACCGACAGCACTCGCGGCGTTGTCTCCGCCGCCGCCTGCAACCACGACACGGGGGACGCCGAGTTCCGCGGCAGCTTGGGCGGTCAGAACTCCCGACGGGCTCGACCCATCAACGAGGCGCGGCATCTGCGCACGACTGAGATCTGTCGCCGCAAGCATCGCGTCGGACCACTCACGTCGGCCGACGTCCAACCAGCCCGTGCCGGCGGCATCGGACATATCGCTGACCTTCTCGCCGGTCAGCCGCAGACGGACGTAATCTTTGGGCAGTAAGACAAAGGCAGTGCGGCGGAAGACGTCAGGCTCGTGACGCGCGACCCAGAGGAGCTTCGGGGCGGTGAACCCCGGCATCATGATGTTGCCGGTGATGGCGCGCGATGCCGGCTCACGGCGCTCGAGCTCGAGGCATTCCTCGGCGGAGCGCCCATCGTTCCAGAGAATGGCGGGCCTGAGCGCGCGATCCTGCACATCGAGCAGCGTCGCTCCATGCATCTGGCCCGAGAGACCGATTGCGCGGACACCGGAGCGCGCCGCGCTCGGCAGAGCATTCACGGCGCGCACCGTGGCCTGCCACCAAGCGTGGGGATCCTGCTCCGAGAATCCCGGCGCCGGCCGGCTGACTTCGAGCGGGGCCGAAGCCGAGCCCATGACGACGCCTTGCTCCGCGAGGAGCACTGCTTTCACGCTCGAGGTGCCGATGTCGATCCCGAGATACAGGCGTCGTGCTCCGACCGGTGGACAGCCGCTGGATGGTAGCGGTATCAGAGCGGGGGTGTCAATTCAGCTTGCGGCGCTGTGGTGAGTCAGCTCGCCGCGCTGCGGCGCGTCAGCTTGCGGCGCTTAAGCGAGGGCTCGCTCTGCAATGGGAAGTGGCTGCGGCTCCAGGGGCTGGCCCATCGTTCCACCGTCTATGGTACGCTCCAGGTGGATCGGTCATATAGGCCGTCATCGTGCAGCGCATTGGGCCACTTTAGTGCGCAAGGTGTCATCTCAGCCATGTCGAAGACCGCTGCCACCGTCACCATCACGCTCGGACCTCGGGCCGCCGGCGCCACGCTGTTGCGTTGGCTCTACGATGAGATCCGGCTGGCTATCGTGGAAGGACGGCTATCGCCCGGGGCGCGTCTGCCCTCGACGCGCAGCATTGCGCGCCGATACGGTGTGGCGCGCGGCACGGTCGTGGCAGCTTTCGATCACCTGATCGCCGAAGGGTATGTCGAGGGAAGCGTAGGAAGCGGTACCTTCGTACGTCAGATGACAACAGTCGCGCCGACGAGTCCGGCGGCCGCCCGAGGCCGTCCGCGCACAGTCGTCGCGGTGCCGTCGCTTTCCGTGCGCGGACAACGCCTAGCCAACAATCCGTTCCCACTTCGGCCTACCGTCGAGCCGCATACTTTCCGCCTGGACCTGGCAGCGCTCGAGGCATTTCCGATCAAGACCTGGAGCCGGATTGCCGCGCGCTGTCTGCGGACGGCGGTGCCCGACCTGCTCAAGCATGGTGATACGCTGGGATATCCGCCGCTGCGCGCGGCCATTGCCCACTATGTTGGGTTGACCCGGGGCGTGCAGTGCAAGGCCGGGCAGGTGGTGATCACTTCCGGCACCCAATCCTCGCTCGACCTGATCGCACGGCTGGTGCTCGACCCCAGGGATCGGGCCTGGGTCGAGGATCCGTGCTACTCCGCCATCTCTTCATTGCTGCGCGGGTCGGGGGTGGAGGTGATCGGCGTGCCGGTCGATGAGGCAGGGATCGATTGTGAGGCGGGCCGGCGCCGCGCCCGGCTCGCACGGCTCGCCTGTGTCACTCCGGGCTGCCACTTTCCGTTGGGGATGACGCTGTCGCTGCAGCGGCGCCTGGCGCTCCTCGAGTGGGCGCGGGAAGTCGGCGCCTGGATCTTCGAGGACGACTACGACAGTCAGCTCGGCTTCACCGGCCGGCCGCTCGCCGCCCTGCAGAGCCTGGACCGGACCGGCTGTGTGATCTATTCCAACAGCTTCAGCAAGATGTTGTTTCCGTCGCTGCGGCTGGGGTTTCTGGTCGTGCCGCAGACGCTGCTCGGCGCAGTGGATGCGGCCAGGTCGGTGTTGCAGCGCTTCCCGTCCGTGCTCGACCAGGCGGTGCTGGCCGAATTCATCGCCGGCGGTCACATGGAGCAACACATGCGGCGCATGCGCGATCTCTACACCATGCGCCACGACACGCTGCTCAGGGTTGCCAAGCGCGAGCTCGCGGACGTCCTGCAGCTCTCGCCCGCCGCCGCCGGATTGCAGACGGTGGCGTGGCTCGCCGATGGCATTCCGGAGCTCGAGGCCGGCCGCCTGGCAGCCGAGCAGGGCATCGTGGCTCTGCCTCTCTCGAAACTCACCATCGAGCGGTCGATGCCGCCGGCCGTCGTGCTCGGCGCAGCCGCGACGGACCCCAAAGGAATCCGGCGTGGTATCGAGCAACTGGGCGTCATTCTGCGGGGACTCAAGGGCAAGAGCAGCCCGGCCGGCAGCCGTCCGCACGGAAGCTCAGAGCGGCTCGAGCTGCCGTAGCCGGCCAACAATGGTCCAGTCGCCCGGCGACAGTGGTCCAATACATCCGGCGCGATCGGCTTACGATCTCGCCTCCGTCGATTCTCCGGAGGCGGCATGTATCTGCGCAGACTGGGTGTCGGGCATCTGCTTTTTGCCTCGAGCTTCATCCTGATCGGGGCGATCAGCCTCGGCCTGCATGACTTCCTTCTGTTCCAGCAGCCCGTGCCGCCGGGCATACCGTGGCGAGTCACCCTCGCGTGCATCTCAGCCGCGCTGCTGCTGCTCACCGGCGCCGGGCTTCTCCTGCAGGCGACCGCGAAGCAGGCGGCGTTGGTCCTGACAGCGTTCGTGGCGCTCTGGATCGTAGCGCTATGGATCCCGCAGGTGCTGGCACACCCGCTGGTGGAGTTGAATTGGCTGGGAGTGGGCGAAGATACGGTGCTCGTCATGGGCGGGTGGCTCATCTACTGCGAGGTCTCGGGACGCAGCGGTGGCAGCGTGCGGATCGCACGGATTCTCTTCGGCCTCGCGCTCGTGCCGATCGGCCTGTCGCATTTCTTCTACCTCGATGCCGCCGTGAAATTCATACCGGCCTGGATGCCGCTGCGCGTACCGCTCACCTTCCTCACCGGCGCCGGGCACATTGCGGCAGGCCTCGCGATCGCCTGCGGGGTCGTGCCGCGACTCGCCGCGAGCCTCGAGGCGAGCATGGAAACCCTGATCACGCTCATCGTCTGGTTGAGCGCCATCGCGGCGAGACCCGGCGATCACCAGAGTTGGATCGGCTTCCTGCTCTCGACCGCGGAGACTGCAGCGGCGTTCGTGCTGGTTGCGTCCTATGTCGTGCATGTTGACAGGAGGCGCGTTCGGATGGGTGAAGCAGAGGCGGCCTGAGGGCGATATACTCGAGGAGGAATGCGGCCGGCGCGGATGTTGCGCCGGTGTGCGCTCACGGGGGGACCATGTACCTGCGCAGGATTGGTGTTGGCCATCTTCTCTTTGCCGCGAGCTTCGCGGCCATCGGGGCCATCAGCCTCGTGGCGCGCGATTTTCTCCTCAACCAGCAGCCGGTGCCGCCGCACATACCCTGGCGAGAGACACTCGCCTGCATTTCGGCCGCGTTGATGCTGGTCCCCGGCATCGGCATGCTCTTTGCGGCGACCGCGAAGCGTTCGTCACTCATATTGACCGGGTTCGTGGCGCTATGGGTGCTGGCGCTGCAGATCCCGCGTGTGCTGGCACATCCGCTGGTGGAGGCAAGTTGGCTCGGTGTCGGTGAGGACTCGACCCTGGTCGCGGGTGGGTGGCTCATCTATTGCGCGGTCGCGGGGCGCGACGATGGCAGCGCCCGGGCGGCGCGCATTCTCTTCGGCCTCGCGCTGGTGCCGATCGGGCTCTCGCACTTCTTCTATCTGAAGTTCGCCGCGACCCTGATCCCGGCCTGGATGCCGCTGCGGGAGCCGCTCACCGGCCTCGGCGGGGCGGGTCACATCGTCGCCGGGCTGGCCATTGCGTTCGGCATGCTGCCGCGGCTCGCGGCTACGCTGGAGGCGATCATGGAGAGCCTCTTCACCATCATCTGCTGGTTGAGTGCCGTCGCAGCCGCGCCAACCAACCGTGAGGACTGGGTGAATCTCCTCATCTCGACTGCACTCAGCGCTGCGGCGTGGGCGCTGGCCGCCTCCTACGGCAGCCGTATTGCGACCCCGCGCTTTGCGGTGACCGGGGCGGGAGCCGCCGCCGGATCGCGGTGATCGCATGATCACCCGACGAGCCGGTATTGTCGGCCTCCTGCTCTTCATATGCCTCCTCACGTGTCTGCGCGCCGCCATCGGCGCGCAGACGGCGGCGCAACAGGGACTGCGGGTAGAGCATTACGGGTTGCAGGTGTCATTCGATCCCGTGGCGCAGACCGTCTCGGGCGTCTCCGCGCTGACGTTGAGTTGGCAGAGCGCGGGAGCTGGGCGGATCTCCCTCGATATGGCCGACTCCCTGAGCGCACACTCGGTCGAGCTCGACGGCAAGCCGGCCGCATATGAGCGTCGGGGAGCGAAGCTCCTGGTGACTCTGCCGCCCGCATTGCCTGCCGGACGAGAGCATGTGCTGCGGGTGAGCTACGGCGGCTCGCCAAATCCCCACTATCTGCACTTCCATACGCTGGGGAGCGAGCCGGCGATTGCGAGCTACGGACTCCCGTTCTCCGCCATGGGATGGTGGCCGACGCTCGATGAGCCGGCCTTCAAGGCGGCCGGTGCGGATGTCATCATTACCGCGCCCAAGGGCACGACGGCCGTTTCCAACGGCACGCTGATCGGCACCGAGCCATTGTCCGATGGCAGGCGCCGCTTCCACTGGCGCGAGCGCTCACCGATCTATCCGGACGTCATCTCCGTCGCCATCGGCCCATACGACATCATCGATGCCCGGTATCGCAGCGAGAGCGGGCGGCGCATACCCCTCCATTACTACCTCTACCCTGCCGACAAAGCGCGGGCTGAGGCCGAGTTCGCCGCCGTGCCCGACATGCTGCGCAGCTTCGAGTCACTCTTCGGACCGTATCCGTTCGCGCGGGAGAAGTACGGCATCGTGGAAGTTCCCTACCCGAGCTTCCGCGAGCATCAGACCGCGCCGAGCCTCGGCCGCGATCTGATCCTCGGGAACGCCGAGGCCTGGGACCTGCACGAGGTCGGCAATGTCATCGCCCACGACATGGCGCATCAGTGGTTCGGGAACAGCCTGACAGCCCGGCGCTGGTCCGATGTCTGGCTGAACGAAGCATTTGCAAACTACGCGGTGGCGTTGTGGCACGAGAGGCAGGGCGGGGAGGAGGCTTACCGCCGGTTCATGCACACCCTCGATACCGGGCCCTTCCCCGGCTCGGTTTATATCGCCCCTGACCATCCGGCCGGCGAGCTGCTGACTTACGTCACCTTCAACAAGGGCGCCTGGGTACTGCACATGCTGCGGCACGTGATGGGCGATCGACGCTTCTTTGCTGCGCTGCACGAGTACGCGCAGGCCAATGCCGGCGGCCTGGTGGATACCGGGACGTGGCGGGCGGTGTGCGAGCACGCCTACGGGCAGTCGCTCGGCTGGTTTTTCGCCGAATGGGTCTACGGCGAAGGCCGCCCGGCACTGCGCACGAGTTGGAGCGCAATCTCACGAAGCGACGTTTTTCAGTCGCAGGTGATCATCGGGCAGACGCAGGGCGGTCAGGTATTCACCATGCCGGTCGATGTCGGGTGGACGGCCGCGGGCCGGTCCGGGCGACAGACGGTGTGGCTGCGGCAGCGCCGACAGGAATTCACGCTGACGACGCCGGCGCCGCTCTCGAGCGTCGTCGTCGACCCCGACCACTGGTTGCTCAGGAATTGAGACCAGACTGAGCGCGTCTCCGCGCCGGCGCGATCGGGTCAGTGTGTGATCTGAAGGGACGCGGTCTTGAGGCTCACGGAGTCCGGGCCCGCCATGATCTCGAAGGTTCCAGGCTCGACCACGTGATGCAGGCGCTCGTCCCAGAGGGCGAAGTCGTCCCAGCCGAGCTTGAACTCAACCTGGGTGGAGGCCCCGGGCGCCAGCGACACCCGCTTGAACCCTCGCAGGACCTTCGTCGGCTCGGTCACGGAAGTGACGAGCTCGTGTAGATAGAGCTGCACGACCTCATCGCCCGCTACCTTTCCGGTGTTGCGGACGCTCACTTTGACGGTCACCGTGCCGCTCGAGGGGATGCTGTCTGCGGAGAGGACGGGTGGGCCCACGTCGAAGGTGGTGTAGGAAAGGCCGTAGCCGAAGGGGAAGAGGGGCGAGTTGTCGGCGAACTGGTAGCCCCGATGAGCGCTCGGCTTCTCATCGTAGTTGTAGGGCACGAAGCCCACGGAGCGCGGCACGGTGACCGTGAGCTTGCCGCCGGGGTTGGTCTTGCCGAAGAGGACATCCGCCATGGCGGTACCGCCTTCCTGACCGAGATACCACCCTTCGATCAGCGCGTTGGCCTTCTTCGCGATTTCATCTACGGCGAGCGTGCAGCCATTGATGAGCACGACGACCACCGGCTTGCCGAGCGCGAACAGCGCATCGGCCAGCTCCTGCTGCTGCGCGATGAGCTGCAGGCTGTCGCGATCGCCGAGGTGATTGTCCGCCCAGCCCTCGCGGCAGAGCGCACCGCGGGTGCCGATGGCGAGCACGATCTCATCCGCCCGGCTCGCGACCTTGACCGCCTGGCGGATGAGGGGGCGATTCTCCTCGGGTGTCGTGAGTACGACTCGATCCGTGTATTGATTGCCGCTGTCGAGGAAGCGCACCCCCTGTGCATGGACCACGTGCACCTGGTGACCCACCGCGCTTAGGATGCCCTGAAGGATGCTGACGGAATGCGCCGGCACCTCGGAGTACCCTCCGAGGCGCGCCACGCCTGCGTTGGGACCGATCACGGCGAGCGTTCTGATGCGGCGCGGCTCGAGCGGCAGCGTGCCATCGTTCTTGAGGAGAATGATGCTCTCCCGTGCCGCCTCCAGCGCGAGCGTCCGCGCCTCGGCGTCGTCGGTGATCTTCTCGGCATGACGCGCATCGGCGTACGGGTGCTCGAAGAGGCCCGCCAGGAACTTGAGCCGCAGAACCCGGCGCACGGCGGTATCGATTTCCGCCTGCGTGACCTTCCCCTCTGCCAGGGCCTGGGGCAGAGCGGCGTAGGCCTCACCATCGGGCATGTCATTGTCGACACCTGCCTTCAGGGCCCGAGCCGCCGCATCGGTCAGGTTGCCGGCCACGTGGTGCAGCGACACGAGCTGCTCGATGGCCTCGTAATCGCTGGTGACGAGGCCTTTGAAGCCCCACTGGTTGCGCAGCACGTCGGTCAGCATCCAGCGATTGGCGTGGGAGGGAATGCCGCCGATCTCATTGTAGGAGGGCATGACGATCTGGGCGTTGGCCTGCTGGATGGCGGCATGAAACGGCTCGAAGTACATCTGCAGCAGCGTCCGTCGAGTGACTTCAGCAGGACCGACGTTGGTGCCGGCCTCCGGAACCTCGTAGGCGGCCATGTGTTTCAGCGTAGCGAAGACGCGGTCGGGCCCGAGAGGAAGCGTCTCGCCCTGAAGGCCGCGCACCTCGGCGATGCCCAGCTGACTGGCGATGTAGGGGTCCTCGCCGAATGTCTCCTCCATCCGCCCCCAGCGCGGATCGCGTCCCAGGTTGATGACCGGGGTCAATAGCAGTTGCACTCCGCGTGCGCGCGCCTCGCGCGCGACTACCTTGTAGACGCTGGTGATGAGCGCGGGGTCCCAGGTGCCGCCGAGCGCGATTGCCTGTGGGAAGCTCGTGGCCTCGCGCGCCATATAGCCGTGCAGGCCCTCCCCGTGAAAGATCGTCGGAATCCCGAGGCGAGTGTCATCGACCGAGTAGTGTTGGATGGCGTTGACGAAAGCCACCGTCTGCGGGACATTGCGAAACACATTCTGCAGCGGATCGTTCGCCTCGAGCGGCACCCGGTCGCTGGGCCTCGCGACCTGGCCAATGCCATTGGGGAACACGCGGCTCGCTTTCGCCGGATCGAAGTTGCCGCCTGCGTCCTCGACATCGCGCTTGCGCTGCCAGATGCAGGAGATCTGCGCAATCTTCTCCTCCAGGGTCATGCGGGAGAGGAGGTCATCGACGCGCGCATCGACAGCCGCACGCGGATCCTCGTAGAGCGGCTTGTCGGCGGCGAAGACGCCGGCGCTGGAGAGCGCGACCAGGAGGACGGACGCCACGGTGAGAGCACGGCAGCGGCTGCGGCTCACTGAACTGCTGGGACGCGACACGGTCTTCCCCCTGATTTTTCGGTTTCTGCCGCTGCGGGCCGGCTCGATGATAACGATATCATAGCCCGGACGGTCGCGAGAGAGTCAGAGCCGGTACGCCTGCTTGGGAAGCTTGTAGGCGAGCTCGCAGGCGACCTCGGCGGCTTCCTCCTCGGGTAGGCGGTGCTCGGCCACCAGGCGGGCGAGGAAAGCGCAGTCGATGCGGCGCGCAGCATCGTGGCGGGCGGGGATCGAGAAGAATGCGCGCGTGTCGTCGTTGAAGCCGACGGTGTTGTAGAACCCGGCGGTCTCGGTGGTTTGCTCGCGAAAGCGCATGAGCCCCTCGGGGCTGTCATGGAACCACCACGCCGGCCCGAGCTTGAGGGCAGGGTAGTGGCCGGCGAGGGGCGCGAGCTCGCGGCTGTAGGCGGACTCATCGAGCGTGAAGACGATCAGGGTCAGCGAGCGCTCGTTGCCGAAGCGGTTGAGGAGCGGCCGCAGCGCGCCGACGTAGTCGGTGGACACGGGGATATCGGCGCCGATGTTGCGACCGAAGCGCTCGAAGAGCGCGGCGTTGTGGTTGCGCCACGAGCCGGGATGGATCTGGAGCACGAGGCCGTCATCGAGGCTCATGCGCGCCATCTCGGTGAGCATCTGGGCGCGGAAAGCTTCCGCGTCCGCGCTCGCTACCCCGCCGCCTCGCGCAGCGCGCACGATGCGGGCGAAGAGGGTCTGGGCAGCGTGCTCGCTCAAGTCCGCCGTTCTGGCCGTGGGGTGGCCGTGATCCGTGGACGTGGCGCCCATCTGTGCGAAGAACGCGCGTCGCTTGCGATGTGCCGCGAGATAGCCGGCCCAGGAGCCGGTGTCCTCGCCGGTGACCTCACCGAGGCGCACGAGAGCTGCCGCGAAGCCGGGAGCCTCGGGGTCGACGACCGGATCCGGCCGGTAGGCGCTGATGATGCGGCCCGGCCAACCGCTCGCGCGGATCGCGGCGTGATGAGCGAGGTCATCGAGTGGCGATTCGGTCGTGGCGAGCACCTCGATGCCGAACCGCTCGAAGAGGGCGCGCGGGCGAAAGGCGTCCTGCGCCAGGCACTCGGCGATGCGGTCGTAGGTGCGGTCGGCGTTGCCGGCAGTGAGCGGCGCTTCCGTCCCGAAAACGGTGCACAGCACCCAATCGAGCCAGAGCCGGGTCGGAGTGCCGCGGAAGAGAGGATAGTGCGCGGCGAACTTTCTCCAGATGGCGCGCAAGTCGCGGTCGCTTGCGGAGCCGGCGCCGGTTCCGGCTGCGGTGAGTCCCAGCTCTTCGAGGCTCAGGCCCTGGCTGTAGAGCATGCGGGTGATGTAGTGATCCGGCGTGAGAAGGAGCGAGACCGGATCGCCGAAGGGAGCGTTCTGCGCGAACCAGCGTGCCTCGGTATGGCCGTGAGGGCTCACGATGGGCAGAGCGCGCACGGTGTTGTAGAGTCTGCGTGCGACCGCGCGCGTGCCGGTGTCCGCGGGAAACAGGCGGTCCGGATGCAACGTGCCGGCAGATTCCCAGTTGGAGTTATCGTTCATGGCAAATACCCGGTCTGAGCCGCCTCCTCGAGAGCCGACACTCACCGATGAGGGTCTCAGAGGGCTGTCCGCGCACGACCGGGAGATCGTTGCCGCGCGCGTCATCGTCACCTGCCCAGGCCGCAATTTCGTGACGCTCAAGATCGAGACGCGATCGGGTGTTTGCGGCCTCGGCGATGCGACCCTCAACGGCCGGGAGCTTGCCGTGGCGGCGTACCTCGAGCATCACGTGGTGCCCAACCTGATCGGGCGCGACGCCGGACGGATCGAAGATACCTGGCAGTTCTTCTATCGTGGTTCCTACTGGCGGCGCGGACCCGTGACCATGACGGCGATCGCCGCAGTCGATGTGGCGCTCTGGGACATCCTCGGCAAGATGGCGGGGTTGCCGCTCTATCGTCTGCTCGGTGGTCGCTCTCGCGAAGGCGTGCTGGTGTATGGACATGCGAACGGCCGCGACATCGAAGAGGCGAGCGCGGAGGTGGCACGCTATGTCGCCATGGGTTATCGGGCCGTACGTGCCCAATGCGGTGTGCCCGGCTTGAAGAAGCCCTATGGCGTTTCCCGACTGAAGGACGCGTATGAGCCCGCGGAGAGCGAGTTGCCGCTGGAGACGGAGTGGTCGACGCCGGCCTACCTCGACATCGTGCCGCGGCTCTTCGAGCGGCTCCGCACGGACCATGGGCGCGCACTCGAGCTGCTGCACGATGTCCATCATCGCCTGACGCCGGTGGAGGCGGCGCGGCTGGCCCGCGACCTCGAGCCGCACAGACTCTTCTGGCTGGAGGATGCGACGCCCGCAGACAACCCGGACGGATTCGAGCTCATCCGGCGCCATTCCGTCACGCCGCTCGCAGTGGGCGAAGTCTTCAACTCCATCTGGGATTGTAAGCGCCTCATCGAGGGCCGGCTCATCGACTTCATCCGCTCGACTCTCGTGCATGCCGGCGGTATCACCCATGTGCGCCGCATTGCCGATCTCGCGGCAATGCACCAGGTGCGTACCGGATTTCACGGCGCCACCGATCTCTCGCCGGTCACGCTGGGTGCGGCGCTGCACTTCGACACCTGGGTTCCCAACTTCGGTATCCAGGAGTACATGCGCCACTGCGGGCAGACGGATGAGGTTTTTCCGCACGACTACCTCTTTCGCGACGGCCGCCTGCATTGCGGCGAGAGTCCGGGTCACGGCGTCACCATCGATGAGAAGCTCGCAGAGCGCTTTCCCTACAGCCCCAAGCAGTTGCCGATCGCCCGTCTGGAAGACGGTTCGATGTGGGATTGGTAGCGGCCCGCGCGCAGTGCACGTGGACACACCTCACCGGGGCACCGGCACATCGGCCGGCGGGCATGCGGGGCGGTTCCCCGGCGAGCCCTCGACGTAAGGAATGCAGAAGGCCTCGTAATGCGCCAGGGTGTCGGGAGGCGGTGCCACTCCGGCAGGCAGCGGGCGGTGCGAGATCGACTGGAACCAGGCGATGCTCGCGTTCCGCCACCACACGGCGTCTTTCTCCTGGATCGCGAGGAAGTCGGCCGTCAGATGATATCGCTCGCTGTCGATGTAAGGCGATAGGGTGCTCCAGGTCTTACGCGCCTCCCTGACGGAGGCCACGCCGCGATCGTAGTGCAGCACCAGGGAATCCCACAGCGTGTGTCCCGAGCGCAGGCGGTAGTCCCAGGAGAGGTGATGGAACCAGAGAAGGAGGGACTCGGGACAGGTCGCGGCATTGCCGTATTGCGCGGCGAGGTGCGCAGCGTACTGCGCCACCGCGTTGCTGCCCGTTGCCGTGCGATCGAAGCCGATGCCGCCGGCGTCGGCGCGGCTGTAATAAGTGCTGGTCCAGTCCGCTGGAATGCCTCTGGCGGGAGCCAGCCACGGGCCCGGCCCAAAATGGGTGCCCGCCATCTGGCTCGCGAGTCCGAGCGGTGTCATGTAGTCGACCGCGGCCTCGCGTGATTCCATCATCATCTTCAGGACCGGCGCGACGAAGCGGCGATCGTTGGTGAAGGTCATCCTGACCCATTCCTCGGCAATCTCTCGCGCGGAAAGATCCGGATCCCAGGCGAGCCGTCCGAAGGCGTACCAGTTGGCCTGGTTGAAGATCGATCCGCACCAGTTGCGGTCGGAGCCGATGTTGGCGACGCCGGCGATGGCCGTCAGCGGCTCGCCGTAGAGCGAGCCGTCAGTCACCCGCGCCACCGTCGAGCCCGCGCCCTTTGCCCAGGTGTCATCGCGCAGCGCTTCCTCGAAGAGCGGTCCGAGATAGACGATACTGGTGCGCTGGCCGAGGTACTCCTTGGTCACCTGCAGCTCGAGCATCAGGTGGGTATGCGGCATCGCACCGAAGAGCGGATGGAAGGGCTCGCGCGGCTGAAAGTCGATCGGGCCGTTCTTCACCTGCACGAGCACGTTGTCAGCGAACCTGCCGTCGAGCGGCTTGAAGGTGTCGTACGCCTGCCGGGCACGGTCCTCGGAGTGATTGCCCGTCGAGTAGACGAACGCGCGCCACATGACGATGCCGTGGTGCGGAGCGAGCGCCTGGGCGAGCAGGTTGGCGCCCTGAGCCTGTGTCCGATGGTAGTCCTCCGGACCCGGCTGGCCCTCGGAGTTGGCTTTCATCAGGAAGCCGCCGAAGTCCGGGATATCGCGGTAGATCTCGGCGACCTTCGCGGTCCACCATGCCTGCACCTTCGGATCGAGAGGATCGGCGGACGCGAGCCGTCCCAGGGTGACCGGCGTGCTGAACGGGACGGAGAGATAGACCCTAATGCCGTAGGGGCGCAGCACACCGGCGAGCGCCGCGACCTTGCCGAGGTAGAGAGGTGTCAGGATGAATGGGGTTGCGTTGACGTTGTTGAGCACCACTCCGTTGATTCCGATCGAGGCGCACGCACGCGCATAGTCGGTGTAACGCGGGGAGAGGTGCTCCGGCAGGGTTTCCCACTTCCAGATTGAGTCGCCCGCGTAACCGCGCTCGACGGTACCGTTCAGGTTGTCCCAGTGATCGAGCACGCGGCGGCGGATCCTGGGGCTCGCGGCAAGGTCGAGATGCCCGATGGGCTCGCGAGTCTGCAGAAGCTGCAGGAAGCGGAAGGTGCCGTAGAGGACGCCGATGTCGGTATTCGCGGCGATGACCGTGGTGCGATGACCGTGAATCGTGGTCGTGCGGATGAGATAGCCTTCCGCGCCCAGCGCATGCAGATCCAGACGCAGGCTCTTCAGCAGCGCCGAGGACCGCGGCGTCCCGAAGAGAATGGCGCCGTCCTCCGTCACATCAGCCGCGACCCGCGGCGCCGCGCCCAACAGGCCCGACAGGCCTCGCAGCAGCTCCGCCTGTGCGGCTCGAAGCGTGGTGGAGGAATCGCTTGCACCCGCCGTTGCGGCGCCTTCGGGCTCCGCGCCGACCACCGCCATCGCGGAGGCCCGGTAGCGCGAGCGCCAGGGCTCCTCTGCGGGAACATAGCGCAGCCAGAGGCGATAGCCGTCCTCGGGCGGCGGGCTGGCGGCCTCGCCGTGGGGCAGAGCACGCGCACAGGCGATCGGGTTGATGGCGAGGCACGCTGCCGCGATGGCACACGCGAGCACCCAGACCGCAGGTGCGCGCCGGCCCTTGGGGCGAACGCTCTTCGATGAGATCGGACTTGGCATCAGGCATCCTAGGGCGTGAAGCGAGCCCGAAATGATAGCGCTATCATACGGTGCGCCTCAACGATGGAGCCTGATTTCTCAGGCATTGACCGCCATGGATTCATCGCTGCCGGCCGCGGGCGCGTGTGCCTGCGGGTAGAGCGTTCTTGCCGTCGTGCGGATGGCATCGAGGAGCGCCTGCGCCCCCGGTGAGAGCTTGTGCTTGCGACGCGTGATGATGCCGAACGGCGTCATGGTGACACCGACGTTGTCGATGAGCACCGAAAGGAAGCCGGAATCGCAGAGCGGCTGCAGCGTCTCACGCGGCAGGGGCACGACCGCGTTGGTGCTGCGCAAAAGTCCGAGTATCGCGGGCAGGGACTGCGTCTGTACGACGTTCGCCGGCATCGGCAGCCCCTGCTGCAGGAAGACCGTCGTGAGGCGATCCCGCAGCACGCTGCCGGGCGGCGGCAGGATCCACGGCTGGCCGAGCAGATCCTGGAGCCAGATGCCCGTGGTGCCGGCGAGAGGATGACCGCCGCCGGCGATGACGGCATGGGACTCGTCCCCGAGCGGCTCGAACTGCAGCTCCCCGGAGCCCCGCGAGTCGAGCAGCCGCCCGACGACCAGGTCGATCTGCCCACCCAGCAATCGTTCGATGAGCGGGCGGCTGTGATCGACATCGATACTGACGAGCAGGCCGGGATGCTTCTGCTTGAGCAGGCTCACGGCGATCGGCACGAGGTTGGTGCCGGGAGTGGTGACGGTACCGACCGAGGCCTGACCGGAGAGCCCGGACTTCAGGCTCGCGATCTCTTCCTGGACCTGATCGATCTCCGAGAGGATGGAGCGTGCATGGCGCACCAGGATCTCCCCGTAGGGAGTCGGGACGATGCCGCGTGCGTGGCGCTCGAACAACGGGACATCGAGAGCCTCCTCGAATCCCCTGAGAAGGGTCGAGGCGGCGGGCTGCGACATACCAGCCGCTTCTGCCGCGCGCACGACCGAGCGCGCCTCATCGAGCTGCGCCATGAGCGCAATATGGCGGATATTCAAGCGCCTACGAAGGAATGACCGGATTCCGGAATTACGCCCCATAGCCTCTCCGAACGCCCGTACGCCCCGACAGCTATACGAAGAATCGTATGGCTGGCATCATACTTCGCATTGGTAGCGCGAACAATGATAGCGATAACCTATGGCTAACGGGTCGTTTCCGCGCGACGCATGACGCAGTAGAACCCGCGCGACTGATAAGGGGACCCCATGCCTTTGCACGTGACATGCGCCCCAGGGCGTGCTGACGAAAATCGCGACAGCGCTGTCGGCGCCAGCCGCGGCATCCGCTGATCCACCGAGCCATCGACATCCAAAGGGGGAATATCGTGGCAAATCGCTCGAATCACCGCAGCCAACACCTCATCGCGGGCGTTGGACCCGGCACGCCGCTGCGCGTGCCGGCGGCCGCAACGGCGCTGGCGTTGGTATTGGCGCTTTCGGGGAGACCCGCCCCTGCCCAGGGCCAGCCGACACCGCAGGACCAGGCCGCGGGCAACGCGCAGCAGTCCGCGGCTCCCGCGGTGCAACCGCAGGGCAACGACCCGAAGAATGACGTTCTTCAGGAAGTGGTCGTCACGGGACTGCGTCAGAGCCTGATGAGCGCGGCGGCGATCAAGCGCCTCGCGCCGCAGATCGTCGACTCCGTGTCAGCCGAAGACATCGGCGCGCTGCCGGACCGCAGCGTCGCGGAGGCCCTCGAGCGCATCCCCGGCGTCCTGATCGAGCGCACCGACAACAATCGCGATCCGGCCCGCCTCACCGACTCCGGCGGCAACGTGTTCATCCGCGGCCTGTCGTGGGTACAGAGCCAGATGGACGGGGAGGAGATCTTCTCGGCGAACGACGGCCGCGAGATCAGCTTCGAGGACATCTCGCCGGACCTGCTGGCGGGCATCAATGTCTACAAGAGCCCGACGGCGGACCAGATCGAGGGCGGCATCGGCGGTGTCATCGACATGGAGACCCGCAAGCCCCTCAACAGCCGGCGCAACCTCACGGCCTTCTCGGCCGACTACGATTACGGAGACATGATCAAGAAGGGATTCCCGTCGGTGAACGGACTCTGGAGCAATTACTGGGACACCGGCATCGGCCGGGTAGGTGTTTTGCTGTCGGGGACCTACGCACAGGAGGGCAACCGTACCGACAGCATTCAGCTGGGCGACTACGTCGGGCAGACGCTGCCGCAGGCCATGGCTGGCCAGCCCGCGGGCACAACCGTGTACGTGCCGAACTCCATCGGCTGGCGCCGCCTCGACTGGAGACAGAACCGACAGGCGCTCGATGGAGTGTTCCAGTGGCAGTCGCCGGGCCAGCACTGGCTGCTCACGGCGCATGCTTTCCAGACCAAGGACAACCCGCAGAACCTGGAGTTCACCGAGGGCGACTACGGCGCGTATATCAACTCTCCTGCGGCCGGCGCCACCTTCGGAACGGCCCAGGTTCCGCCGATTGCGAATTACACCAGCATCGCATCCAACGGAGTGGTGAACGCCGGCACCGTCTGGATCACACCCGAGCTCGACACGCGGTACGAGAAGGACCATCACTCCACCGATTTCTTCACGACGAGCCTCAGCTGGTCGCCGACCGAGCGGTTCACCTTGAGCAACGACGTGCAATACGTCAAGTCGCACGCCGATCTGTTGAGCATGACGGCCTTCACCCAAGTGGGTGATCCGAGCGGCGCGTCCGGTCTGCCGATATTCGCAGGACCCGGAACCGGCACGTACGTCGATTTCAACACGGCCGGCAAGACGCCGACGATGGTGCTCAGCCAGAGCCCTTACGAGATGAGCAACCCCGCCGACTACTGGTGGGCAGCGGCCATGGACCACATCGAAGACAACGACGCGCACCAGTGGGCCGACCGCCTCGATGGCACCTTGAAATTCGCCGACAGCGACTGGCTGAAGGCGTTCCGCTTCGGCGCGCGCTGGGAGGATCGGCGCGCGATCACGCGCGAATCGAACTGGAACTGGAACATCCTCTCGAGCCAGTACTACTGGGGGGGCACCGGCGGCACGCCGGTAACTCTCGCGCAGACGCCGGCGTGGGCTTCGGAGCTGCAGCCCTTCAACGGCTTCATGCGCGGCAGCGTGCCGTTCCCGGGCGTCGGCTACTTCCCCTCGTATCAGCTCGTCCGCAACGGCACCGGCTACGCATGTTCGGTGCTCTGCAACACCGAGCGGCCTCCAAACTCGGGCTGGCAGCCGCTCACTCCCGATTGGTCCAAATACAATCCCGGGACTGGCGACAATCCGATCAACGGTATCAACGACCAGTCCGAGCACACCTACGCCGGCTACGTGGAGGCCGACTTCAAGCGCGACCATACCCCGATCGGGCCAATGGACGGGAATATCGGCGTGCGCGTGGTGAGGACCGTCAACGCGGCGGCGACCGGCACCCTCAACATTGCCTCGTTGCAAGCCAGCGGTACGCCCGCCCAATGCGATGCACTCTATGGGGCCACAACCTGCCGATTCTTCGACAATGCGTACACCTTCACGGGCGCGGGCGGCACCTTCCCGTACAACTTTCCGCAAAACAAATACACGAACGCCCTGCCGAGCTTCAACGTCCGCTTCCTACTGACGCATGACCTACAGTGGCGGGTGGCGGCGAGTCAGAGCATCACGCAGCCGACATTCAGCCAGATGATTCCGTACGGCTCCGTAGGTTACAACTTCCAGTCCGGCACGCCCCTGGCCGCCGCGGCGAATCCTACGACAGGTATGCTCGGTAACCCCGAGCTCAAGCCCATCAAGGCGAACAACTATGACACGAGCCTCGAATGGTACTTCGCCCCCTCCGCGGAGCTGGCGTTCGACGTTTTCTACAAGCAGATCAGGAACTACATTTTCGCCGACAACGCGGCCACGGAGACGCTGACGAACAACGGGGTAACGCAGACCTTCAACGTCGTCAAGAGCGTGAACGGCGGTTATGGCACCCTGCGGGGAGCGGAGCTGCAGTACCAGCAGTTCTACACGTTCCTGCCAGGCGTGCTCAAGGGAGTCGGTTTCCAGGGCAACATCACGTTCGTCGACAACTCCGGTGGCGCAAACACCGCGCAGAACATCTTCGATGCCCATCAGGTCTCGGGAGCGCAGAGCGCGCAGCTGCCGATGGAGGGCATGTCGCGCTGGAGCTACAACGCCGCGCTCATGTACCAGGCGTATCACTTCGAGGGCCGCGTCGCCTGGAACTGGCGCGAACGGTATCTGCTCACCAGCTCCGCGGCGAATCTGAACGAGCCGGTGTGGATGGATAACTACGGCCAGTTGGACGGCGAGCTCTTCTACGAGGTGACGGATTACATGAAGGTGGGCCTGCAGGGGACGAACCTTCTGCGGAGCAGGACTTATCTCGATGTCGGCCCCGGGCCCAACGTCCCGGTGGTGCCGCGGTACAGCTGGACGGATACGGATCGCACGGTTGCGCTGGCGGTGCGCCTGCAATTCTGAAGGCTCAGCGTCCGCCTCCGCTTCGGGGTTCCGCTACACTTGCCCCTCGATGCGGAGGCGGACTCTCCGCCGGAGCGGCAGATGTCGACGGGGCCTCTCGAGAAGATCGTCATCGTGGGCGGCGGCACCGCAGGGTGGATCACCGCCGCCGTGCTCGTGCGTTTCGTGCGCACCCGGATCCCGATTGAGTTGATCGAGTCCGAGGACATCGGCATCGTCGGGGTCGGGGAAGCCACCGTCCCGGTCATCCGCGCGCTGAACGGGCTGCTCGGGATCGATGAGAGGGATTTCCTCGCCCGCACTCAGGGGAGCTACAAGCTCGGCGTGGAATTTCGCGACTGGGCGCGGCCTGGAAACGTTCATTTTCACTTCTTCGGGGATTTCGGCGACGTCATCGACGGGATCTCGGCGCATCACCATTGGCTGAAGTTGCGCCAACTCGGCGATCCCACGCCGCTCGGCGCCTACAGCTTCCCCTATGTAGCGGGAAAGCTCGGACGCTTCGCTCCCCCGGCGGCCGACCGGCGCTCGCCCGCGGCCGACTATAACTACGCCTATCAGTTCGATGCAGGACTGTATGCGCGCTACCTGCGCTCGCTCGCGGAACGCAACGGCGTGCGCCGCACCGAAGGGAGAGTCGCGGACGTGCGGCTACGCGCGTCGGACGGCTTCATCGAGAGCCTTGCGCTCACCGACGGCAGGCGGATCGGCGGGGATTTGTTCATCGACGCTTCGGGGTTCCGCGGCCTTCTCATTGGACAGGCGCTGCAAGTCGGCTACGAGGACTGGTCGTCGTGGCTGCCCTGTGACCGGGCGGTCGCGATGGCCTGTGAAAGCTCCGCGGAGCTCACGCCCTACACGACGGCAACGGCGCGAACGTGCGGCTGGCAGTGGCGGATTCCTCTGCAGCACCGTATCGGCAACGGGCTGGTCTATTGCAGCGGCTTCATGGCCGATGAGGAGGCGCAGGCGCAGCTGCTCGGCAGTCTCGAGACCCGAGCCCTCGGGCAGCCGCGGCTGCTCAAGTTCACCACCGGGGTGCGCAGGCAGGTCTGGAGCCGCAACTGTGTCGCCGTGGGACTCGCGTCGGGCTTCCTCGAGCCGCTCGAATCGACGGGGATCCAGCTCATCCAGAACGCCGCCGCGCGACTGATAGACCTGTTTCCGGATCGGGGCTTCGATCCGATGTTGGCTACGGAGTACAACCGCCTCACCCGAAACGAATACGAGCGGCTGCGCGATTTCCTCATTCTGCATTACTGCGTGACCGAGCGGGACGACTCGCCCTTCTGGCGGCACTGCCGCACGATGCGTGTCCCGGAGACGCTGCGACACAAGATCGACGTGTGGATGAGCAGTGCGCGGGTACCGCTCTACACCGAGGAGTCGTACCAGGAGCCGAGCTGGGTATCGATCTTCCTCGGCCAGCATCTGTATCCGAAGCGTTACGACCCCTTCGTCGACAACATCGATCCAGCGCGCCTACAGCAGGGGATGAGGGAGCGCCGCAGTGCGATCCGCCGGCTCGCCGAGTCGCTGCCGATGCACCGCGAATTCATCGCGCGCCAGGGCGCGATGGCGCCGGCAGCCTGAGGATGGAGGAGAGCTCCCCGCAATCGGGCGATGACTCGAGCAATCAGCGCTTGCGCAGGATCGTGATCGTCGGCGGCGGTACCGCGGGTTGGATGGCCGCGGCGGCCCTGTCGCAGGTGCTCAAGGCGCACTACTGCACGATCGAGGTCATCGAGTCATCGGAGATCGGCAGCGTCGGCGTCGGCGAGGCGACGATTCCCCCTCTGCACCTCTTCAATCAGCTTCTGCGCCTCGACGAGAACGAGTTCGTCCGCAAGACGCGCGCCACGTTCAAGCTGGGCATCGAATTCGTGGATTGGACGCGGCTTGGACATCGTTATTTCCATCCTTTCGGCGCCTACGGTGCGCCGCTCGATGCAACGGAGTTTCATCATTTCTGGCTGAAGCTGCGGCAGCTGGGGGAGGAGACCGCGCTCGCGGATTACTCGCTCGGCTCCGTTGCGGCGATGGCGGGACGCTTCACGCGTCCGAGCAGCGATTCGCGCTCGGTGCTGTCCACACTCGCGTATGCCTTCCATTTTGACGCTTCGCTCTATGCGCTCTATTTGCGACAGTACGCTGAGGCGCGAGGGGTACGGCGGCTGGACAGGAAGGTGGCGGGTGTCGAGCTGCGAAGTACCGACGGCTTCGTCGAGGCCGTGGTTCTGGACGGTGGCGAGCGCGTCCCGGGCGATTTCTTCATCGATTGCAGCGGGTTTCGCGGCCTGATCATCGAGCAGGCGCTGAAGACCGGCTATGAGGACTGGACACACTGGCTGCCGTGCGACCGCGCAGTGGCCGTACCGTGCGCGCATGGGGAAGGCCTTACACCCTATACGCGCTCGATCGCCCGCGAGGCGGGTTGGCAGTGGCGCATCGCTTTGCAACACCGTGTGGGTAACGGGCATGTGTACTGCAGCCGCTATGTGACCGACGATGCGGCGACGGCCAGACTGATGGCGAGCCTGGAGGCAGAGCCGCTGGCAGAACCCAAGGTCCTGCGGTTCACCACGGGCAGGCGGCGAAAGCTCTGGAACCGTAACTGTGTGGCGCTGGGTCTTGCGAGCGGATTCCTCGAGCCGCTCGAATCGACGAGTATCCATCTCATCCAGACCGGCATCACCAAGCTCCTGCGGCTCTTTCCGGACCGCAGCTTCAATCCGCTGCTCATCGAGGAATACAACCGCCAGGCGTCGCTCGAAATCGAGCGCATCCGCGATTTCCTGATCCTGCATTACAAGGCGGTCGAGCGCGACGACACCCCGCTGTGGAGACAGTGCCGGGAGATGTCGATTCCGGAGACGTTGCAAACGAAAATCGACCACTTCCGGGCCCACGGCAGGCTCGTTTCGCTCGGCGGGGAGCTCTTCCAGGACGCGAGCTGGCTCGCCGTGCTGACCGGCCAGGGCGTCATGCCGGAGCGCTTCGATCCTCTGGTCGACACCTTGGACATTTCCGTCGTGAAGCGACATCTCGCGGCGATGCGGCTCACCATCCGCGGTGCGGTTGAGGCGATGCCGACGCACGCCGAGTTCATCGAGCGCAACTGCCGCGCCGACCTGGCTGCCGCCTGAGGAGACCGACATGAAGCGCATGCTCTCCATCGCAATCGCCGCAGCCTGCGCGGCCCTCGGGGCAGCCGCAACCGCGAATGCGGCCGATCCGGGCGCGGCGGCAGCGGCGGCTCCCATGACATCGACCAAGACCCAGGGCGAGGTCAGCATCCTGGTGGAGCCGAGACTCGCGGGCGGCGAGCTCATCCTCAAAGTGGTCGCGTTGAACCGGTCGCAACAGCCGGCGGCCTTTGGTCCGGAGGATATAGAGGTCTCGACAGCAGACGGCAAAGCAGTGCCGATCATGAGCCTCGATGCGCTCATCGCGCAGGCGAAGGCGGATGCCGAGACGGCCGGCACTGTGCGGCCGGGATCATACAATTCCTCCTACACGTCCGGTCCCGCCACGACCCGCAACCAATTCGGTCAGCCGGACGTCCACAACTTCAGTGGCAACAGTGCGCCGCTCGGCGGGCAGATCAATCCCGAGGCCCCGGTTGAGGGGACACAGTCCGACGGCGCGGCCGTGGAGCCTCAGATCGCGAGCCTGAAGGCCGCGATCCTCCAAGACATCACCATCCCTCCCGGTGAAGTGAAGGGTGGCGAGGTCGTCGCGGGCCCCATCAGGTTCCACTGGCGCGAGAAGCACACGCTGCGCATCGAGGTGCGCTTCAACGGTGAGCGGCACGAGTTCGAGCTGCCGGCGCCCGCCGAGCAGTGAGGTGCCGGCGATGGCGCGGAGCGTCTGGGAGCGCTACCATCACGGCTGCTGCAAGGGTGCGAGAGGGGGGGTCTTGAATCGAAGCTGCGCTGTGGGGATGCTCGCCTCTTCTCTCATCGCCACTTGCCTGACGCGGCCCGTCGCTGCCGGGCCGGCCGTGGCGCAGGGCGCGCCGCTGCCGCGCATCGTAAGCTCTCATGGACGCTACGAGCTGCTGGTCGATGGCCAGCCGTATCTCATTCTCGGCGCTCAGGTCAACAACTCCAGCAACTACCCGGCGATGTTGCCGGCGGTCTGGCCGGCTCTGGCTGAGATGCATGCCAATACGGTGATCATGCCGATCGCCTGGGAGCAGATCGAGCCCAAGGAAGGCTCGTTCGATTTCTCCTTCCTCGATCTCTTTCTCGCGCAGGCGCGCAAGCAGGATCTGCACGCAGTGCTTCTCTGGTTCGGAACGTGGAAGAACAGCAGTCCGGCATATACGCCCGAGTGGGTGAAGCTCGACAACGCAAGGTTTCCTCGCGTCATCGACAGCCAGGGGCGGCGCATGCCCTCGCTTTCCCCGCTTGCGCGAGCGACCCTCGATGCGGACCGCACCGCCTTCGTCGCGCTGATGCAGCACCTGAAAGCGGCAGATCCCGAGCACACGGTGATCATGGTGCAGGTGGAGAACGAGGCCGGCACGTACGGCTCCGTGCGTGACTACTCGTCGAGGGCGCAAAGGCTCTTCGATGGACCGGTGCCGGGGGAGCTCGCGCGTGCACTCGAGACGCGCAGAGGAAGCTGGCGGCAGGCATTCGGGTCGCAGGCCGACGAGTTCTTCCACGCCTGGAACATCGCGCGGTTCGTGCAGCAGGTCGCGGCGGCGGGCAAGGCGGTTTACCCGCTGCCGATGTACGTCAACGCTGCGCTGCGCGACCCGCTGCATCCGGGCCCACCGATAACGTATGAGAGCGGCGGGCCCACAGACAATGTGTTGGATGTCTGGAAGGCAGCGGCGCCGGCGATTGATGTCATCGCGCCGGACATCTACATGGAGGACTACGCCCGCTACACCAGGGTGCTCGATCTCTATCAACGGGCGGACAACGCGCTCTTCGTGGCCGAGACCGGCAGCAAGCAGCCCTATGCGCGCTATCTCTTTGCAACCCTCGGACATCAGGGGATCGGCTTCTCGCCCTTCGGCATGGATTTCACCGGCTACAGCAACTATCCGCTCGGCGCGCGGGTGGTCGATGCGAAGACGCTGGCGCCGTTTGCGCTCGAGTACCAACTCATCGGCCCCATGACATCCGAGCTCGCGGAGGCGAGCTATCGCGGCGATCTTTTCGGAGTCGCGGAAGACAGCGCTGTCCACACGCAGACGATTCCGCTCGGGCGTTGGCAGGCCGTCGTTGCTTACGGGCTGCCGATGTTCGGCAATGGCGTACCACCCGGCAACCCGGTGCCCGAGGGCGGGGCGTTGGTGGGACGGCTCGGGCTGAACGAGTTCCTGGTCACGGGCGTGCACGCCCGGGTGTCGTTCGAGCTCGCGGATGGCAACACGGGAAAGCAGATGCAGTACGCGCGGGTGGAGGAGGGAGCCTACAGCCATGGAGCGTGGAAGCTCCTGCGTGTCTTAAACGGAGACCAGGTCGATTGGGGATTGAATTTCACTTCCGTGCCGCAGGTGTTGCATGTCCGGTTGGCTACGTACTAGGAGGGCATCGGCGCTGATCTCGATGGGCATGGCCTCGGCGCTGGCTCATGCAGCCGCGACCGGCGCCTACCTCAGGATTGCCGACGGCATCGTCGTGACGCCGGCCAGCGGGGCGGCGAAGAAGGTGCGGCTGGAAGTCGTCTCGCCCGCGATCATTCGTGTTACGGCATTCCCCGGCGACGGTACGGCGCTCGCGCCCAGCCTCATGACGGTGCGCACGGGGAGCTCGCGTGTCGGCTTCAAGGTTCGCAGTGAGTCCGATGCGGTGGCGCTCTCGACAGGGAAGGTGACGGCCGTCGTTCGTCTCGATGACGGACAGGTGATATTCGAGGACGCGGACGGCAAGGTGATCACCCGTGAGGCCGCCAACGGGCGGCAACTCAATCCCGAAACGATCGCCGGCAGGCCGTACTATGCGATCCGGCAGCAGTTCGAGTCCGCGGCGGCGGAAGCGCTCTACGGGCTCGGGCAGCATCAGACGGGGATCATCGATTACAAAGGCCACGACGTCACGCTTGCGCAACACAACATGGACGTGGCGGTGCCGTTCCTCGTCTCGAGCCGCGATTACGGCATCCTCTGGGACAACGACTCGGTCACGCGTTTCGGTGATCCGAAGCCCTGGGAGCCGCTTTCGAAGAGCCTGACGCTCTATGACGCGCACGGAAAGCAGGGAGGACTCACCGCAAGTTACTACGTCGATGGAAAGCTGGTGCTCGAACGCACGGAGCATGACATCGGCTATCAGTATGTCGATCGCAATGCCCGGTTTCCGGCGTCCTTTCCGCAATCCCTCGTCAAGCTGCCGCACGTGAAGGTGGTCTGGACGGGGCGGATCGAGGCACGTACGGCGGGCCTCCAGAGGTTCTCGCTCTACGCGAGCGACTATCAGAAGCTGTGGATCGGCGGCGTCAAGGTGATCGACGCCTGGCGTCAGAACTGGAATCCCTGGTTCCGCGATTTCAGCGTCGAGATGTCGCCCGGGAAGCCCCTGGCGCTTCGCCTGGAATGGGACCGGGAGGGCGGGTACCTCGCCTTGCTGCATCGCGCGCCACGTCCCGAAGCCGAGCGCGAGCGGCTGTCACTCTCCTCAGAGGCCGGGCAGGCCATCGATTACTACTTCATCGATGCCGCGACTCTCGATGGAGTGATCGGCGGCTACCGCTACCTCACGGGCAAGGCGGTACTGCTGCCGCGCTGGGCCTATGGATTCTGGCAGAGCCGGGATCATTACGAGACGCAGCAGGAGCTGCTGGGCGTCGTCGAGAAGTACCGGCAGCTCGGCCTTCCGCTCGACAACATCGTACAGGACTGGCACTACTGGAAGGATGATGCCTGGGGCTCGCACGAGTTCGACCCGTCGCGCTACCCCGATCCGCGCGCCATGATCGCCAAGGTGCACGCGCTGCACGCGCATCTGATGATCTCGGTGTGGCCGAAGTTCTATCCGGGCACCCGGAACTACCAGGCACTCGCGGCCCGCGGCTACATTTTTCCGTTGAGCGTCGAGCTCGGCGTCAAGGACTGGGTGGGTCCGGGCTACCGCTACGGGTTCTACGATCCTTTCTCCGAAGGCGCGCGCCAGCTCTACTGGCGAGAGATCAACGAGCATCTCGCGAGTCTCGGCGTCGATGCCTGGTGGCTCGATGCCGATGAGCCGGACATGATCTCCAATACCACGCTCGCGGAGCGGGAGGCGCTGATGTCGCCGACGCCGCTGGGGCCGGGCGCGGCGCTCTTCAACGCGTATTCGCTGGAGCACGTGGGCGGCGTCTACCGAGGCAACCTCGCCGCGCGTCCGAACGCCAGGCCCTTCATCCTTTCCCGCTCGGGCTTCGCCGGTCTGCAGCGCTACGGGGCGACGGTCTGGAGCGGCGATGTCGCGCCGCGCTGGTCGGACCTCAGGAATCAGATCGCCGCCGGGGTCGGCTTCTCGCTCTCGGGCCTCCCCAACTGGACCATGGATATCGGCGGCTATCAGCCGGAGTCGCGCTATCTCCATCCTACGCCTGCGGACCTCGAGGAATGGCGCGAGCTCAACACGCGCTGGTTCGAGTTCGGCGCCTTCTGCCCCGTGTTCCGCTCGCACGGCCAGTTGCCACACCGCGAGATCTACAACCTCGCGCCCGGCGGCTCCGAGGTCTACGACGCGCTCGCCTACTATGACAGGCTGCGCTACCGCCTGATGCCTTACATCTACACCCTCGCGGGCGACACGTGGCTCAAAGACTCGACGATCATGCGGGCGCTCGAGATGGATTTCGCGAGCGATCCCAAGGTGCGGGACATCGCGGACGAGTACATGTTAGGGCCGGCGTTCCTGGTGAGCCCGGTGTACGCGTATCGCGCCCGCAGGCGTGAAGTCTATCTGCCGGCCGGCACGCTCTGGTACGACTTCTACACCAACCGCACGTTCCAGGGCGGAGCCCGCATATCGGCGGACGCGCCGCTCTCGCGCATGCCGCTCTTCGTCCGCGCGGGCTCCATCATCCCGGTGGGGCCGGCCATCGAGTACACGGGCGAGAAGCCGGCTGCGCCGCTGACCCTGCTCGTCTATCCGGGCGCGAGCGGTGCTTTCACTTTGTATGAGGACGAGGGAACCAACCTCGACTACCGCAGCGGCAGATACGCCACCATTCCCTTCTCCTACGACCAGGCAACGGGCACGTTGACGATCGGCCCGCGAGCCGGAGGGTTTCCAGCTATGCAACAGAGTCGGGCATTGCGCATCCGCTGGATGTCCTCCAGGGGACGGCCGGGAGATGATTTCACGGCGCCTGCCGACAGCACCGTCCGCTTCTCGGGAGCTGCGATCGAAGTCCACTGTGCCTCATGCGCTACGGGCGCAGGGAGAAAGTAATGCGTCAGTATTTTCCCGCCCGCATCTTCAGTGCGCTCGCCGCGGCGGCCCTCATGCTTGCGGGTAACGCGACCCTCGCCGCGACGCAGCAGCGGCCGTACAGGAATTTCGACGTTGCCATCTACATCCCGGTCAACTCCACCCGGGAGCTCGCCGATCCGCAAGTGCTCGAGCAGCAGTTCGAGCGCATCTGGAGCCAGGTGCATTTCAACAAAGTATATCTCGAGGAGTACCGCAGCGGCGTATTCGCCGAACCGGCCTCGCTCGGGCGCATCGCGGGCTTCTTCCGGGCGCACGGCATCACCGTCGATGGAGGCGTCACGCTCACGTCTGCGGACCAGGGCGGGCCTTTCCGCTCCTTCGATTACGAGAATCCGCAGGATGTCGCGACGGCGGAGCGCGCCATCCGGATGGCGGCCAGCCATTTCGATACCGTGATCCTCGATGACTTCACCTTCTACAACACGCGCAGCGATGCAGACATCCGGGCCAAGGGCTCGCAGAGCTGGACCGGGTACCGGTTGCGCAAGATGCGCGAGGTGGCGCAGCACGTGATTCTCGGGACGGCCCGCAGCGTCAACCCGCACGTCAAGGTGATCATCAAGTACCCGAACTGGTACGAGCACTTCCAGGGCCTCGGCTTCGATCTCGATCGCGAGGCGCAGATGTTCGACTACATCTATACCGGCACGGAAACGCGTGACCCGGTCGCGACGTATCAGTTGCTGCAGCAGTACGAGAGCTATCTCGTCTACCGGTACTACAGCAACATCCGTCCCGACGGCGGCAACCGCGGCGGCTGGGTGGACACCTTCGATACGCGCTACGCCGACCGCTATGCCGAGCAGCTCTGGGACACGATGTTTGCCAAGGCGCCGGAGATCACGCTCTTCAGCTGGGGGCAGCTCGCCTCGACCTCGCCGGCCATTGCCGGGGAGCGGCCGTGGGCGGATGACCCCACGAGCTTCGACTGGAAGGCCATGACGGACTCGTTCCAGGCCCCGGCCGGTACCCAGGCAGTGCCCGGTTGGGCGCACGTGGCGGGGTATTCGCTCACCCAGGTCGACGCATTTCTCGGCAAGCTCGGCGCGCCGATCGGCATCGAGAGCTACAAGCCCTACCAATCCTCATCCGATGAGGATTTCCTGCAGAACTATCTCGGCAACATCGGCATTCCGATCGATCTGACACCGCACTTTCCGAAGGGGGCGCCGGTCGTCCTCCTCACCGAGAACGCCGCGTCCGATCCCAACCTCGTCAAGGAAATCGAGGGGAACCTCGAGGCGGGCGGGCAGGTCATCATCACCTCGGGCCTGCTGCATGCGCTCGGGCAGAAGGGCATCGGCAACGTGGCCGAGATCAGCTACAGCGGATTGCCCATCGCGGCCCGACACTATTACGGCACCTTCGGGCCCCACGGCGGCGGCGACCTCGATGTGCCCGGGCGCGACAACCCGCCCGTGATCTTCCCGCAGATCCACTTCTATACCAACGACACCTGGCCGCTCATCCGCGGGGAGTCATCGGCCAACTCGGTGCCCATCCTGCTCTCGACCGGATATGGCCGCGGCGAGCTCTACGTGCTCGATGTGCCGGCCAACATGGGCGATTTCTACGCGCTGCCGCAGCCGGTGCTCGATGAGCTGAGAGGCTGGCTGCTCGAGCGCTTCGCGCTCAACATCGATGCCCCCGCTGAGGTCAGCCTGTTCGCCTACGACAACCATACCTTCATCGTGGAGTCGTACCGGGCGAGCCCCGCCACGGTGCGGGCCTTCGTCAAGGCGGGCGCCACCCGGCTGGTCGATCTCGTCTCGGGTCAGACGGTGCTGCCGGCACCGGATACGGTCTCCGGGCCGGTGCCCGGACAACGGGGCGAGACCAGCTTCCTGTTGCAGCTGCCCGCACACTCCTACCGCGCCTACGAAGTCAGATGAGCAAGCCGGCTCGCAGAGCCCGCAGGAAGGTGCGCGCTGGCGTAACCATCAAGGACGTCGCGCGGGCCGCGGGCGTCTCACCGATGACGGTCTCCCGCGTGGTGAACGGAAGTGAGTACGTGAGCGATACGACGCGCCAGGCGGTGCAGCGCGCCGTCCGGGACCTGCGGTACTCGCCGAACCTCGCGGCCCGTAGCCTCGCGAGCGAGCGGGGCGAGCGCCTGGGGCTGCTTTACGGCAACCCGAGCTCGGCCTACCTGAGCGAGTTCCTCGTCGGCGCTCTCGATGCGGCCACCCGCCACGGCGTGCAGCTCGTCCTCGAGAAGTGTGAGCCGACGCCGGTTGCCTCGCGGCGGGCGGTCCGGCGGCTTGTCTGCGGCGCGGTGGTCGGTGTCGTCCTGCCGCCACCGCTCTGCGAGTCATCCGCGGTGCGCGCGGAGCTCAATTCGGCGCGCCTGCCCGTAGTGACCGTAGCCGCGGGTCGCCCGGCGGCCGAGACCATGTGTGTGCGCATCGATGACTACAGCGCCGCACTCGAGATGACCCGCTACCTGATCAACCTGGGGCATCAGCGGCTCGCCTTCATCAAGGGTCATCCCAACCAGAGCGCGAGCGAGGAGCGCTGGCGCGGATTCACGGCGGCGCTGGAGGAAGCCTGCCGCGCCAGGCGTATCGACCGGTTGCCGCCGCGCATCGAGCAGGGGTTCTTCAGCTTCCGCTCCGGCCTCGATGCGGCGCGCAAGCTCCTGGCGGCCGATCCGGCGCCGACCGCGATCTTCGCGAGCAACGACGACATGGCGGCTGCGGTCATTGCCGAGGCGCACCGGCGCGGGCTCGATGTGCCGCGCGACCTCACGGTGGTAGGGTTCGACGATACGCTCATCGCCTCGACCATCTGGCCGGAGCTGACCACCATCCAACAGCCGATCGCGCGCATGGCGGGCGAGGCGATCGACATGTTGGTCGCCGCGGTGCGCGGCGAGCCCTGGGCAGCGGAGGCGGTGCGGCCAGTGGCCGCCAGGAACGGCCTCGCGCCCCGGCACCGGCTGATCCCGCACGCCTTCATCTCGCGACAATCGGCAGCCGAGCCGCGGCCTGCGAGCGTGCCCTTGACAGGGGCGACCCGGTGAGCGATGTTAACGCTAACAATATGGGATGCGACGAGCGCCGCAGGGGGCGCCTCCATGCTCGATTCTCTGCCGCGCGATTGGCGCCAGGCGACGCTGCTCGGGCGGCTCCTCACCGCCGAGGGACCCACACCGGTTCTCATCCGCGGCGGGCGGATGGTGGATGTGTCCGGCTTCGCCCCGACGACGTCGCAATTCGCTGCCCGCTGGCGGGGCGAGACGGACGTGCAGGGAAAAGACCTGGGCGATCTCGATGCTGCGACATTCAAGCGGGCGTGGGAGGGCGACAGTGAAGACCGTGTGCCGCGTCTGCTGTCGCCGCTCGATCTTCAATGCCTCAAAGCGTGCGGCGTGACATTCGCGGTTTCCGCGCTGGAGCGTGTGATCGAAGAGCGTGCGCGAGGGGATATCGCGGCGGCGCAGAGCGTTCGCGATGCGCTCGAGCAGCGTGTCGGAACGCAGATCAGCGCCGTGCGTCCGGGATCCTCCGCGGCCGGCCGCCTCAAGGACGCGCTGCTCGCGGCCGGACTGTGGTCACAGTATCTCGAGGTTGCGATAGGTCCCGATGCGGAAGTCTTCACCAAAGGTCCGGTGCTGTCCTCGGTCGGCTGGGGAGACTGGATCGGCGTGCGCTCGGATTCCAAATGGAATAATCCCGAGCCCGAGGTCGTTCTCGTCTGCGATCCCGCCGGGCGCGCGGTCGGCGCCACGCTCGGCAATGACGTCAATCTGCGCGACATCGAAGGGCGAAGCGCATTGCTTCTCGGCAAGGCGAAGGACAACAACGCCTCGAGCGCGCTGGGTCCCTTCATCCGCCTCTTCGATGCCACCTTCACCCTCGAGCACGTACGAGCGGCGGAAGTGACGCTGGAGGTGCAGGGCGAGGAGGGCTATGTGCTCAGGGGCTCGAGCTCCATGCGGCTCATCAGCCGCGATCCGCTCGAGCTCATCGGCCAGACCATCGGCCGGCACCACCAGTATCCGGATGGCTTCGCGCTCTTTCTCGGCACGATGTTCGCTCCGATCGAGGACCGGGATACGCCGGGCCTCGGTTTCACGCATCGTCGCGGTGACCTCGTCAGGATCGCGAGCGAGCGGCTGGGGACCCTCGAAAACCGCGTCACCCATTGCGAGCACGCGCCGCCGTGGACGTTCGGGATCGCCGCGCTCATGCGCAATCTCGCCGGGCGCGGGCTGCTGCTGCCCGGATGAATGCGCCTGTGGCACGCTCCGGACGAGTAGAATGTGCGCCGCCCACGAGTACTTCGTGGCTGCGGGTTGGAGATGACTTAACTCGAGAAGGTCTTGGGGGTACTAGAAAATGAGCAGCAAAGGCAATCCGAGCCTCGTGGCGGCGCTCACGGTCGCGGCAACCCTGGGGGGGTTGCTGTTCGGCTATGACTCGGCGGTCATATCCGGTGTCACCGACGCCATCACGCAGAACTTCGTCGTCCCGCTGCACCTCTCGGAAGGCACCGCGAACTTCCTCTCGGGATTCGCCATCTCGCTCGCGCTCCTCGGCTGCGCGCTCGGCGCCGGCATCGCCGGCCCGATCTCGACGCGTCTCGGCCGCAAGGCGGGCCTGCTCATCTCGGGCGTGCTCTTCTTCGTATCTTCGCTCGGCGCGGGCTATCCCGAGTTCTTCTGGAGCATCTTCGGTGCCGTCGGCGCCAATGCGCTGTGGCCCTTCCTCTTCTACCGCGTGCTCGGCGGCATGGCGATCGGCATGGCCTCGATGCTCGCGCCCATGTACATCGCCGAGGTGGCGCCGCCGGAGAGGCGCGGGATGCTGGTGTCCTTCCAGCAGATCGCGATCGTCGTCGGCATCAACCTGGTCTACTTCGTCAATTGGCTGCTGCAGACCGGGCACGACCGCGCTTATCTCATGACCGTCGCCTGGCGCCACATGCTGGCCTCGGCGGCGATTCCGGCGCTGCTGCTCATCATCTTCATGATGATCGTGCCGGAGACGCCGCGCTTCCTGGTGCTCAAGGATCGTGACCAGGAGGCCGCATCGCTGTTGAAGCGCCTCGTGGGCGAGGGCGCGGCGCAGTCGAGCCTGCTGGAGATCAAGGCGACCCTCATCGAGCATACACGGCCACTCCTCAGCTTCGGCGCGCTCGTGCTCTTCGTCGGGGTCATGCTCTCCATCTTCCAGCAGGTGGTCGGCATCAACGCGGTGGTTTATTTCGCGCCCCACATGTTCGAGAACATGGGCGCCTCCACCAACCAGGCCTTCTGGGAGTCCGCGACGGTCGTCGGCGTGACCATGACCCTGTTCACCCTGGTTGCCACATTCACCGTGGACAAACTCGGCCGCAAGCCACTCCTGATCACGGGCGCCTTCGTCATGTCGGCGGCGATGATCGTCCTCGGTTTCCTGTTCGATCAGCACCTCGTAGCCGCCGCCGGGCAGCACCCGGGCGCGACGGCGACAGGGTCGTCATACATAGCCATCATGGCTGTCATCGTCTACATCATGGGGTTTTCGTTCTCCTGGGGGCCGGTCGTGTGGATCATGCTGGCGGAGATCTACCCCAACTCGATTCGCGGCAAGGCGATGTCGATCGCGGTTGCGGCGCAGTGGATCATGAACTTCATCGTGACGCTCACCTTCCCGATGATGGACGGCAGCAGCTACCTCAACGAGCATTTCAACCACGGTTTCGCCTACTGGGTGTACGGCATCTGCTCCTTCTTCGCGGCACTCTTCATCATCCGCTTCGTGCCTGAGACCAAGGGGCGCACGCTCGAGTCGATCCAGGAGCTTTGGCACGCGCACCGGCCCGGTGCCGGTGTCGTATCCGGCAAGGCGGCACAGCCGTAGAAACCTCAGCGGTGATTGCGCTTTCCGATGGAGACCTGACACTCGAGCTGCTGCCCGATCTCGGCGCGGCGGTCGCGACGCTCCGCTACCAGGGACGTGATGTGTTGCGGCCGACGCCCCCCGGCGCGTCCGACCCGTTCGAGACTGCGGCATTCGCGCTCGTCCCGTTCGCCAACCGGATCGCCGGTGGCCTCTTCAGGGTCGGCGATCGCGAGATCCGGATCGAGCGCAATGCGCCGGGTCAGGCCCACCCGCTGCACGGGCATGGTTGGCGCAAGCCCTGGCGGGTCGAGTCGGCGGCCCGGGAGCAGGTGGTGCTCTCCTTCGAGCATCCGCCCGACAGCTGGCCGTGGCGTTACCTCGCCATGCAAAC
>DASUHA010000142.1:0-28469 GCA_036273735.1 Steroidobacteraceae bacterium | reverse complement strand
GTCTTCTTCTCTGCACGCGGATGTACACGGGATGGTCGACTCTGTGGCCCGGGTTTGCGAAGAACCTGACTCAGCTCCTCGGCGGCCCCGCACGCACTCTGCTCGCCGCACCGATCATCGTGTTGCTCGCCTGGGTCGCCGTCTGCCTGCCGCCCCTCGATCTGGCGGCGGTGCTTCATGGCGCGGGTGGCGCACCGGTTGCGCTCGCACTTGCCCTCGCTCTGGCCACTCTCGGCACGGCCGCTCTGCTCGGGCTGCATGTCGGAGGCGCGGTGCACTTCAGGATCCCCTGGTGGTACGGGCTGCTCTTTCCGCTGGGCTATACCGCTGGCGCCGTCATGGCGCTCGACAGCATCCGTTGGCGAGTCACCCGCCGCGTCCGCTGGAAAGGGCGCGTCTACACCTCATGAGACCCGATGAGCGGACCCGACAGGAAGTGCCCGGCGCCTCACCGCCGGGCGCGACGCACGGGCGCGTAGAGCGCTTTTCCAACCTGACGACCATCTCGGTCGTAGTCGGGCTCATCGTCTTCCTTTATCTCGTCAGGGAGATTCTGCTGCCCTTCGTGTTGGCGGCGATCGTGGCCTTCGTGGCGACGCCGCTGGTCGATCGGCTGGCGGGGCGGACGCGGCTGCCGCGCTCGCTCTATGCGCTTGCAGTTCTGCTCACGCTCATGGGCCTCGGCGCGCTGCTCGTCTGGCTGGGCGCACCGCCGCTCGTACACGAGCTGGGGCGGATCGGCGGCAATCTGCAGGGAACGCTGACGGGCTTCGCACGGGCGTTGCTCGGGAATCGCACGCTCGATCTCATGGGCAACCGGCTCGATGCCGCCGCCATCGGAGCGATGATCGCTCATCAGGCGCAGGCGTGGATGTCACAGGGGCGGATCCTCGAAGTGGCGGCGCTCGGCTTCGCAGGCTTCTTCGGTGCCATCCTGACACTGGTCCTCCTCGGCTACTTCCTTCTCGACGCTCATCGCATCGGCCGCGGGCTCGCCTGGCTCATTCCGCCGCGCTACCGTTCCTTCACCCGCCGGGTCGGGCGGGATATCGAGCCGGTGCTGCGTCGCTACTTCATCGGTGTCGGGCTCGTGGTCGTATACGCCTCCACCGCGGCTTACATCGGCCTCGGCCTCGTGCTCAGGATTCAGCATGCCGTCTTTCTCGCCCTCATCACCGGCCTCCTCGAGCTCATCCCGTTCGTAGGTCCGGCCGCCTCGGCAATCATTGCCGGGCTCGTGGCGGTGCAGCAGGCATCCTCCGCCTGGAGCATCCTCGCCTACGTCGTCTACGCCACGGCGCTCAGGATCTCCATCGATCAGTTCTTCGGGCCGCTCGTGCTCGGACGCGCCGCTTCCGTCCCGCCCGTGCTCGTCATCTTCTGTTTTCTCGCGGGCGGACTTCTCTTCGGCATCGTTGGCGTCATCCTCTCGGTTCCGGTCGCGCTCAGCATCAAGGTGCTTCTCGAAGTGATCTATCAGGAGCCGCGAGGCAACGCTTCCTGACGGTCAGCCACAGGCCACGCCGGAACTTTTGTGAGCTGTCAGAGTTGTGGTCCTGTCGCCGACACGCAAGGAGCACGTCCCTTGTCCGTCGAGCTTTCCGAAAAACGCGGCCTTCATCCGGAGCAGTGGGTATTCGGCCTGGACCGTTGGCTGCGCCGATGGTTGGGCATCTACGAGTTCACCGCGCATCGCGACTGCCTGTTCCGCGTGGAGTACTGTCTGGCGGAGGAGAGTCTGTTGCTTTCCGACGGCGTGCGCGTGCGCCGCGGCGATCCGCTCCTCAAGGTTCACCTCTGGAACGAGCACGTGCCCATCATGGGCCGCCGGGGTCCGACCTTGGCCTGGGCACGCCGCGCAAGCCGCGCAATCGAGACCTCCCTGCGCGAGCTCGCGCGTCACGTTGCGCAGTCCGGCGATCTCGATGCGGTGGTCGCGGTCTGTGCCGACATGCGCCTGGCGCCCGCCGGCCAATGTGCGCAGCTCGCGCGCATCGTCTCCCGATATGGCTTCGAGACGGCAAAAGATCCGAGCGCCGGCCGGCCCGGGTTCCTGCGCCGCATCGGCGAGAACATCCTGATGGTGATGTTGGTTCTCGCAACCAACCCGATAGCCTTTCGCGCCGGCGTGCTGCGCCGCGATCATGCACGGGTCGTCATCTCGCGCGCCAAGCTCCTGCGCCTGTACCGGTAGCCCGTGGATTGAGGAGGGATGACACCGCAGTCGCGAGGCGGCGATGCTTCGCGGCCATGACGGCTACGCTCTGGATCGGTACCCGCAAGGGCGCATTCAGGCTCCGGCTCGACGGCAGGCGGCGTGTCTGGAAGCTGTCGGGCCCGCAGTTTCTCGGGCATATCGTGCACCACGTGGTCCAGGATCCGCGCGAGCCCAAGATCCTGCTGATGGCCGCCAAGACCGGACACCTCGGACCGACCGTCTACCGCTCCAGCGATCGGGGCCGCACGTGGCAGGAGGCAGGGCAGCCCCCGGCCTTCCGCAAGGCCGCCGACGGCGAGGAGCCGCGGGCCGTGGAGCGCGTTTTCTGGCTCACGCCCGGGCACCCCTCGGAACAGGGCACGTGGTACGCCGGCACCTCGCCCGCGGGCCTCTTCCGCTCCGAGGACGGCGGCGATCGCTGGCAGCCCGTCGCCGGATTCAACGACCATCCCATGCGGCCGAAATGGGTGACCTTCGGCACGCCGGACGGGCAGCTGGTGCATTCGGTCAGCATCGATCCTCGTGATCCGAAGCACCTCTACATCGCGATCTCCATCGGCGGCGTATCGAATCCACGGATGGGGGCGCCGACTGGGTGCCGCTCAATGAGGGGTGCGCCGCCGACTTCCTGCCGGATCCGAATGTGCCCTACGGACATGATCCGCACTGCGTTGCACTTCACCCCGCGGCGCCCGACCGGCTCTACCAGCAGAATCATTGCGGTATCTATCGCCTGGATCGACCCGGGCGGCGCTGGGTGCGGATCGGCCGCGCCATGCCGCAAAAAACGGGGGACATCGGCTTTCCCATCGTCCTGCATCCGAGCGATCCGCAAACGGCGTGGGTGTTGCCCATGGATGGTCGGACGGTGTGGCCGCGTACCTCGATCGATGGGAAGCCGGCGGTGTATCGCACCACCGATGGCGGGGAAAGTTGGCGGCGTCTCGATCGCGGGCTGCCGCGATCGCAGGCGTGGATGACCGTGCTCCGCCAGGCCATGTGTACGGATGGTCGCGCGCAGCGGGTCGGCCTCTACTTCGGAACCACGGGTGGGGAGGTGTGGGCCGGCGCCAACGGCGGCGAGCGCTGGCGCTGCATTGCGCGGCACCTACCGGAAATCTACTCCGTGACCTGCGCGTAGGAACGGGAGGCGCGCACGGCCATGAGCTGCACGGTCCGCATTCCGAGCCCACTACGGTCCTACACGGCCGGCGCCGCCACGATTGCAGCGGATGGCGGCACCGTCGAGGAGGTGCTGGCGAGTCTCGAGCGCCGTTTCTCCGGCATCCGCTTCCGCATGATCGACGAGCAGAGTCGGATCCGTCCGCACATCCGTCTTTATATCAACACGGGCGAGGTCACGGCGCTCTCGCAACCCGTGTTGGCCGGTGACATCGTGCATGTGATTTGCGCCCTGAGCGGGGGATGAGCCATGCCGCTCTCGGCGGCCGAGCTGTCGCGCTATCACCGGCATCTCTCCTTGCCCGAGTTGGGGCGAGATGGCCAGGAGCGGCTGAAAAATGCACGCGTCATCGTGATCGGGGCCGGGGGGCTCGGCTCGCCGGCCGCGCTCTATCTGGCAGCGGCCGGCGTCGGCACCCTCGGGCTCGTGGACTTCGATCGCGTGGAGCTCTCCAACCTGCAACGACAGGTATTGTTCGATACCGCGGCCATCGGACGGGCGAAGGCCGAAGCGGCCCGCGAGCGTTTACTCGCCCTCAACCCCGAGATTAGCGTCGTTGTGCACAAGCTCACTTTGGACGCAGGGAATGTACTTGATGTGCTACGGGGCTACGACGTGGTCCTCGATGGCACTGACCGGCTGACCACGCGCTACCTGGTCAACGATGCCTGCGTGCTTCTCGGCAAGCCGTTGGTTTCCGCCGCGATTCACCGCTTCGAAGGTCATGCCATGACCTATCTTCCAGGCCGGGGACCGTGCTATCGCTGTCTCTTTCCCGAAGCCGAGGAGGGTGTGGTGGCGAGTTGCGCAGAAGCGGGCGTGCTCGGAGTGTTGCCCGGCGTGCTCGGGACCATTCAGGCGACAGAGGCCATCAAGATCATCACTGGGATCGGCGAGCCGCTCGTCGGCCGACTGGCGACCTACGACGCTTTGGAGCTGCGCTTCGCCGAGTTTCCCTTCACGCGGCGTGCGGATTGCGCGGTCTGCGGAGAGCATCCCACGATCACGGCGCCATTGCGGACGGTCGCGTCATGCGATACCGCGGACCTGAGCTCGGTTCACCGGCTCACACCCTCGGCCTTGCGTGATCGGCTGGCGTCCGACGGAAGTAGAGCCGCCCTCGTGCTGATCGATGTGCGCGATCCGCAGGAGTTCGACACCTGTCATCTGGAAGGCGCCCGCAACATTCCGGTGGCGGAGCTCGCGCGCCGGGTTGGCGAGCTCCCCGACGGATGTACCCCGGTATTCCTGTGCCGCAGCGGACGAAGGAGTCTGACGGCATGCGCTCTGGCCATCCGTGCCGGCATCGGAGCGCCGGCGCATCTCGAAGGCGGATTGCTGGCCTGGGCCTCGGAGGTCGATCCCACCTTCGAGGTCGCGCGCGGCTGACCGGCGCGATCCGGATCCGGGCCGGACCGCCCACGTTGCGTCACCGCAACAGCAGCTGTGCGGTCCGCGGCGCAATACGCCTCATCCGGAGACAGTGTATGCTTTGCGCCACGATATAGGGTCTGCGAGTCAAGGCTGCGAGGGGTAATCGCAGCCGCGCAGGGCCGGACGGGAGGGGAGCATGTTGCGGAACATTGGCGTGCTCTGGGTGGCAGCGGCTACCCTCGGTCTCGCTGCCTGCGGTGGCACCAATAGCCCGACCGGCAAGGTGGCGAGCTCCAATCAGCGAGGCACTCTCATCGATAATCCGGCGCTGCGGATCGCCTCGGTGAATGCGTCGGACTTTGCCGCGCAGCTGAAGGCGACCGCTTCAGGCCCGCAGCTGCTGCAGCTCGCCGGCACACCCGCCTGCGGCGTCGACTTCTACTACTTCAAGTACTGGACCGTGGGGCCCGACAACTCCGCGCAGATGGCATCCGGCTCGCTGATGGTGCCGACCGGCTCCGGGACGCAATGCACCGGACCGCGGCCCATCGTCCTCTACGCCCACGGCACGACGACCGACTCGGCCTACAATATCGCCAACATCAGCGATACCACGAACTCCGCCAACTCCGAGGCGGCGACCATCGCCGCGGTGTTTGCCGCCCAGGGCTATATCGTGGTGGCGCCCAACTACCTCGGTTATGACATCTCGACGCTGGGCTATCACCCCTACCTCAACGGCTCCGAAAATGCGACGGTCATGATTGACGCGCTGACGGCGGCCCGGGCTGCGCTCCTCACCACCTTCACCCCGAATACCAGCGACAACGCCAAGCTCTACATCACCGGGTATTCGGAAGGCGGCTACGTCGCGATGGCGACGGTGAAGGCGATGCAGGCGGGGGGTGACCCCGTCACTGCATCCGCGCCGGCCTCCGGACCCTATGCGCTCGAGGCGTTCGGGGATGCGATCTTCTTTGGCCAGGTGAATATCGGCTCGACGATATTCGGGCCGCTGGCGACTACGAGCTACCAGCACGCCTACAGCAATGTCTATTCGCAGACATCGGACGTCTACTCCTCGACCTTCGCGAGCGGCATCGACACGCTGTTGCCGAGCGCGACCCCGATCGGCACCCTGTTCCAGACCGGCAAGCTGCCGCAGACCTCGTTCTTCGACAGCACCACGCCGACCTCCTCGACGGGCATTGGCGCCGTGGATGCGGCGGCCGACCAGTTGCTCGCCATTCCCACGAGTCCGCCCTACAGCGCTTCGCAGGCTGCGCTGTTCGATCTGGGGTTTGGCAATCCGTACCTCGTGAACAACACTTATCGTGTGGCTTACGTGGACGATGCGGTGATCAATGGAGATGAGGCGGAGATGACGCTGATCGGCGGCGGGACCCTGAATTCGGGCAACGTGGCGCTCGCCGCGACCTCGATGATCGGGTTGCGCAAGGACCTGGCGATGAATGACATGCGCTCGGGCGGGTGGTCGCCGCAGGAGCCGATGCTGATGTGCGGCGGGGATCAGGATCCGACCGTCTATTTCCAGAATGCACAGATCATGGCCGCGTTGTGGACGCCTTTCGTCACGGGGGGGCTCGTGAGCGTGCTCGATCTCAATGGGGCGCCGCAGGCCGGCAGCCCATTCGCGCCCCTGCAGGTCGCGCTGCAGCAGACGGAAGCGCAGCTCATCGCCGCCGGCGGCCCCTCCGCGGTCGCCTCCTTCCACGCCACCGAGGCGCCGTTCTGTCTGGTGGCAGCGCGCGGCTTCTTTGCGGTGGTTCCGTAAGCGGCGAGGGACGATCATGCAGAAGAAAATCATGACTCTGGCGGTCGGGACTGCTCTCGCGCTGGCCACGACCGGGGCATTTGCGGACGACGGCGGGGCGAACACCGTCCGGCTGGGCGTGTACTTCGTGCACTTCGATGCCAACGCGACCGACATCACGGGTCCTTACGTACCTCCGGGGCTCAACGTCCACCTGAACAACGTCGAGACGCTGTATCTCGCGTACGTCCGCACGCTTTCGACACACTTCAACGCCGAGCTTGCAGTCGGCTACCCACCGCTCACCAAGACGGAGGGCAGGGGACCGGCGACTCTCGGCTCGGTGCGCTACAACGGGCAGGTCATCTCCACCGCCCGCTGGCTCTCACCGTCGCTGGTCATCAATTATGTCTTCGGTGACGAGAACACCCGGCTGCGGCCTTACGTCGGCGTCGGTGTGAATTACACGAAGTTCCTTGCGCGTCAGTCGACGGCGGCGGGCAATGCAGCGAGCGGCGGGCCCACCTCGATCTCGCTGCCCTCATCGGTAGGACCGACCGCCACGGCCGGGCTGGCCTATGAGCTCGCCGAGCATTGGCATCTCTACGCCTCCTACTCCGTCGCGCGAGTGAACTCCAAGCTGACCGCGACCACGGCAGGGCTCGTGCGCACCTCGAACATCCACTTCTGGCCGAACACGCTCGTCGTCTCGGCGGGCTATTCGTTCTGACCGGCCTGCTCACCTTGTCGAGGCGCAAGAGCCGTACTCGGCTGCTGACCCTCGTCCTGCTGGCGTTTGCGCTGCGTGCGCTCATCCCGATCGGCTTCATGCCGGCAGCGGATGGGACGCTATCGCTGATGATCTGTCCGGGCGGCTTGCCGCTCGCGCTGCTGCCCCAGGAGAAGACGATGCAGGACGGCATGGGCATGCCCGGGCCGCAACCGCATCACCGCGGGCATGGAGTCATGGATGATGGCTTCTGCGCGTTCACTACAGGGCTCAGCTCGGCGCCGCCCGCGCTGCTCCTTCTCTCAGTACTCGCCCTTCTCATTGCGAGTCTCGGCGTCGCTCTCCCGCGCGTCGCCGTGCCCGCCGGCATCCGTCTCGTCCACGTTCCCCAGGCCCGCGCTCCGCCTGCCGCCGCCTGATCGCGACTCAACGCTGAGCCGTACTTCGGTCCGGGGCTGCCCCCGGACCCGCCTGCGCATGCGCTGCAGGCGAGCTTCAACCTATCCGGCTCTTCCAACCCTGCGATCGGGGTCCTCACGACCCGCGGGAGAATGTAATTGGCAGGAGACTCGACTGGCAGCGTGCGGGCGGCGCGTCGCCCCATCAGACGGGCTCGCACGTCGACATCGATGTCATCACGGCGCATCGGCGCGATCGGGCTCGCGCTCATCGCCGCGCTCCTCCTATTCGTGCCCGTGCGCAGCCGGGCTGCAGCGTTCGGCAGTGTCAGCGGGACGGTTGCGGACGCGCAGTCCAAGGCCGTCCCCGGAGCGTGCGTGCGCCTGGAGTCGACTGCCTCCGATGCCGTGCTCATGACGAGAACCGATGCCCAGGGCCGCTTCAACTTTGCGAACGTGGAGCTCGGTACCTACCGGCTCTCGGTGTTGCGCCAGGGGTTCATCACCTCGACGCAGCCGGTCACCGTCGAGTCCGGATATTTTCCGAGCCCGCACATCCTGCTGGTGCGCAGCACGAGGCTCGCCGAAGTCACGGTGAGCGCCGCCGCCGAGGCGCCCCAGATCGTGACCTCGATAACGCCGATCACCCTGGTGAGCCAGGATGACATCCGCGGCACGCCCGGAGCGGATCGCACCAACAGCCTCGCCATGATCACCGACTACGTGCCCGGCGCCTACGTGGTGCACGACCAGCTGCACGTGCGCGGCGGACATCAGACGGCCTGGCTCGTCGATGGCGTCGAGATCCCGAACACCAACATCGGCAGCAACCTGGGCCCGCAGATCGATCCCAAGGACATCGAGGTGCTCGGCGCCGAGGGCGGAAGCTATCAGGCCGACGAGGGCGATCGCACCTACGGCATCTTCAACGTGATCCCGAAGAGCGGCTTTGGTCTCGAGAATGAGGGCGCACTCGATGTCAGCGCCGGCAATTTTTTCGAGACAAACGACTATCTGGGTGTCGGCAGCCATACGGGTAAGTTCGCTTACTACGCGAGCATCAATGGCAACCGCAGCGACCTCGGAGTCGAGACTCCGGTCTCCCGGGTGATTCATGACACCCAGCAGGGCTACGGTGGCTTCACCAATCTCATCTATCAGCCGAGCGATGCGAACGAGATCCGCCTGGTCGCCCAGTCGCGCGCTGACGAGTATGAGGTGCCGAACGCGCCGGGAGAAGCATTGGATGACGTGCAGCGCGAGGCGGATACCTTTGCGGTGCTCTCGTGGGTGCACACCTTCCCGAGTGAGGCCGTGCTCACGAGCTCGCTGCTCTATCACTGCAACCGGGCGAATTACGACGGCGGCCCCGCCGACAGCCCGATCAGCACGACCGACCGGCGCTCTTCCGTCTATGAGGGCGCGCAGGAGGATCTGCGCCTCACCTTCAGCCGCAACCACCTCGATGTCGGCGTGTTTGGCTTTGCGCAGCAGGACCGTGAGGACTTCCACCTGGCGTTCAATGACGGGACCGCTTCACCGCCGCCGCCGATCGCCGAAGCCATCCATCCTGACGGAGGCCTCGCAGCGGCCTATCTGCAGGATACGTTTCAACCGGCCCACTGGCTGTCGCTCTCGGCCGGCGTGCGCCAGACCCGCTTCCGCGGCAACGTGACCGAGAATGCGACGGACCCGCGGCTCGGGCTCGCCGTCATCCTGCCGCGCCTGAACTGGGTGCTGACCGCCTTCTGGGGCAAGTACTACCAGGCGCCGCCGCTCGAGACACTCTCTGGGCCGCTGATCCCGTTCGCGAGCAGCAGTGATACCGGCTTTCTGCCGCTCCACGGTGAGCGCGACCGGGAGCGGCGGTTCGGCCTGCGGATTCCGATCAAGGGCTGGAGTCTCGAGGCGGACTACTTCGTCAATCAAGCGAAGAACTTCTTCGACCACGATGCCATCGGCAACTCCAACGTCTTCTTCCCGCTCACCATCGAGGGGGCGCGGATCAAGGCCTATGAGCTGTCGGTGCGCTCGCCGACGTTCTGGCGCGACACGCGATTGCACCTCGCCTTCTCCAACCAGACGGCCGACGGCTTCGGCGGCATCACCGGCGGGCTCACCGATTTCGAGCCCCGCTCGGGCTATTTCGCTCTCGATCACGACCAGCGCAACACCCTCAATGCCGGCATCGACACCGATCTGCCCGGGCACTTCTACGCCTCGGCGAATCTCTATTATGGGTCAGGCTTCGCCAACGGCGATGCGCCGCCGAGCCACCTGCCGAGCCATGCCGAGCTCGACCTCGCCGTGGGCCGGATGCTCACGCGCGACCTGACGTTCTCCATCACGGCGCTCAACGTCACCAACCGCCATCTGCTCACCGACAACAGCCTGACGTTCGGCGGCGTGCACTGGAACGCTCCGTTCCAGATCTATGCGCAGCTCCGTTACCGGTTCCACTACTGAGCGCATCCGGGGCACTGCATCCGGTTTCCGGGCAGTCGGCGCATGCTCAGGCAGTGACCTCGGCATCGCGCCGCGGTCGGTCCGGATTGATCCGCGGGTGCCCGGGGTCCCCGGCGACCGCCGCGGTACCACGCTCGATGATCATCCGGGCGATGAGGCCCGGATGGTTGTCGGCGAGCTCGAGCGAGCCGCCGTGAAGTCTGGCGATGGCTTCGACCAGGCTGAGGCCGAGTCCGACCCCGGGCGTGCCGCGGCTGGCATCGCCGCGGAAGAAGCGCTGGGCCGCTTTCGGGCGGTCGCCCTCCGGAATGCCGGGACCATCGTCAGCGACGGTGACCGCGACGAGACCCTGGGCCAGGCGCTCGACCTCGAGCTCGACGTGGCCTCCGGGAGCCACGAACTTGAGGGAGTTGTCGATGAGGTTGTTAATTGCCTGGGCGAGGAGCACGGGGTCGCAACGCGCGCCCGTCGGGCCGGCATCGCGCAACGTGAGGCTGAGACCTTTGAGCTCGGCGGCCGGGAGATAGAACTCCACCGCCTTGGCGACGAGCTCGCCGAGATCGGTCTCCACGAAGTTGGAGCGACGCAGGCCGGCATCGATCTCGGCGAGGCGCAGCAGGGCATTGAAGATGCGGATCACCCCGTCCACGTCCGCTACGGCGGCGTCGATCTCGGCGAAGGTCTCCTCCACCGGCGGCCGTGTGAGAGCAAGCTCCTCGAGCCGTGAGCGCAGCTCGGCAAGCGGCGTGCGCAGGTCGTGTGCGATCGAGTTGGAGACGTTGGCGATACCGTGCACGAGCTGCTCGATCTGCTCGAGCAGCCGGTTGATCGTTTGCGCGAGCGTATCGAGCTCATCGCCGCTCGAGCGAACCTCGAGCCGATGGCTGAGATCGCCGCGCATGATGGCGGCCACGGTCTGTTGGGTGCTCTGAATGCGTGCGAGCAGCGCACGGCGGATGAGGAGGGCGCCGATGAGCCCGGCGACGGTTAGAACCGCCACTGCGCCGGCGAGGCCGTACCAGAAGCGCCGCTCGATGGGCGCGAACCGGTCGACGTCGCGGCCGACCAGCAAACGGTAGCCGCCCGGCAATGTCGCCAGCACCATCGCGACCATCGAGTGCCGCCCGTCGAGCGTGACAGGGAGCGTGTAGCTGCCGGCGTGCGCGGGGATGCTCTGCGGCCAGGCGGGCAGGTTGCCGGCGAGCGGGCGGCCGGCGGCATCGGAGAGCAAGAGCATCCGCTCCCCGGCGATCTGCATCCCGACCCGCTCGTCGATGAAGGCCTTGAGCCCCGCCGGACCGCGCAGATCAAAGACGTGCGCGAGCCGTTGGGAGTCCTCCTGCAGGATCTCGAAGCGGAAGTCCTTGATGGTCTCCTGCCACGCGTAGAGGAGCGGCGCGGCGAAGAGGACGAGCGCCGTGAACGCCAGCAGGACATACCCGGTGGCGAGCGTGACGGCAGAGGAGCGGATGACGCGGGTCATGTGACCGGTGGCGGCTCGGCGCTGATCATGTAGCCGGCATTGCGGACCGTTCGCAGGAGCTGTCGCTCCTCGTCCGCATCGATCTTCTGCCTGAGCTTGCTGATGTGCACGTCGACGACATTGGTCTCCGGGTCGAAGTGATAGTCCCACACGTTCTCGAGCAGCATGGTCCGGGTGACCACCTGTCCGGCGTGGCGCACGAGATACTCGAGGAGCTGAAACTCCCGCGGCTGCAGTTGGATGGCGCGCGTGCCGCGCCAGACCTTGCGGGCGAGCAGGTCGATGCGCAGATCTCCCACTTCGAGCGCGGTCTGCGTGGCATCCTGCCGCCGGCGCCGGCTGAGCACGTCGATGCGCGCGAGCAGCTCGCCGAATGCGAACGGCTTGGCGAGGTAGTCATCGCCGCCCGCGCGCAGACCCTTGATCCGCTCATCCACATCGCCTAGTGCGCTCAGGATGAGGATGGGGGTGTGATTGTCCGCCTTGCGCAGCGCATCGATGATGGTGAGCCCGTCGATGTTGCCCGGGAGCATGCGGTCCATGATGATGACGTCGTACGGCTCGCTGACTGCGAGGAAGAGGCCGTCGCGGCCGTTCTCGGCGTGATCGGTGGTGTGGCCGGCCTCCTTCAGCCCCTTGGTGACGAATCTCGCCATCCGCTCATTGTCCTCGACGACGAGGATCTTCATGACTGTGACTCGACGGCCGCGCGGGTGCCCGGGGCTTCCTCATGATGGTGGCCATGCCACCAGGCCGTCAAACGCTCATTGAGCCGATCGAGATAGAGATAGATCACCGGAGTCGTGAAGAGCGTCAGCGTCTGGCTGAGAAGCAGGCCCCCCACCATGGTGTAGCCGAGCGGCTGGCGCAGCTCCGAGCCGGTCCCGCGCCCGAGCATCAGCGGCAATGCGCCGAGGAGGGCCGACATGGTCGTCATCATGATCGGCCGGAAGCGCAGCAGGCAGGCCTTGCGGATCGAGTCGCGCGGCGACAGATGCTCCTCGCGCTCAGCCTGGATCGCGAAGTCCACCATCATGATGCCGTTCTTCTTCACGATGCCGATGAGCAGGATGATGCCGACGAGGGCGATGATCGACAGGTCGAAGTGGAAGGCCATCAGCATGAGCAGTGCCCCGACTCCCGCCGACGGCAGCGTCGAGAGAATCGTGAGCGGGTGGATGTAGCTCTCGTACAACATGCCGAGAATAATGTACACGACCACGATGGCCGCGAGGATGAGATAGGGCTCGCTCGCGAGGGAGGCCTGGAAGGCCTGCGCCGTGCCCTGGAAGGTGGCCGTGATCGCGCCGGGCATGTGCAGCGCGTCGGACGCCTTTTGGATGGCGGTCACCGCCTGACCGAGCGAGGCGCCCGGGGCGAGATTGAACGACAGGGTCACGCACGGAAACTGGTTCTGGTGATTGATCGAGAGCACCGAGCCATGGTGCGTATCGAACTTCACCATCGTCGAGAGCGGCACCATCTGCCCGGTGAGCGGCGAGCGGATGTAGAGCTCGTGGAGCGTATTCGGGTCCTGCTGCAGCTTCGGGGGAACCTCCAGGATGACGTGGTAGGCGTTGAGCTGGGTGAAATACTGGGCCACCTGAGCCTGCCCGAACGCGTCGTACAACGTCTGATCAATCAGTGAGATCGGAATGCCGAAGCGCGCAGCCTGGTCGCGGTCGATATCGACCTTGAGCTGCGTACTGTTGGTCTGCTGATCGGAGGCAACGTCGGCGAGCTGCGGGAGCTTCCTCATTGCCTCGAGCATCTTCGGGGCCCATTCGCTCAGCTCGTTGAGATCCGCATCCTGCAACGTGTACTGATACTGTGTGCGGGACGTGCGGCCGCCGACGTTCACGTCCTGGGCCGACTGGAAATAGACCGTCGCGCCCGGTACGTTGGCGATCTCCTTGCGCAGCCGCCGGATGATCTGATCGGCGCTCGACTTGCGCTGATTGCGCGGCTTCAGGCTGAGCTCGGTGAATGCGTTGTTGAGCGGGTGGCCGCCCCCCAGGAAGACCATCGAGGCGGCAACGTCCGGGTCCTTCGAGATCACGGCGAGGAGCTGCTGCACCCGCTTGTTCATCTCGGCGAAGGAGATGTCCTGGGAGCCGTCGGTGAGACCCTTGATGAGGCTGGTGTCCTCCTGCGGGAAGAACCCCTTTGGCTCGACGACGTAGAGAGCGCCGGCGAGCACCACGGTCCCGAAGAAAACCATCAGCGTTTGGCTCTGATGGCGCAGCACAAAATCGAGTCCACGCTCGTAGAGCCTCAACGCCCTCTGGAAGACCCGCTCACTGGCCTCGTAGAGGCGGCCATGCCGGATGTGGCGCTCGTCGCGCAGAAAGAGGGCGCACATCATCGGCGACAGGGTGAGCGAGACGAAGGCGGACACCACGATCGTGAGGGTCACTGTGATCGCAAACTCGCGGAACAGGCGCCCGACGATTCCGCTCATGAGCAGCAGCGGGATGAACACGGCGATGAGCGAGAGGCTGATCGACATGATCGTGAAGCCGATCTCCCCGGCTCCCTTCAACGCTGCCTCGAGCGGCGACATCCCCGCCTCGATGTGCCGATAGATGTTCTCGAGCATGACGATGGCATCGTCGACGACGAATCCGACGGCAATCGTGAGTGCCATCAGCGAGAGGTTGTCGAGACTGTATCCGAGCACGTACATCACGGCGCACGTGCCGAACAGGGCAAGCGGCACCGTGATGCCGGGAATGATGGTTGCCCACACGTTGCGCAGGAAGAGAAAGATCACGAGCACGACGAGCGAGATGGTCACCATCAACGTGTATTCCACGTCGTGCACCGATGCATTGATGGTTACCGTGCGATCGTTGATCTTGTCCAGCTTGATGGCAGGTGGGAGCGACGCCATCGCGTGCGGCAATACCGCCTCGACGCGCTTTGCCGTATCGATGACATTGGCGCCCGGCTGCTTGAAGATCATCAGCAGCACGCCGGGCTTGCCGTTCTGGTAGGCGGCGGCCTGCAGATTCTCGGGTCCCGCAACTGCCTGGCCGATGTCCTTGATGCGGACGGGGGCACCATTGCGATAGGCGACCACGACATCGTTCCAGGGCTTTGCGCTGACGAGCTGATCGTTGTCGTAGATGGCAAAGGTATGCAACGTGCCGTTGATGGCACCCTTGGCGGCGTCCACGGTCGCAGACTGGATTACGCTCTGAACGTCGGTGAGCTGCACCCCCATATTGGCCATCTTGGCGGGGTCGACCTGGACGCGCACCGCCGGCTTCTGCTGGCCGCCGAGCGAGACCTGTCCCACGCCAGAGACCCGCGATATCTGCTGGACGAGGATGTTCTCCGCGAAGTCATCCACGGTCGTGAGCGGCAGGGTGTCCGAGTGAACCGCATAGATGAGGATCGGGGAGTCGGCCGGATTGATCTTGCGATAGGAGGGCGGGCTCGGCAGATCCTTCGGCAACTGGCCGGCGGCGGCATCGATCGCGGCCTGGATGTCCTGCGCAGCGGCGTCGATATCGCGGTTGAGATCGAACTGTACGGTGATCTGCGTCGAGCCGAGCACGCTCTGCGAGGTGAGCTGCGAGACGCCAGGGATGTCCATGAACTGGTACTCGAGCGGTGTTGCCACCGCGGAGGCCATGGTCTCGGGGCTCGCGCCGGGAAGGTTGGCGCTCACCAGAATGGTCGGGAAATCGACCTGCGGTAGCGGCGCGACGGGCAGCAGCGGAAAAGCCACCAGGCCGATGAGGAGGATGCCCGCCATGAGGAGCGAAGTGGCGATCGGCCGGCGGATGAAGGGAGTCGAGATGCTCATGAGGCCTGATGTCCTCGGACCTGCGGCGGCGCGGCGCTCACAGCGGCGCCGGGTGCGTGCTCGGGAGTCAGGACCCGCACGCGCGCACCGGGCTGCAGCCGAAAGGCATTGCTCGTGACGACCTGCTGCCCTGCCTCGAGCCCCTGGGTAACGATCGCGATCGTCTCGCTGTTGTTGGCGACGGTGATCGGCTGCGCCGTGACGGTCGAATCGGGCTGCACCAAATACACGAAAGTGCCCTGCGGCCCGCGCTGCAGGGCAGCGGCCGGTATGGTGAGCGCGTTGGCGTCCGTACGCACGAGCAGGCGCAGGTTGACGAACTGTCCCGGCCAGAGTGCGAGCTTCGGATTGGGGAAGACGGCCTTGAGGCGGATCGTGCCCGTCGTCTGATCGATCTGATTGTCGATCAGCTGCACCGTGCCGCGGTCGAGCGGCTTGCCGTCCTCATCGCGGGATACCGCATCGACGCCGACCTGACCGTGCGACATCGCATCGGCGACGGCCCCGAGCGTATCCTCGGGCAGCGTGAAGATCGCCGTAATGGGCTGAAGCTGTGTCAGCACGACGATGCCACCCGTGTCGGTCGAGTGCACGATGTTGCCTGGATCGACGAGGCGCATGCCCGTGCGGCCATCGATCGGCGCGGTGATGCGGGCGTAGCTGAGTTGTGTCGAGGCATTCTCGATCGCGGCCTCGTCCGCCTCGGTCTGGGCTTTGAGCTGGGCGACGAGCGCGCGCTGGGTATCGACGGTCTGCAGGCTCGCGAGTCTCTTCGGCTCGAGGATGACGTAGCGCGCGAGGACATTGCGTGCATCGCCGAGCTGCGCTTCGTCCTTCGCGAGCGTGGCACGGGCCTGATCGAGCGCGGCCTGAAACGGGCGCGGATCGATCTGCGCCAGGAGTTGGCCGCGCTTGACCTGCTGGCCCTCGGTGAAGGCCACCTTGGTGAGCTCACCGTCCACCCGCGCAGTCACCTTCACGGTGTAGAACGCCTGTATCGTGCCGAGCCCATCGAGATAGACGGGCACGTTCTGCCGCGTGACCCGCGCGGCTTCCACCTGAACCGCGGCGGGAGTTGCATCCCGCTCCGATCGGGCCGAGCTCGATCCCGCCGGGGCGATGAGCCATGCGAAGAGTGCGAGCGCCACGAGCCCGGCGGCCGCCATGACGAGCCGGGTCCGACCCATTCGAATCGCGATTTTCACAAGTGTTGCCTCGAAAGAGCCCACCGGGCGCAGGGCGCACTCATGCGCGCCAGCCGCCGCCCAATGCGTTGAAGAGACCGATTACGGCCTGAAGATGCGCCAGTTGTGTCTGGGCGAGCGCATCCTCGGCCGTGAAGAGCGCGGTCTCCGTATTGAGGACCGTCAGGATGTTGATTGTGCCGGCGTGGAACTGATCCTGCGCGAGCTCGTAGGCGCTGCGCGCCTTCGCGGCGGCGTTCTGCTCCCGCGCCAGCTGCTCGCCCGTCGCACTCACCCCGCTGAGCGCATCCTCGACGTTGCCGAATGCAGAAATGACCGACTTGTGATAGTCGGCGAGCAACTCCTCGTAGCGCGCCTCGTTGAAGCGATACTGCCCGAGCAGCGCACCGCCGTGAAAAATGGGCTGGGTGAGGCCGCCGGAGAGCGAGTAGATGCGGCTGCCCGGCTCGAGCAGGCTCGAGAGGGCGGGGCTCTCGAAGCCGCCGCTCACGGTGAGCTGGATCGTTGGAAAGAAGGCGGCCCTGGCGGCGCGAATGTCGGCGTTGGCGGCGATGAGCTGCGCTTCCGCGCTCGCGACATCCGGGCGCCGGGCCAGCAGTTGTGAGGGCACTCCTGCGACCACCGGCGGCGAGAGGATGCCCGCGAGGGAGTGGGCTGCGATCTCGAGCGACTGTGGCGTCATGCCGAGCAATATGGCCAGCGCGTCGATCTGCTGGCGCTCCTGCTGCTCGAGCGGCGGGATCGTGGCGGCGACCGTTGCGACCACGGTCGCCTGCTGGGCGACATCGAGGGCAGTCGAGGTGCCGACGGTCTCATCCGTCTCGAAGCCCTGGAGGATCTGCTCGGCGCTCGCGAGATTCCGGTGCGCGATGCGCAGGCGGTCGCGCAGCTCGAGAACCGAGAAGTAGGTGTCCGCGATGCTCGCCATGACGCTGAGCTCGACGGTTTCGCGGTCGTAGCGACTGGCCGTTGCGCTCGCAAGAGCCGCGGAACGGATGGCCCGGTTCTCCCCCCAGAAGTCGAGCTCGTAGGTGGCACTCAATCCTGCAGCGAACTCATTGAAGAGCTGCGAGCTGTCGGTCGCCGGGCTGAGCTGGCGCTGGCGGGATCCGCTACCGTTCGCCTGAAGTGACGGCAGGAGTGGTGCGCTGCTGATGCGGACCTGAGCGTCCGCCTGACGCACGCGCGCGATCGCAGCGGCGAGGTCATCGTTTGCCACTCGACCCGTGGTCATCAGGCGGGTCAGCTCCGCGGAATGAAATCCGTCCCACCAGTCCGTCGAAGGCCAGCCTTGGGGCAGGGTGGCCGCCTGCGGGGTATTCCACGACGCCGGAGCCGCGATGCTCGGGCGATGGTACGCAGGCCCGAGGCTGCAGCCGCCCAGGCTGAGCGCCGCCGTCGCGACGGCTCCCCGCCACTGCATCGCCCCACGAGTCATCCACGCCTCCGGATTGAGACCAGCGCGAGATGATGGCTCGGGCCCCATTGAGCCTCGGTGGACGAATGATTAAATACTGTTAATCCCGCGCGGCGGCCGAAGCGCTTGCATGAGACGTAATAACTTGTTATAACTACCGCTCTATGAAGATCCGAGTGCGTCGCGTGGGCAATTCCCTCGGTGTCCTGCTCCCGAAGGCGACGGTCGAAGCCTGGGGAATCGGGCAGGGCGATGAGCTCGAACTCACCGAGCAGGGCATTCGCCCGCCGGTGCGCGGCGGCTTCTCGCACCGCGAGCTGGACGAGTTGCGGCGCTCCATTGCGCTGGCCGTGGTGCAACGCCATACGCCGCGTCAGATTCGCGCACAAATCCTGGCGAACCTTTACCGCTGGAAAGAACGCGGAGTCTGGGGCAGTGCATACGAGGAGTGGCGTGGCATAGCCTCGGGCGACGACGACGGCCAGCTCTATGCAGTGATGTTGGGGCGTGACGAGGAGGCCGTCAGATTGCGGCAATCCGCGCCATTCGTCGGGCTGCTTCCGAAAGAGGAGGTCAGGAGGCTCAATGAAAAAGCAGCAGGTTGACCACGTGTTGCGCGCGGCCGGTCGCATTACCGGAGAAAGGCGCTTCATCATTGTCGGCAGTCAAGCGCTGCACGGCAGGCACCCCGACCTCGCCGACGAGATACTGACCTCATTCGAAGTGGATCTGATCGCCTCCGACCGAATCGACCGCACCGAATGGCTGAATGTCATCGGTCTCGACTCGCAGTTCCACGAGACGTATGGGTATTACGCTGACGCCGTTGACACCAGTACTGCGACTCTTCCCAAGGGATGGAGGGGCCGACTGGTGAAGCTCCCGCCAGGAGACACCGACGGCGTCAGTGGCCTCTGCCTCGAGCCACACGATCTGGCCATCGCCAAGTACGCCGCCTTCCGCGAGAAAGACCTGATATTCACGCGCGAGCTGGCCCGGCGCGGAATCCTTTCGAAGGAGCAGCTGCTGACGCTGCTCGCGCAGACGAGCGTCAGCGATGACCTGCGCGAGAAGATCCGCGCGCGGATCGCCGCGGATTTCGAGCCGGCGGCTGGCAACTGATCGCCTATAGCCACCCCTTGGCGCGCGCCAGGCGGGCGGCCTCGATGCGATTGGCCGCTCCCAGCTTGCTGATGGCTTCGGAGAGGTAGTTGCGCACGGTGCCTTCGGAGAGATGCAGCTCCGCGGCAATGTCGGCGCTCGATCGGCCTTCGCCCGCCCGCCAGAGGATCTGCCGCTCGCGCTCGGTGAGCGGGTCGGGCTCGCTGCTCCAGGCCTCGGTGGCGAGCTCGGGATCGATGACCCGCTCGCCGCGATGCACCCGGCGCACGGCATCCGCAAGCTCCGCCGAGGGGCGATCCTTGAGCAGGTAGCCCTTCGCGCCGGCATCGAGCGCCCGCCGCAGATAGCCGGGGCGCGCGAATGTCGTCAGGATGATGACCCGAACCTCGGGGCAGCGGTCCCGTACCTCGGCGGCCAGGGTCAGGCCCGTCATCTCGGGCATCTCGATGTCGGTGACCAGGACGTCTGTCTCGTGCGCGGCGAGACCTGCGAGAGCGGCACGACCGTTGGTGGCGCGCACGCAGACGGCGATGTCAGTTTCCGTCTCGAGCAAGGCAGCGAGCGCGCCCAGCACCATGGCCTGATCTTCCGCGATAGCGACCTGGATCTTGCTCATTTCAGGCCCCCGCCCGCGCGGGAATGGCGACGGTGAGCCGCGTGCCCTGGCGGGAGTCGATTTCGAGTCGCCCTCCCACGGCCTCGATACGCTCGCGCATCCCGCGAATTCCATTGCCTTCGCGCTCGACGCTGCCCCTGCCGTCATCCCGAACCGACAGATGCGTACCGCCGCCGTCCGCCGCCAACTCGAGCCAGCAGCGCGTCGCGCCCGCGTGCCGCAGGATGTTGGTGACCGCTTCACGCAACACCAGCGAGAGCGCCGACTCGTGCGCGGGCTCGAGGCGCAGGCTCTGCGCCTTCCAGTCGAGCCTCACACCCGCTGCATCCAACACCCGGCGGGCGCGGGCGATTTCCGCGGCGATCCCTTCGGCCCGGTATCCGCGGATCGCTTCGCGCACCTCACTCAGCGCCTGGCGGGCAATCTGCTCGACCTCGCCGATTTCCCGCCGCGCACCCGCCGCATCGCTGCCGATCAGCTTGCCGGCCAGCTCCGATTTGAGCACGACGACCGAAAGGGTGTGGCCGAGAACATCGTGCAGGTCCCGTGCGATGCGCTCACGCTCGGCGACCTTGGCGAGGTGCTCGATCTCCTCCTGCGCCCGCAGCAGGCGCTCGGTGGCGCCGCTGCGCAGCGCCTGGATGAGATTGCCCGTGCCGATGCAGGCGGCGAGGAACGAGAGACTCCCCCATTCCCAGGCATTCCGATGGAGGAGGAATCCTTCCGCGGCGGAAGCGAGCGTAGAGGCAATGATCGTCCCGACGGCAAGGGAGAAAGAACCGGTCGCATATGGCGTGAGGCTGGCGACGTAGATGAATACGGTGGCGCCGGCACTGGGATTCATCGGATAGTAGGCGGCGCCGAGAAGGGCCATGGCCAACAGCATGAGCCGGCGCACGCGGGTGTCGCGCGTGAAGATCAGTGCCACGTAGATAGCGAGGAAGCAGGTGTAGACACCTGCGAGAACGAGCCACTGGCGTCGCGATCCGCTCTGCAGCGGCTCGATGATGAAGAAGACGGAATAGATGAGCCAGATGAGGTTCCAGGCCCGCCACCTGCCGGTTTTCTCGGGCAGGGTCAATCCCAGGTGGCGGGCAGAGTCGATCATCAGGTCTCCTCGTTGCGCAGGAAGGTAATCCACGCCGCGGCGAGCATCAACAAGGTGAAGCCGCCGAGGACCGTCCAATGCAACCCCATCCCATGGGCCGGCGCGAGTCTCACGCAGACGAGGGCGATCTGGGCCAGGTGATAGCTCGGCAGCACGGGCGCAACCGCCTGCAGCCAATGCGGCAGCCTGCTCACCGGCATCCAGAAGCCGGACGCAAACGAGAGCGGCAGGTAGATGAGGTTAATGATCCCGGGGCCAGCGTTCGGCGGCACGAGGTAGGCGACGAAGAAACCCATGGCGGCGAAGGGAATCGAGCCGACGATCGCGAGACCTGCGAGCGAGGCGGCCTCAGTGGCCGTGACGGTGATGCCACCGACCGCGTTGCCTAGAAGAATAAGCACGCTGGCGATGATCAGGGCGAACGCCGCGCAACTCACCACTTTCGCACCGATGTAGGCGAAGCGCGGCATCGGGCTCGCCCGTTTCAGGTCGAGCCAGCCCTGCGCGCGCTCCATCGCGAGCACGAGCCCTATCCCGAACAGGCACGACGATACGACACCCATGCAGGTGTAGCCGGCGATGAGATAGAGCGCCGCGGGCGTCCCCCGGTAGGCCATGCCGAAGATCAGGTAGAACATGACGGGAAAGCCGATGATGGACAGCGAGTAAGCGCGGGAGCGCAGCAGGCGGGCGAGCTCGTACTGCGTTTCCTTGAAGAGAATGCGCAGCGGGAGGAGGGCATCGGCGGCGGCTGCCGGGGGAATGGCCAGCGTGTTGGCACTCATGGTGAATACTCCAATGTGGGTTCTGCGATCGGACTCGACATGTCGGATCAGTCGCTGGGGTCGTTGCCGCCGGTGAGCGCCAGGAAGGCGTCCTCGAGCGGCGCGGCGGAGACTTCGAGCCCGTGCAGGGAGTCGTCCTCGAGCAACAGCCGGCGCACGACATTCTCGGGATGCTCGGCGTAGATGACGAGGGCATCCCGGTCGGTCTCGAGGGACATGACGGATGGTAGAGCGCGGACATGATCGGGGGTGAGGCGGGTCACACAGCGGATACGCCGGCCCGATACACCGTGCTTGATCTCACTCGGCGTGCCTTCGCGAATGGCCCGACCCTTGTCGATGACGATGACACGGTCGGCGAGCGCGTCGGCCTCTTCCAGATAGTGGGTCGTGAGCAGTACCGACCTGCCGCCGGCGGCCAGTGCGCGTACCGCATCCCAGAGGCGGCGGCGCGATTGCAGGTCCATCCCGATCGTAGGCTCGTCCAGAAGCACGAGGTCCGGATCACCGCAGAGCGCGAGTCCAAACAGGACCCGCTGCCTCTGGCCGCCCGACAGGTCGCCGAATTTCCGGTTCTCGATACCCTCGAGGCCGGCGCTGCGCATGACTTCGGCCGCGGGCAGAGGACGCGGGTAGTAGCTTCGAAAGAGTGCGATGTGCTCACGCACGAGCAACGTCTCCGGCACGCGGGCGACCTGGAGCATCGCCCCGAGGCGCCTGCGCGCGTCAGCCGAGCGCGGATCGCGCCCGAGTACACGGACGCGCCCCTCGTCCGGTGAGATCAGTCCGAGCAGGAGGCGTACCGCAGTCGTCTTGCCGGCGCCGTTGGGGCCCAACAGTGCGACTATTTCGCCGCGCCGCAGCGTCATGTCGTAACCGCGCAGCGCCTCGGTATTGCCGTAGCGCTTCACGACCGACTCGAGAGTCGCGACTGAGCTTTCGGCTGCGGGCCGCGAGTCCAGGGTACCCGCCGGCGCGACCTGAGTCGGCGGCACGGCGAGGGGAGTGCTGAGTATCGTCGACATGTCTCGTCTCCTGTGCCGCGGCGCGGATCTTTGGGCGGCGGCGGCAGCATCGCCTAGGTGCGCATGCCCTCCCAGTGCCGCTCGTCACCAGTACGGAATGACATCTGTCATGCCGGCGCTTTACTATCCCGGGACCATGAAGATTGCAGGCGTTCCTTACCGCACGATCTGGCCGCACGAGTCCGGGGCCGTTCGGGTGATCGACCAGTCGCGGCTGCCGTTCGAGCTCGTCACTCGGGATTTGGCGACGCTCGAGGATGCGGCGTACGCCATCAAGACGATGGTGGTGCGCGGCGCGCCCCTCATCGGCGCGACTGCAGCGTACGGGCTTGCGCTCGCACTGCGAGTGGATGCCTCGGATCGGCGCATCGAGGAAGCTGCGGAAATCCTGCGTGCGACCCGCCCGACTGCTGTCAACCTGGCCTGGTCGTTGGCGCGCGTGCGCGGCGCGATTGCGGAACTGGAGCCCGGTCAGCGCTTCGAGGCGGCATGGCGTGAAGCCGGGAACATCTGTGAGGCAGACGTTGAGCAGTGCCGCGCCATCGGCACTCACGGCCTGGTGATGATTCGACTGCTCGCGAAGCTGACCGGGCGCCGCGTCAACATCCTGACGCATTGCAATGCAGGATGGCTGGCCTGCGTGGATTGGGGTACGGCGCTCGCACCCATCTACATGGCGCACGAAGCCGGGATCCCCGTGCACGTGTGGGTCGATGAGACGCGGCCCCGCAATCAGGGTGCGGCCCTCACGGCGTATGAGCTCGGAGCGCATGGCATCGCGCACACCGTGATCGCCGACAATCTCGGCGGCCATCTCATGCAGCGAGGTGCGGTCGACATGGTTATCGTCGGCAGCGACCGAGCGACGGCCTGTGGCGATATCTGCAACAAGATCGGCACCTACCTCAAGGCACTGGCGGCGAAAGACAACGATGTCCCGTTCTATGCAGCGTTGCCCGTCAGTACCATCGACTGGAGTCTCGAGAGCGCAGACGGCATCGAGATCGAAGAGCGCTCGCCGGCAGAGGTGACGGAGGTGATTGGCCGTACGGCTGCAGGCGAGATCGGCAGCGTGAGGGTCGTGCCTGAAGGGAGCATGGCTCTCAATCTGGCCTTCGATGTAACTCCGGCGCGACTCGTCACCGGCATCATCACCGAGCGCGGTGTCTGCGCGGCGAGCCAGGAGGGTCTGTTGAGTCTCTATCCGGAGATGCAGACGGCGTGACTCGAGATGCTCAAACCGAAATGGGGCTTCGTGCGTCGGTGATCACTGCCTGCCGAGAGCTGACGCGTCTCGGGCTGACGTACGGGACTTCAGGGAACGTCAGCTTGCGCCGCGATTCCTCGAGCTTCTTCGTCAGTCCCACCGGCATGGCCTATGAGACCCTGCAGCCGGACGACGTCCCGCTCGTGACCCTGGACAGTCGCTGGTTCGGCCGCTGTCAGCCTTCGAGTGAGTGGCGGTTTCACCGCGACATCATGGCGGCGCACAGTGAGGTCGGTGCCATCGTGCACGCCCACTCGAGATTTGCGACGGCGCTCGCCTGCACCGGCAGCGGCATCCCTCCCTTTCATTACATGGTAGCCGTGGCCGGCGGCGCGGATATCCGCTGCACTCCCTATCACACGTTTGGCACGCAGCAGTTGTCTGACGCAGTGCTTGCAGCCATCGAGGGACGCAAAGCCTGCTTGCTCGGGCACCACGGCATGATCGCAACCGGCAGTGATCTCGCGGCGGCGCTGAAGCTGGCGGGAGAGGTGGAAAGCCTGGCCGCCCAGTATTGTACCGCCCGAGCCCTGGGCAATGTGCCGCTGCTCGATGAGGGAGAGATGCAACGCGTCGTGGAGAAGTTTCGCACCTACGGCAGCCAGGATGCGGCCGACCCCGCGCTCGCCCACGGCGGGGAGCATCTGCCACCCAAGCGAGCCTGAAGCGTCTGCGCAGCTACACTAAAAGCGCAGCCCGATCCTGACAGGGATGAATGCCTGGCGTCGCCCACTCTCCTCGAAACGCATGTAGCGCGCATCGACGAAGAACGAGGTCCCCGGGTCGAGGGCAAACTCGAAGCCGGCGCCGGCGTTCTCTTCGAATTTCAGACCGGTGCTCGCCTCGCCGACCTTCAGGCTCACGGCCAACGGTCCGCGGAAGCAGAAGTAGAAGCCGCACAGGATCCCGTTGACCACGGCGTGCTGGAAATAGCTGTCGCGGCGGTCGTACCAGCCGCCACCCGCGAGAAAGTAGAGCCGGACACGCGGGCTGAGCATCGTGTCGAGCTCCGCGTCGAGGTCTCCACCCCACATTTCCGTGCGTCCCCAGTCCACCGGGGTGCCCAGGGCGCCGGCGGCCATGGCGAGGAGCGGCGGCTTGATATGGAAGTGCTGGTACATCCCATCGGCGCGGATGGCGAGTGGCAGGTGGGAAAAGGGCTGCCATGTGATTCCGAGGCCGATGTTCACGCCCTCATCGAGGTCACGCCGCAAGGTGTCCTCGGCGATGGTTGGGCCACCTTCGATCTGGACGTGAAATGGCCGGTAGCGAAAAGCGCTGAAGGACGAGCCGGAGTACGTGGAATCGTTTTCGCCGTACTGCGCGAGCGCGGGCGTCGCTGCGCCGAGCGCGACCAACACGGCAAGGCAGACAGACTTGCTCATGGTTTCCTCCCTCGTGTGCTCGAGGGCCGGGTCTCGTTTGACCCTGAAAACCGGCCGCAGGTTCATGCCGGTGGACGCTGCGCCCTGCCTGTTCCCTGCTGCAGCGCAATGGGTTAAGGTGCAGCCGCATCGGGGGTCATGCGGAAGAATACATCTTGAAAACGGCAGTATCGGCCCGCGCCTCGGCGCTGGGCAGCGAATTCACTCTGCGCGGCCTCGTCATCGGGGTGATCATCACCGCGCTCTTTACGGCAGCGAACGTCTACTTCGGGCTCAAGGCCGGCATCACCTTCTCTACATCGATCCCCGCAGCCGTCATCTCGATGGCCATCCTGCGCAGCTTCCGCGGCGCGACGATGCAGGAGAACAACATCGTGCAGACCGTGGCCTCGGCCGCCGGTACGCTCTCCAGCATCATCTTCGTGCTTCCCGGGCTCGTGATCGTCGGGTGGTGGACGGGCTTTCCGTTCTGGGTATCGTTCACGGTTTGCGCCGCCGGCGGCATCCTCGGCGTCATGTACACCATCCCCCTGCGGCGCGCGCTGGTCACCCAATCGGACCTGCCGTATCCGGAAGGCATCGCCTGTGCGGAAGTGCTCAAGTGCGGTCCCGGCCGTGACTGCAACGATGAGGACGAGCAGGTCGCGGCGGGGGACGCCGGCCTCAAGGCTCTGGTGTGGGGCTCGGTCGTTTCAGCCGGCTTTTACGTCATCGTGCAGACGCGCGTCTTTGCGAGCGACCTGGTACGTTATTTTCGAGTGGGCGACCGGGGCGGCGCCACCGGCTTCGATTTCAACCTGTCGTTTGCGCTCTTTGCGATCGGACATCTCGTCGGGCCGGCCGTGGGGCTCGCCATGCTGGCGGGCGCGGCGATCTCCTGGGGATGGGGGGTTCCGCACTTCACCGCACTGCACCCCGCCGCGGGTGAGGCCGCGGACGTCGCGCAGGCCGCCTGGAGTCACTATGTCAGGTATGTAGGTGCCGGCGCCATCGGTGTTGCCGCCGTTTGGACGCTGGGCACCCTGGTGAAGCCGGTCCTCGCCGGGCTTGCCAGCACGATGGCCGCCTCGCGGGTGCGCAAGTCGGGGCAGGCGCATACGCTCCCACGGACGGAGCAGGATATCCCTATCGGCACCGTGGCTCTGGTATCGCTCGTCTGCCTGGTGCCGGTGGCGGGTCTCCTCTGGCACTTCAGCAAGACCAGCGGCCTCGGGTCGCAGGCCTGGGTGCTGACCGTCGCGGGCGTGATCTTCGTTGCGATCATGGGATTCCTGGTCTCCGCGATCTGCGGCTACATGGCCGGCCTCATCGGCTCATCCAACAGCCCGCTCTCGGGCATCGGCATCCTGGTGGTGGTCATTTGCGCGCTGCTGCTCGTCTTTGCGCTGAAGGGGGCGCTGCCCGTCAGCGCCGGCAAGGCGCTCGTGGCGTTCTCGCTCTTCGTCACCGCCATCGTCTTCGCCGTGGCCTCGATCGCCAACAACAACCTGCAGGACCTGAAGACCGGGCAGCTCGTCGATGCGACACCTGCAAAGCAACAGTGGGCCCTGATCGTCGGCGTCATTGCCGGCGCCCTCATCATTCCGCCCGTACTCGATGTCGTCAACCATGCCTATGGCTTCCTCGGCGCGCCCGGCGTCAACCCGGCTCACGCACTCGCGGCTCCCCAGGCGGGCCTGATCTCTGCATTGGCGCAGGGTGTCATCCAAAACAACATCAACTGGAGCGCGCTCGCAATTGGAGCCGTCATCGGGGCGGTCAGTGTCGCTTTCGATGAGGTGCTGCGTCGCTCGGTGAAGGGCGCGCGGTTGCCGCCGCTCGCCGTCGGCCTCGGAATGTACCTGCCGACAATGAGCACGCTCATGATCACGGTGGGCTCCATCGTCGGCTACGTGTTCGAGCGGCGCGCGGCCCGGGGGCCGAAGCCCGAAGCTACCCAGCAGCTCGGCGTGCTCCTCGCCTCGGGGCTGCTCGTGGGCGAAGGCCTCCTCGGTGTCATTTTCGCGTTTGCGGTCGGCTTCTCGGGCAATCCCGCACCGATCGCACTCGTCGGTGAGAATTTCGGGACTGCCTCCATCTGGCTGGGCGGCTTGGCGTTCGCCCTCGTCGTGTGGCTCCTCTACCGCTGGGTCGGGCGCCTCGCGCGCTAGTTGACGGTCAGTGCGGCTCGCCGTGGGATGGGCTATGCGATGCGGTCCCGATGTCCGCGGCCATGCCGTCGGCAAGCTGCCCGAGGAGACTGCTCATCGCGGCGGCCTCGCCCTGCGCCGAGGCAGCCCCTGTGGTGGTGAGATGTACGGAGCGGCGCAGCACGGGATTCGACTGCGTACCTTCGAGCAGCGTCCAGTCGGCATCGAGCACGACCTCACCGGCGCCCTGCGGCTGGAACGTCAGGATGTCGACGACCACGCCGCGGGCGCTCGGCGGGGCGGGCGACTCGGGCGCGATCACCATGCCGGAGGGCAGGCGGCTCGCCAGGTTCTGGGTCAACACCCGGCGGATCATCTCGCCGAGATCGCCGGCCCAACGGTCCTGGGATGAGATATTGAGTTGGTTGTCGCTCTCGCCGCGCACGAGCGAGTTGCGATCGAGCGCCGGCGGGATGTGCACGGCATCGATCTTGACCGGCTCACCCGCGACGGTGCGGGGGCCGCCGGCAGGGGCGACCGGGTCAAGGGCGAGGTAGCGCGTGGGCGGGCTCGACGCGCAGGCCGCCAGGGCCACGAGAGCGAGCACGAGAGTGAGCCGGTATGTCATTGCGCATCTCCTGCTCTTCCCCGCAGCAGCGCCTCGGGGTGCCGGTCGAGGTAGTCGGCGAGCGAGCGCACGGCGCGCGCGGCCTGGGTGATCTCCTGCACGGTGTTGCCGAGTCCGTTCTGGGTCGCCGTGCCGCTCACGAGGCGGTCCGCCGACTTCGCCGTGCCATCGAGGTCGGACGCCGCCCGGCGCAGACTCGTAGTGAGGGCCGTGACCTGCGGTCCGGCCTTGGCGGTGGTGCTGTGGATCTCGCGTAGGGCGGCATCGAGCTGCACTATCGCATCCTTCAGCTTCGGTGAGGAGGTCAGCCCCGCAAGATTGTGGGTGGTCTTCAGGGCATTC